>CANFMT010000005.1 GCA_947448415.1 Burkholderiaceae bacterium | reverse complement strand
TTTCCATGGATGTCAGAAATGATTGATCTGAAAAAAGAACGAAACTTTTTTGAGACACGCGTTATTGAGTATCAAACCGGTGGTGCGCTTAGTTGGGAGTAGTAAGACGGAAGTAAAAGCGCACAACTGGCTAAATAGGAGATTAGACGGTTGGATAGTTTTAGAAGTCAGCAAAACCAGACTCAAATCCGAAAACCCTTGCTCAAGGGTGTCAGGGCTATTCTCTCTATTTTTTCCAGCACATTTAAGAAGCCGTTGTCCTTCGGGGCCACGGCTTTTTTTCCAGGATTCATTAGCGTGCAGCACCTAGCATCAAGCCGCGCGCCGATGAATGGCTCGCTCGTCAGATCCAAGAGGTTGCAAAACCAGGCGGAAATGAGTGGTCGGGTCTTCTTAATGTAGTTTGTACTAATCCTCACGTGAAGGAGCAATACTATGGCAATCGCCAAGAAAAAACCTGCTGCAAAGAAACCAGCTGCTAAAAAAGTAGCTGCAAAGAAACCAGCTGCTAAAAAAGTAGCTAAAAAGAAGCCTGCTGCTAAAAAAGCTGCTGCTAAAAAGCCAGCTGCTAAAAAAGTAGCTAAAAAGCGTCCTGCTGCTAAGAAGCGTGTAGCTGCTAAGAAGCCTGCTGCTAAAAAAGCTGCTGCTAAGCGTCCTGCTGCTAAGAAGCGTGTAGCTGCTAAGAAGCCTGCTGCTAAAAAAGCTGCTGCTAAGCGTCCAGCTGCAAAAAAACGCGTAGCAAAAAAAAAGTAAGTAAGCCTGCTGCGAAGAAAGCGGGCTCTGCTGTAAAAAAGCCCGCGGCTAAGAAAGCTGCAATAGCAACATCTGCCGCTGCTTGGCCCTTCCCAACTGGCACACGTCCTTAAGCTTCGGCTTTAGACGGGTGTTACTAGAAGGGGTCTCTCACGAGACCCCTTTTTTTATTTCTTAAAGTTTGCTTGACTCAGTTTTGAGTCATGGAGCACCTAGAAACTAAAGCCAAACGCCGCTTTAAATTGTGCAGCGATCTGATCTTTACTTAATTGATGATTTTGTGGTCCTTGATGGGTGATTTTGATTGAACCCATCAGGCTTGCAAGTCGCCCAGTAGTTTCCCAGTCCATCCCATTTTCCAATCCAAACAGTAATCCACCCCGAAAGGCATCTCCACAACCGGTTGGATCAACTACTTTTTCTGCGGATACCGGTGGAATCGCGATACATTTACCGTCAACATAGATATCAGCACCTTCTGCACCTTTGGTGACAATCAGTGCATTCACTCGTTCGGCTACTTTTGAAATGCTTAGGCCAGTTCTTTGTGAAAGCATTTCACCTTCGTAGTCATTGACCGCCAAATAACTCGCGATATCTACCAGTTCGAGTAGTTCTGGGCCATTAAACATTGGCAATCCTTGGCCTGGATCGAAGATGAGTGGAATGCTTGCTTCGGCCAATTGGTGGCAGTGCTCCCACATCCCTTGGCGACCATCGGGCGCGACGATTCCGAATTTAGCTGCGCCTTTAGCGTTTTTGCTCCGCTCAGCCACTACAGCAGAAACCTGATTGAGGTGCGACTCACCCATCGCTCCTGGATGAAATGCTGTGATTTGGTTATTAGCCTGATCAGTAGTGATCATGGCTTGCGCAGTAAATGCTTTTTCGATTTGACGAATATGGCTTGTATCGATTTGGAGTTGCTGAAGGCGATCCATGTATGGCGATGCATCACCGCCAACGGTAGCCATGATGATGGGGTCGCCACCCAAAAGATTGAGGTTGTAGGCAATATTGCCGGCACAACCACCAAACTCACGACGCATAGTGGGTACCAAGAAAGCTACATTTAGGATATGAATCTGCTCAGGCAGGATTTGATCGGCAAATTTGCCTTCAAAGTTCATGATGGTGTCGTAGGCGATAGAACCGCAGATCAAGCTAGCCATAAATTACTTTCTGTAAGGTGAGAATTTAACAATTGAAACGTTTTATTGAGGGTAAAAAGCGCGCACTCGATAGCCCGCAGCATTTTGCGGTAACGAAATAGGTACATCAGCGCGTATGAGGTCGCCAGATGGCGCACCAAGTCGCAAATAATCTGGATGAGTTTCTTGCCAAGAGGTTGGTAACCATTCTTTTGGTGAGAATTGCAGTGTTTTGATTTCAGATTCTTCTGCATCCGTTAAAGAAACTTCTAAATTTGGCAATAAAACTGCAAGTGCGAGTCGATTTTGTATTTCAACTTGCAATATAGATTGATTGGTGGCGTTTTTAAGGCCCTCTCGCGCGTTTTCAGGCGTTAGTGTGGCTGAAGTTATTTTCCATGCCGCAAAATCGCTCACAGGGCGATTTAAACATCCTAGCGTGCGACAAAGTTTTTCATCAATACGCTGCAAAAGAGAAAACGCACTGACAGAAAAAGAATTTGATGTGCCGTCAACACGGGTTGCTAATGCTGGAAGCAAAGAATTTCTTGAAAGGTGCTCTCCAAAAACTAGGAGAAGTAAAAATAAAGCGGCTAGAAGGACTAACTTAAGACTTTTTTTTTGAGCGAGCGCAGTCGAATTAGTTTCTTCGACCACTTTTTTATCTGAACTTAAGGTTCCGTGTAAACAAACCCAGCCTTCACTTTCCTTCCAAACGGAAAGCTTGAGCCATTGACTGTATGTGGCAATTACTTCTTCTGCTTGGCGGGCAAGCACTCCAGATAAAACAATTTGACCGCCTTGGCGCATCTTATTCACCAATGCTGGAGCTAGTACCTGTAGTGGATTAGCCAAAATATTGGCCATGACGATGTCGTATTTAGTTTCTGCAGCTAATTCTGCTGCACCTTCATTTGGCAGTACGAAAGTAATGGTGGTGTGATTAATTTGTGCATTGCTGCGGGCTGCAACCATTGCTTGTGGATCAATATCAGTTCCAACTACGGGATTGCAGCCTAACTTTGCTGCTGCAATTGCCAAAATTCCAGAGCCACAGCCGTAATCTAAAAGACTTTGATTGCTTAATTTGGAGTGCTCTTCTAGCCAAAGAAGACATAAATGGGTTGTGGGGTGACTGCCTGTACCAAACGCAAGGCCAGGATCCACTGCTAAACAAATGGCATTGGGGTCGCTAGGAGCATCGTGCCAAGAGGGCACTACCCAGATACGTTTTCCAATTTGAATGGGGGCAAACTGACTTTGAGTAAGTCTTACCCAGTCTTGATCCTCAACCGTTTTTTCTTGGGGCGGGGATAGCTTAAAACCAGCTTCTTTGAGTGATGCCAGGAGTTCAGGAATAAATTCTGCGCTATCAGAGGAATCTATTTCAGGGTTAAAAAGAGCGGTAACCGCCGATCTATCCCATGCTTGAACTTCAGGAGAAAGTCCTGGTTCTCCATAAAGTGGATTCTCGTCGTACCCGCCAGCAGCATCATCTTCTACGGTTACCGAGAGGGCGCCCAGCTCCAAAAGTACATCACCTAAAGGCTCTGCAGTTTCAGCGGCTACTGTGAAAACTAACTCACGATAAGACATGAATTAAGATTTTCCGCGACTTGCAGCTTGCTCTTCTAGGCGGTGCTCCAAGTAGTGAATGCTGGTACCGCCTTCCATGAAATTGGGATCAAGCATCAACTCGCGGTGGAGAGGCACATTTGTCGTGATGCCATCAATCACCATCTCAGAGAGGGCAATTTGCATACGACGAATAGCTTGTTCACGAGTATTTCCGTAAGAAATCAACTTACCAATCATGGAGTCATAGTTTGATGGAACCATGTAGCCACTGTAGGCGTGTGAATCTACTCGAATGCCAGGACCGCCAGGCATATGGAATGAACCAATGCGACCAGGGCTAGGGGTGAATTTGAATGGATCCTCAGCATTGAGTCGGCATTCAATAGCATGACCACGGAAAACAATATCTTTTTGGCGATAACCTAATTTCAAGCCAGCAGCAATCCGAATCTGCTCTTGAACAATGTCAACACCAGTAATCATTTCAGTTACTGGGTGCTCAACCTGAACGCGCGTATTCATCTCAATAAAGAAGAATTCATTGTTCTCATAAAGAAACTCGAAGGTTCCAGCACCGCGATAGCCAATCTTACGACAAGCTTCAGCGCAGCGTTCACCAATTTTGGCGATCAGGCGACGATCAATGCCTGGGGCAGGGGCTTCTTCAATGACTTTTTGATGGCGACGTTGCATAGAACAATCGCGCTCACCCAGCCAAATGGCATTGCCATGAGTGTCAGCCAGAATCTGAATCTCTACGTGGCGAGGTTTTTCTAAAAACTTCTCCATATAGACTTCTGGATTACCAAAAGCACGTCCGGCCTCTTCACGAGTCATATTCACTGCATTGATGAGTGCCGCTTCGGTGTGAACAACCCGCATACCGCGACCCCCACCACCACCTGCAGCCTTAATAATGACTGGGTAGCCAACTTTCTTTGCGGTAGCAATAATTTCTTTTGGATTGTCTGGCAGTGCGCCTTCGGATCCAGGAACGCAAGGAACGCCTGCTTTAATCATGGCGCGTTTGGCAGAAACTTTATCGCCCATTAGGCGGATGGATTCTGCGCGTGGGCCAATAAATGCAAAACCGGATTTCTCAACACGCTCTGCAAAATCGGCATTCTCTGAGAGAAAGCCATAGCCAGGATGAATGGCTTCAGCATCGGTCACTTCTGCTGCTGAAATAATGGCCGGCATATTGAGATAGCTTAGTGGGGAAGGTGCTGGACCAATACATACGGCCTCATCAGCAAGTCTCACATACTTTGCTTCTTTGTCTGCAGTGGAATAGACCACAACAGTTTTAATGCCCAACTCGCGGCATGCGCGTTGGATACGGAGAGCAATTTCTCCCCGGTTGGCAATCAGAATCTTATCGAACATGTCGGCTCTGAGTTAGGTAAAAAGGATTATTAGGAAGCTTTAAGGAGTTAAGCAATGATGAAAAGTGGTTGATCAAATTCAACGCCTTGACCGTTTTCACAAAGAATCTCTTTAATGACGCCAGCTTGCTCTGATTCAATTTCATTGAGAAGTTTCATTGCCTCAATAATGCAAAGTGTTTGACCTACTTTTACAGTGTCACCAATGTTTACGAAATTAGGTGATTCAGGATTTGGTGCTCGGTAGAAGGTTCCTACCATTGGAGAGCGGGCAATAAAACCGGTTTCTGCTGCAGGTGCTTCGGCTGCAGTTGCTGCTGGTGCGGCGGCTGCTACGGGAGCGGCTTGTAATGCTGGTGCTGGATTGGCATAAACCACTTGGCCAGCTGGAGCTGGAGAGCCTGCATTAACGATACGAACGCGATCTTCACCTTCATTTACTTCTAATTCAGAAATACCTGACTCAGAAACTAGGTCGATCAAGGTTTTTAGTTTTCTCAGATCCATGTGAGCGCTTCCTCTCTTGTGATTCTTTAAATTGTTTTATTTCTGTAAGCGAGCAACAGCTGCTTGCAAAGCTAATTCGTAACCAATTGCACCTAAGCCGCAAATTACCCCAGTAGCGATATCCGATAAATAGGAGTGCTTACGAAATTCTTCGCGTTGGTGAATGTTAGATAGGTGAACTTCGGTAAATGGGATGGCTACGCCGGCCAAGACATCCCGTAAAGCAACGCTTGTATGAGTGAAGGCGCCTGGATTAATGATGATGAAATCAACCCCATCCTGTTTTGCCTTTTGGATGCGATCAATGAGTTCGCCTTCATGATTACTTTGGTAAGTACTTAGGTCTACAGATTGCGTTTTGGCTAGATCGCCTAGCTTTTTGTGTATGTCTTCGAGGGTGGTTTTTCCGTAAACCTCGGGTTCGCGGGTTCCCAGTAGATTGAGGTTTGGGCCCTGTATTACGAGAATTGAAGCTTTTTTCGACATAGATCCCTGTTTTTAGAGGCAGTTAGGTGTTTATTGCTTTTTATGGCCTTTGTTCACCGCTACAGCTGAATGCTTCACTGGCTATGTAAGAAGTATACCTTTATGAAGGGGTCTAAGGAGCTAAATTTTTCAATCAAAAATTATGTAATTTGCTGGTTTTAAGGGCAATTAATGAAAAATATTTACTAAATTGCTTAATTAATAGGCTATTTTACAAAATACTACTGGTAGTAAAAGTTTTTAAAATCTACTATAAAGCTGATTTAATAGCCTTATTGAGCTCATCTTCGTCTATCTTTCCTAATTTTGTATAAACTGCCTTGCCCTTACTGTTAATGACAACGGTATAAGGTAGTGCGCCTTGGGTATTGCCCATTTGCTTGGATATATTGCTACCCGGCATGCCGCCAATAAGGATTGGATAGGAAACAGGAGTTTTTTGGAGGAATTCACGAATATTAGAGGGTGAATCGATACCGATACCTACAAATAAGACATTTTTCTGTAAATACTCCTGCTGAAGACTGTCCAAAGCAGGCATTTCTTCAACGCAAGGAGGGCACCAGGAGGCCCAAAAGTTCACAACCAAGACTTTTCCTTGCCATTCATTAGGATTGGCGGGTTTTCCATCCGGCGTTTGCCATGGGTTGGCAAAAAAGGCTTTTACGGAAGTGTCGTTGGCCAGACCCGTTTTAGAAATCCACTGTGATGTGAGGGCCCCTCCAAGGAGTGCCAAGAGGCCTACTCCACAGATGATGATCCATTGTCTTCTGTTCATTCCCACTCCTTCGCTAAAATTCGCTAATGCATATACATATCTTGGGCATTTGCGGTACTTTCATGGGCGGCATTGCCGCAATCGCTCGGCAAGCCGGACATCGAGTAACTGGTTGTGATGCTAACGTCTATCCACCAATGAGCACTCAGCTTGAGGCTCAAGGTATCGAGCTTATTGAGGGATTTTCGCCAGACCAATTATTGCAGTTTGCAACGATGCCTGATTTATTTGTTATCGGTAACGTAGTGTCTCGTGGCAATCCACTAATGGAGGCCATTCTCAATCAAGGTCTTCCATATATTTCTGGGCCACAGTGGTTGGGTGAACAAGTTTTATATGGCAGACATGTTCTTGCTGTTGCTGGTACACATGGCAAGACAACTACCTCAGCTATGCTGACATGGATCTTGGAATTTAATGGCTATAAACCGGGATATTTAATTGGCGGTGTGCCGCTAAATTTCACAGTGTCAGCACGTTTAGGTGAAAGTAAATATTTTGTCATCGAAGCTGATGAATACGACACAGCATTTTTTGATAAGCGTAGTAAGTTTGTTCATTACAGACCACGCACGGCACTATTGAATAATTTGGAGTTTGATCATGCTGATATATTCGCTGATCTCGTAGCAATAGAAACGCAATTTCACCATTTAGTTCGCACCGTCCCTGGCGATGGCCTGTTGGTGGTGAATGGCGAGGAGCCTGCATTGGAGCGTGTTATTGCAAGAGGTGCCTGGGCTCCGGTAGAACGTTTTGGGCAGGATGCTGTTAATGAATGGTCCTTAATTTCTCAAGAAGGTGATGGCTTCATTATTCGTAAGTCTGGCAAAGAAGTCGCAACAGTAAAGTGGGCTTTCGATTCAGGCGTGATGGGAAGACACAATCAACTCAATGCGCTAGCTGCAATTGCATCAGCAAATCACATTGGAATTTATCCAGCAGATTCTGCCCGCGCTTTGGCCGAATTTAAAAATGTGAAGCGCCGCCTGGAAACCATTGGTGTTGCTAATGACATTACTGTTTATGACGATTTTGCGCATCATCCAACAGCCATTACTACAACTGTGGACGGTTTACGTCGACGTGTAGGTAAGGCTAGAATTTTGGCAGTGTTAGAGCCGCGTTCAAATACCATGAAGCTTGGTGTGATGAAGGCGCAACTACCGGGAAGTCTTGAGCAGGCTGATAAAGTCTTTGCCTATGGCGCTAATGCTGGCAAAGAATCTTTAGGGTGGGATTTGACAGAGATATTAGTACCCCTAAATACAAAGGAGCCAAGTAAAGCATCTGCTTTTGATGATCTTGAAGCCTTGGTAAAGGCTGTCGCGCAAGAGGCGCGTCCAGGCGACCACATATTGGTGATGAGTAATGGCGGTTTTGGTAGCGTACATCAGAAAATATTGAAAGCCCTTGGCAACTAAAAATTAGTCATTGAAATAACAATATCAATAAATACTGAAAGCAAATCATGGGCGATAGATTAAAAGACAAAGTAGCAATCATTACGGGTGCTGCAAAAGGTATTGGATTTGGAACCGCCCAGCGCTTTGCGCAAGAGGGCGCAAAGGTGATCATTGCCGATATTAATCTTGAAGCAGTAAAGGTTGCCGCTGCAAAGATTCCTAATGCTGAAGGGTATGCAATGAATGTGACCGATCGCGCCAGTATCCAGGCAACGGTAGATCAGGTCATGCAAAAGCATGGACGTATTGATATTTTGATCAATAACGCTGGTATTACTCAGGATGCTCGTTTAATTAAGATGACTGAAGCGCAGTTTGATACGGTGATTGACGTAAATTTAAAGGGCGTCTTTAACTGCACTCAATTGGTTCTGCCGCATATGCTCGAAGCAGGCTGTGGCGCTATCGTGAACGCCTCAAGCGTAGTAGGCCTTTATGGTAATTTTGGCCAAACCAATTATTCAGCCACCAAATTTGGGGTTATTGGTTTTACTAAAACGTGGGCGCGTGAGCTTGGTCCAAAAGGCATTCGTGTGAATGCGGTATGTCCTGGCTTTATTGCGACCGAGATGGTGAAAGCAATGCCGGAAAATATTTTGCAAGATATTGAGAAAAGAAGCTGGCTAGGTCGCCTTGGAACTCCAGAAGAAATGGCAAATGTGTATTTATTTCTGGCCAGCGATGAGGCAAGTTATGTCAATGGAGTTGCTTTAGAGGCTAGCGGCGGGATTTCTCTCTAAGTATGAATCTTTTATATGAAGAGGGTGGTGACATTAAGATCGCTATTGTTCAATCCGCAAGCGGCTCTGGCGATGCGGAGTCTTGGCAAGCGACAAGTCTTTCAGGCAAAAAGATCAAACTTAAAGCTAAAGAGGTTTGGTTGCGCTTTGAAAAGCCTGAAGCTCAGGCAGTCATGGATGAGGCATCCATTCTGTCAAAAGATATTGACTTGCAGTTACTTTGGGATTGCGCGCCGGATGAAGAGTTTGGCTTGGTGGATGTCTCCGTGGAGTACTTTGGCGCCCAAGCAAGTGTCTCGCAGCAGACTGCTCTTGCAATTGCCCTGCAGGGTGCACCGGTATTCTTTCGCCGCAAAGGCCGTGGACGGTTTCAGCGTGCACCATTAGAGCAACTGCAAGCTGGCCTTGCCGCTCTTGAGCGCAAACAAAAAGAATTAGAGCAGCAGTCTGTGTGGCAACAGGAATTAATTTCAGGTACTTTTCCAGAATTGCTAAAGTCTTCGGCAAAGCAGTTACTTTTCTCACCAGATAAAAACACTTCTGCCTATAAAGCCCTGATGGCAGCATGTATAGAAAGCGGAGAGTCGCCTGCTCAGCTAATGATTCGTTGTGGAGCGATTGACTCTCCTTTGGCCTACCACCAAGGGATATTTTTAAAGGCACACTTCCCTCATGGGGCGCTACACAACCCTAGTATTGTTGTTGATCAGGATGCTTACGATGCTGCAATTTCGGAACTTCCGCTGGCGGATGTCAGGGCATTTTCAATTGATGATTCTGGAACAACTGAGATTGATGATGCTCTATCGGTTACTGAATTACAAGAAGGCGGACATCGGATTGGTGTTCATATTGCTGCACCGGGTTTAGCGATTACGAAAGACGATCCACTCGATCAGGTCGCTCGTAACCGGATGTCTACCGTGTATTTCCCGGGGGACAAAATTACGATGCTGCCCGATTCAGTGATTGAGCAGTTTTCGCTCGATGAGGGCTTACCTCGTCCTGCTTTATCGATTTATGTTGATATTGATAGTGAGGGCCTGGTAGATCGAAGCACGCTGCAAATGCGTGCAGAACTGGTGCCCATGGCGGCCAATTTGCGTTTAGAGGATCTTGAGCATCTGGTTAGCGAAGAAAGCCTAGCTGATTCAGCAGCTAGCTATCCCTATCGTCAAGAGCTATCTGTCTTATGGAGAGCGGCCAAGCACTTGCATGCTGGTCGTCAAGAAAAGCGGGTTGCAAATGGTCTTCGACCAGAGCAACTAGGTCTCATTGATCCCCATGCTTTAGCAAGAGACTTTCATTTTCAAATCAAAGATGTTGATGGCAATCAGCAAGTAGAGATTGTTCCTCGTCAACGCGGATCGATTTTGGATACGATTGTTGCCGAGTGGATGATTTTCTGTAATAGCGCATCCGGACAGCTGCTGGCAGATCATGGACTTCCTGGATTATTTAGAACTCAGAAGGGTTGGGGTCCTTTACGTACTCGCATGCAAACCACACCAGGACCTCATGAAGGTCTAGGGTTGGATTACTACGCTTGGTGTACCTCTCCTTTGCGAAGGTATTCTGATTTAGTAAATCAATGGCAATTAATTGCATTAGCCAAACATGGTGTGACAGCCAAAATGGTGGCCCCATTTCCACCGCGTGATGCGACCTTGATGGGTATTGCAGCTGATTTTGAATCTTGCTACCAGACCTATGGCGAGTACCAAGACCGCTTAGAAAAGTATTGGTGTTTACGTTGGATTGCTCAGGACGGTGATTCAAAAACAATTCAAGTTCGTCATTTAAAAGAGGGTATGTCAAGAGTTGAGTTGGTTCCGCTGCATCTGCCAATTCCTGAGTTAGCAAGCCACCCACGCATGACTCGTGCGCAGGTGATTGTCTCGGACGTGGACTTATTGCAATTGAGCGCAGCAGTGAGAGTGCTTGAAATCGAGGCTAAGGAAGAGGCGCCAGAACCAGCTCCAGAAGAAGTCGCAACTACAGCCTCTAATCCCCCTGAAGAAGATGCTAGCGCAGATTAAATCCTTTGATTTTCCATGTCCTGATGGCTTGAGAAAGGCATTGCATCGCTTACGCAGTCTTTGGGATCGCCATCCTTTTTGGTTTGCTCTTTGTGCTTCCCTTCTGATTCACATTCTCTTTCTATCTTTTCGCTGGGGCTTTGAAGAGATTCAGAATCGTCGACTCAATACACCATTAAGTGTGGTGTTGGTAAATGCTAGTAATAAGATTTCACCGCAGAAGGCTCATAAATTAGCGCAGGCAGACTTGCAGGGCGGTGGCAAAACGGAGAATCAAGATGCCAGCGCACTTCACCGTGCTAGGCTAGGGGCTGAAGCTCGCTTAGAAGTGCTGGAAAAACAGCAAAAGCAAATGTTGGCAAAGTTGGATGAGCAGCGTGCTCGATCTGGCGGACGTAAAAGTGGTGATGAGCAAAAAATTACGCCACAGCTTAATTCTTTAGAGGCTGAACTTGCTAAACGTTTGCAAGCAGACGGTAGGCAGCCTCGTCGCAAAGTGTTGACCGGTGCCAATACTAAAGCCGTGACCTTTGCGCATTATTACGATGCGATGCGTCAAAAAATTGAAGCTTACGGTAGCGCTTTTTTCCCTCGAGCAAACGGGCATCCTTTATACGGCAGCCTTGTCATTGTGGTTAGCGTGGATGCTCAAGGTCGAATTACCAGCAATGCGCAAGGTAAGGATGGCCTCTCCATTGGACGTAGCTCCGGCAACCCTGAATTAGATCGTCAAGCCATCGCCATCGTGCGTGCCTCAGCTCCTTTTGGCCCATTTCCATCAGAGATGCGCAATCAGATTGATTTACTAGACTGGGTTTCTACCTTTGAGTTCACACGCGACGGTGTTGATCGCTTGGAACTCCGTCATTAATCAAATATCAATGAGCAGATATAAAAAGTTTAGAAATTCGCTTATTCTGTAGCCATCATGAACGCACCTGCATCTACCGATCTGCATACGGATCCCAAGCTATTTCCTGGTTTGGACGTGTACGCAGTTGCTGGCAACCCCATCTCTCACAGCAAGTCTCCTGCCATCCACCAGCGTTTTGCTGAGCAAGCCAAGCAACAGATGCACTATGGTCGATTGCAGCCTGAGGTAGATGCTTTTGTCGCTGCAGCGAAATCTTTTTTTTCTGCTGGAGGTAAGGGGATGAATGTGACTGTGCCTTTTAAGCTTGATGCACAAGAGCTTGCTGATGTCTTGACTTCGCGTGCGCAATTAGCGGGCGCGGTAAATACACTGTGGGCTAAAGAGGGCAAGATCTATGGCGACAATACAGACGGTGCTGGCTTAGTGCGTGATTTATTGGCACAGGGTATTACGCTCAGTAGTGCTCGGATATTGCTGATAGGCGCTGGCGGTGCTGCTCGTGGCGTCCTTGGGCCATTGTTAGAGCAGTCTCCAAAGTGTTTAGTTATTGCTAATCGTTCAAGTGCAAAAGCTGATGAATTAGTAAAAATCTTTGCTAATCTTGCGGCCCAGCATGAAGTTGCACTGGAGTCGCGGACTTTGACAGACTTAGAGAACCCTTTAATTACTCAATATCCATTTGATTTGGTAATTAATGCCACGGCTGCTGGCCTTATAGATGAGTCGCCCTTAGGTTCCAAGGCGGTAAGCAATGTTTTTGTCCCAAGCTCCTTTGCTTATGACATGGTCTATGGCAAAACGACTGCATTGATGCAACAAGCACTTCAGCGTGGTGCGCGCGTCAGCGATGGTTTGGGGATGTTGGTTGAGCAAGCTGCTGATGCCTTCTTATTGTGGCGTGGAGCTAATCTTGCAACCGCTATTGATCCACGCAGTGTCCTAGCTAAGCTGCGCAGTTAATTTTCTTCGATGCGTTGGCTTGTTTACCTAGTCAAATGTCTCATTTGTGGCTTTCTGGCGATGCAAGCTTATTTTGCGATTCAGATTATCTTATGGGCCTCTCTGGACCCCAGTAGTACAGCGTTTCAGAGGGCAGAACGTTGGCGTTTATGTGGATTGCATTGGTCATGTCCCGTGCAATCTCAATGGGTGTCTTATGACAAGATTGCTAACAACCTAAAGCGTGCTGTTTTGGTTAGTGAAGATGATATTTTTTTTCAGCATAAGGGCGTGCGATTTGAAGACATGCAAAAGGCTTGGCAGAAAAATCAACAGCAGAATCAGCAAAAAACCCAATCGGGAAGGCAATCTAAAGTGGCATTGCGGGGAGGCTCAACTATTACTCAGCAATTAGCAAAGAATTTATTTTTGTCTTCTGAGCAGAATTATTTGCGCAAAGGTCAAGAGCTCATCATTACCGGCTTATTAGAATTGATCCTTTCTAAGCAAAGGCTCTATGAGATTTATCTCAACTCCGTAGAGTGGGGCGAAGGTATTTTTGGAGTTGGTGCTGCGACGCGACACTATTACGCCACTTCGCCTGCAGCGCTAGATCGAGAGCAATCTGCTGCCTTGGCCTCTGCTTTGCCGGCACCTAAGTGTTTTGATAAGCAGCAGTATTGCCGTCGAGGCAGCATTAATTATTCTGCTCGCCAAGAATTTATTATGGAGAATATGGATCGGGTTGCTTTGGCGCCTTATCCCAAAAGCGGTAGCGCAAAATAAAGCGTCAGTAGGTGATAAGTAGCGACTTACTTGCTTGTTGCAGCCCTTAGCGCGTCACGAGTACTTAGCGCAACCGTTCTAGCGGCTTGTGAAAAATCACTGCCAGAGCTGGCATACAGAATTGCCCTTGAAGAATTGATGATCATTCCTGTACCAGGCTTGCCTGCTATTTTTCCAGCGCTGACAGTGGCATCAATATCGCCGCCTTGAGCCCCAATTCCTGGGATCAATAAAGGCATATCGCCAACAATGGCGCGCACTTTGGCAATTTCCTCGGGGAAGGTTGCTCCCACTACTAAGCCAATTTGGCCTGAGTTATTCCATTCTTGAGCTGCAAGTTTTGCCACATGTAGATAAAGGGGTTCACTATTTAGAGCAACATTTAGAAACTGCAAATCAGACCCGCCGGGATTAGAGGTGCGGCACAGGACAATAACACCTTTGCCAGCATGTTTTAGGTAGGGCTCAATCGTGTCAAAGCCCATGTATGGGTTCACGGTGACAGCATCTGCGCCGTATCGATCAAAGGCTTCTAGGGCGTAATGGTCGGCGGTACTGCCTATATCACCGCGCTTGGAGTCCAGAATGACTGGAATATGGGGATGCTTATCTTTTAGGTGTTTGATGAGCTTTTCAAGTTGCGCCTCGGCTCTCTGGGAGGCAAAGTAGGCAAACTGGGGCTTAAACGCACACACCAGATCCGCGGTGGCATCAGCGATTTCACGACAGAACTCATAGATCCCTTCTGGCTTCCCTTGTAGGGAGGTAGGTAAGCGCTTAGGGTCGGGGTCAAAGCCTACGCACAGCATGCTGCCTTGAGAAGCCCATGCAGACTGGAGTTGCTGGTGAAAGGTATTTGAGCGAGAGTTCATTGGATTTGGCTTATTTTAGTGAAACTATCATGTTCTATAGGATAAACTAGCGCACATTCCTTAGGAGTTCACCATGATCAACTTGTTCGTCCTGCAAAATGGCCGCCTCTCTCAAGAGCAAGTCGAAGATCGCAATGAATTGTTGCAATATGCCAACCCTATCTGGATCGACGTAGTTGATCCAGAGGAGGAAGAACTCATTTGGATTAAAGAGGCTTTTGGTGTTCTTTTGCCTGAGTTAGACGACTTGGGTGACTTAGAGGCATCTGCGCGCTATTTTGAGGCTGATGATGGCCATCTTCACATTCGTACAGATTTCTTATTGGATGAAGAAGAAACTTCTCGTAACGTGCGAGTCGCTTTCGTTTTAACTAAGCAAGTTTTGTTCTCAATTCATGACGAAGATTTGCCAGTGTTCCGTTTGGTTCGCTTGCGTGCGCGTTTACGTCCTGGTTCTGTGAGTAATGCAAAAGATGTGTTGCTAGATTTGTATTCAACTGATGCTGAATATTCTGCAGACGCATTGGAAGAGGTTTACGAAAATCTGGAACTTGCTGGTAAGCGAGTTTTGCAAGATGACATTAATGATGCTGATGCAGAGCAAGTCTTGGAAACTATTGCTAAAGAGGAAGATACCAATGGGCGTATCCGTCGTAACGTTATGGATACCCGCAGAGCCTTGTCATTTCTGATGCGCAGCAAGTTACTGTCTGATGAGCAGCAGGAAGAGGCGCGCCAGATTTTGCGTGACATTGATTCCCTGGAAAACCATACGGCTTTCTTATTCGACAAGATTAACTTCTTAATGGACGCTACCGTTGGTTTTATTAACTTGAACCAATCTAAGATCATCAAGATCTTCTCGGTGGTATCTGTAGCATTAATGCCGCCTACATTGCTGGCCAGTATTTGGGGTATGAATTACAAACATATGCCAGAGTTAGATGCCACTTGGGGTTACCCAATGGCAATTGGTGCAATGATTGTCTCAGCCATCATTCCATTGTTTTACTTCTATCACAAAGGTTGGATGAAGTAATTGAATTAGCGTTTTTAGTGCTTAGTTTCGAAGAAGCGCTATCAATTGTGTAAGCGCGTAATCTTTTGCTTGTTCTCTAACAGCGCTGCGATCACCATCAAAATGCATGGTTTTACTGAGAATGCGATTTTCAGAAGAGCTGATTCCAATAGCCCAGCCAAAACAAACAGTGCCAACGGGTTTTTCTGCTGAACCACCAGATGGACCAGCAATCCCTGTAATCGAAATGGCGACATTTGCCCCTGAGGCCTGTTTGGCACCCTCAGCCATGGCTTGAGCTACTGGTTCACTGACTGCTCCATGGGACTCAATTAGCTCGGGAGGCACTCCTAAGCACTCCGTTTTTGCTTCGTTGCTATAGGTGATGTAGCCCCGTTCAAACCATTCGCTAGAGCCTGACAATTCCGTCAAGGTTGCGCACACTAAACCACCAGTGCAAGACTCGGCAAGCGCTATTTTCCAATCTTTAGCAATAAGCATGCTGGCCAATGTTTGTGTGGACTGGGTTGATTTCATATTTTTATTTGATAGCAAATTGCACTAGAGCGAGAACTAACAGAGTGAAGAATGCAGCGGCGAGATCATCCACCACAATACCAAAACCACGCCAAATGATTTGTAATAAATTGGATGGCTGTTGATCGCTTGCTAGGTTTTTGAAGTGTTGATCAATCATGCCAATGGGACCTGGCTTTAAGGCATCAAAGAAGCGAAATAAGCCAAACGCAAGAACTTGCATCCAAATATTAGTTGGCATGATGACTAATAGCACTAGCCAAAATGCAACAATCTCATCCCAAACAATTCCGCCAAAATCCTTTTTACCTAATTCTTCGCTGACTTGGCCACAGATCCAGCACCCCAGCAAAATGCCACCGCCAATAATCCACAAAAAGTCTTCGGTGGTGAGGAAATATTCCCCGGCCAGAAAGGCTGCCCAAGCCCATAGAGTACCGACAGTGCCAGGCGCTATAGGACTTAAACCGCTGCCAAAGCCAAAGGCTATGGTTCGGCTCGCAGTTTGAAAAACCCACTTCAGGTTAGGTTTGGTTTGAGCGATTTCATCCATATGGGTCATGAAGCAAAGTGATCGAAGGATTGCAATAGTGATGCAGTTTCTGTTGGACTTAACAAACTCCCATCATCATTCAATATATTGATGTTTACTTCAACATTGTTTTTATTTGTAATCAGACCAATAATCGTTAGCGGTAGGCCTAGTGTTTTGCTAAGTTGATAAATAGCATCACGTCGGTTTTTTGGCGCGGTAAAGCAAATTTCATAATCATCGCCACCACATGCTGCAAATTGATTTTGAATTTCAGAATTTTGTTTTTGCAAGGTTGCAGATTTTGGTATTGCATTCAAATAAATCTCTGCATTGACTTGTGATTGATCCAGGATGTGCTTGAGATCGCCAAGTAAGCCATCCGATACATCTAGAGCGGCACTTGCCAATGCCCTTAGCCCGATGCCTAAGTCAACCCGAGGTATGGGTTGATGCATGCGATGCTCGACTTCACTTAAATCATCTTTAGATAAATTTATTTCATGACGCAGTGCAGCAAGGGAGAGTCTTGCATCTCCAACGGATCCCGAAACCCAAATATCGTCATTCACTTTTGCCCCTGATCTACGGATGGCTTTTCCAGTGGGGAGGGCGCCAAATGCGGTGATTGAAATTGCGAGCGGCCCAGCTGTAGTGTCTCCGCCGATTAAAGGGCAGCAATAGTCTCGTGCAATGTCAAAAAGGCCTTTAGAAAACGCTTCTAACCAATTTGAATTGATCTCTGGTAATGCTATCGATAAGGTGAAGCCTATGGGTTTTGCACCCATCGCTGCTAAGTCGGAAAGGTTGACTGCTAAAGCTTTGCGGCCCAATAGTTCAGGGTTTGCATTTGAAAAAAAGTGCCTACCTTCAACGAGCATATCGCTGGTAATCGCGATTTCTTCTCCAGCGAGCGGCCTAATGAGGGCGCAATCATCCCCAATCCCCAATGAAACACTATCGTGAGCATTGTTAAGGCGCATAGAGTCTGCTCCCGTTTTGAAAAAACGTTGGATCAGATCAAATTCGCCTAAAGGTCTCGATTGAGAATGCATGTCTCATTTTATGGCTGTTGGGACTTTGACTTCCGACAGGAATAGAATTAGAGACCTAATTAGTCTGACTGAGTAGCCAAATGAGCAAAGAAAATAATAAAGAACAACAAATCGCTGCCTTAAGAGAGGCAGCCCTTCAGTACCATGAATTTCCCACCCCAGGCAAAATTGAGATTGCCCCCACCAAGCAACTTACCAATCAACGAGACTTAGCCCTTGCCTATACGCCGGGCGTTGCTGCACCTTGTGAAGAGATCGTTAAAGATCCGGCGAACGCATTCAAATACACTGCCCGCGGAAATTTGGTGGGTGTGATTACTAACGGTACAGCAGTTTTGGGTTTAGGAAATATTGGGCCTCTGGCTAGTAAGCCAGTGATGGAAGGTAAGGCAGTCCTCTTTAAAAAATTTGCAGGCATTGACGTTTTCGACATTGAAGTGAATGAAAACGATCCAGATAAGTTAGTAGAAATCATTGCGGCGCTTGAACCTACCTTTGGCGGTATTAACCTGGAAGACATTAAAGCGCCAGACTGTTTTGTGGTGGAGCGTAAATTGCAAGCCCGCATGAAGATTCCAGTCTTCCACGATGACCAGCATGGCACGGCTATTGTGGTTGCTGCAGCAATCCTCAATGGATTAAAGGTTGTTGGTAAAAAAGTTGAAGACGTCAAGTTGGTGACATCTGGAGCGGGCGCTGCTGCTTTAGCTTGTTTGGATCTATTGGTTGATCTTGGTATCTCGCGTAAAAATATTTGGGTAACCGATTTGGCTGGTGTTGCCTATAAGGGTCGTCAGGAATTGATGGATCCTGAGAAGGAGCCCTTCTGCCAAGAAACAGATTTGCGCACATTAGATCAAGCCATTGAAGGTGCCGATATTTTCTTGGGCCTGTCTGCGGGTGGCGTGCTCAAGCAAGACATGGTGAAGAAGATGGCGCCTAAGCCATTGGTCTATGCCTTAGCAAATCCAACCCCAGAAATCTTGCCTGAGGAAGTCAAGGCAGTCCGTCCAGACGCAGTAATGGCTACTGGCCGCACTGATTACCCAAATCAAGTAAATAATGTCTTGTGTTTCCCATTCATCTTCCGTGGTGCATTGGATGTTGGTGCAACAACCATTACTCGTGGCATGGAAGTGGCGGCGGTTAAGGCTGTTGCAGAGCTGGCACAGGCTGAGCAGAGCGAAGTGGTTGCCTCTGTTTATGGCATTGAGAACCTCTCCTTTGGCCCTGAGTATTTGATTCCAAAACCATTTGATCCTCGTCTCATTACAGTGATTGCACCAGCAGTTGCTAAGGCGGCAATGGATGATGGCGTTGCTTCTCGTCCAATTAAAGATTTCGATGCTTATCGCAATCAGTTGCAGCAATTTGTGTATCACTCAGGTACTTTGATGAAGCCGCTCTTTAGTATTGCAAAGCGCGTGCCGGCAAATCAAAAGCGTATTGTGTTCGCTGAAGGTGAAGACGAGCGCGTATTGCGTGCTGTGCAGATCATTATTGATGAGCACCTCGCTACGCCAATTCTGATTGGCCGTCCTGCCGTTATCGAACATCGTATTGAGAAGTTTGGCTTACGTATGAAAGCTGGTGACGACTTTGATATTGTGAATCCTGAGAATGATTCACGTTTCCGCGACTTCTGGCAAACCTATCTTGGTTTGACCGAGCGCAAAGGGGTTACAGCATCTTTTGCTAAGTTAGAAATGCGTCGTCGTAATAGTTTGATTGGCTCCATCATGATCATCAAAGGTATGGCCGATGGCATGATCTGTGGAACAATCGGCAACTCAGCAACTCATTTGAAATATGTTGATGAGGTTGTTGGTCGCGAGCCTGGTGCAAATGTGTATGGCGCGATGTCTGGTTTGATTCTTCCGGGTCGCCAAGTATTCTTGGTTGATACTCATATCAACATCGATCCAAGCGCTTGTGAATTAGCTGAACTTACTTTGATGGCGGCTAGTGAGATGCGTAAGCTTGGGCTTGTACCTAAAGTAGCGCTGCTTTCTCATTCGAACTTTGGCTCAAGCAATGCTCCTTCAGCAGTCAAAATGCGCGAGGTCTTAGCTTTAATTCAAGAAGCGGATCCAACTCTTGAGGTTGACGGTGAAATGCATGGTGACAGCGCTCTAGATGCAACTATTCGTGCTGGTGCTGTGACTTCTTCGCCATTAAAAGGCGATGCGAATTTACTAGTTCTGCCAAATATTGATGCTGCAAACATTTCTTACAACTTGTTAAAAACAGCAGCAGGGAATGGAATTGCAATCGGCCCATTATTGTTGGGTGTTGCGAAACCAATTCATATTTTGACTCCAGCAGCTACAGTGCGCCGGATTGTGAATGTGACAACTTTGGCGGTTGTTGAGGCTGCTAGCAACGCAAGAGGCATTACCTAAGTGCTTATAATTTATGTAAGTTAGCAATAACTTACATAAATTATTTCTATATAAATCAGTACTTTACATAAAATGCACTGTATTTGGGCTTGATTTGATGGCGTGTTACAGGTAACCTAGCACCCATCATGAATAATCGCTCAGAAAACAGCACTACAGCCGGCTTCGAAGAACATAGCCGCGCTGAAAGTTGGGACAGTAATGATCGACTTGAAACAGAATCATCCGCTGCCAATATTTACGCTGAAGGCGGTTTATCTCGTTTACAAACCTATGCAGCAAATCAAGTTTCGGGGAAAAAAGTGACAGCTTCTTGGCGTGCCGCTTTGGCCGTTCGTGATGCCGGACCGCCGGCAATGTTGCGCAGTGTGCGCCCTAATATCGTGCAATCCATACGTGCTTTCCGTACTCCTGACCTACAGGAAGCGGCGACTGAATTGGGTCAGCACTTCATTTATGCCAATTGCGCTAATGCAATGACTAAAGGTGAGGTATTGGAATCCATTGCGATTGCTTACTCATTTACTAAGCAGCAAGCTAAAAATTACGATCCTTTGTTGGATGCTTTAACGACTACGGTTGATAAGTCTGGCCCGCAGCCTGGTTTTGTTGTGGTGCTCGAAGGTTTGCCTTGTACTCAAAAATTTGACAAAGAAGCACGTGAAACTCTTTTAGATGTGTTCCGTGATGCCGTTGACTTCTGGGCTGAGCGCCGCACTCCATATAGAGTGTTCTACTCTTTTGCTTAATCACTAACTTAGTTGCCCTATAAATCGCCTCTATTTGAGGCGATTTTGCATTTCAGGGTTCCATACGCTATGAACGGCTGTAATAGCCACTACACCAGCCGTTTCAGTTCTGAGTACCCGCTCTCCTAGGGTAACGAGTTGATAGCCTGCAGCTTCTGCTTGAGCCTCTTCTTCGGGTGAATGACCACCCTCTGGTCCGATCATGAGGACTATGTCTTGAGGATCATTTTCGATGAGTACTGAATACATGCTTTTTGTGGCATCGGGACTAAGGAGTAGCTTGAGGGCAGGTTTTGGAATTGCCTTTAAGTAATCCTCAAAAGTCTGAATGGGCTCAAGACTGGCAAAGACAGTACGATCGCATTGTTCGCAGGCCGCTTGGATGATGCCCTCCCAGTGGACCAGGCGTTTTTGGGCGCGCTCAAGGTCACTTGATCGTGTCAGCTTCAAAATGGAGCGCTCGCATTGCATCGGGGCAATATTTTGTGCGCCGGTCTCAACCGCTTTTTCAACGATCCAGTCCATTTTGTCGCCGCCAGCAAGTCCTTGGGCCAAGGTAATGGCATAAGGGGTCTCTCGATGAGTGTCTGTACGAATATCTGTTAGCTGGACTTGACCGGTTTTGCCGCCCAAAGAAAGGAGCTCTCCTTTAGCAATTTGGCCTTTTCCATCAAATATTGGGAAAAATTCCCCTACTTGAATACGTCGAACCCGCAAATGGTGTGCAACCTCAGGAGTGAGGGTGGTGGGCTTTTCGGATTCCCATGGTCCGGGAAGATAAAATTGAGGCATTACTGAAATATAGCCAATTAATTTTCCAGAGACCACTTTTACGATGTCAAACCTTCAAATTCGTATGGCCAATGCCATTCGCGCTCTATCCATGGATGCAGTACAACAGGCAAATTCAGGACACCCTGGTATGCCGATGGGTATGGCAGATATTGCAGTTGGACTTTGGAATGAACATTTAAAGCATAACCCAACTGACCCTCATTGGATCGATCGCGATCGCTTTGTTTTATCTAACGGCCATGGTTCGATGTTGTTGTATTCACTTTTGCATCTGACAGGTTACGACCTGCCAATTGAAGAGTTAAAAAATTTCCGTCAATTGCATAGCAAAACTCCAGGCCATCCTGAATATGGAATTACTCCTGGCGTAGAAACAACTACAGGCCCATTAGGACAAGGAATTTCTAATGCGGTTGGAATGGCGCTTGCAGAAAAATTACTAGCAGAAGAATTTAATCGCCCTGGATGCAACATCATTGATCACTACACCTATGTATTTTTAGGTGATGGTTGTTTGATGGAAGGCATTAGTCATGAAGTTTGTTCTTTGGCTGGCACACTGAAGTTAAACAAGCTTATCGCCTTATGGGATGACAATGGAATCTCCATCGATGGCAAAGTAGTTTCTTGGTTTAATGAAGACACGCCAAAGCGTTTTGAAGCCTATGGCTGGAATGTGATACGTGATGTTGATGGCCATGATGCTGAAGCGGTATCGGCAGCAATTGCCAAGGCTAAAAAGAGTGATAAACCAGTCCTCATCTGCTGTAAGACTGCTATTGGTCAGGGCTCGCCTAATATGGCTGGTAGCGATAAAGTACACGGATCACCATTGGGCGCTACTGAAATTGCAGCAACTCGCGTTGCGTTAAATTGGCCATATGCCCCATTTGAGATTCCGAAAGATATTTATACAGCATGGGATTTTAAAAAGCGTGGTCAAGCAACTGAGCATGAGTGGAATAAGCAGTTTCAAAAATACAAAAATAAATATCCAGAACTTGCTTCTGAATTGCAACGTCGCATGGAAGGTGAATTATCAAAAGATTTTTCATCTACCTTAAATACATATTTAAAAACTTGCCAATCAAAAGCAGAAACGATTGCTACTCGTAAGGCAAGTCAAAATGCAATTGAAGCATTGGCTCCGGCTTTACCAGAATTTATGGGCGGCTCTGCTGACTTAACGGGTTCTAATTTAACAAACTGGTCTTCATGCAAAGCAGTGCGTGGTGATCAATGGGGTAATCACATTAACTACGGTGTGCGCGAATTTGGTATGAGCGCAATCATGAACGGTATTGCCTTGCATGGTGGCTACATTCCTTTTGGCGGCACCTTCTTGACTTTCTCAGACTACAGTCGTAATGCTTTGCGTATGGCTGCATTGATGAAATTACGCAGTATTTTTGTCTTTACCCATGACTCTATTGGCTTGGGTGAAGATGGCCCAACCCACCAGTCTGTAGAGCATGTAGCCAGTCTACGTTTGATACCTAATCTCATGGTTTGGCGTCCCTGCGACACCACCGAGAGTGCGGTGGCCTGGGGCGCGGCAATTGAGCGTAAACATGGCCCAAGCGCACTGATCTTTAGTCGCCAGAACTGCCCATTTGTTTCACGTAGCGCTCAACAAATAAAAGATATCGCTCGTGGTGGATATGTATTACGTGATCCGTCAGGCAAGATTGATGCAGTCATCATAGCTACTGGTTCTGAGATTGCTTTGGCATTGCAGACTGCCCTGCAGTTAGAAAATGAAGGTTTGCGTATTCGTGTTGTTTCAATTCCATCTACTACCGTGTTTGATCAACAAGATGCTGCGTACAAGTCAACAGTGTTGCCGCCAAATATTCCACGTATTGCAGTTGAGGCTGGTGTGACAGATTTTTGGTGGAAGTATGGTTGTGCAGCAGTGCATGGTGTTGATACCTTTGGTGAGTCAGCGCCGGCGCCAAAACTGTATGAGTATTTTGGTTTAACAGCAGATCAGATTGCCAAGACTGTTAAAGAATGCATCTCGAAGAAGTAAATCGACAGAAATAAATTCAATATTAGTAAGGGGAAATAAATGACAATTCGTGTCGCAATTAATGGTTATGGACGTATCGGGCGTATGGTTTTGCGTGCCCTATATGAAGATCAAGTGAACGGTAAGCCACGTCGCGATATCAAGATCGTCGCAATTAATGCGATGGGTGACATTGCTATCAATGCCCACCTTACCCAATACGACTCTGCGCATGGCCGTTTCCCAGCTGAGGTTTCAGTTGATGGTGATTGCATGGTGGTGAATGGCGATCGCATCAAAATGTTCTGCACACGTAATCCTGCAGAAACACCATGGGGTGAGCTGGGTGTTGATCTGGTCTTAGAGTGCACCGGTAAATTTACCTCTAAAGAAAAAGCGATGATTCATATTCAACAGGGCGCCAAGAAGGTCTTGATTTCTGCTCCTGGTGAAAAAGACGTTGATGCCACGATTGTGTATGGTGTAAACCAACAAGTATTAAAGCCAAGCGATGTTGTTGTTTCTAACGCAAGCTGCACAACAAATTGTTTGGCGCCATTGGTAAAGCCATTGCTCGAAAAGATCGGCATCGAATCTGGTTTGATGACAACCATCCACGCGTTCACTAATGATCAGGTATTAACTGATGTGTATCACAAGGATATGCGTCGTGCGCGTTCCGCCGTTACTAGCATGATCCCAACGAAAACGGGTGCTGCTAAAGCCGTTGGCTTAGTGTTGCCTGCATTAGCTGGTCGATTCGATGGCTTTGCAATGCGTGTGCCCGTGATTAATGTATCCGTGGTTGATTTGACGTTTGCTGCAAGTCGCGCTACTAGCGTTGATGAAGTTAATTCAATTCTGAAGGCTGCCAGCGAGGGTGAGCTCAAAGGAATCCTGGGATTCAATACCTTGCCTTTGGTTTCAATTGACTTTAACCACGATCCGCGTCCAAGTATTTACGATGCCTCTCAAACCCGTGTTTCTGCCGATGGTAAATTGGTCAAAGTATTGGCTTGGTATGACAATGAGTGGGGTTATTCAGTTCAAATGCTCAATGCGGCTGAGGCATTAATGGCTGTAAAGTAATTAAATTTCATTAACTGTCGTTAAAAGTAGCTAAAATTCGTACAATCCCTATTTTTCCCTAGCGTTTCCTTAGCGGATAAATTGAAATGTATAAGAAAAGACCTCCAATGGAGGTCTTTTTTGTATCTACAGCCCCTAAAAACATCTAAATTGTCTTAAAAGTTCTTATTTTTGCTTATTTTGGCAATTTTTCCTTTGGCAGTGGCCATACATCGCTAAAGAATGCTCTTGAAGCTTAAAACCTAGGTTTTTCGCTATATCTCGCTGCCTTTTTTCAATAGCTTCATCTACAAACTCTTCTACATGCCCACAATCTAGGCAAACCAGGTGATCGTGGTGGTGACCCTCATTGAGTTCATAAATGGCCCTGCTATCACCTTTACTCGACTCAAAATGACTGCGCAATAGAAGTCCAGCCTGCTCAAACTGGGTGAGCACCCGATAAACAGTAGCTAAGCCTATTTCCTGGTCTTCTTTAAGCGCCATAAACACGTCTTCGGCGCTAAAGTGGGTCCCGCTATTTTGATGAAAAAAATCCAAGATTTTCATCCGCGGACCAGTCGCTTTTAGGCCGATATCTCTTAAATCTGAGGGAGTGGGGTTTTGGGTCGTATTCATGGCATTGGGAGCTAAAATCAATGTCTTAATGATACGGCCAGCTATGCAAAATTGCCTTGAACTTTTTAATCGCTTTTTGAACCCACTTTTTAAGGGGGCTCCCCTTGCTCGAGCTGGTTTGCTAGCAATTTCCCTGATGGGTTTATTGGGGGTGGTTGGATGCACATCAGCTGTTGATGAAACTCAACGAGCTTGGATGAATAAAATTTTTAGACCCTATGTTCCAGATGTTGTGCAGGGCAACTTTATTTCTAGCGAGCAATACGCAAAGCTTCAAGTTGGAATGTCACGTGAGCAAGTGCGTCAGATTTTGGGTACACCATTATTAGCGAGCTATTTCCACGCAAATCGTTGGGATTACGTTTTTGAATTTAAGCGCGCGGGACAAGTTATTGGTAAAGAGCGACGTGTAACGGTATTTTTTAATGGTGACAAGGTAGTGAAGTTTGAGGGTGATGCATTGCCAACTGAAGTAGAGTTGGTTGCTGAAATTGATGGTTATGCAAAGACCAAGAGATCATTCTGGGAGGTGATTACTGGCACCAATAAGCCACCAGTAACTCCGCCACTCCAGCAGCCTGAGTTATTGATTTCAAGCCCAACTGATAACTTGAAAGCTGGTGCTGCTTCGACAACAGCCCCTGCCAGTAATGCAAATAATAGTGGCTCATTCTGGGATTTTTTTAGCTTCTCAAATAAACAGTCAGATCCACAGCCTGAGACCTTAGGGCCGGGTGCTGCAAATATCCCTCCAGCTACAGAGACGAAACAACAGTAGTTTTTCATTAGCGTTAAATGAAGCAGCTATCTAAAGCATTACACAACCTTAACTAGAAGTGACTAGATATATGATGAAGATTGCAATAGCTGGGGCAACAGGTCGCATGGGAAAGATGTTGATCGAAGCCATTTTAAATACTCCTGATGCTCAGCTTGTGGGTGCTCTTGAACATACTTCATGCCCTCAATTAGGTGAGGATGCTGGTGCATTTTTGGGCAAGAAAACTGGGGTGCTGATTTCTTCAGATGTTGCTGCTGTATTGGCTAATGCTCAGTTCTTGATTGACTTCACAAGGCCTGAAGGCACGATAGCTCATTTAGCGGTAGCTGAAAAAACGGGTACCAAAATGATTATTGGTACTACTGGGTTAAGTGCTGACCAAATTGAATCTTTGAAAAAGGCTTCCTCGAAATTGGCGATTGTTTTTGCGCCAAACATGAGTGTGGGTGTGAATGCTACCTTTAAGTTGCTAGAGATTGCTGCAAAGATGCTGAACCAAGGTTATGACATCGAAATTATTGAAGCACACCATAAACACAAAGTTGATGCACCTTCTGGCACTGCGCTGAAGATGGGGGAAGTGATCGCTGATGCCTTGGGCGAGAAATTAGATGATGTCGCGGTATATGCGCGCGAAGGGCACACTGGCGAGCGCAAAGAGGGATCCATTGGTTTTGCAACGATTCGTGGTGGAGATATTGTGGGTGACCACACTGTATTGTTTGCTGGTGATGGCGAGCGCATTGAAATTAGCCACAAATCTTCTAGCCGTCAATCGTATGCCCAGGGTTCATTGCGTGCCGCACGTTTTTTACAGAACCAGAATTCCGGCCTATATGACATGCAGGATGTTTTAGGCTTGCGCAAGTAAATAGTCCATCAATTAATTTAAAAAAATAGAAGAAAAGAGTTGTCTTGAATGAGTAAGGATTATGACTATCGCAATATTGAAGCGGCAGCGCAAGCTGACTGGGAAAGCGCGCAAGTCTATCAAGTTGCTGAGAATGCAGTAAACGCAGACGGTAAGAAAAAACCAAAATATTACGCATGTTCAATGTTGCCTTATCCATCAGGCAAACTGCACATGGGCCATGTTCGCAATTACACCATTAATGATGTAATGGCGCGCCAATTGCGGATGCAGGGCTATAACGTATTAATGCCTATGGGTTGGGATGCATTTGGAATGCCCGCTGAAAATGCCGCCATTCAGAACAAGGTTCCTCCAGCAAAATGGACTTACGACAATATTGCTTATATGAAAAAGCAAATGTCTGCGATGGGCTTAGCCATTGATTGGTCACGCGAAATTGCTACTTGTAATCCAGACTATTATCGTTGGAATCAATGGCTCTTTTTAAAGATGCTGGAGAAGGGTGTTGCTTATCGCAAAACTCAGGTTGTGAATTGGGATCCAATTGACCAAACTGTTTTGGCAAATGAACAGGTCATTGATGGCCGCGGTTGGCGCTCTGGTGCTTTGGTAGAAAAGCGTGAGATACCGGGTTACTACTTCAACATTACTGCCTATGCTGAGCAATTACTCTCTGGTCTGGATGGTCTAGGTTGGCCTGAGCGCGTTAAGACCATGCAACAAAATTGGATTGGTAAGAGTCGTGGTGTTCGCTTTGCTTTTAAGCATGACATTGCTGATGAGCATGGAAACTTTATTCAGGATGGTTTGCTCCATGTGTTCACCACTCGCGCTGACACCATTATGGGAGTTACCTTCTGCGCAGTTGCTGCAGAGCATCCATTGGCAGCGAAAGCAGCTGTTAATAATCCCGCACTTGCAGCGTTCATTGAGAAATGCAAAACCGGTAGTGTGATTGAAGCGGACTTAGCTACGCAAGAAAAAGAAGGTATGTTTACCGGCTTGTACGTGACACATCCATTTACTAATGAGCCTGTTCCAGTTTGGGTCGGTAATTATGTGCTGATGTCTTATGGTGATGGTGCCGTGATGGGCGTGCCAGCACATGATGAACGTGATTTTGCTTTTGCCCTGAAGTATGAATTGCCGATTAAACAAGTGATTGCTCTTAAATCAGACTCCCCCATGTTTAACGGCACTCAGTGGCAAGATTGGTATGCCCAAAAAGATGATGTGGTGTGCTTTAACAGCGGCAAGTTTGATGGTCTTTCGCATGACGAGGCAGTAAGCGCAGTTGCAAAAGATTTAGAGAGTATGGGTATTGGAGCGATTAAAACAACCTATCGTTTGCGCGATTGGGGTATTTCTCGGCAGCGATATTGGGGTACACCAATTCCGATTATTCATTGTGGCGATGAGACTCATCCAGGTTGTGGAGCGGTACCCGTTCCTGAGGCCGATTTACCCGTAGTTCTGCCAGAAGATTGTGTACCTGATGGTAGCGGCAACCCTTTAAATAAGCGCACAGATTTCTTAAATGTTCAGTGTCCTCAGTGCGGCAAGCCGGCGCGACGTGAGACTGACACTATGGATACCTTTGTGGATTCTTCGTGGTACTTCATGCGCTATACCGGGCCGAATGCAACATCCATGGTCGATGAGCGCAATGAGTATTGGATGCCAATGGATCAATACATTGGCGGTATTGAGCATGCGATCTTGCATTTACTCTATGCGCGCTTTTGGACTAAGGTAATGCGCGACCTTAATCTGATTACTTTTGATGAACCATTCCAGAACTTGCTGACCCAAGGCATGGTTCTGAATGAGACCTATTACTCTGAGGATGCTGCTGGTAAAAAAACGTGGCTCAATCCATTGGATATTGAATTAGATTTGGATGAAAAAGGTCGACCTAAGGGAGCCAAACTCATTGGCGATGCTTCGAATACACCAATTATTATCGGCGGCGTTGAGAAGATGTCTAAGAGTAAGAACAATGGCGTTGATCCTCAGGCATTAATTGATCAATATGGCGCAGACACCGCTCGTTTATTTGTGATGTTTGCAGCGCCACCAGAGCAACAGCTTGAATGGTCAGGCGCCGGCGTAGATGGGGCGTCTCGATTCTTGCGTCGCGTATGGATGTACTCGAGCAGTCAAGCTAATCAGATTCGTGAGCTTACTGATGCTGTGCCAAGTAACTTGAATGATGCTGAAAAAGAATTACGCCGTGAAGTGCACAATATCTTGAAGCAGGCAAATTTTGACTACCAACGTCGTCAGTACAACACGGTAGTTTCTGCTGCGATGAAGATGCTCAATGTGCTTGAGCCTATTAAGTTGGAGCAAGGGGCTATCTCCCCTGCAGTATTACGTGAATGCTTAAGTGTTTTATTACGTATTCTCTATCCGGTAGTTCCGCATTTAACACATGTGTTGTGGAAAGATTTGGGCTATGTCAAAACTATGGGGCCTCTATTGGACGCATCATGGCCTGCTGTTGATGAAGCAGCTTTGGTTCAAACAGAGCTCACATTGATGCTGCAAATCAATGGCAAGTTACGTGGTGATATTCGTGTGCCTGCTGATGCTAGCAAAGAACAAATCGAAGCCTTAGCATTACAAAGTGAGCCGGCGACAAAGGCTTTAAACGGCGGTTCGCCTAAGAAAGTGATTGTGGTACCTGGTCGCTTAGTCAATATTGTTGCGTAACCCATCAAAACTAATATGAGCGTAAATAAACTTCGACGTGCAGTGATTGGCTTAATTGCTGGTGCGCCAGTCAGTGGCTTAGTGGCTTGTGGTTATCGTTTGCGCGGCATGGTTGATTTACCTTTCAAGGTTATAGCAATTACAGGCAATCCTTCACCCCCTATGAGAGCCGATTTGCAGACCGCGATTTTGACTGGTACGGATGTTAAGGTAGCCATCAATCCTAAGGATGCTGATTTAGTTTTAGACATTACAAATGATATTAGTGGTCGTGAAATTTTGGCCTACAACTCAAATGGCCAAGTTTCTGCTTACCGCTTAAATATTCGGGTAGGCTTTAGGGCTTATGACACCAGTGGCGCTGAAATTGTTCCTGAAAGCGAAATTTATATGACGCGAGACATGGACTTCTCTAACTCTACTGTTTTAGCTTCAGATGTTCAGCAACAGCAATTTTTAACCTTAATGCGTAAAGACTTGTCTGTTCAGATTTTGCGACGTGTTTCTGCTGCTGCAAAAGCCCCACAAACAAGAGCTTTCTAAGTAAGGTCAAGATTGCATGGTTAAAGTTGATGCCTTGCAAGTGCACCTGAAATCCTTGGGCTCAGGAGGTGCAATGCAACCTCTTTATATTTTTAGCGGCGATGAGCCTCTATTGATGATGGAGGCTATGGATGCTTTACGTCAGACTGCCAAAAAATTGGGCTACACAGAGCGTGAAGTCATGTTGCAAGAGCGGGGTTTTGATTGGAGCGCCCTGATGAGTGCTGGTCAAACGATGTCTTTATTTGGCGATAAGCGCTGGGTAGAATTGCGTATCCCGACTGGTAAGCCTGGTCGTGATGGTGCAGATGCATTAAAGCAATTTGCTGCCCAAATAGCCTCTCAATCAAATAGCCCGGAAGGGCCTGACACGGTAGTGTGTATTGTGTTACCGCGGTTAGATGGCAAGACAAAGACTTCAGCCTGGTTTAGCGCACTCGATGAAGCGGGTATGGCCATACAGATCGATACCTTGGATCGCACACAACTTCCACAGTGGATTGCTGGCAGGTTGAAAAGACAGAATCAAGAGGTTGATAGTAATACTGAAGGGCGCCGCGCTCTAGAATTTATTGCCGATCAAGTTGAGGGTAATCTAATCGCCGCCCATCAAGAAATTCTGAAACTAGGTTTGCTGTACCCCGAAGGTCAGTTGACTGAAGAGCAAATTCGCTCATCCATTCTGAAGGTAGCTCGTTATAACGTTTTCGAATTAACCGAAGCAATGTTGTCAGGTGATCTAGCTAGGTTAAATCGCATGCTGGACGGTCTTAAAGGTGAGGGTGAGCCATTGGTATTAATTCTTTGGAGTGTTACCGAAGAGCTTCGGATACTATCTAAATTAAAGGCTGCCAGTGATGCGGGTGAGTCAGTTCAGCAATTAATGCGGGCAAATCGAATTTGGGGAAATAAAGAGCGTTTATATCCGGCAGCCCTAAAACGTGTCCAGCCTTTGAAGTTACGCAAAGCTATACAAGTTGCAGCCGGTCTAGATCGCCAGTCGAAAGGTTTGCACGCTGCTGATTTACCAGCTGACCCTTGGGATGGTTTGCGTTTAGTTGGTAATTTATTACGGTAAGAATATTTAGTAAATATTAAAGATTTGGAAACTAAGAAATGAGCTCAACAATTCAAGAAATGATGCAAGATATTGGCAAGCGCGCACGTAGCGCTTCTCGTGCAATGGCGCGTGCATCCAGTGAGCAAAAGAATCGGGCTTTATTGTATATTGCCAAAGTTGTCCGTCAGAAAGCTGAAGAGATTCAGAAGGTCAATCAAGTCGATGTAGAGCGCGCTAAAGCAAACGGTCAAGATGCTGCATTTGTTGATCGTCTAACGATGTCGCCTAAAACTATTGAGACTATGGCCTTAGGCCTTGAGCAAATCGTTTCCTTGGAAGACCCTATTGGAAAAATTACTCCATTTGAAAAACAATCTTCAGGTATTGAGATTAGTCAGATGCGGGTTCCACTTGGAGTGATTGGCATCATTTATGAATCACGTCCAAACGTTACCATTGATGCAGCCGCACTTTGCTTAAAGTCAGGTAATGCAGTCATTTTACGTGGTGGTTCTGAGGCTATTGACTCAAATACTCTGCTGGCACAAATTATTCAAGAAGGCTTGGCTGCGGCAGGACTGCCTAAAGATGCTGTTCAGGTTGTGACGACCACTGACCGTGCTGCCGTTGGTGAAATGATTACCATGACTCAGTATATTGATGTGATAGTTCCACGCGGCGGCAAGAGTTTGATTGCCCGACTCATGGCGGAAGCCCGTGTACCAATGATTAAGCACTTGGATGGTATTTGCCATACTTACATTGATGCAGATGCTGATATTGCAATGGCAGTGAAGGTTTGTGATAACGCGAAGACTCAGCGTTATGCACCATGTAACGCCATGGAAACTTTGCTTGTGAATAAAAATGTTGCCGAAAAAGTATTGCCTACTCTTTGCAAGATCTATCAGGATAAAGGGGTGGAGCTGCGCGTAGACGGCTTAACCCGTTCAACCTTAGAGGCCAATGGGTTTACAGGTTTAGTCGATGCCAATGAAGAAGACTGGCACACAGAATATTTAGCTCCGATTTTGTCGATTAAAACAGTCGCTGATATTGATGAGGCGATGAACCATATTGAGCGTTATGGCAGTAAACATACGGATGCCATCATCACTAATAACAAAGCCCAAGCAGATCGTTTCTTGCGTGAAGTCGATAGTGCTAGTGTGATGGTAAATGCGAGTACGCGGTTTGCTGACGGGTTTGAGTATGGCTTGGGTGCTGAGATTGGAATTTCTAATGACAAGCTACATGCCCGAGGCCCTGTTGGTTTGGATGGTCTCACTTCACTCAAATATATTGTTATGGGCCATGGCGAGATTCGTACTTAATCACGTAAATCAGAAATCTATCGGGACTAACATCTAAATGACTAATGCCTACCTCTGGGTCAAGACTTTCCATATAGTGTTTATCACTTCGTGGTTTGCTGGCTTGTTTTATTTGCCACGTATTTTTGTAAATCTTGCTGACGAAACAAACGCCAATGCATATGTACGACTTTTGGGTATGTCTGACCGCCTCTTCAGATTTATGACCATCCTAGCGGTGCCCGCGGTCTTCTTAGGATTGACGCTTTGGTTGTATTTTGGAGTTGGGGCGGGCGATGTTTGGATGCACGCCAAGCTATTTTTCATTCTGCTCGTGATTGGATATCACCATGCATGCTGGGGTTTATTAAAAAAGTTTCGCGCTGGTGTAAATACTAAATCTGGAGTTTGGTATCGCTGGTTTAATGAAGTACCAGTGATTTTGTTGGTTGTGATTGTTGCTTTGGTTATTTTTAAACCATAGAAATTCCAACAAATTTTAATTTTATTTAATTGATTTACTTGATAAGACTGTTAGCCCCATGAGATTTTTTGTCGTTTGCCCAGGTGGTTTAGAAATACCGCTTGCACAGGAGCTTGCAGAGATTGCTGGACGCCCAGATTCCAAGGTATTAGGGGCATGGGTTATCGATCCAACACCTACTAGCCCAACGGGTGGTATAGGATTGGCTGCACCAATTTCAGGGGCAATGGCCCTTAACTTACATTCGCGTATTGCTAGCCGTGTGTTGTTACAAATGGCCCAGGCACCATACCGACAAGAAGAGGATTTATATAAGCTCGCTAGCGGATTGGCTTGGGAGGATTGGTTTACCTCTAAACAAACATTGCGAGTCGATGTTACTGCTCATCGTTCACCATTGAAAAGTTTGAACTTTGCAACCCTCAAAATCAAAGATGCGATTGTTGATCGTTTACGTGATGTCACTGGCGATCGTCCGAGCATTGATACAGCTTTTCCGGATGTTAGGGTGCAGGCCCATTTAACGGCCACTCAGATCACTATTTATTTAGACACTTCAGGCGAAGCTTTATTTAAACGTGGTTGGCGCGATGAAAAGGGCGACGCTCCTTTAAAAGAAAATTTAGCCGCAGGAATTTTATCGATTACTGGCTGGCAGACCGGGCAAACCTTGTTTGACCCCATGTGCGGAAGCGGTACGTTTCTCATTGAGGCGGCTCAGAAAGTTTTAGCTATTCCACCGGGGGCTATCCGCGCTGGGATGTATGGTGATGATGTCAAGCCAAGTCGCTTAGCATATCGGCCACTTGTTACATCTGCTCATGGGTTTGGGTTTCAGCGACTAAAGCCTTTTAATGAGGCTGGAGAACAAAAGCGTTGGGTGGATTTAAAAGAGGCTGCGCTTGCGCAGATGTTGGAAAAGCGCAAACAATTTCCTAGTGTCGATTCACTCAAAATTAGTGGTGGCGATATTAATGAGAAATTAGTCTCTATGTATAAAGGCAATTGGCAAAGAGCACAGTTGCCAGATCAACCGTTGGTACGTCAAGTAGATGCCTTGGCTACTAAGCCGCCAGGTAATGCTAATGAAGGGGTGATGTTATTGAATCCTCCTTATGGTGAGCGCTTAGTAATTAAGGGTGGTCGTGGCCAAGATCGCTCTTCACAAGATTCTAGGGAGTCTAGTTATGACGTTGAGGAGCCTGAGAATCGTTTTGAGCTCAATTTAGAGACAGGTCGCCAAAGCGCAAAACGCTCAAGTCGCGAATCCCTGAAAAAACTCCAATCACAGGAAGAGCAAGATCCTAAGTTTGTTGAGTTTTTGCGTCAATTTGGGCAACACCTTAAAGATACATTTGGTGGATGGAATATTTTTGTTTTGACTGCAGACATGGCCTTGCCTGGACAACTGCGTATTAAAGAATCTAAAAGAACCCCATTATTTAATGGTCCGCTGGAATGTCGCCTATTTAAATTTGAGATGCATGCCAAGCGCCCTGAGCCAAAGCCTTCTCATGGTGAATAAGCGTTTTAAAATACACAACATGCAATTGCTTGCTTCTTAAAGAAAAGCGGAGAAAGATCAAATGGAATTTAAAACTTACATGTGTTTAATTTGTGGCTGGGTTTATGACGAGGCTGCAGGTTTGCCTGATGAAGGCATTGCCCCTGGAACACTTTGGAAAGATGTCCCTATGAATTGGACTTGCCCAGAGTGCGGTGCTCGTAAAGATGATTTTGAAATGATGGCAATTTAATTGGGATCCCATGATGGCAAAAATAAATCAAAATGATATTCTTTTTGAGCGCGCTCAAAAGACCATTACTGGTGGAGTGAATTCTCCAGTTCGCGCATTCCGCCAGGTAGGTGGCACACCTCGTTTTATATCTAGAGCTAAGGGCGCCTATTTTTGGGATGCCGAAGATAAGCGCTATATTGACTTGATCATGTCTTGGGGCCCAATGATTGTTGGGCATGCGAATCCCGAAGTGGTTGAAGCTGTTCAAAAAGCAGCTGAAACTAGTTTTAGTTATGGCGCTCCTACTGAAGGAGAGATTGAGTTAGCAGAGCGTATCTGCGCTTTGATGCCTAGCGTTGAGCAGGTACGCATGGTGTCCAGCGGTACTGAGGCAACAATGAGTGCCTTGCGTTTGGCACGCGGTTATACCGGACGTGATTTGATTATTAAGTTTGAGGGTTGCTACCACGGGCACGCAGATAGTCTGTTGGTTAAAGCAGGCTCTGGGTTGCTAACTTTTGCTGATTCTACGCAAAATGCCCCATCATCTAGCGGTGTTCCTCAGGATGTTGTAAAGCATACTTTAGTGCTTCCCTATAACGATGTTGCTGCAATTGAAGAGGTATTCAAAAAGCAGGGCGATCAAATTGCCGCAGTCATCCTTGAGCCGATTGCCGGCAATATGAATTTAATTCAGCCATCAAAAGACTTTTTGGCTGCAATTCGTAATCTGACTAATCAATACGGTAGCGTCTTGATTTATGACGAGGTGATGACTGGCTTCAGAGTAGCTTTAGGTGGCGCACAATCTCTTCAGGGCATTACTCCTGATCTCACTTGCTTAGGTAAAGTGATGGGTGGAGGTATGCCAATGGCGGCTTTTGGTGGCAAGAAAGAAATTATGTCTAAGCTTGCTCCTTTAGGTGGTGTTTATCAAGCTGGGACCTTGTCTGGTAATCCAGTCGCGGTTGCGTCTGGATTAAAAACTTTAGAGATTATTTCTCGCGATGGTTTTTATGAATGCTTAGCTGGTCAAACAGAGAAACTCATGGCAGGCTTACAGCAAGCTGCGGATCAAGCTGGTGTTCCATTTGCCGTGGATAGTGTTGGTGGAATGTTCGGCTTTTATTTTGCTAAACAAGTGCCTACTACCTTTGAGGCTGTGACCAAATCCGATATTGATGCCTTCAAAAAATTCTTCCATCACATGCTAGATGAGGGAGTTTATTTGGCACCTTCGGCATATGAAGCCGGTTTTACTTCTATTGCACATGACAATGAGGTGGTAGGTGCCATTATTGCTGCCGCGCAAAATTCATTTAAGAAGTTGTAAGCAAAAACGAAAAGTAGGACCGTGAATTACATTTTGAGTGGGTGGTTATAACCATTCACCTGAATAATCTCTAGATTTTTCTGGTCTGTATTTGAATCTGAAATTTCCATGGCGGTTAGCTTGCCACCCCATACACAGCCAGTATCTAAGCCGATTACATTGTCATGGCGCAGTAGCCCCAGAGTAGACCAGTGCCCAAAGTAAATGAGGGTATCGGCTGTTTTTCTTTTGGGTGCTTGAAACCAAGGGATATAGCCTTTAGGTCCTTGCTCTAAACCTTCTTTACTTTCAAACTCCATTTGACCGCCAGGAGTGCAAAAGCGCATTCTGGTTAAGGCATTAGTGATCAGGCGTAAGCGCTCGTATCCTTTTAAAGAATTACTCCATTTATTAGGTAGATTGCCATACATATTGGCAAGAAATTCTTTATAAGATTTACCTCGAAGAACTTTTTCGACTTCCTTAGCGCACTCGATTGTTTGCTGTAAGTCCCACTGAGGCAATACACCCGCATGTACAGTCAAAACTTTGCCATTACTTAAAGCCATTGGGCGGTTCCGAATCCAGCGTATGAGATCGGCCCGATCTGGGGCCATCAAAATTGGCTCAACAGTATCCAAACCTTTTGTTTTCCGAAGGCCGGCGTCAATAGCTAGAAGGTGTAGGTCGTGATTGCCAAGTATGCATTCTGCATGACCGGTTTCTTGTAGTGATTTGAGTTGCCTGAGCGCCCCAAGTGAATCGGGGCCCCGATTGACTAAGTCCCCCAAAAAAATCATTTTCGATTTTTTAGGAAGTTTTTTGACGAGGGCTTTAAGTGAGGGCGCACATCCTTGTACGTCACCCACAGCATAGATCTTGCTCATGCCTTATCTTAAAGCGTAAATCAGAAAGTATGAGGCAGTTAAGCTACTTTTTTGACAATGCTGTAGCGAACCAAGGTCTTTTTGCGCGCTTCATCATGATCAACTACTGGTAAAGGGTAGTCCCGCCCGAGTTTAATTCCAGCTGCTTCAAGTTCAATGTGCCCAGCCTGCCAGGGAGCATGAATAGATTTCTTAGAAAGCTTATCTAACTGAGGTAAATAGCGCCGAATGAATTTGCCTTCAGAATCAAATTTTTCGGATTGAGTGATGGGGTTAAAGATGCGGAAGTAGGGTTGAGCATCACATCCCGATGACGAGGCCCATTGCCAACCACCATTATTCGAAGAAAGCTCAAAGTCATTAAGGTGTTCAGCAAAATACGCCTCACCCCATCTCCAATCAATTCCAAGATCTTTTGTTAAGAAGCTAGCAACCACCATGCGTAGACGATTGTGCATGTAACCGCTTTGATTGAGTTGATGCATGGCCGCATCAATCAGCGGATAACCAGTTTTTCCTTGGCACCAGGCGGTAAATAGTTTTTTAGCAGTAGCGCCACTTTCCCAGACGATATTGTCATAATCTGGTTTAAACGAAGCGCCCTCGGCAAGTCGTGGGTGATTCGAAAGAATCATGAAATAAAAATCACGCCAGATTAGTTCGCTTAACCAAATCGTGGCTCCCATGCTCCCAGCTAGCATACGCCGATGAGCCTCCCGTACTAAGCCTCTTATAGAGAGCATACCAAAGCGTAAATGTGTAGATAGGTAACTAACGCCTTTAATTGCAGGAAAGTCACGGCCAATTTGGTACTGATCGATACGAGATAGAAAGTCTTCTAAAAATGCTTGCCCACCTTCTGAGCCAGGTGGCAAATAGGTTTCTATGCCGGTTGCACAAAATCCCATGGATTCAAGTGAGAGCAAATGGTCATCTAATTTTTTGGGGATAGCAGCATATTGATTAGGGGTTGGAGAACATTCGTAAGCTGCCAAATCTTTTTCTTGCAGTGTTTTTAGCCAATTATTTTTGTATGGAGTAAAGATCGAAAAAACAGTATTGGAGTTAGTGAGCATTTCTTTCTTTTCAAAAATCACTTGGTCTTTGAAATCTAAAAATTGAATACCCAGTTTTTCAAGTAGAGCGCTGACTTTTTCGTCACGAGTAATTGCAGAAGGCTCATAGTCGTGATTTGTAAATACCGCATCCACACCTAATTCTTTGGCAATTTGAGGAACGCATTCAGTTGGTTTGCCAAATCGAACAATAAGTCCGCCTCCTAATTGACGAAGCTCCTCGTCAATTTGTTTTAATCCTTGCCATATGAAATCTACCCTACGGTCATGCTTTAAACCTTTAGAGTCTAAATCCCCCTTGAGAAGAGGCTTTAGGATGTCAGTATCAAAAATAAACGCCAGCCATACCTGCTTACTTTGTTTCAGGGCATGGTGAAGCGCGGCATTGTCATAAAGACGAAGGTCACGACGGAGCCAAACGAGTGCTTTTTGCATAGGCTCTATATTAGGGCTTATTTGTACAAACTGCTGACAGCATTGATCTGTGATCGGGTTAAGATCGATGATAAATATGGATACGATCTTTTTTATTCTCTCGAAAGTAGTGCAATTTTGCATTGAGCCACTTAATTGGCTCCTTATTTTTTTGCCGCTTAGCTTATTGTTTTTATCCCTCAGAAAGCCTCATCTTTGTAAGAGGTTTCTACTACTTGCACTAATTGATTTAGTTCTAGTTGGATGGGTGCCGACTTCAGAAGTGTTCTTGAGGGCGCTTGAGGATGCTGTACCAAAAACTTCTATTGCGCAGATCTCTGAGGGTGAGATTGGCGGAATTATTGTTTTAGGCGGTGCCATAGAGGGCGGTCAAATTGCTCTTGATCGAGGAGAGGTCTCGATTTATTCGGCTGCAGAACGGATTACTAAAGTGTTTGAGCTGATTCGAAAATATCCAAATCTACCTTATATATTTAGCGGCTACTCTGGCAGACTTTCACCTAAAGGTTTATCAGAGGCTGATGCATTCAAGCAACTTGTACAAGAACAAGGTTTGAATGAGGCTATGGCCCATTACGAAAATCAATCTCGAAATACCTTTGAGAACTTTCTCTATATGAAGCCCATGATTGCTGAGTTGGGGTCAACCAATGAATCGGGCGCGTTAAAGCCTTGGCTTTTGATCACATCAGCCAGCCATATGTATAGATCTGTAAAGATATTCCAGAAGCAGGGTATTTCAGTCATTCCCATACCCGTCGACTATCAAACAGGAAATCATCTTCGATGGGATAGGTTTGACCTAGAGGATGGGGTTCAAAATTGGAATAAGTTAGTACATGAGTTAATTGGCCTTTTGGCGTATTGGGCGACAGGAAAAATCTAGATATTCTGTAAAATGGTTCTATATGAGCTCTGCTAAAAAAGCACCCCCTGCTTCAGATAAAGCGTCTACGCCAGAGAGCTCAATTTCTTTTTCTGCCGATCATTTGGCTAATCAATTTTTAGTTGCCATGCCAGGCATGGTGGACCCTAATTTTGCAGGTTCGGTTATTTACCTTTTTGAACATACAGAAAAGGGTGCCATGGGCTTGGTTGTGAATAAACCTACTGAACTCAATTTAGCTACTCTTTTTGATAAGGTTGAGCTGAAGTTAGAGATTGCGCCTCAGCTAGACCAATCCGTTTATTTCGGAGGCCCTGTACAAGTTGAGCGCGGATTTGTTCTGCATGAGTCTAATCCTCATCTTTCTTATAGCTCCTCCTTGATTATTCCAGGTGGCCTCACAATGACTACCTCTAAGGATGTATTGGAAGATGTTGCTGTGGGTAATGGGCCCAGAAAATTTCTGATGACCTTGGGGTATGCAGGTTGGGGAGCGGGTCAGCTGGAAGAAGAAATTTCTTTAAATGGCTGGATCAATGTACCGTTATTGCGCGAGCAAATGAGTGAGATTATTTTTAATACACCTTATAGTCAGCGCTATCAAAAGGCAATGAGTCATTTAGGATTTGATTTATCTGATCTTTCTGGCGAGGCGGGGCATGCCTAATTTAGTCGATGATTTAGCTAGTGAGCCATTCACAGTAATGGCTTTTGATTACGGTTCGCGTAGGGTTGGCGTAGCAGTCGGCAATTCAGTGTCTAAAAGCGGACAACCACTTAAGACCATAGCAGCTCCTAATATCGATGTTTTGTTTCGGGAAATTGGTGATCTCATTACCGAGTGGGCGCCAAAGAGCTTGGTCGTGGGCCTCCCAATCCATCCAGATGGTGCTGAACATGAAATGACAGCTAAGGCCAAGCGTTTTGGTAACCAACTGCATGGCCGCTTTGGACTGGCTGTGACATGGGTTGATGAGCGTTATACCTCAGCAGTTTTGGGGGGGGATTCCAAGATGCGGGACAATCTAGATGCGCACTCTGCAGCGATTATTTTGGAGCAATTTTTCGCAGAGTAAGACTAAGTTGGTTTTGATAAGAAAATAAAGCAAATAGTGTTGGAACTAAAGAATGAATGCTGAACTGTTATACAAAAAACTACTAGAAAATTTGCTCAAAAGAGCGCAACTAGGCCCTTTTGAGTTGGCTGGCCTAGCAATGGGAGGTGCTTGGATTGCAGAGCGTTTAGCTAAAGATTTGGGATTACCTCACTATGGCGTGATTAATGTTGCCTTCCATCGTGATGATTATGCAGAGAAGGGTATGACAGCCTTGCGTTCTGCTAGTACGATGTCAACGCATTTACCATTTGATGTGAATGGTGCAAACGTGATTTTGATTGACGATGTTTTGCTAACCGGCAGGACTGTTAGGGCCGCTTTAAATGAATTATTTGATTTTGGACGCCCCGCCCAAGTGGAATTGATGGTGTTGGCTGATCGCTGTAAGCGTGAGCTGCCTGTTAGTGCTGATTTTGTAGCTGAAGTAGTTCAGGTGCCTGATCAACAAATTTTAGTTTTAGAAAGAGATGCGGCTGATAAGTTCAGTTTTGTCCTGGAGGAGCGAGTTTAATGAACCAATTTAATGCGGCCGGCGAGCTCACTCACCTTCTTACTCTAGAGGGGCTTCCTAAAGAGCAAATTCTTCATATTTTGGATACTGCACAACAGTTTGTCAGTGTGACTGATCCATCGCGTGAGGTAAAGAAAGTTCCTTTGCTGCGCGGTAAAAGCGTTTTTAATTTGTTTTTTGAAAACTCGACACGTACCCGAACTACTTTTGAGATCGCTGCAAAACGATTGTCTGCTGACGTTATTAATTTAGATATCTCGACCTCGTCGACTGCTAAAGGCGAAAGCTTGTTGGATACGATTGATAACTTAGTAGCTATGCAAGCAGATATTTTTGTTGTCCGTCACAGTGTATCAAAGGCCCCTATTGAGATTGCTAATCATGTACCGGCACACGTGCACGTGGTTAATGCTGGTGATGGTAGCCATCAACATCCGACGCAAGGCTTATTGGATATGTATACGATGCGCCACTTTAAGCAGAATTTCAAAGGCTTAAAGGTAGCGATTATTGGCGATATTGTTCACAGCCGCGTCGCTAAATCCAATATTCACGCATTGACTACTTTAGGTTGCGAGGATATTCGTGCGATTGGTCCTGAAAGTTTATTGCCGAGCGATTTAAATATGATGGGTGTTAAGGTTTACCACTCTATGGAAGAAGGCTTAAAAGATGTCGATGTTGTGATGACATTGCGTATTCAGAAGGAGCGCATGGAAGCTGGACAGGTACCAGAGGGCGATTCATTTTTCAAGCAATATGGCTTAAATACGAATAGACTGGCTTTGGCAAAATCTGATGCTATCGTGATGCACCCAGGCCCCATGAATCGTGGTGTAGAAATCGATTCTATAGTGGCTGATGGCCCACAGTCAGTCATCCTAAATCAAGTGACCTTTGGGATTGCGGTGCGCATGGCAGTGATGTCAATTGTCGCGGGTAACTAAAGCTCCCACAAATACATGGTTTCTACACAATCAATAGCTTCAGCACCTAAGCGCTGGTTGATTTTGTCCCATGGTTTCAATATGGATGGCCGAGCCGCTAGCCAGACAATCACCGATAAAATTCCTTACCTCCTGGAAGATGGCATTAAACCTATTGTTTTTAGTGCCATAACAGGGATTAAAGATCAGAGATTTCCGCACCGCCAGTTTTTGGCTTGGGGGCCGGCTGCATTTCGTTTTGATTTTCGTCATTGGATTGCCAATCAATATGGCCGCGGCTTTGTTTACAGGTTTTTAACTAGAACCGTTTCCATTTTATTGGCACCATTTATTGGTCTTGAAAAATTATTGCTTGGCTACTCCAGCCAGTGGTCATGGGCGATGCCGGCTTTCATTCATGGATATAGGCTCATTCGCGATGGAAAAATTGATTTAGTGTATTCAACTGGTGGCGCTTGGTCTGCTCACTTAGCAGGGTTATGGCTTAAGAAGTTTACAGGGATCAAATGGATTGTTGAGATACATGATCCATTAGTAATTCGTAAAAGCTCAACTGATGTCGGCCTTGAAAAGCCCAAAAATCGAGACGCAGGATTTAGGTACTACCTAGAAAAGCAAATTATTCGGCATGCTGATTTTGTTTGGTGGTTTACGGATGGCGCTATGCACTATGCCAAAGTTAGAAATACCAACCTCAATACAATAGGTAACGCACATGGTTTTATGGTTTTGCCAGGCGCGGAGCCTCCGGGTGGTCTTATCGCCGCTAAGCCCCATCAATACTCCGATACATTAAATCTATCTCACTCTGGTTCTTTAGCTAAAGATCGTTCGCTTTCTACAATTTTGCATGCATTAGACTCTTTATTTAAAAAATATCCAGAGGCACGTGAAAAGATCCGGGTTCATGCTTATGGTGCTGCTTTAGACGAATTAACAGTTGAAGCTGTTAAGCAATATGGCTATCAAGATCTCATGATTGCACATGGGCGACTAGAAAAAGATCCTCATACAGGAAAGTCTGGGCGCGAGCGCGTAGTAGAGAAAATGCAAGAGGCAGATGTATTGATCTTGCTTCATGGTAATGATGAGTGGTGCGCTGAATATATTCCATCTAAGTTTTACGAATATTTGTGGACTGGACGCCCTATTTGGGGGATCACTCACCGCAACCCCCAGTTAGATGAAATGCTATCCGAGCGAGGCGCTTACTTAAGCCACAACGGTGATAGTGCTGGTATTAATATGGCAATTGAAAGAATTTGGTTGGATTGGAAGGGACATAATTTGATTGAGCCAAAATGGCAACCATTAGGTGTTAATCAAGCCGTTGCACAGATTCTGTCTACAATTAAAAGCAAATGAAAGCAAATAATAGGTAGCCCATTGAAAGATTTTGTTCTCTACTGCAAGTCCTATCGCAATGATTTTTTGCGTCTGAAAAGATTGCTATCTTCGATTGAGAAATTTAATGTAGATAGGATGCCGTTCTATATATCCACACCAAAATCTGATCGAGATATTTTGTCTGAAATTGTTGGTGAAGATGGATATATATGGGTGGCCGATGAAGATATTGTGGCCTCTAATCCAAGGGCCTCAATACAAAAGTACGAGGCTATGTCGGGTGGTTTATCGCAGGCAATTATTAAGTCTGAATTTTGGCGATTAGGGTTGACTCAAAATTATTTGTGTCTAGATTCTGATTGTGTTTTTATTCGACCATTCCAAAAGTCAGATTTCATTGCTAAGGATGGCACACCTTTTACGGTGCTCCATCAAAATAAAGAGTATTTTCAATTGGCAAATAATCGCGGAGAAGCAAAGGCAGCAGCTAATTTACGAGCTGAAGCAAAAAGAGTGCAAACTTTATTTGAAAGGTCGGGCCCTGAATTCTATTGCGCGCCGGCCCCTTTTATATGGTCAGCAAAAGTATGGGAGTCGCTTGATCGCGAATACTTAGTACCTAACGGGATTAGTCTGTGGGATATGGTGACCCCAGATTATCCCGAAACCCTAATATATGGTGAGGCACTGTTGAAATATCATGCCATTCCATTGCTTGCCATTGAGCCTTTATTTAGGGTCTATCACTATGATTGGCAATATTTCATTATGAAGCGGCTAGGCGAAACTGAAGATAAGCTTAAATTGAATTATCTGGGCGTTCTATATCAATCTAACTGGGAATCCAATCTTTCTTTGGGCGCAAGCTCAAAATCATTACCTTCTCGCCTGCTAAAAAGTGTTAAAAAGACCCTTCGTTTTTTACAAAGTTATATCTAATGTCAGCAATTCAGATTCTAGTGATTTCTTTAGCGGGTTCTGATGATCGCCAGAAAAAGGTCAGGGCTGAACTAGATAAGACTGGCTTGAAGTGGCAGTTTTTAGATGCTATTAGAGGAACTGCCCTCACTGAAATCCCAAAAGAATATAAGCCTGAAAAAGTAAAAAATTTATTGGGCTTTGAATTAACGCCAAATGAACTAGGCTGTTTTTTATCTCACAAAAAAGCATGGCAGGCATGTGTCGATAAAAATGTTCCGACAATTGTTTTTGAGGACGATTTTTGTTTACAGCCTCACTTTGAGAATGTTGTACGCTTTTTAATGGGCAATCAGGAAAACTGGAGAGCAGTAAGACTGCAAGGCTTAAGTAATGTGCCTCAGGAGAAAATTCAGGAAATAGATAGTCTAGATGGCGTCACTTTAGTGAGGAATAAGGCTGATGCGGTTGGTGCAACAGCTTATTTACTCAACCCTAGCGCTGCACAGGTATTAATAGATACCTCTAGTGAAATCTATGAGCCTTTGGACCACTTCTTGGAGCACCATCAGAAGCATCAATTAGAGTTCTTGGCAATTAGTCCCTACCCCGTTGATATCACTGGTGTGCAAACCACAATTGCCGATAGACCTGGAAGGCTACCGATCAAAGGCTGGGCTAAACATAAGCGGTCATTATTGCGTACTTTTGACCGTTGGTTTTCTAAGAATCCTTGGTTTCCTAGATAAATGGTAATTACTAGAGGTATAGCTTTTTTTGAAGGTTGCGCAGTTTGCGTTCGAAGCGGTATTTCTGAATCACCGCTTTGTCGATTGAGGATATCTTTAGATCTTTGAGTTCCTTACCGCGGATAAAAACATCTTCGAATTTTCGCATTACTTCTTTGGCGCAAAAATTGCGTGAGTAAGCATCCCAATCTTTCTGTTTTTGTACATTACAACTAAAGTTTTGAAAGATTTCAGCTAAGTCTTTTTTGCCTTTATAGAGAATGGCTTTATCGCCTAATATTTCGATATGACTACGTTGTGGCGACATTGCATAGGTTATTACTGGCTTCCCCTTGATGGAAAATTCACCACAGGCTAGGCCAAAACTTTCGCCTATTCCGCGTGCATGTAGCATGCCGTCGCAAGTATTGATGAATTTCACTTTATAAGTCATATCAGAGTTACCGGGCAGGAATAGTAATCTTTCGTGCTTGGCAAACGGCTCCATATTCATAAAAACAAAGTAGAGATCAGTTCGTTTTTCTACTGCTGCGATCACCTCTTTTTTCACGAAATCAAGATTAAAACTATCTGAACCCCCATACCAGCCAAGAACTGTAGCGCTTTCGGGAATATTTAATTCACCTCGAAGATTGCCATCCTGTGCAGGTAATTCAATCATATGGGGTACAAAAGGAATTTGATTATTCGAGTATTCCTTAGAAAGCCATTGGGAGACAAATGCATATTTATCCCCATGAAATTCTTCTGGTTTAGTTGGAAAGACTGCATGAATCAGTGCAGGTGAGCTTTCACAGATAGCATCATCACGTTCACCAGATTTGATAAAGTAAGTAAGGTCTATATGCTCTTGTTCTATGAGGTGATTAAGTTCTCGTTGACCGTCATACGGGCATAACTTAAATTGTTTGGAGAATTTTTCTAATACATTTTTATCAACAGCATTATTTTTTCGATAGAACACAACTGATTCATTACCAAGAAGTGTTTGATTGTGATGGGCGTAATCATAGAGGGCGATTTCCGTGCCGCGAAGGGACAAGCCATTAGTATGAAAGCCAATCTTCATCGCTTAGGAGCTAGCATCTTCTAGGATACGTTTCACAAAGTCTCTGAATGGAAGAATGCTGGGGGCCTTTAAAATTAAAGCTTGAGAAGCATATCCCTGCAATGCTTTGGGCGAGCTAAGAAATTCATAGAGTGGAGAGTAGCCACACCAACTCATTGGCGCAAGGTTAATGAATGCATCTGGATTAAAGTCAACTTTGACATTCTCATCGGTCCAAGTGATAGGTAGACAATCCGCAAAGAATGCTTCTGGAATTTTTTCTGTGTAGTAGCCAGGGTACATACCATTTTCTGGGCAAAGGTTAAATCCAAAATCTTTTAGCAGTTCATATTTGAGAAAGCCACTATGGTGATGGTCTTTAATATTTTTATTGAAGTGAGCGCCAAAACCATTTGTTGGCATTACTTTGTGTACAGCCTCAAATAATGTTTTTCTTGGTTCGCGAATGTGAGAGCTTAAGAATGCTGCAGCTTTGGGTTTATCTAGGAAGCGATTTCCGAGCGGTTGCATAAGACGTTCTAACTGCAAGAGTTGACCGTAGCGTGGATTTTGATTTCCAACGATGCCTTCATGTGACCAATCGATTACCTCCATCCAGTAAGGCAATCGAAAATGCGCTGGCGAGTGAATATTTAAATCATAAGAAATACTGTAGTCAGCGGGGAATATGTCATGACGCAGATTCTCTGCGCTATGGAAAACCCTTAGTGGGGCATGAGATCTTGATGGCAATAAATCAAGGGCGACTTTAACTGATGATCTGAGTGGTTTTGGGCACCACCTCATTTTTTTGTCATCCTGCTTTAAAAAAGGCCCCAAAATGAGTAGATCTGACTCGTTCGGCTTGACCCAATTGAGCTTATAGCCAAGGCTTTGAGCGATAATCGGCAACAGGCCATGTGAATAATCGCTAGGGCAACCGGCAGTAGAAATTCGTAGGCTTCTCATTCCTTAATACTAATTTATTTTATGCCTGAGCTTTCAGCCCCATATTCAGTGGTTATTACCACCTTTGATAAGCGCTTCGATGCCTTTTTGGTCCCATTGCTTGCCCAAATCAAGTCTCAACGTCCAGGGATTGAGGTAATCATTGTGGTGAATGGCCCTGCCAAGGGTACTTTTGATGAGACCTATCGCTCAAATATCTTGTCATATGTTTCTCGGTTTCCAAACGTATTTCCAACTCTATTCCCAAGCTTTCAGTCGCTAGCTAAGATGTGGAATCGTGGTGCTCTGACAGCAAGCCATGGTCGTGCTTTGATTCTGAACGATGATCTTGAGCTGAAATCTGAAAATGGAATATGTTTTTTTGATCATCTAGAAGCAGCGATGTCTGCCAATTCAGGAACTTTCAAGGTCAATGGAAGCTTTTCGCACTTTGTTTTAGATAAGCGCGAATTGATTGAGGTGGGATTTTTTGACGAGCGTCTGCTGGGTCTTGGTGAGGAGGATGGAGACTTTTACTGGCGTTTCTATAAAAAATATAAAAAAGAAATTCCAAGTTCAGATATGGGTTTGATCGATAACGTTCAATCGGATTTAGCTGACGAGGGCTATACCAAGGGAATACGAACTGCCTCTAAGTTCAATCGTGACTTTATTCAAAACCAGAAATATAAGTCGACCATATTACGCGGCTATCGAGGAATGTTTGATAAAAAAGTAAACCAAGTACTCGAGGATGAGAAGCAGTATCCCTACGAACTCTTTTATCTTGAAAATAAAAAAAATATCTAAAGCGTCGATATATTAGAGATGCCACTTCTTTTTTTAATCATCACTTTTATTGTCAGACTGAGAAATCCATTCTCAACTAAAAAGTATCAAACTCGCCTAATTAATAAGGTGATTTTGATTTATCGTAGCAATCCGGAGATTGTGATTCATGACTACTTCAACTATGTGCTGAGTTTTCTCTTTCAAAATCTAGGTAGTATTAAAAAGGTCGGAATAGTATTTTATGAATGCCCTGGTCTTAGCCCTCTGAAGATCATGTGTTCGTCTATCAGTATTTACTTGCAAATAGAACACACCCTATTTAGACCGGGAAGCGAGACCTCTTCATCGGGAATTCAGGGGGTACTGCCCGTGCCTGGCAGTACACAAAAGTATTTAATCAGAATTGCAGAACTAGATAAGCTTAGTTCTGCAGATGTTGTTTTTGATTACAGCAGAATTAATTTATTGAATATTCAGTCCTCACCAATTTTAAAAGACTATTTAAAAAAGACTTTTTGTATTAGACCTGCCTTATATCCGCTGCATACTAGTAGCAAGGGTCGTAATGGGGTAATAACACTATTTGGCAATCCAAACATTTCTAGGAGAAAATTATTTTTGGATGATTTGAGGCGACATTCAATTTCTTCTGAAAATATTCGTGGGGTGTATTTCGGGGTAGAGAATATTTATCGTAAAGTAAAAATAGTAATCAATATTCGCCAAACCGATGGCCACGAAACACTTGAAGAGCTTCGTGTATTGCCGGCATTGCGAAGCGGTGCGATTGTTGTTTGTGAGTCAGCGCCCTATGTTGAAAAGACGGCGTATTCCAAGTTCGTTATCTGGGGATCTTTATCTGAATTGCCGAGCTTGATCTCTGAAGTGCAAAATAACTTCGAAGAGATCCATGCGAGAATTTTTGGTGATGGATCAGAGAACTCATCTTTTGTTAGAAGAATGAGGCGAATTGAGAAATGTAATCAGTTGGCGGCTGAGCGAGCAGTAAATCGTATTAATAGTCAAAGGTAATTTACTGGGTTAGCATCTAGTTAATTAAAAAAATGAGGTTCAAATGATTTTAGTAACGGGTGGCGCTGGATTTATTGGTGGTAATTTTGTTTTAGATTGGCTAGCTGATGCTGATGCTCAAGGGATCGTTAATTTAGATAAATTAACCTATGCCGGCAATTTGGCAACACTAAGTACCCTACAAAAAGATTCGCGACATATATTCGTTCATGGCGATATTGCTGATAAAGAGCTAGTTGCTAAGCTTTTAAAAGAGCATCAACCGCGTGCCATTGTGAACTTTGCGGCTGAAAGCCACGTGGATCGATCTATTCACGGCCCTGCAGAGTTTGTGCAAACTAATATTGTGGGCACCTTTAATTTGCTAGAGTGCGCTCGAGAATATTGGAATACGCTTCAGGGCGTCACTAAAGAGGATTTCCGCTTTCATCATGTATCTACTGATGAGGTATATGGATCCCTGTCGGCATCAGATCCTGCATTTACAGAGGCTAATCCTTATGAGCCTAATAGTCCTTACTCAGCATCCAAAGCAGCCTCTGATCATCTAGTTCGTGCCTGGTTTCATACTTATGGTTTTCCAGTTGTGACAACCAATTGCTCAAATAACTATGGCCCATATCACTTTCCAGAGAAATTAATTCCCTTAGTTATATTAAATGCGCTTAATGGAAAGCCGCTACCAATTTATGGCGATGGCCAACAAGTGCGGGACTGGCTTTATGTGGGTGACCATTGCTCAGCTATTCGTGAAGTATTATCAAAAGGAAAATTAGGTGAGACCTATAACATCGGTGGCTGGAATGAAAAAGCTAATATTGATGTTGTCAAAACTATCTGCCACATTCTGGATGAGTTAAAGCCTCGCCATGACAGTAAGACCTATGCTGAGCAAATTACTTTCGTAAAAGATCGCCCGGGCCATGACCGACGTTATGCTATTGATGCAAGTAAAGTAGAGCGTGAGCTAGGATGGCGACCTGCTGAAACCTTTGATACTGGCATTCGCAAAACAGTTCAGTGGTATTTGGATAATCCCGTATGGATTGAAGGAGTAGTGAGCGGCTCGTATCGTGATTGGGTTCAAAAGCAGTACAGTTAATTTAGCCACATAAGAACAAGAATAACGAATGCAAATCCTCGTTTTTGGTAAAGATGGACAATTAGGAAAGGCTTTTAAGGGCCTTTTCGATTCATTAACTTTTTTGCAAAAGGTTGAAGTTCAATATGTTGGTCGCGGACAATGTGATTTAGCAAATAGCGCTGCATTAACAGAATTTTTAGATCAGTCAAATGCTGATCTCATTATTAATGCGTCTGCCTATACGGCAGTTGATAAGGCTGAGACAGAAGCCGATTTGGCGTTTGCAGTTAATGCAAGGGCTCCAGAGATTATGGCGCAATATACTGCAAAACATGGCGCTACTTTTCTACATTACTCCACTGATTACGTATTTGATGGTGAGAAGTATGGTTTTTATCTTGAGGATGATGTACGTAATCCACTGAGTGTGTATGGAAAAAGTAAGGCAGCTGGTGAGGATGCGGTCGCGCGAGTTTTTGTAAATTCTATAGCTGGTCAATATGCAATTTTTCGCACGAGCTGGGTTTATGGCGATGGAGGTAATTTCATTCGTACGATTTTGCGTTTGGCAAAAGAGCGAGAAGAGCTCAAAATCATTGCCGATCAATATGGTGTTCCAACCAGTGCTGATTGGCTTGCAAAAGTCAGTCTTCATCTAGCATTAAATCCTCAAGGGGAGTTAAACGCTTTTCCATCAGGCACTTATCATGCCGTGCCTGATGGTGAGACGACTTGGCATGGTTTGGCTATCTGCGCTGCGAGGGTAGCACTTGAGATGGGGATGGGATTAAAAGCGCATCCTGATGCTATTAAGGCTATTCAGGCTGTGGAATACCCAGTTTCAGCCCCAAGACCTATGAATTCAAGAATGTCTACCGATAAGCTTCAATCCGTTTTAGCCGCCTCTAACTCTTATAATGATCTCGTGAAGGGTCAGGGGTTTCCACATTGGGAAATCATGGTTCGTGAATATGTGCAAAAACTTGCTGCAGCTGGGCTGGCTTAGAGATATCGAGAAATGAAGGCGGTATGACATTAAAACGTAAAGGCATTATTTTGGCTGGTGGGTCTGGGACTCGTTTATACCCAGTGACTCAGGCGGTCTCTAAGCAATTAATGCCGGTATACGATAAGCCCATGGTGTACTACCCGCTTAGTACTTTAATGCTGGCTGGTATTCGAGATATTTTATTAATCTCTACACCACACGACACCCCACGTTTTTCTGAATTACTCGGTGACGGATCTCAATGGGGTTTAAATATTGAATACTGTGTGCAGCCATCGCCTGACGGTTTGGCTCAGGCATTTACCTTGGGTAAACACTTTATTGGAAATGATCCCAGTGCATTAGTGCTGGGCGACAATATTTTTTATGGCCATGAATTAGTAGATCAATTAGATAGTGCCAACAATAGAGCCTCTGGTGCCACAGTGTTTGCTTATCATGTAAATGATCCTGAGCGTTATGGTGTAGTGGAGTTTGATAAAGATTACAAAGCGCTCTCTATTGAAGAGAAGCCAATTAGTCCAAGAAGTAATTACGCTGTCACTGGACTATATTTCTATGACAACCAAGTTTGCGATATCGCTGCATCCATTAAACCAAGCGCTCGTGGCGAGCTTGAAATTACTGATGTCAATCGTGTGTACTTGGATAAGAATGAGCTTAGTGTAGAAATCATGGGTCGTGGGTTTGCCTGGCTAGATACTGGCACGCACGATTCGCTATTGGATGCTGCTGGCTTTATTGCCACCCTACAAAAGCGTCAGGGCTTGATGGTAGCATGCCCGGAAGAGATTGCTTACCGTCAGGGTTGGATTGGTGCTGATGAAGTTCAAAGAGTGGCAACGCAGTTAAGGAAAAATAGTTATGGTCAGTATTTAGCTAAGATTTTGAAAGAACTGAATAGTGCTGCTCAGCCTATTTCTTTATCGGTAAAAAAGTCTAAATAAGTATGAGCTCAAAGATCAAAGTAACACCAACGGCCATTCATGATGTATTGGTCATTGAGCCAAAGGTGTTTGGTGATGAGCGTGGTTGGTTTACCGAGTCATTCAATTCTGAGGATTTTTCCCAAGCTACCGGTCTGAATATTGAGTTTGTACAAGATAACCATTCTTTTTCTCGGCAGTGGACCTTGCGCGGGTTGCACTATCAGCTAGAAAAAACACAAGGTAAGTTAGTTCGCGTTGTGGCAGGCAGTGTATTTGATGTTGTAGTGGATATTCGTAAAGATTCTCCAACGTATGGCAAGTGGGTTGGTCTTGAGTTAAGCGCTCAAAATCATAAACAGCTATGGATCCCAGAAAAATTAGCACATGGCTTTTTAGTGCTCTCAGATACGGCAGAGTTTTTATACAAAACCACCGATTATTACCATCCTCAAAGCGAGGCTTGTCTTGCTTGGAATGATCCAACTGTGGCTATTGATTGGCCAATCCCTAATGGTACTAATCCCAATATGAATGCTAAAGATACGGCTGGCTTGCTTTGGGATCTAGCGCCCAAGTTCTAAGATATACAACTGCTATGCGCAGATAAAAAATACGATAATGCTCTGATGAGTAATGCATTAACCCCATCGGCAAGCCCGAATTCTAAAATTTTGCTAGTCAAACTCTCTTCTCTTGGGGATGTTTTGCATAACTTGCCGCTAGTTTGGGATTTGCGGGCACGTTTGCCCGATGCTCAAATTGACTGGGTAGTTGAAGAGGCTTACGTACATTTGTTGGAGCCCTTGCTCTCTAAAAATGGTTTTAAAGGAATTGATCGAATCATTCCGTTTGGGTTGCGTCGTTGGAAAAAGAATCTCTTCAAGCTATCCACCTGGAAAGAATTTTTTGCTTTCAGAGTGCAACTATGCGAAGTTCGGTATAACGTCTTAATTGAGACCCAAGGCTTATTAAAGTCAGCACTTGTTTGTGCGCTAGCTAATAAGTCAGAGAATGTAGTTGTTGCTGGCTTAGCAAATGCGACGCAATATTCAGGTTATGAACCTATTGCCAGATCTTTTTATAACCAGTGTGTACAGGTGCCCACTCAATGTCATGCCGTTGATCGTTCACGCTGGGTAATGTGTTCTGCGTTAGATTTGCCGTTATTGGAGCGCTCTGAGGCGCCGCAGTTTTATCCCACATCATTTACGCAAGCATTAGCTGAAAAGCCCTTTGCTATGTTCCGAAGTCCTTATATTTTGTGTTTTCATTCGACTGCTCGTGAAGCAAAGCGCTGGGCTAATAGCCATTGGATCGCTTTAGGTAAGGAGTTATCAAATAAGGGTTACCAAGTAGTCTTTCCTTGGGGCAATCTTGCTGAAAAAGCAATTAGCCTTGAGCTGGCAAATCAAGTTCCTGGTGCGATAGTGCCCCCAGCGTTTTCTATTGAGGAAGCATTTTCAGTGATTGCAGGGGCTTCGCTAACGGTAGGTGTAGATACCGGCCTGACTCATTTAGCCGCAGTATTAGGTAAACCTACTGTGGAGATATATTGCGACTCACCTCTGTGGAAAACTGATGGTTACTGGTCAAACCGAATTCGCAATCTAGGTGATATGCAATCGCCCCCATCTGCCGAAGCTGTCATTCAGGCTTCTTTAGAATTGCTACAGTGTAATTAATGTAACTCGGCGCTGTGAGAGCGCGGAAAACTAGCGAAGCAGGGTATTGATTGAGATCAGGTCCTCATCTGTTAACGCTGCAGCATGTGCTTTTAACTTAATCGCGTTAAGAATGGTGTTATATCTTGCTTGATTCAATAAAGAGCGGGTATTGATTAAAGTATCTAAGGCAATCAACACATCAATATTGATTAAGGTTCCAACCTCGAAGCCAAGCTTACTTGATTCCAAAGCAGAAGAGCTTGAGCGCTCAGCAGCTTCGTAAGCTTTTACGCTCGCCAAGCCACCATAAAAACCTGTAAAGGCTGCACGAGTATTTTGAGCGGCAGTTCTACGGAAATTATCGTAATTGGCTTTGGCCGCATCAACGAGAGCAGCATTTTGGCGAATCACCGAGCTAGCATATCCACCAGATACTAACGGGATAGTCATTTGCAATCCCAGTGTGTTGTTGTACACATTCGTATTGGCTGGTGTGTAACTATTTGGCGTACCATTCGAAGTGTTGTAGCCCGAAGTGCCCACTAAATTGATTGTGGGGTAATTAAGTGCTTGGGCGCCTCGATAAGTGCTTTCAGCAAGACTGAGCGAGAGCTGGCCCGCTAAAACATTAAAATTCGATGCCTCGGCCTGTTGAATCCAATCCTCCAGAGTTTGGCCTGGAGGCAGTATCGGATTAACGCTTTCAGCAATAGGATAACCTTTGGTGTCTTGAGACTTGCTGCGCGGGTCCTTGAGAACGCCTTCAATTTTGGCTTCCTTAATGAGAGGCTTGATCGGTCCGACAGGTCGGCCAACCAGTTGTTCTAGGGCTCCAAGCTTCACGATTAAGTCGGCTTGTGCCGCGATCTCTTGTGAGTTTGCAAGATCAAGCGCTGCTTGTGCGGTATTCACATCCACAACAGTTGCAAGGCCGGCATCAAATTTAGCTTGTGCAGCATCAAGCTGTTGTTTGATGAGCGATTTTTTATTTTGATATAGCGCCACATTATCTTGGCTAGTCAGGGCATCAAAATATGCCTGAGAAACACGCAAAATGAGATCTTGTTGCGCTGAAAAAAAGCGCATATCTGCTAATTTTGTGTTGAGATCTCCCTGCTTAAATAACTCGAGGGCTCCAATGTTAAAGACAGGCTGTGTCAGGGTGACCGTGTAACTCTTTTGATCAAATACACGCGAGTTACCAGGATTTTTTGAGACTTGCGTAGTGCCAGCACCGTGTTGGTAGTAGCGAGTGCCACCTGGTGTTGCAACTGCCTGCGGCATTAGCAAGGAAAAGCCTTGCCAAAAAAGCTCTTTACTTGCTTGGTAATTAAAGCGTGCCGCATTGAGAACAGGGTCACTAAATGCCGCCTCTTGATATAACTGAATCAAATCAGTTAATTGTCCCTTGCCATCATTTGCTTTATTGACGCTCAAATTGGATGGGGTTGAGACGTTCGGTAATGCCGGTTTACTGAGTGGCGGCACAAATTGCGGTGGTTGTTCTAGGCCAATAAGCGAAGAAGCGCTAATAGGGGTCGGTAAGGCAGGTTTTACGGCTCCATTGGCGCTCTGAGCTAAGACGCTCCCTGACCAAGAATTCCAGCCCAGTGCTTGGCCTAGGATCAAGCCTAGGGCGGTAAGTCTAGAAAGTCTCAAACGTGCTGGGGTCATCTAATTCAGTTACTTTTTAATGTGCCATGAAGTTTAAGGCCAAATTACTTTAAATGCCTGTTTAAGCTCAATTTTGCCAAATAAGTCTTGGTAGCCGCATATACCTATAAAATTTGCCCTATGGATCTAATTTTGCTGGGAAAAGCGCTTATTTTGGGGGTAGTTGAGGGGCTCACAGAGTTCTTGCCTATCTCCAGCACTGGCCACCTTATTTTAGTGGGTGACCTTTTGAATTTTAATGACGAGCGAGGTAAAGCCTTTGAGGTCATTATCCAATTTGGAGCCATTTTGGCGGTTTGCTGGGAATTCCGGCAAAAATTGCTAAAAGTAGCCACCTCATTTACCACCAGCGCTTTATCGCGCCGCTTTGTCGCGAACCTAGTAATCGCCTCAATTCCTGCGATGGGTTTGGGGTTTCTTTTCGGCAAGCATATTAAAGCGGTATTGTTTTCGCCCATACCTGTCGCTAGTGCATTTATAGTGGGCGCCCTTGTGATTTTCTGGGCCGAGAAAAGACAGCAATCCAATTCTTTTGCTAGTGCACGTATTCAGACGGTAGATGATCTTTCTCATTTAGATGCCCTGAAAGTTGGGCTGGCGCAATGTGCAGCTTTAATTCCCGGAACTTCACGTTCGGGAGCAACCATTATTGGCGGTATGCTTTTTGGGATTCCACGTGCTGTAGCAACAGAATTTTCATTCTTCTTGGCCATGCCGGTCATCGGTGGTGCCACCGCTTATGAGTTGCTAAAGCTTTGGAAAAACCCTGTTGCCATTTCTGGAGAATTTGGCCTGGCAATTGTTGTCGGGTTTATAGCTGCGTTTATTTCTGCTTTTATTTGTGTCCGCTGGTTAATTCATTATGTGGCGCATCATAATTTCGTGCCATTTGCTTGGTACCGAATTATTTTTGGCTTATTGGTGCTAATTAGCGCTTATAGCGGCTTAGTAGCCTGGTCTCATTAAACCTTCATTGATATAGAAAACGGAATGACTATGGATGTCTCTATTGATGCCATCACGAATAATATTCAACTAGCGCTAGCACCAGTATTTCTATTGACTGCTGTATCAACTTTAATTAATGCTATTTCTGGAAGGTTAGCTAGATCAGTTGATCGTATGCGATCTATTCAGCGCGCGATTCAAGTTGGCGATACTAAGGATAGGGCTATTCTTGAACATATGTGTAGGGAGGCCGATGAGGCAAAAATTAGAGGTCGTCTATGTACTGCTGCTATCTTTTTTAATGTCTTAAGCGGAGTCTTTATTTCCTTAACCGTACTCGAGCTATTTTTCTTCCAGGCCGGTGCAGTGCGCTCATTGCAGACGACCTATGTGATTTGGACATTTGTTTTGGGCCTCATTTCTTTTATGACCTCTTTATCGATTGTTTTGGCTGAGGTGGTTTATGCATATCGCTCAGCTGGCTGGAACTCCCCAAGGCATTATTAATTTCTTAAATTTAAAACATAACTATGAACAAAATCCTCATCACCGGTGGCGCAGGCTTTCTTGGCTCCCACCTGACGGAGAGGTTGCTCAAAGAGGGAAATGATGTCTTGGTTGTCGATAACTATTTCACTGGTACCAAAGAGAATCTGGCGCACTTAATGCCTAATTCAAAGTTAGAGCTCATGCGACACGATGTCACTTTTCCGCTTTATGTGGAGACTAATCAGATCTATAACTTGGCGTGTCCAGCCTCCCCAGTTCACTATCAGCATGACCCTGTGCAAACCACCAAGACTATCGTACACGGTGCTATTAATATGCTCGGTCTTGCCAAGCGCACTAGAGCGCGTATTTTGCAGGCCTCTACCAGCGAGGTTTATGGCGATCCTGAAGTTCACCCTCAGCAAGAGGAATACTGGGGCAGAGTAAATCCTATCGGAATTCGTTCTTGCTACGACGAAGGCAAGCGCTGCGCTGAAACCCTGTTTTTTGATTACAACCGTCAGCATAATTTAGATATCAAAGTCGTGCGTATTTTCAATACCTATGGCCCACGTATGCATCCTAATGATGGTCGTGTAGTCAGTAATTTTATTGTTCAAGCCCTTCAGGGAAAAGACATCACTATTTATGGTGATGGTCAGCAAACTCGTAGTTTTTGCTATGTAGATGACCTCATCGATGCGATGGTGCGAATGATGAACTCTGAAGAAGGTTTTACAGGTCCAGTCAATATTGGCAATCCAGGTGAGTTCACGATGTTGCAATTAGCTGAGACAGTTCTAAAGCTCTCTGGTAGTAAATCTAAGATCATCCATCAGACATTGCCATCAGATGATCCCAAGCAGCGTCAGCCTAATATTGAACTAGCTAAAGCTAAGCTTGGTTGGCAGCCTAAGGTTAATTTGGAGGATGGTCTCAAGGAGACGATCGCGTACTTTAAAAAGGTAGTAGCTTAAGTTGTCCTGCGACCAAGATAAAAATTTAGGAAGTGCCGAAAAGCGATTTGATCGCATTCGCTCGTTTGTTTTGCGAGCTGGTAGAACAACGGCTGGACAGCAACGGGCAATTGAAGAGTTGGGCCCACAATTTTTAATTCCGTTTCAGGAAGATGTTCTTAACCTCAAATCTGCATTTGGTGACTCTACCCGACCAAAAATTCTAGAAATTGGTTTTGGTATGGGGGAGACTACCGCCAAAATCGCTGCCTTACGACCTGAGGATGATTTTTTGGCAATCGAAGTGCATCCCCCTGGTGTCGGTGCTCTGTTAAAGTTAATTGGAGAGGGTCAACTCACTAATCTCAGATTAATTCGTCATGATGCTGTAGAGGTATTAGAGAAGATGCTGATGCCTAATTGCCTTGATGGCATTCATATTTATTTTGCAGACCCATGGCACAAGAAGCGCCATCATAAGCGCCGCTTAATTCAGTCTGAATTCGTTAAGCTGTTAGTATCACGCCTCAAGCCGGGCGCGTATTTGCATTTAGCGACAGATTGGCATAACTATGCAGAGCAGATGCTACTAGTTTTAAACGCTGAACCTACCCTGGAAAATACATCGACAGAGGCAATCAAGATAGAAACTTTTGGTGTGGAAGAAATTGCTACTGTAGGTAAAGATTTCAATGAATTTAAACCTACTTTGGAACAGTTAGAGTCTTTGCAGTCAGGCTACGTACAAAGACCTTCTTACAGGCCTCTAACCAAATTCGAGAACCGTGGCATTAAGCTAGGCCACGGTGTCTGGGATTTGGTGTATCGAAAAAAATAGAAGTATTGGTTAGAAAGTAAAGCGAGGCCTTAGAGGCCTACGCAAACATATTTCATTTCTAAATACTCGTCCATGCCGTAGACGCTGCCTTCGCGACCAAGGCCAGATTGCTTAACGCCACCAAACGGAACAACTTCATTAGAGATGAGGCCTGAGTTGACGCCAACGATGCCATAGTCCAAGGCTTCGGCAATCCTCCAGATGCGACCAATATCACGACTATAAAAATAGGATGCCAGACCATATTGGCTATTGTTAGCCAGGCGAACCACTTCTTCATCCGATTCAAATGGGATGATTGGGGCTACCGGACCAAAGGTTTCTTCTGTAGTGATGAGCATCTGATTGGTTACATCGGCAAGAATAGTAGGCTCGTAAAAGTTTCCACCATGAGCGGATTTTTTCCCACCGGCAATTAACTTGGCGCCCTTACTCAAGGCGTCACTAACATGGCGCTCCACCTTTTCTAGTGCAGAAGTTTCAATGAGTGGTCCTTGAGTGATTCCCGGTTCCATCCCATTCCCCACCTTGATTTGGGCAATCGCTTTAGCAAACTTCTCAACAAAAATATCTTGTACTTTTTTGTGTACATAAAAGCGGTTGGCACATACACAGGTCTGCCCTGAATTTCTATATTTAGAAACTACTGCACCGGCAACTGCAGCATCAATATCTGCGTCATCAAAAACAATGAATGGGGCATGACCACCCAACTCAAGCGCTAATTTTTTAATAGTTGGCGCGCACTGCTCCATCAAGATACGACCTACTTCAGTCGAACCCGTAAAGGATAGATGGCGAACAGTAGGTGAAGCACAAAGTGTTTTTCCAATGGCAATAGATTGACTTTCATCTGCAGTTAGCACGTTGATAACACCAGGTGGAATGCCCGCACGTTCTGCAAGCTCGGTAAGGGCTAAGGCAGATAAAGGGGTTAACTCGGCAGGCTTAATCACAATCGTGCAGCCAGCCGCTAGTGCTGGTGCAATTTTGCGAGTAATCATGGCGTTTGGAAAGTTCCATGGAGTGATGGCAACGCAGACACCAATCGGTTGCTTGAGAACCATGAGGCGCTTATCTGGCCAGGTGGTAGTCAAAATTGCTCCGGATACGCGTTTCGCCTCTTCGGCAAACCATTCAATAAATGAGGCGCCATAAACTACTTCACCAGTGGCTTCACCCAAGGGCTTGCCTTGCTCGAGTGTCATTAATACTGCTAGATCTTGCGTGTTAGCAATAATGAGATCAAACCACTTACGCAGAATATGTGCGCGCTCTTTGCCGGTTTTAGCGCGCCATTCTGGGAGCGCTTTTTCAGCGGCGCTAATTGCCAATTCTGCATCCTGACTTGCTAGATTTGTAACTTCTGCAATAAGCTCATCCGTAGCAGGGTTGGTTACCGCAAAAGTTTTGCCTGTGGATTCTTTAATCCATTGACCATTAATATAGGCGGCCTCTTTAAAAAGGCTGGGATCTTTTAGTGATTTTTTGATGTCGATTTTTTGCATATTCGTATACCAATGAGTTTTTCGCGAAGGGTAGGGTTTGTCTTTTTAATTCTATTAGTAATGTAGTTATTCTATCCCCGAACAAAACAAAAAGCCTCCAGGCTTTTGGCCTAGAGGCTGTGGGTGTCTGAAGCAGCTATGTTGCTATGCAGCTTACAGCTATTATTGGTAGAATTAGTTTGCTTGAGTTTCTGTGCTGCGTAGTTTTTGGGCTAGTAGATCTAAAACACCATTGACATACTTATGGCCATCAGTACCTCCAAATGTCTTGGCCAATTCCACTGCTTCATTGATTGCGACTTTGTAGGGAACCGAAAGATCAACCGCTAACTCATAAGTGCCGATGAGGAGGGCAGCATGCTCAACTGGAGAGAGCTCGTTAATGGGGCGATCTAGCGCAGGTGTGATGATGGCTTCTAACTCATCAGTGCGGCTAAGAACGCCTTCAAAAATTCCGGTAAAGAGATCTAGTTGGCAGCGACGAAATGCAGGATCTTCTGCTAGTTGCTTGGCGATAGCAGCGCTATTAGGAATACTTCCGGCACGGCGCATTACCAAGCTCTGATAAACGCCTTGCAGAGCATATTCGCGGGCGCGACGACGGGGTGTCAGCGAGCGCTTTGGTGCTGTAGGCTGAGCTTCTTTGCTGGCATGACTATTTGTTGGCGTAAGAGGGGTTTTAGACATGTCGATATTTACGCTTCGCTAGGGTTAATTTCAATATCAATGTCTGGAGTAAGGGCCAATGCAAGATTTGCCATTTCCACTACAGTCTTTGCGCAGTCAGCACCTTTGACCTCTACACGAACCTGAGCTTGCTCATCGGTATCGCAAGTTAAAACGCCATTAGCAATCGGTAGTCCTGAATCAATCGAGATGCGGGTAATACCTGCAGCCGACTCATTAGAGACGAGCTCGAAGTGATAAGTTTCCCCGCGGATAACAGCCCCTAAGGCAATTAAGCCATCAAACTCTCCAGTCTCAACTAGTTTTTGTAGCGCAAATGGAATTTCAAGGGCACCTGGAACAGTAACTAATTTGATATCGGCTTGTGAAACACCCAAATTGATTAACTCATTAATACATGCGGAAGTCAGCGCAACACAATGATCTTCATTAAAGCGAGCTTGCACAATACCAATACGTAAATCTTGACCATTTAGATCTGCTTCCAATACACCTACAAAATCATTGTTTGAGTTAGTCATGATACTTTCAATCTAAGAGTTAAGGCTTGTATGGTGTGTAGCCCGTTACTTCAAGCTTATAACCAGATAGGCTTGGAACGGGGCTTGGGTTGGCTAGTAAACGCATTTTTCCCACACCAAGGTCTTTGAGAATTTGAGCGCCGATGCCATAGCTTCTGAAATCGGTTTTACGTGCCAGAGGCTTTTGCACGGCATCGGTTGATTGATTGAGTTTTTGAAACTGCGCCAACCAATCTTCATTATTTGGCGCGGCAATCCCCGCAGCATTGAGTAGTACGGCAACTCCAGCAGGTGCTTTGGCGATTTCTTGCAATGCTTGAGCTAGGGGCCAGGAGTGAGTGCTAATAGTAGAGTCCAAGAAATCTAATACAGTCACCGGTTCATGAACTCGCACTAAAGTTTCTTGCACTTCAGATGGTTTGCCATGCACTAAGGCAATGTGCATACAGGAGCTTGGGGTGTCGCGATAAACAATACCTTCAAATTTACCCCAGGGAGTAATGAACTCACGAGTGCCTTCGCGAACAACAATACTTTCATTCTGACTGCGGTACTGAATCAGATCCGCAATGCTGCCAATTTTAAGTTGATGCTCTTTTGCAAACTCAAGCAAGTCAGGCAAACGCGCCATGCTGCCATCGTCTTTCATGATTTCACAAATCACAGATGTTGGTGAGCAACCAGCCATTGCAGCAAGATCGCAGCCTGCTTCAGTATGGCCAGAGCGAATTAATACGCCGCCAGGTTGTGCCATTAAAGGAAAAATATGCCCAGGCTGAACTAAGTCATTGGGCTTGGCATTAGGTGCCACGGCGGTTTTAATGGTGAGGGCACGGTCTGCTGCTGAAATACCGGTGGTAACTCCGGTGGCAGCCTCAATGGAGACTGTGAAATTTGTACCCATAGAGGTGCCGTTGTCTCTAACCATTAAAGGCAGATTGAGCTGTTGGCAGCGTTCACGAGTCAGTGTTAGGCAGATCAGACCACGGCCATGCTTGGCCATAAAGTTGACCGCATCAGCGGTAACATGGTCGGCAGCCAATACGAGATCACCTTCATTTTCACGATCTTCTTCGTCAACAAGAATGACCATCTTGCCAGCGGTTAGGTCGGCAATGATTTCTTCTGTAGGGGCAAGAGTATTTGGCATAGCCTCCTATTTTAAGCCGAGGAGCCCTTCTTCGTTGACTCTTACAGCAATATCCAGGCTTTCTGACTACAAGGACCTCTAAGAGCCCTTTCTGTACTGGGATAGTCCCTGGAAAATAAAGATGTGCCGCTGCTATTTAAAAACCGTCGGAAACCCCAATGCCCCATAAAAAATGGCTTCATTTTGCTGGAGGTCTTGGTGGCAATGGGTTTGATCGTGGGGTCTTGGATGGCCTTGATACAAAGCTATCAAACTTTGAGCTTAAAACTATTACAACAAGAGCAGCAACGGGTGAAATTCAGTAAGGAGTGGAATGCTAGTGATATTAGTTTTGTTGGTAAGGTGGTGAGTAGTGAGCCTTCTCGAATGTCTGGTGGGCCTCGCACTGTGCATGATTCTTCTAAACCCACTGCTTACTTCAAGCGCTGATGTGTTCTCTAAGCAAATAGAGTATGAAAAAACACAGGCATTAATTTCTGAAGCAGATCGTGCATTTGAATTAATCGGTAGAGCTATTCGAATGGCATCCTATCGCAACATTAAATCGTCGAAAGAAATGCTAGAGACTGGGGCATCTTTTGATCGCTATCTTGAAATTCGTAAAGGAATTGGATTTCGTGGGTCAGATGCTTTATTCATTCGACATGAGTTATCTGACGGGGCAGATTTTGATTGCATTGGAAATGCACTGACGCAAGAGCGTACCAAGAATCATCTCGCATACCAAGGTTTTATTGTTGAGCGGCAGGCCTCTTTACCAAAAGGCGTAAAAGCTAATGGAGGTTCTCTTATTTGCCAATCTCTTGATCGTCAGGGCCGCATGCAAAACACCACTCTGATGAATGATGTGGATAGCTTGAAAGTCGAGGAGATCCAAGCACCTTCCGGGGTACCTGCAAGCATCCAAAAGCTATACGAGGTGACTTTGCAGATGACCGATGGAGCCCGGTTAAATATTACCCTTGAGCGTACTTTTGCTAGTAGGAATTTTCTATGATTCTGGCATGGGTTATTTCTATACTGCTGCTGTGCTCTGCTTTAGTGGCGCACTTAGAGAGATTAACTGCTCTTAGAATCATAGAAGTAAAGACTATCGAGTCTAAGCAAACTAAATTCATTGCCGCAGAAAATGCAATCGCGCAATGCGAATCTCATATTACCAATTTAGATGCTCTTTTATCTAACGCTTGCTACATTCAACCAGTTGGAAAAAATATTTGGCGCATTACCAGTAAGGAGAAGCCTATTATTGAAATTCATATTCATGTAGATGAAAAGACGGGTTCTATCAGTCGTATAAATTGGCGACAAATATTTGAATAATTTTGATTTAAAAGTGGTTGATGGTCAAAGTGGATTTAGTTTGCTTGAGCTAATGGCCGTTGTATTAATAGTGGCAATCATTGCGATAATCAGCATGCCTCTTTTATCCCATCAGATTGCTTCAAGAGAAATTGAAACTATTGCCAGGCGGTTTATAGCGCATGCGCACTTTGCGCGCCAGCAAGCACTGCATCTTGGAGCATCGGTGATCATCACCCCGCATGCTGACGGCCCGTGGGAGAGGGGTTGGGTTGTAAAAAGTGGATGTATTGCTAAGCAAATGAGATTCCAATGCCCAGAAAAGGCTTGGTTTTCCCAGGGTGAGATTAAGCCCATCTACTTTAAGGGTGGGGGCAGGCAATTTATGGATCCTCATTCCGGAAAAAGAGGGATTCTTTTTAATGCTGCAGGTGCTGCCAAAACAGGTCAAGGCGGATTTGTAGCTAATCGCCTGATTCTGGGGCATTTGAATGATGCGGGCCTTGAGAGGCAGTTGATTTTGGGTAGCGGTGGGCGTTGGCGGATCTGCGATCCAACAAGGGATGCAAAACGTTGCCATTGAATGGTTTAATAGATAGATGTACAGCGCAGTTGACCATCAGTTTATGAGCGAGGCATTAGCCGAAGCTCAAAAAGCACTTTATTTAGCCAATCCGAATCCAAGGGTGGGTTGCGTCATTGTCAATGACGGCAAAGTGATTGGCCGCGGATTCACTCAGCAGGCTGGCGGCCCACATGCTGAAGTGCAGGCTTTAAATCATGCCAAATCTCAAAATCATCCCGTTGCAGGCTCTACCGTTTACGTCACCCTAGAGCCTTGCAACCACACTGGTCGCACTCCGCCATGCGTTGATGCTTTGATTGTCGCAAAGCCTGCAAAAGTTGTTGTTGCCATGTTGGATCCTAACCCCTTGGTTTCAGGTAAGGGTTTGGAGCGCTTAAAGGCGGCGGGTATTGCTGTGCAGTGCGGATTATTAGAGGCTGAAGCTGAGGCACTGAACCGTGGATTTATTTCTCGCATGACACGTGGGTTGCCTTGGGTACGCTTGAAGATTGCCGCAAGTCTTGATGGTAAGACAGCATTACCAGATGGGCGCAGTCAATGGATTACCGGTTCATTAGCTAGAGCAGATGGTCATCACTGGCGCGCACAAGCGTGTGCAATCGTGACTGGAGTGGGTACAGTTAAAGAAGATGATCCAAGTCTGAACGTGAGAGATGTTGTGACGCAGAGGCAGCCTTGGCGCATCATCATTGACTCTAAATTAGAGACTCCTTTAACAGCAAAAATACTGGGCAATGTCAGCAATCAAGCTGATGTCATGATTGTGTGCGCTAATTTAAATGACCAATCAATGCAAGAAAAAGCTAGCGCATTTAAGGAGTGTGGTGTCGAGGTAATTGCAATGCCCAATCCTTCTGGCAAAGTGGATTTACCAGCGCTATTTTCTTACCTTGCAAAAGAGCGCGACATGAATGAAATTCATATTGAAGCCGGCTTTAAGCTCAATGGTTCTTTGCTAAGAGAAGCTTGCGTGGATGAGCTTTTGTTCTATTACGCACCATTTTTTATGGGTGAAGGTATCGGAATGGCAAATGGATCACCTTTAGCAGCACTAGATGAGCGCCAGGACTGGAAAATCTTTGATCAAAGTATGTTTGGCCCGGATCTACGCTTAAGACTGATTAAGAACTAAAATTACTCCATGTTTACAGGAATCATTACAGCAGTTGGACAAATTAAAAGCGCTCAAGCGAAGGGCGATGGCTTACATCTCGTAGTCGAAGTCCCCAATGCGTATTTAGACGATGTTGCGCTTGGCGATAGTATTGCGATTCAGGGTGCGTGTATGACGGCTACCCAATTAGAGGGCAATCAGTTTTCTTTGGATATTTCTCGTGAATCCTTAAATAAGACGGTTGGCTTAGATAAAGTTGGGCCAGTAAATTTAGAAAAGGCTATGCGCCTCAATGATCGCCTTGGGGGTCATTTGGTAAGTGGGCACGTAGATGGTATCGGCAAAGTCATGCACTTTTCTCGGGTCGCTCAAGACGCTTATGGATCTTGGTTACTTCGTATCGCAGCGCCAAGAGAGTTGGCTCCGTTCTTAGCTTACAAAGGCTCGATCGTTGTTAATGGGGTATCGCTCACCGTGAATAAAACTGAAGACAGTGCTGATGCATGCATCGTCAACATTAATGTCATTCCCCACACTTTACAAAACACTACTTTAGGTAAGTTACAGCAGGGTGATGCGGTAAATCTCGAGATTGATTTAATTGCGCGTTATTTAGCTCGGATGCTAGAGACGCAAGCTAAATAAAAACTAAATAATTGGTGGATAAGGACCGGTAGTTTCTTATCTGGTTTTTTGGTAGCGTGTAGGATCACTGACCTTAGCTAGCTTGAAGCCTACTTGTCTTAGTCGACAAGATTCACATTCCCCACAGGCTTCGCCCAAATCGTTAGCTTGATAGCAAGATACAGTTTGTGCATAGTCCACACCCATCGTGCTACCTAGTTGAATGATTTCTGCCTTACTGAGGTTGATGATAGGCGCATGAACTCTAAATCGATTTTCATCGTTTATTGCTTCTACGCCTGCTTTAGTTGCCAAGTTAGCCATGTGCTCAAAAGAGGCAACATATTCAGGTCGGCAATCTGGATAACCAGAGTAATCGACAGCATTGGCGCCATAAAAAACATCGAGACCACCAAGAGACTCTGCCCAGCCTAAGGCAAGCGATAACAAAATCGTATTGCGTGCTGGCACATAAGTAATCGGGATTTCTTGATCTTTCCCGGGGGTCGTCGGAACTGCAATGGACGAGTCCGTTAAGGCTGATCCACCAAAGCGAGTGAGGTCTAAATTAACTACTTCATGACGAGCAACGCCAATTTGCTTGGCAATGTGTTTTGCCGCTGCTAACTCTGAAGAGTGACGCTGACCATAGCCAACTGAAAGTGCATAAGGTGAATAACCTAGATCCTTAGCCAGTGCCAATACCGTAGTGGAATCTAGTCCACCAGAAAATAAGATAACCGCAGGCGCACCCGGTTTGCGTGGGGCAAGATTCTGAAAAGCGGCAGACAACTTGGACATGAATTACTTAGTTGCAGCAATTAGCTGTTGTGCATCTTTAGCTGCTTCGGTGTCGGGATATTTAGCTATGATCTCGCTAAAGGTTTTCTTCGCCGCAACTTTATTACCACTTTCTAATTGAGAGTTTCCAAGAGTCACCATTGCTGAAGGAATGCGTGGATGGTTTGGATATTTCTTAATCAGGCTTTGTAATTGATTGATGGCCCCAACGTAATCTTTGCTGGCATATTTGCTATTGCCACCCCAATAGAGTGCTAGGGGAAGATATGGACTTTGAGGGTATTTGCTAGCAAAAGCGGAAAATCCTTCACTTGCTTTTTTAAGATTGCCTGTCTGGAAAGCTTTTAATGCATCGTCATAAGCTTTTTTCTCACCAGGCTGCACTGTGCCTGAAACACCCTCAATCGTAATGCTGCGAGGCTCAAAATTTCCTAATCGTGAGTCGAGATCTTGGTAGTAAGTTTTTTGGCTGGTACTGATGTCTTCGCCCTGTTTCTCAAGCTCTTCAATCTTGCCACGTAACACCGTATTCTCAGCTTTAAGTTTATCAATTTGACCCTGTAACTCAAGCTGGGTGGTAGCCAAAGACTTGCGAAGTTCTAGAATTGCTTTACGCGCTTCATCATCGGAGAAGAGTGCCCAAGCGCTATTAGAGGTACCAAGAAAAATGACGGCAGCACTTAAACAAAACGCTCGTGAGAGCGTTTGTTTTGCTGAGTGTGAAAGCTGCTTCATTTAGTTCGTGATGTAAACAATATCAGCACGGCGATTTTCTGTCCAAGCTGCTTCGTTGTCGCCTTCAGCCTTTGGCTTTTCTTTACCAAAGCTGACTGCTTCCATTTGATCATCTGATACACCCATCAAGTTCAATGATTTGCGCACTGCATCTGAACGACGTTGACCTAGTGCCAAGTTGTATTCAGCAGTACCGCGATCATCGGTGTTACCTTGAATGATGATTTTTTGTTTTGGATTGGCTTTTAAATAGCTAGCGTGTGCAGACAACATTTTTTGATATTTAGTCTGAACGGTGTATTCATCAAAACCGAAGTAAACACTCTTTTCAAAGAGTGGGCTCTTTGGATCATTCCAGGGTTGTGAGCCAAAGCTACCACTGCCACTGCCGCTACCATTAGCACCGTCGGTATCGTCTAATTTCACGCTAGAGCAAGCGGCCATTAACAGCGCTGTAGCTCCGATAATCGTCAAAGTGGCGAGACGGCGGGCGATAGAAATCTTCATAAACTTTCCTTTTTCCAACTAAATGTATAGCTCATCAAACGGCACAAGCTGCCCTAGAGGGGCTTAATACCTAATATTATGCCCCTAAGAGCGCCCAATGTGAGTATTTCACCCCTAAATAGGGGGTGTTAAGGGAAATTGTGACTAGGTGGCGCCCTAGGGCTTTAATCCATAAATGGACCCCAGGATGGCTGACGTACATCAGATCCCGGAATGCTCAGTACTTGCTTGGAATTGCCGTCTACAGAGACTGCAGCCAAAACTCGTTTACCACCAACCTTGGTTGAGTAAAGAACGTAGCGACCATTTGCAGCAAATGAAGGAGATTCATTGCTGCTACCATCGGTTAATGCTTGAGCATCACCAGTGGCAAGGTTAAGAATGTAGAGGCGATATGCGCCACCAATATTGGCGATGTATGCCAAATACTTTCCGTCAGGTGAAATTCTTGGTGAAGTTACGAACCCTTGCTTAAAGGTCACACGCTTTGCACCTTCAACTTGTTCACCTTCAGCGCTCATACGATAGATTTGTGGATTACCACCACGATCACTCGTGAAATAAATATAGCGACCATCGGCTGAGTATTGCGGTTCAGTGTCAATGGTATTGCCGCGCGTTAAGCGATGCAATCCTGTGCCATCAGCATTAATGCCATAGATCTGTGTATTGCCATCTTTCGAAAGTGAGATAGCGAGCTTTTGACCATTAGGCGACCAAGCTGGCGCACTGTTATTCCCCTTTTGATTTGAAAGAGAAATGCGGCGACCTGTTGCGAGCTCATGCACATAGATGACTGGCTTGCGATCTTCGAAAGAAACATAAGCAACCTTTTTTCCATCTGGTGACCATGATGGAGAGATGATTGGCTCCCCACTGTTCATCGCATTACGAATATTCTGGCCATCCGCATCGGATATCACAAGGCGATAGCGCTTGCCATCCTTAATGACATAAGACAATCGGGTGGAGAAGACGCCGCGCTCACCCAGCAATTTAAAAATGATGTCATCTGCAATCTTGTGCGCTACTGCACGTAAGTTGTCGGCGCTAGAGTTGAGATTTAAGCCGCCCAAGCTTTGAGACTTGCGAACATCAAATAATTTGTAATGAATTTCAAATTGAGAATTACCAGTTTGAACAACAGATCCAACCACTAAAGCATCCGCGCCACGAGCTGCCCAAGATTTGTAATTAGGCGTACCTTCGTCACTTTCAACCGCATTACCGTTCTCAGTATTTTTAAAGTAGCCACTACGTGCTAAATCTTGGCGAATAATTTCGGTAATACTGGTTGGTAATTTGTTTTCATCTTTGAAGCGCATCACCGCAATCGGATACAGAGATTGACCAACACCAGTGATTTCAATATTCATCTGCGCAAGCGCAGGGGTTGCAATACTGATGCTCAGGGCAATAAGTACCAAGCTAAAAGAGTTGAGTCGTAATGCGAATCTTTTTGCTATTTGCAACATGCATTAATCCTTGGGTTTAAAAGTCAGTTTTACTTCGCGTTGTGGAATTTTGCCATTGTCGTCTTTAGGTAGACTTTCTGCGCGCGACAGGGCTAATAGTACTGCGCGATCCCAGCCGGCATTCCCGCTAGAGGTCAAAATACTCGTACTCAAAATAGCTCCATCTGGAGCAAGGCTTACCTGAATGATTGCAGCAGGATTACCGCTGACTGATTCTGGGTTAAAAACAATGAGTGGCTTAACTTTTTTGATGACCTTATTAGTCCAACCCGGAGGCGCGTTGCCACCACCACCAACACCACTGCCAACAGTTCCTCCGCTACCACCTTCTGCACCAGCTGCCGCACGTAAGCGTGCCAATTGATCTGCTCGCACTTTATCTGCTGCAGCATTCGCTTTGGTCTCAGCTGGTGAAGCTGCTTTAGGAGCTTCAGCCTTTTTCGGCGGCTCTTCCTTCTTCGGCTTTTCCTTCTCCTTTGGAGGGGGCGGTTTTACTGGCTTAGGTATTTCTTTAATAACTTCTTTTTTAGGAGGCTCTTTCTCTACCTTCTTTTTCTTCACCGCAATATCCGCAGCTTCTTCTTTAACTTCGGTTTTCATTTCAGGCTCAGGGGGAGCCTCAACTTGTGGCACCGAATCCCACAACTCAACTTCTACACCTGATGGTGTGCTGTTATTCCAACTGATACCAATCATTAAAAAAGCAAGTAAACCTAGGTGCGCTACTAAGGAAAAAGTAAAGGCACGTTTAGTGCTCTCTTGTTTAGTAAAGCGTCCTCGCTTAAATGGAGTGAGAGGAGATGGAAAGGTTTGCGCGCTCATGGGCAAGTCAGTGTGATTCCCTGAAGCCCTTATTGGGTCTTGACCGCAAGGCCAACACGCTTAACACCATTTTCTTTGAGCTTGGACATCACTTCCATCACTGTTTCGTACTTAATGGATTTGTCGGCAGCGATGACCATTGGTTGATCAGCAGACTTTTCTGCTTGTGATCTTGCGAAAGCGCCTAGCTCAAATTTATTGAGTGTTTGCACTGGATCGCCATCTTTACGAACGATGACATTCTCATTGGCATCGATTGTTAAAAAGATGGGCGGTAAGGATTGCACTTTGGCGCCACCAACGGTAGGTAAATTCACAACACCGGGATTTACCATCGGTGCTGTAACCATGAAGATTACGAGCAACACCAACATTACATCGATGTAAGGAACCACATTGATGTCGGCCATTGCCCGACGTTTATTTTTGCGCAAAGAAGATCCGGCCATAACGTATTCGCTTAGCGTCCTGAAGTTTGACGTTGCAAGATGTTGGTGAATTCTTCGATGAAGGTTTCAAAACGAATCGAGAGGCGATCAACATCGGTCGCTGCGCGGTTGTAAGCAACTACCGCTGGAATCGCTGCAAACAAACCAATGGCAGTCGCGATTAGCGCCTCTGCAATGCCAGGGGCTACTGCAGAAAGGGTGGCATTCTGGACGTTAGCCAAGCCGCGGAAGGAGTGCATGATGCCCCAAACGGTACCAAACAGGCCAATGTAAGGAGAAACTGAGCCAACTGATGCTAGGAACGGCAAATTAGCCTCTAAGGCATCCATTTCGCGTTGGTAGGTGGCTTTCATGGCCCGACGCGCGGCATCGATTTCACGAACTTTCATGAATTCCTGCATGCCTGCTTCAAAAATATGCTCTAAAACAGCATCGCTGCGGGTATTGCGCTGGGCTGACTCTAGGAGGGTATTGAGGTCGCCGCCAGACCAGAAGTCGCGCTCAAAGCGTTCTGTATCCTGCCTAACCCCACGCAATACGGCAGTTTTCTTAAAAATAATGGTCCAGGAAGCAACTGACATGCCTAGTAATAACAACATTACCAACTGTACTAATAGGCTGGCATTAAGGACTAGGGAGAGAAATGAGAGGTCTTGTGTAGTGGTCATGGTGGATTTTGTATGATGTAGGTTGATTTTACTAAGTTAATTCACTTAGCAATCCAACTTATTCAGGATTATTACCATGTTTGACCGTCAAAACAATTTAGCTAAAACCGACCCGCAGTTGTGGGAAGCCATTCAGAACGAAAATAAACGTCAGGAAGATCATATTGAGCTGATAGCTTCTGAAAACTATGCTTCGCCAGCAGTAATGCAGGCACAGGGCTCTCAGTTAACCAATAAGTACGCTGAAGGCTATCCAGGCAAGCGTTATTACGGTGGTTGTGAGTTTGTGGACGTTGCTGAGCAACTGGCGATTGATCGTGTAAAAGCGCTTTATGGTGCTGAAGCCGCTAACGTGCAACCGCATTGCGGCGCATCCGCTAATCAAGCTGTGTTCTTAGCCTTCTTAAAGCCAGGCGATACCTTTATGGGCATGAGCTTGGCTGAGGGTGGTCACTTAACTCATGGCATGGCTCTGAATATGAGCGGTAAATGGTTCAACCCTATTTCCTATGGCCTCGATAAAAATGAAGCGATCGATTATGAGCAAATGGAGCGCTTGGCACGTGAGCACAAGCCTAAATTGATTATTGCTGGTGCGTCTGCCTACTCTCTCGTAATCGATTGGGAGCGTATTGGTAAGTTAGCCAAAGAAGTGGGTGCAATTTTTATGGTGGACATGGCGCATTACTCTGGTTTGATTGCTGCTGGAGTTTATCCAAACCCAGTACCACATGCAGACATTGTCACTTCTACAACTCATAAGAGTTTACGTGGTCCCCGTGGCGGCATCATCTTGATGAAGGCTGAGCACGAGAAGGCCATTAACTCGGCGGTATTTCCTGGCTTACAGGGTGGTCCATTGATGCACGTGATTGCTGCAAAAGCAGTTGCATTTAAAGAAGCGGCAGAGCCAGGCTTTAAAGATTATCAAAAACAAGTTATTGCTAATGCGAAAGCATTGGCTGAGACTCTCATTGCGCGTGGCTTGCGTATTGTTTCTGGTGGTACGGATTCACATGTAATGTTGGTTGATCTGCGTGCCAAGAAAATGACTGGTAAAGAAGCTGAGCGAGTTTTGGGTGAGGCGCATATTACTTGTAATAAGAATGGCATCCCAAATGATCCTGAAAAACCAATGGTAACTAGCGGTATTCGTTTGGGTTCACCAGCGATGACCACGCGTGGGTTTAAAGAAGCTGAAGCAAGACAGGTGGGTAACTTTATTGCTGATGTTTTGGATAATCCAAATGATGCGGATAACATTGCAAAAGTACGCGCTCAAGTTTCTGAATTGACCAAGCGTTTCCCGGTTTACGGATAAGTTACTTAGTAAAAGCGAGAAACATCTTTGCGCTGCCCTTTTTGCCATAACGATGACACCCAGGTTTTAGATACCCGGGTGTCTGATGAAGGCGATACTATTCGTCGCCGTCGCCGTTGCTCTAAGTGCGATAAGCGATTTACTACTTACGAGCGTGTTGAACTGGTTTTACCAGCAATCGTTAAAAAGAACGGTAGCCGAGTTGAGTACAGTCACGACAAGTTAGCTAGCTCAATCAAGCTGGCCCTCAGAAAACGTCCCGTTTCTTCTGACTCTGTCGATGAGGCTATCGCACGTATTGAAGAAAAACTTCTTAGCCTGGGCGAAAAAGAAATCCCAAGCGAACGTGTTGGCGAGCTGGTTATGCGAGAACTTAAGCGTCTAGATAAAGTCGCTTACATTCGTTTTGCCTCTGTCTATAGAAGTTTTGCAGACATTGAATCTTTTGAAAGCGCTTTAAAAGAGCTTAAATAGTTTGTCATAACCAATCAAAAGCTACCCAATAAAGACTAAAAGAATAATGAATAAAGTATTGGTTACCGGCGGGACTGGCTATATTGGTTCACACACTGTGGTTAAATTGTTAAGCGCCGGCATGGAGGTCCTCGTTTTGGATAACCTCTCTAATAGCAGCAAGGAGGTTGTTGGGCGCATAGAAAAGTTAAGCGGTAAAAGTCTGCAATTTTTTGAAGGCGATATTAGGGATCGGGCTCTTCTAAGATCAATCTTTGAACGCCATTCATGTAATTCAGTCATTCATTTTGCAGGCTTAAAGGCTGTTGGTGAGTCAGAAGAACAGCCATTGAAGTACTTCGATAACAATGTTGCTGGAAGTATTGTGTTGTTCGAGGAAATGATTAGAGCGCGCATTCATACGTTAATTTTCTCCTCCTCAGCTACGGTATACGGTGATCCTGGTTACGCTTGTTATCAAGAGAGCACCCCTTTATCACCGATGAATACCTATGGCAGAACCAAGTTAATGGTTGAGGATATTTTGCGTGATCTCAAAAAGGCTAATCCCGAAATGCAAATTGCATTACTGCGTTATTTCAACCCTGTTGGGGCCCATGAATCTGGCGATATTGGCGAGCATCCTTTTGGCGTTCCAAATAACTTGATGCCCTTTATCTCTCAGGTGGCGGTTGGCACGCGTGAGAAGTTAATGATTTATGGCGGTGATTATTCAACGCCCGACGGTACGGGTCTTCGAGACTATATTCACGTTGAGGATTTGGGTGCTGGTCATTTGGCGGCATTGCATTCATTAAGCGAAAACAATTCTTTGATTACAGTCAATCTCGGAACTGGTCACCCTTATAGCGTATTAGATATGGTTCATGCATTTGAAAAGGCATCAGGGAAGAAAATTCCTTATGAAATTATTGGGCGTCGACCAGGAGATTTACCGGAATATTATGCTGATCCGGCACTCGCAAAAAAAGTTTTAGGTTGGGAGGCTAAGCTGGGGATTGATCGCATGTGTGCCGATACTTGGCGCTGGCAACAGCAAAACCCACAGGGATATTCTTAGATCAAAAAAAGGACTGCATGCAGTCCTTTTTAGTTGAGAAGAAGTTAGATTACTTTAATTGGGCAAAGATTGACGCGGTAATATCTTCAACGCTACCGGTACCACTTACTTTGCGATAAGCTGGAGCTTTGACTTTGTCATCTGGGTTAGCTTGGACTGCCCAGGATGAGTAGTACTCAACAAGAGGACGGGTTTGATCATCATAGACTTGCAAGCGCTTGCGCACAGTTTCTTCTTTATCGTCATCACGCTGGATTAGTGGGTCACCCGTGACATCGTCTTTGCCTTCTACCTTTGGCGGGTTGTACTTGATGTGATAAGTACGTCCAGAAGCGGGATGAACGCGACGTCCACCCATGCGGTCTATGATGGCATCAAACGGTACATCGATTTCTAGAACGTAATCGATTGGTACACCAGCATCTTTCATCGCCTGTGCTTGAGGAATAGTTCTTGGGAAGCCATCGAACAAGTAACCCTTGCTGCAATCTGGTTGGGTTAAGCGATCTTTCACGAGTCCAATGATGATATCGTCGGAAACTAAGCCGCCGGCATCCATAATTTTTTTAGCAGCAATACCCAATTCAGTACCAGCCTTAACAGCTGCGCGCAACATATCACCTGTTGAGATTTGTGGAATTGCGAATTTTTCGCAAATGAACTGAGCTTGTGTGCCTTTTCCAGCACCTGGTGCACCGAGCAGAATTAACCGCATTGTTTTCCCCTTAGAAGAGCTGACATTGTCCCGTATTTTGCAGGGATCCTTTAAGCCCAATGACTAGGATTATCCCCGAGAAATCTCAATAATCTCTGGATTTTGAGGGCTTTCCTAGATCTTGCCTATTAGCCCTCTTACTCGCTCTAGGTCTTCAGGGGTATCTACACCGGCAGGTGGCGTTTCTAAGGTGGTATGAACTGCAATGCGATAGCCATGCCAGAGGGCACGAAGTTGCTCTAAAGCTTCAGCCTGCTCTGGAGGCGCTGGCTCCAAGCGAGTGTAGGCCTGCAAAAAGTCTGCTCGATAGGCATAAATGCCTAAATGTCGTAGATGTTCTATTTTTTGTTTTATCTGCTCATCCCTCGCAAATGGGATTGGAGCTCGAGAAAAGTAGAGTGCCTCTCCCATGCGATTGAGAACAACTTTGACTACATTTGGATTGGTAATCTCTGCTTGATCGGTGATCGTAACGGCCACAGTAGAAATGGCGCATTGCGGATGATCTGCTAAGGTTTGTGCAACCTGATCAATCAGTTCTGGCGGAATAAGTGGTTCGTCACCTTGCACATTCACTACTAAGGCATTAGCGGGAAGTTTGAGTAATTGCGCAACTTCAGCAATACGATCTGTGCCAGTCAGATGTTCGGCGCTGGTAAGTAAGCACTCAATGCGATGTTCATCGCAGGCTGCTTGTATCTCAGGTGAGTCAGTAGCTACCACAACACTTTGAGCAAGAGATTGTTGGGCTCGCTCTGCTACGCGAATCACCATCGGTTTACCGCCAATATCAGCTAAGGGTTTGCGTGGCAGTCTGGTTGAGCCAAGTCTAGCTGGGATCACCACCAGAAAATCTGGTGCTTGCTTAGATGTGGCGCTAGAGTTCATTAAAGATGAATGAAGAGTGAATTAAAGCACTTCGTCAGCGTTGAGTTTTCTTGCTTCATCTACCAACATAACGGGAACATCATCACGAATTGTGTAGGCCAAGCGATCCGCTCTGCAAATGAGCTCATGTTTTTCGGCGTCTAAATGCAAAGGACTTTTGCATAAAGGGCAAACCAAAATTTCAAGTAAACGTTTATCCATGGTTCTCTATTGTTGGCAATGTGTGTCTAGTAACTGGTACTGTAAGTTTAGCGCTATTAAACAAGGTTTATAGGTTGTAGCGATAAGGATCTGGTCTTTCTAGGATGGATTGCAGCCACTCCATCAAATTGTCTGGCAGATTTAAGGACATCGGGACTACCCAAACTCGGTCATCCACTATTCCAGCGCATTTCACGGCATCTTTCTCGGTAATCAAAATACACTGCGCATTGATATCAGAAAAAAACTGAGGGGTATAAGTAGCGTGATCAGGAAGAGCAATTGTTTTGCCAACTACCCCTTCATTTTGTAGGTCGGAAAAAAAGCGCTGAGGATTACCAAGCGCAGCTACTGCGGTAATTTTATTTGGCAAGTAGGTTTGGGCAATATCTGCAAGAGTCAGGGTGTTCTCAGGGTTAGTTAGTTGGTAGGCATTATCTAAATGACCTACTAAAGAGAATGCTCTTCTACCTAAGAAGTATTGATCGGTAATGCTGTTATGTTGAGCCACACTTTTATCTGTGTTTGATTCGGTAAGTAGGGTGGCATCTCGATCGCGTGAAACTGACTCACGTAAGGGGCCAGCCGGCAATAAAAAGCGATTGCCTTCACCACGTCCATCACGAACCACAAACTCGATATCACGTCCGCCTTCGCGCGCAGGCCAGCGAGGTAAACCGCTATGCTGTAAGCCATCGTCGCTAATAATGACGTTAACTTCTGGAGAGCGTTTTAACAGGGCGCGAATACTTTGCTTGCGTTTAGGAAAAACCCAAATCGGAAATTGATCATGAGTTCTCTTAGCAATTAACACTGGTTCATCGCCAACTAAATTAGGCTCGGAGTTGCTATGAACTTGTAATGGAGTTGTTTGTGAGCGGGATCCATAACCACGACTAATAATTCCTGGTTTCCAACCAAGTTGCGATAGACGTTCTGCTAACGCAATGACGATTGGGGTCTTGCCTGTGCCGCCAACCCGAATATTGCCCACAATAATTATCGGGACTGGTACTGGCCGTTTTTTACTGAAATCTAAATCTTGAATGAATCTACGAACTTTTAATACGAGACCATAGATCCAAGATAAAGGCCACAGCAGAAGACTGGTTGGACCACGTCTTTCCCAAAATTTAGGGGCTTTACGAAAGAAAGATGAAGACATATAAATGAAGTCTACTTCTTTGTTTGGCTACTAAAAACGATATTCGATAGATTTGCGTCGCGAGCGGACTCCAGTGCACTCATGACTGCTTGATGTGGGGCTCTGGCATCCGCATCAATATTGACTTGAAGAGTATTAGCGCCGTCTTTATTGACGCCACTAGGAATGCTCAGTTGAATTAATAAATTGCTCAACTGTGAACGATCAACTACTTTGCCGTTCACAGCAAAACGACCATCACGGCTTACTGCGATATGAATTTGTTTAGCCTCTACCTGACTCTCGTTGCCATTGGCAGTTGGTAAGGTGATGGCTAATTCTTGATAGCGTGTAAAGGTGGTAGAGATCATTAAAAAAATGAGCACTACCAGCAAGACATCGATAAAGGGAATGAGATTGATTTCTGGTTCTGCAGAAACCGCCACTTCTCCTAGAGAGAATCTATTTCTCGACTTAGGGTGTGTATTTAGCCAACTCATTGATCATTAAGCTTCAGTTGGGTAAAGCTTTTTAAATAACTGACGAGTAAATTCTTCGCACTCACGTTGGCGTTGATTTGCTAGTGCGCGTAGCCCACGCCAAGCAGCCAGTGCAGGAATGGCAATCAGCAAACCAAATGCTGTGTTGTAAAGCGCCACAGAAATTCCATGAGCTAATTCTTGGGGGCTGCCAGCAGCGCCGTTGATTGCACCCTGGCTGCCAAAGATCTCAATCATGCCGACGACGGTGCCGAATAAACCTAAAAGCGGAGCAACTGTTGCGATTGTTGCTAAAGCACCAAGGTAACGATCTAACTTGAGCCAAGTTGCTTGTGCAGTGGCTTGCAATTCCTCTAGAGCAGATTCGGGACTATTGCCATTTACTTTTTCGCTTAATACGCACGCAAGCAGCGGGCTGGCTGGCGAAATACGGGCAAGGTCTTGAATGTGCTGTTGATCAATGGTTTTTTGATTGAGTAATTGATTTGCAAGAACAAAGGCAGTTTCTAGACTATTTTTTGGGAAAATATGAATTTGCCTTAGATACCAGCTGCGCTCAATAACAATAGCCAAGCCAATGATGGAGATAATTAGTAGGGGCCAAATGGGCCAGCCAGCGGATAGTAAGATGGTGTACATAAGCTCAGTACTTTAGCTGAATTAAAACCCTCATTCAGAAAGCTAGCCTGTGGATAACTCTGTGCAAAACTTTTTATTCAGGAGTTTGTAAGTCCTTGATTGATCATGTGATCACTCTTTTTGGGGTCAAATGCCCTGGTAAGTGATCATTTATTTGTTTATTTAAATCAATGACTTATGGAGATGGTGTGAGATTTATGAGACGTTTAGGGTCAGTAATTACTTACTTATGTGCGTTTGGCTAAGAGTGAATATGCTTCTGTGGATATTTATTGGTCTCTAGGCCAGATGGATTATCGGAAAAAGAGAAAAAATGTCGGAAATATCAAGGGAAATACTCGGTGTTGGCGATCTAAACCGCGCCATTGCAGCATCTTTGGACGATCGTTTCGATATTGTTTGGGTTAGCGGGGAGATATCTAACTTCAAAGCCTATGACAGCGGGCACTGGTACTTCTCCCTCAAGGACGAAGAGGGTCAGATTCGTTGTGTGATGTTCCGCGGGCGCAATGGCCAAGTTGGGTTTATGCCGCAATCTGGCGATTTGGTGGAAGTTAGTGCCAATCTGGGTATGTATGTGCCAAGAGGTGATATTCAGCTCACAGTTCAAACCTTACATCGTGCTGGCATGGGTGGTTTATATGAAGCCTTTCTAAAGCTCAAAGCTAAGCTTGCAAAAGAAGGTTTATTCGATGAAGAACGTAAACGCGATATTCCAACGCATCCTCGCTCAATTGGCATCATTACTTCACCACAAGCTGCTGCATTAAAAGATGTGCTCTCTACGTTGGCAAGACGCGCACCACATATTCCGATTGTGATTTACCCAACCTTGGTGCAAGGGCCTGATGCGCCAGCTGGAATTATTTCTGCATTGAAAGCAGCTGAAAAAGAAAAAGCAGTAGATGTGATTTTGTTAGTGCGGGGCGGGGGTAGTATCGAAGACCTTTGGGCTTTCAATGATGAAAAACTCGCTTACGCAATTGCACAATCAAGTATTCCAGTCGTCAGTGGTGTAGGTCATGAAACCGATTTTACGATTGCAGACTTTGTTGCGGATCTTAGGGCGCCAACACCAACCGGAGCTGCAGAGCTAGCAGCCCCACGTAAAGATCAGCTACTCCAAGAGCTTGATGCCATCATGCAAGCGCTCTTACAGCGCATCAATCAACGTGTTGAGCGTGAAGCGCAAACCTTAGATCAGCTTGCTTTGCGCTTGAGCCATGCCTTGCCAAACCCGGATCGTATGCGCGAGCAAATCACCAGCTGGCAACAGCGACTTAATCAAGCGTGGCTTGTGCGCATGGAAAACTGGAAGCGCAATCAAACACATTATCAATCTCAGCTTGAGATGCTTAATCCACAAAGAACATTAGAACGTGGATATGCGGTGATCTTGAATAAAGAAAATAATGAATTGCATGCAGTACGCAAACCAACCGAGCTCAATACGCAAAATACCTATCAGGTACGTTTAGCTGAAGGACAAGCAGAAGTAAAGCTCTCAGAAGTCATGAAGTAAAGCAAAGTAGCAAGCTAAAGAATATTAGGCTCGATATCTAAACCTACTCCAAACTTCTCGCGAACTTTGTCTTGAATGCATTTAGCAAGACCCAGAATGTCTTTGGCTGTACCACCACCATGGTTCACTAAAACAAGAGCTTGGTTTTCATAAACGCCAACATTGCCCATGCGCTGACCTTTAAACCCGCATTGATCAATCAGCCAACCAGCAGCAACCTTCCGTTTTCCTGGTGCATCCGGATAAGAGACTAAAGCAGGGTACTTCTTGAGAAGGGTTTCAAATTGTTCGTTGGGGATAACTGGATTCTGAAAAAAGCTACCCGCATTTCCAATACGTTTGGGATCAGGAAGTTTATGGGTGCGAACCTTGCAAACTGCTAGGAAAATTTCTTCGGCACTCGGGTAGGGGTTATTGGCAAATTGCTTTGCTAAATCTGCATAGTGAACTCTGGCTTCCCAGGCTTTGGGTATTCTAAAAACAACCTTTGTCACGATGAAGCGCTGGGGATTTTGCTTAAAGTAGCTATCGCGATATGCAAACTTACATTCATCTTTTGAGAGCGTGACAAAGGCATGAGCCTTGGCATCAAAGGCTTCGACGTGGTCAATGTACTCGGCGATTTCAACGCCATAAGCACCAATGTTTTGGATGGGCGCGGCGCCAACAGTTCCAGGAATGAGCGCTAGATTTTCTAAACCGGGTAAATCATGTTCTAGCGTCCAAATGACAAATTCATGCCAGCCCACACCTCCGCCGACAGAAATAAGAGTTGCATCCGGGTCGGCAGATTCAATCACTTGATCAGTGATATTCATGAGCAAGGTAGCGCCAGGTAGGGTAGTTGGCAAAATGACGTTGCTACCGCCACCCAATACTCGCCATGGCAGATTTTTTTCGGTGATCTGACTTATCACCGCAGGAATTTGTGCTGGGGAATTAATTTCGTAAGCTAAATCCGCCATGGCATCCAGCCCAAGGGTGTTGCGCCCTTTCAGACCCAGATTAGGGATCAATTTTGCTGGTACAGGCGCATTTGTGGTGGAGTTCATGCCACAATCTTATTCGAATGTCTGCCAAATACGCAGATAATTACCAGAATACCAATGAGATCACTCATAGAAACCGATCAGTAATATACAAGGAGTAAGAAATGCCCTCATTTGACGTAGTTTGCGAACCAGATATGGTGGAGCTCAAAAATGCTATCGAGCAATCCAACAAAGAAATTAGTAACCGCTTTGACTTTAAGGGGTCGGATAGTCGTGTAGAGCAAAAAGACGAAGCATTAATTTTATATGGCGATGATGACTTTAAATTAGGTCAAGTGCGCGATGTACTCATTAATAAGATGGCTAAGCGTAATGTGGATGTGCGTTATCTGAAGGATGACAAAACAGAAACTATTGGTGGCGATAAGCGCAAGCAAACCATGAAGATTCAAAAAGGTATTACTTCAGATCTTTCTAAAAAAGTAGTGCGCATCATTAAAGATAGCAAGATTAAAGTGCAGGCGAGTATTCAGGGTGATGCAGTACGCGTTACAGGTGGTAAGCGCGATGACCTGCAAGAAACCATGGCTTTACTCAAAAAGGAAGTAACAGAAGCTCCATTGGGCTTTAATAATTTCCGTGACTAAGTCTGTGATGATTGTTTTTAAGACCGCTTGATTTCTGTGGTAATGTATATTATGATAATATACATGCATGATTGACTTCAATAAAATTATTGGGTTTGAGTGGGATGCAGGTAATGCCTACAAGAGCAATGAAAAGCATGATGTGTCGCAGGGTGAGGCTGAGGAAATATTTTTTAATCAGCCTTTATTGATAGCTGGCGATGAAAAACATAGCTTGGAAGAAATGCGGTATTTGGCTTTAGGTATTACTTCTCTTGGGCGGCTTTTGTCTGTAATTTTCACCTTGCGGAAAAAAACAACTTTTATGCGGGTGGTTTCAGCAAGGCCAATGAGTAAAAAAGAAAGGGCATTTTATGAAAAAGCCTAGCAAAACAATACCTAAATTTAAGAATCCAAAAGAAGAGCGTTCTTTTTGGGAAAAGAACGATGCATCCGAATACTTTGATCTATCTAAAGCATCGCGAGTTACGATGCCCAATCTTAAGCCCACAACTGCCTCAATTTCTTTGCGTCTCTCACAAAGTTTTTTGGAGAATATTAAGTTACAGGCTAATAAAATCGATGTTCCATATCAGTCTCTGATGAAAATCTGGTTGGCTGAGAAGTTAGAAGAAGTAACTAAGTAGTTAATGGTTTTAATTAAAGCTTAAAGTGACAAATAGCAAGTCCCTCAAGGGTGAGATTGGCGTTGCAAGCCAAGAGGCCATTGAGCGCTTTTGTGATGCGTGCTGGTTGGAGGATGGGCTGGCGCAGAACAGTCTGGCTGCTTACCGTAGAGATTTGTTGCTACTAGCCCAGTGGCTTTATCAAAATTCAAAATTAGATCTTTATGCAGTTACTGAAAAAGATCTTACTGCCTATATTGCATATCGTCGTGCGGACAAAGCCACAACAGCTAATCGACGTTTAACAGTATTTAAGCGTTTTTATCGCCATGCCTTGCGTATGAATTTGGTTAAGAGCGATCCCTGTATTGGACTGCGAGCGGCTAAACAAGCGCTACGTTTTCCAAAGACGCTGAGCGAAGATCAAGTCACTGCATTATTAAACGCTCCAGATATAGAGGCGCCCCTAGGTTTGCGAGATCGCACCATGTTGGAATTAATGTATGCCAGTGGTTTACGTGTTTCAGAAATTGTTTCTCTCAAAACAGTGGCGCTTGGATTAAACGAGGGTGTAGTACGCGTTGTTAATGGCAAAGGCGGTAAAGAGCGTTTAGTCCCATTTGGAGGGGAAGCAGGGCAATGGCTAAGAAGGTATTTGGCTGAAGCGCGCACGCCTTTGCTAGAGGGAAAAACTTCAGATGCGGTTTTTGTGGGGCGCCATACCGGCACTGGCCTAACAAGACAGGCCTTTTGGGCTCTCATTAAACGCTATGCGACTGTGGCTAATATTCCAGTGGCTTTATCACCTCACACCCTAAGACATGCTTTTGCAACCCATTTACTCAACCATGGCGCTGATTTGAGGGTGGTGCAGTTACTTTTGGGGCATGCAGACATCTCTACAACGCAGATTTATACCCATGTAGCTAGAGAACGCCTCAAATCGATTCATCAACAGCATCATCCGCGTGGCTCCTGATTTCCGATAAGTGTTTAAGATAGCGATATGAATTTGACCCTAGATCTCCTGCTGATTCCGATCGCCTATCTCATCGGATCTATTTCTTTTGCGGTGGTAGTGAGTAAATGCATGCGCTTGCCTGATCCTCATACTTATGGCTCTGGCAACCCTGGTGCGACTAATGTCCTGCGCACGGGTAATAAATTAGCCGCAGTCCTCACTTTGATTGGCGATGCATTAAAGGGTTACTTTGCGGTGATGTTGGCGCGTGTACTTTTGGGCGATCAATCGCTTAGCGCTAATTTGGGATCATGGGTTCTATGCGGAGTAGTGCTAGCAGTTTTCTTGGGGCACTTATTTCCAGTCTTTCATGACTTCAAAGGCGGCAAAGGTGTAGCAACTGCTTGCGGTATTTTGTTTGGCGTGAATTGGATTTTGGGCGCAGCAACTCTAGGTACATGGATTATTGTTGCTACCTTTATGCGTTATTCATCACTGGCTGCCTTGGCTGCAGCGGTATTTGGCCCCATCTATTTTGTTTTCTTATTTGGCTTTCAGCCAATGGGTATTGCCCTATTGATTGTTTGCCTTCTTCTTATCTGGCGTCATCGCAGTAATATTGGCAATTTAATGAATGGCACCGAAAGCCGTATTGGCTCTAAGAAAGATAAAAAATAAATTATGACAATTGCTTATGCATGCGTTCTCTTGATGGGCTTGCTGCCTTATGTCGCTGCTGGCATCGCTAAAAAGGGCTTTGCGGAATATGACAACAGCATGCCTAGACAATGGCTGGCTCAGCAAACGGGTTTTAGGGCTAGAGCTAATGCAGCGCAAGCCAATTTATTTGAATCCCTCCCACTCTTTTTTGCCGCCGTCATTATTGCTACCATTCAAAAGGCGCCGCAAACAACAGTCGATTTGCTGGCCGTTGGATTTGTGTTGGCGCGCATTGCTTATTTATTTTGTTACATCGCTAACTGGCCAACAACACGCTCTATCGTTTGGTTATGTGGCATTGCTTGTGTTGTTGCAATATTTTTCCAAATCTAACTACGCCAAATCCAAAACAAGAAAACTTAGTGGGTATGTAATACCTATATCAATTGAGAACATAAATCATGCCTATCAAAAAAGCTATTTCTAAAAAAGTAGTTGCGACTAAATCAGTCGGTAAAGCAACAAGCAAAGCAGTGGCAAAGAAAACGTCAACTCAAAAAGTAAATCCCACTAAAGATGAGAGCGGTTTGCCTTTGTCACTTGTGATTCGTCGTCGTATTCAAGCTCAAAAAGCTCGTTTCCATGCCAATGACAATATTGCTGCCTTTATTAAACCCGGTGAATTGGATGGCTTGGTAGATGAGGTTGCTGAAAAAATGCAGGCAGTGCTTGAGAGTCTGGTTATTGATACTGATAGCGACCACAACACCAAAAACACTAGTCGTCGTGTAGCCAAGATGTTCGTGCAAGAAGTATTTAATGGCCGCTATGTTGAGCAACCAACGCTGACTAAATTTCCAAATGTTAGTCGCTTAAATGAGTTGATGATTATTGGGCCAATTACTGTGCGTAGTGCCTGCTCTCATCATTTGTGTCCGATTATGGGCCGCATTTGGATTGGGGTATTGCCAAGTAAAGAGTCTGCACTGATTGGCCTTTCTAAATATTCAAGACTGACTGAGTGGGTAATGTGCAGACCGCAGATTCAAGAAGAAGCGGTGGTTGAATTGGCTGATATGTTAGAGAAGAAGATCAAGCCTATTGGTGTGGCTATTGTGATGGATGCGGATCACTTTTGCATGCAGTGGCGTGGTGTGAAGGATCGAGACTCTAAGATGGTGAATAGCGTAATGCGTGGAGCATTCTTGAAAGACTCCAATTTGCGTAGAGAGTTTTTATCTTTGCTTGATAAGCGCTAATCCGCTAAATCGAAATGAAGCAAATAACACCACTATTACATACTACGTTCTATTATTTTTCATTTGTAGCAATCAGTTCAGTTCTACTAGCTTGCGCTCAATCATTTCCAACGACGCATCCTGACACCGTGAAAAATAATCCTGCTACTTATAAGGTTGATGTAAAGGATTGTGCTGATGCCTATCCTGAGTCACCTGATGGTGTTTATCTAAGGAAAAGGATTGCTTGTTTACGGCTAAAAGGCTGGAAGTAGGTTTTAGCGACAGTCATTTAGCGAAAATTTTTTTATGAGAATAATTCTCAACTAATTATTTATATAAATCATATAGTTGCACGGTTGATGATCATAAAATTTCTTCTCGTCTATGATGAGCTTTAGCTTTAAAGATGCATGTCTTTTTACTGTTTTATTTTTTGGAGAATCCATGAAAAATAGTCGTCGCCAATTTATGATTTTGTCTGCTGCTGGTGCCTGTACTTTGGCATTGAACGGTAAAGTTCAAGCTCAAGCAATGGTTGCAGAAACTGATCCACAAGCCGTAGCCTTAGGATATAAGGCTGATGCTTCAAAGGTGGACAAGGCGAAGTACGCTAAATACGCTGCAGGTCAACAGTGCGATAGCTGTGCCTTATACCAAGGTAAGCCTGGCTCTGCCTCCGGCGGCTGCTCTTTGTTTGCTGGCAAGCAAGTATCTAGTAAAGGCTGGTGTTCTGCTTACGCTAAAAAGGCTTAATACGCCTAATTTTGTAGGTTATGCGGAGTCAGTTGGTGGGCTTAGCTAGAAAAAAGGCTGCTTAGGCAGCCTTTTTTGTCTTTCAGGTGCTGAAACTGCTTAAACCATCCAAAAACCTTCCTTTAGTGATTAATGAGCGTATCAAGCAAAACTCTGCTTAAAAAGATCGCCTTTTACTTTGGTGGTGATCAACCTGATGTGGATTGGGTGGAGCAAATACGCTCAGTGTTAGTGGTATTTATTGGTCTAATGTTAGTGCTGACTATCGAAAAATAACATGTTGAGCCTGGGGGAGTGGATGAATGGCTGATAGCATCCTTGGGGGCAAGTGCAATATTAGTCTTTGCGCTGCCAGCCACCCCTATGGTGTAGCCTTGGGCAGTGATTGCCGGAAATATCCTGTCAGCAATAGTCGGAATTAGCTGCTTTCATCTGATTGAGTTGCCCTTGATAGGGTTGCCGGCTGCGGCTGCCTTCTCAATATAGGCATGTTTGAGTTTCGCTGCTTTCATCCTCCGGCGGCAGCCATATCACTTATTGTTGTTCTGGGACATATCGGCAACTATCGCTACGCCTTCTTCCCGGTGATGATTGATTCAGCCTTATTGATCTTGGCTGGGGCAGCTTACAGCAACATTACTGGTAAGTTACATCCCAAACCCCCCTTAAATAAGGGTTTAAGCCTGCTAATATGGAAAGGAGCTTCTTATTTAATTTTACCTGCTGCGATAGACGCTTTACAGTCCAAAATGCCGTAGTTTTGATATTTGCCTGTATTTTCTTTGCGAATGGATTGACCGCACTCTGTAAGAGAGTTACGAAGGTTAATTTTGGGGATATTACTCATATTTTGACTCCATGATTGATTATTAGCAATGCTGCGCTATTGTGCGCTTTTAGTACCTCAAGGGAGATTTTAATAAATTCTGAAGCTTTGCTAAAGAGGGGTAATAAACCCTTTAAAATCATGACTTACTTATAAAAAGCATAAATAGCTTCTAAATACTGTTTTATGTCCATAGTTATTCCTGTCATTCTGTGCGGCGGTTCTGGAACACGCCTTTGGCCCCTCTCTCGCTCGGGGTTTCCAAAGCAATTTCTAGTGCTTTCTGGGGACGGCTCTTCTAAAAGTCTATTTCAACAAGCTGTAGAGCGTATTCATTCTGTTGCCAGCTCAACAATTTCACTTGGTAGCACTGAAGTAGTCACCAATGAAGATCATCGTTTTTTGGTTTTGGATCAACTGCGTGAGATGAAGGCGGTATTGAATGGCAATAAACCTGTCTTGTTGCTTGAGCCAGTTGGAAGAAATACATCCCCCGCGTTAAGCATGGCAGCTTTTTGTGCCCAACAATTAACTGAAAATAAAAATAATGAGCAAGATCCTATTTTAGTAATTACCCCAGCCGATCAAACAATTAAAAATCAAGAGGCATTTACTAAGGCTTTGCAAAATTGCATTAGCGTAGTTGAGGAAGCGCCAGATGTTATTGTGATTTTGGGGGTTACTCCAACTGCCCCAGAAACTGGCTATGGCTATATTCAGCGCTTAAATCAAAAAGATAAAAATAACGCTTATGAAGTAGCGCGTTTTGTAGAGAAGCCTGATACCAAAACTGCCCAATCTTATTTGTTGGATGGTAGCTACCTTTGGAATAGCGGCATGTTTGTTTTGAGAGCTAGCACCTGGTTGGCTGCCTTAAAAGAATTTCGTAAAGATATATTTGACGCATCTCAAACAGCCTGGCAATCAAGATCTAAAGATGGCGCTGATGGTTTTGAATTTATTCGTCCTGGCGCAGAAGAATTTAAAGTAATTCCAAGCGAGTCGATTGACTATGCGGTCATTGAAAAATGTCCCGGATCACATTACCCGATTAAGATGGTGGAGTTGGATGCTGGTTGGAATGACCTTGGAGCTTGGGATGCGGTATGGCAAGTTGGACAGCAAGATCTAGATGGTAATGTGACTAGCGGTGATACTTTACTCGCGAATTCAAAAAACTCATTAGTGCATGCCGGCAGTAGATTGGTAAGCGCAGTTGGAGTAGAAAATCTCATTATTGTTGAAACTGCTGATGCTGTCCTAGTTGCCGATAGAAAAAATAGTCAAGACGTTAAAAGCATTGTGACTCAATTAGAGTCGCAAAAACGAGCAGAAAAAAACCTACATCGCAAGGTGGCAAGACCTTGGGGTTGGTATGACAGTGTAGATGAGGGCGAGCGTTTTAAAGTCAAGCGCATTCAGGTCAAGCCAGGTGCTAGCCTGTCATTGCAGATGCATCATCATCGTGCTGAGCACTGGATTGTGGTGAGGGGGATTGCTGAAATAACCAATGGAGATCAAGTAATTACTTTGAATGAAAATCAAAGTACTTATATCCCACAAGGACAAACTCACCGCTTAGCTAATCCAGGTCTTGAGCCATTAGAAATTATTGAAGTGCAGTCTGGAAGTTATTTAGGCGAGGATGATATTGTTCGTTTTGAAGATACGTACGGACGTACTTAGTGGTGACTTTAGTAAGCGTAAAAAATATGAGTAAAGAAATGAAAAATCAAAAAGTTGCTTTAATTACTGGTATTACTGGCCAAGATGGTTCTTATCTTGCCGAGTTCTTATTGGAAAAGGGCTATATCGTCCACGGCATTAAGCGTCGCGCATCTTCTTTCAACACTGAGCGAATTGATCATATTTACCAAGACCCGCACATTAATCATCCTGATTTGATTCTGCATTACGGCGATCTAACAGATACCAGCAATTTGGTGCGAATTATTAAAGAGTGTCAGCCCGATGAGATTTATAACTTAGGCGCCCAAAGCCATGTAGCTGTTTCTTTTGAATCACCGGAGTACACGGCTGATGTTGATGCGATTGGTCCTCTGCGGATACTTGAAGCTATTCGTATTTTGGGCTTAGAGAAGAAAACTCGTTTCTATCAAGCATCAACATCCGAGCTATATGGCTTGGTACAAGAGATCCCGCAAAAAGAGACTACTCCGTTCTATCCGCGAAGTCCTTATGCGGTAGCAAAGATGTATGCCTATTGGATTACTGTGAACTATCGCGAGGCTTATGGAATTTATGCTTGTAATGGCATTTTGTTTAACCATGAGTCCAAGCGTCGCGGCGAAACCTTTGTGACACGCAAAGTGACTCGTGGCCTCGCAAATATTGCTCATGGTCTAGAGAAATGTCTTTATATGGGCAATATTGATGCTTTGCGTGACTGGGGTCATGCTAAAGATTATGTGCGTATGCAATGGCTGATGCTCCAACAAGAAAAACCAGAAGACTTTGTCATTGCTACTGGCGTGCAATTTACAGTACGTGAATTCATTGTTCGTAGCGCCAAGCAATTAGGTATCACTTTAAAGTTTGAAGGTTCTGCCGAGAATGAGAAAGCAATCGTATCGGCCTTTGAAGGTGATAAAGCACCCGCATTAAAGGTGGGGGATGTCATTGTACAAATTGATCCGCGCTATTACCGCCCAACTGAAGTGGAAACACTTTTAGGTGATCCCACTAAAGCCAAGGAGAAGTTGGGTTGGGTTCCAGAGATTACCCTTGATCAAATGATTATTGAAATGGTGGCTAGTGACCTGGATAAAGCCAAACAACATGCCTTATTAATAAAGCATGGCCATAGTGTGTCAGTTGGTAAAGAAAATTAAATGTCTAGTATGTATTTGGGGGTAATGAAATAGTGCCTGTAGATTTAAATCAAAAAATCTATGTAGCTGGCCATAAGGGGATGGTTGGATCAGCTATTGTTCGCGCTCTTAAAGAAAAAGGTTATCAGAATTTAATAACTCGAACTCATGCTGAGCTAGATCTAACTAATCAAGTGGCAGTTCAAGCATTGTTTGAAAAGGAACAGCCTGATCAAGTATATTTAGCGGCAGCGAAAGTGGGCGGAATTTATGCAAACAATACCTTTCCAGCTGAATTTATTTATGAAAACTTAATGGTCCAAAATAATGTCATTCATGAGGCATTCATTAGCGGCGTAAAAAAACTTCTTTTTTTAGGATCAAGTTGCATCTATCCGAAGTTGGCTCCTCAGCCAATGGCTGAAGAAGTTTTGCTTACTGGCAAGTTGGAGGCTACTAATGAGCCATACGCTATTGCTAAGATTGCTGGTATTAAGATGTGTGAGAGTTATAACCGCCAGTATGGAGTGGACTATCGCTCTGTAATGCCTACAAACCTATATGGACCAGGCGATAATTATCATCCAGAAAATAGTCATGTAATCCCTGCGATGATTAGGCGGTTCCATGAAGCAAAAGTCAGCAATGCGCCTGAAGTAGTTATATGGGGAACGGGCACTCCTAAGCGCGAATTTTTATACGTTGATGATATGGCAGCAGCTTCAGTTTTTGTAATGGAGTTGGATAGGAGTGCTTACGATCAACAAACAGATTCTATGTGCAGTCATATCAATGTTGGATATGGATCAGATATCACTATTGCGGAATTAGCTGCTGCAGTTGCTGATGCGGTTGGTTACTCGGGGAGCATTTCCCTGGATACTACTAAGCCAGATGGCGCTCCACGTAAATGGATGGACTCCAGTCGATTAAATCGTTTAGGGTGGCAAGCAAAGTTTGATTTGGAAAATGGCTTAGCTTTAGCTTACGCGGATTTTAAGAAAAATCAACGCCAATAAATACAATTCCTTTAATGAAAGAATCTATTAATCAGTCCTCCCAAATAGTGTCCAAAATTCCTAATTGGATGATTTGGGTGCAGTGCACAGCTTTTATGGTGCTTTATGCAGTTTGGATTTTGCCTGAAATAGTTGGCTTTCGAAATACTGCCTTGGCAGTAGGCGCTGTATTTGGCGCTTATTCAATGTATCAATATAGAGAAAGATTTCTTCATAAATCTGCAATACCAATTTGGTTGATCGTTGCCTTATTTATTTGGGCTACTTTTCATCTGGTATTGATCGGCGAAAATTTTTCACTTCAATACATAGAGTATTTCCGCATTTGGAGGTATGCTGCAATCGGCTCAGTTATGGCAATTGGGCTGGGATTGTCGCTGATTAATGCCAATCCAAAGGAATCCCCACGTTATTGGCTCGCAATCTATATTGGTTTGTGTTCCCCAATTATTATTTACTTAATAAAATATTCTCTTTCAAATTATGGGGAGTTGCTAGGGATTAATGTTCCTCCTTCATTGCGCGTTTATGACCTATCTCAACCGTTTTATGTCCCTAAGACAGATTACGTTGCTTTTTGCCTGCCTACTTTATCGATTTCTCTGGGTTTGTTGCTAAATCTAAATCATGTCTCTGGTCGTTGGCATTCAAAGAATTATTTAAATTTAGCTGCAAATATCAGCGTGATTATTGCTACCTTATTTTTATTTATTGCACAAAATATTAAGAATGGGATCGCTTATGCAGCAATGCTATTTGTTTTTTTTGGTTGCTTATTCTTTTTTAGAAAAGGGTCGGTGCTGAGTTGGAAAAAATTGTTGGCTGCGCTCATTATTTTCTTAGTACTCATTACTGCCATTGTATTTAATATTCAAAAGAATGACTCCTGGAGAACGCTCTTTGCAGACATTAAAGTTGCAGTTCAACTAGAAAAATATCCTCATTGGAGGGATGCTGGAAAATATGGTTATCCGTTGAATGAGTATGGGACCACTGTTTCTATAACCAACTACGAGCGTGCTGCTTGGGCTACCGTAGGGATTAAGTTATCTTTAGATAACCCCATGGGTTATGGCTTAGTGGAAGATTCTTTTGCAAAAATGGCAAAAATACAATGGCCAGATGTGGGAAAAAATTTATCTCATAGCCACAGTGGATGGTTAGATGTGATCTTAGCCATAGGTTATCCTGGATTTTTACTAATTATCCTCTCTTTATTAATAGCCATTAAGAATGCTCTCTATATTCAGCAGCCTTGGGTAAATCTAGCATTTTGGCCATTGCTTACTAATTTACTTTTATGGTGTACGACCGAGGTATCTGCCACAGTGACTTTTGCGGCCCTGATATTTTGGATTTGCTTGGGCGGATCATTGAGCCAAAATAAGGCTAGCAAAGAATTTTTGCATGCAATTTAGAAAAATTACCCACCACATTCTTTTTCCATAGACCATAGCTAGTGCGCTTAAGAAATAAAATTTTAATTAATTATATTGGCACTACATTAATTGGTGTAATCAATATTCTTTCGCTAATGGCTTACTCCCGTTTGTTTGGGCATGATAAGTGGGGCATCATTGCTGCATATATCACCATAGTAAACGTCATGATGATGGCTGAAATGGGGGTACTCCAGCTTTATACGGCTGAATATGGCCGATCTCAATTTAGGCAATCTATTCGTGAAAAATATATACGAGCCATCTTGGTGGTCGCTACAGTTGTGCCTGCTGTTATTCTAATTTTATCTGGCCTTGGGCGCATAATAGATTCAACGCTATGGCCATTTTGGAATAATTTTTCACTTTTGACTCTAGCTTGCCTGTTTTTTTCAGTAAGCCTTTTAAATAACTTTATATATGCAGATTTAAATGCAGAGGAAAATCATCTTGAGCAAAACTCACGACAAATTCTGTTTTTATTGATTAAAAATATATCTGCAATTATTCTAGTTGCTTATTTAGTGCCTGAGCCCATCATATATTTTTTAGTATTTTTGATAGTAAGTATTCTTGAATTAGTCTTCAATGCTAGGTACTTAAAAATTAAAAGTATTTTCATGGGTTTTAAGATTTCTGAAACAAGAGAATTTTTCAAGAGTATAGGTAGCATTACTGGCGCTGTAATTGTTGGCATATTGGTATTTAATCTTGACCGACTTTTTCTTTCTTCGACCCTCCCCTCCCATGTTTTTGGAGTGTATGCAATTGTAGTCACAGTTGGCTTATATTTTCTTCAGCTTCAGTACCCGCTAATGAAGACGTTTCTCCCGTATTTATCGCGTGGAGATAGCCCGCAAGATTTGGTATCTAATAATCGAAAAATACTTAAATTACAAGTATTGGCCGTTACCGTAATATTGGCTCCCGTGCTTTTAACTGGAGGAATATTTGCATCATCAATATTGCCTTTATTTTCAATACGGGTTAGCGAAGAAGTTGGAACAGTTATTTTATTTAGAGCGATACTTATCTCAATTTACCTTAACGCTATTTACCATGTTGTGTACCAAAGAATGATTATTTCAGGAGAGGGTAGATTTATCTTCAGAGTAAATCTTATTAGTTTGGTATTTTGTTTTATCGGGTTGGCTTGCTTTGGTGTAGCTAGTCCATACTTAACTGGTGCCGCATGTTGGATGTTGGCTGCAGTAACGCAGTTAGTGGGAGGTATTTATTTTTTTCTTGTCCACGATAAAAGATATGTATGACACTTACTAGGAAGCTTGAGCTCGCTTGCAGTTAAAATCCGATAATATGACGTATCCTATTAATTCATTTTTAAATAATATCGTTTAGTTATCTGTTATTTAGCTTTTTTAGTAGACGACAATTTATTTTTTACCCATTCAAACTGCGCTTTAAAAATTATGAATAAATTGATATACATAGTCGCTAATTTTTTCGAGCTACCAAAATTTTTATACGACTATATTCGGATAAGAGATAAATTGGGCAAGCGTTTTATTATTGAAATAAAAAATTGGTTACCTGTTCTTACGGACAGCAAAGGTGTGATGGCATATGATACGCATTATGTCTATCACTGCGCGTGGGCTATACGCATGCTCGAAAAATATGGAATTAAAAATCATATAGATATTTCAAGCTCTCTCATGTTTTGTGCAATGGCATCTTCGAGCATGCGTATAGCCCACTATGATTTTAGAATCCCTAATATTGAGTTATCGAATTTAATGGTTGGACGTCAGGATTTATCAAAACTAACTTTTGCAAATGATTCAATAGAATCTCTATCTTGTATGCATGTGATAGAGCATATTGGCTTAGGTCGATACGGGGATCCATTAAATTCAGACGGTGATCTGCAGGCCTCACTAGAGTTAGCTAGAGTGCTAACAAAAGGCGGCCTTCTTTTTATAGTTGTGCCTGTTGGTAAGGACTCGGTTGTAAGGTTTAATGCACATCGAATTTATAGCTATGATGCAGTTTTAGAAATGTTCAGCACGCTTGCGCTTGAAAGCTTCTCCTTCGTTAATGATGACTCTGAACCCCCAAGATTAAAAATAGATGCTTTAAGGTCCGATACCTTTTCTAGTAATTATGGCTGCGGGTGTTTTGTTTTTAGAAAGCCATAAAAATGTTAGGAAAATCTCCTGTCTTTGTAGTTCGATTAATTGGCGGGTTAGGAAATCAATTGTTCCAGATCCAGTATGGATTGAGCCTAATTAAAAAATGGGGTGGAAAATTATCATTTGATGATTCATTTTTTCTACGGGCAAAACAAATTCACGAAGTTATAGTAACTGGTGAATTGGTAAAAAAATACGACATCATCACTTTAGGATTTTTTCAGCTAAAAATCATTCGCTCTTTCCAGCGGCTTGCCTATAAATTAGGAATTCGCTTACCAAAATTTTTTAGCCCATATTATATTTTTTCTAATGATGATAATCTGCATCCATCTTCAGGTGTTTATATCGTTGATGGCTTCTGGCAAAGTAAAGAATTTCTAAGTGAAGAGTTCATGGAAATGATGCGCGAGCAATTACTTATTCAAAATCATGAAGAAGAATCAAGTTATGTCTGTGTCCATATTCGTCGAGGTGATTACCTGATCAACTCTAATGCTTCGGTATTGCATATGGACTACTACCAAAAAGCTATAGAACTATTTAAAGATAAAATTGAAAATCCTCGATTCTGTATTTTTAGTGATGATGAGCCCTGGATAAAGACTGTATTTTTCGGGGATCCGCGAATAATTATTATGCCTACTGCTAAGCTTAGTCCACTAGAGGTCCTAAAAAGTATGTCCAGTTACAAAAATTATATTATTGCCAACAGTACCCTTAGTTGGTGGGCTGCAACACTTTCTAGGGCAAACAGAAAAATGGTAATTTTGCCGAAGCAATGGGGAAATGGGCTTGACAGCTATAATTTTTCCTTAGATGGTTGGATTCAGCTTTAGAGAGAGAAACTATGAATCATAAAGTATCAGTGCATATGCCCGTTGCAAGATTAGATCATTTTTTGGTGGACACTTTACATTCAATCCAAGACCAAACCTTTAAAGACTTTGAAGTAATCTTTGTCATTGATGAGAAAGACGCAGAAAAATTAAAGGTATTAATTGATGAGGAATGTACATTTTCTTATAAGATTATTGCAACTAAATTAGGTGGCGTGGCTTTTGCTGCCAACTTGGCGATTGCAAATACTGATTCTGAATTAATTGCTCGCTGGGATTCCGATGACCTGTGTGATCCAATTCGCTTAGAAGCTCAAGTCAAGGAATTTGATCAGGATCTAGCCTTAGGTGTTCTGGGAACGCGAGTCAAGATAGTTGATGAATATGGGGTAGAAAATCTCCATCACCCATACCCTTTTTATCAGGACAATGCTACCATTAGAAAGACGTTAAAGTACAGAACGCCGATTCTTCACTCGAGTATGATGATCAAGTCTGAGTTGATGTTTAGAAATAAAGGCTATTTATATGGCCATACATCAGAGGATAGTGAGCTGTTAATGCGAGTTGCAAGAGATCAGAGTATTGTGTTTAGGAATTTGGATAATGTCACGACCTATTACCGTAGACATCAATCTCAATTAAGCAATAAGTCCTATATCAAAACCCATTTTTATGAACGAGCATCGTTTTTATTCGGCGAGTTTTTGAGGACATTCAATCCTATATATGTGGTTGCCATTCTTGCGAATCATCCTATTGCCAGAAATATCAGGCATTATCGTCGTGTACTTGCTGAGAGATTCAAGTGATCTTAAATTCTGAATGTCTAGCGATGTGTTCGGCAACCCTAATAGCGTTAGCTGCAATGGTTAAACTTGGATTCACTCCTGAGCTAGTCACAAAAAAAGAAGAGTCACATATGTAGAGGTTGCTTAAATCATGGCAGCGATTATTTATATCTAGTACACTTTTTGATGGGTCGATACCAAGCCTACAAGTCCCCGTAGCGTGACCAAGATTAATATTTGTTTTATTGCTTGTACTAACAACTGAAAAATCTTTTTTCAGTTTAGTTTTTAGCATTTTTCTAAAATTATTGTTTCGATATCTGGATGATTGACTAATTTCATAATTAACAATGATTTGCCCTAGGTCATCTATGCTAATTTTATTTGTGTTATCCGGATAGTCTTCTACTATGGAGGCAAAGATGGTATATTTTTCGAATATCTTGGTGAAAATATTTGCGGCTACTTTGTAAAAAAATTCCGGCAGGATTCTAAATAGCTTATTTTTTTCTTTAATTTTTATAATAAATTTAAAGAAATACTCTGAATTAATAGGGATTCCTACTGACTGAAACGTCCCCATCTTTATCCCCAAATTTTCATAGAAATAATTAGTAGAAATGCTCTTTTGAGGCTCACTTTTTCTGGCATTTATTTTAGGTTTAATGGCATAAAAATCACTTAAATGAAACATTAGATTCTTGCCAACTAACCCAGACTTATTAGCTAGACCATTAGGCCAAATTTCACTCCTTGATTTCAATAGCAGCCCTGGTGTAATTAATGCGCCAGCAGCGGCTATGTAGAATCTGGCTCTAATGCTAATCTCTTCCCCGTTATAAATACATTTAACACATGTGGCATGGCTAGCATCTGCCTTTATGCTTATAACTTCGCAATTTGTTAATAAAAATCCGCCTGGTAAGTCAAGAGCTGGTTGTAGGCAAATTTTTAAAGAATCGTTTTTGCACTTTAATTTGCATGCCTTACCCCCACACCCAGTGCATTTGTCTACACATTCAAGAGCGATTGGCGATCGATAGGGTTCCAGACCAAGCTTTTTAAATGTATTAAAAATAATAGAGTCACTCTTGCTAAGGGGAGGGCTCGAGGTCTGGCCATTGCATCCTTTTACGCGATATAAAAATTCAGCTTTTGCATAGTAGGGCTCAAAATCTTCATATGAGAGTGGCCAGATTAAGGGATTTTCTGTGGAGCCCCTAAAATCGCTTGGGTGCATTCTCTCTAGTTGCCCACCATATAAGATGGTAGACCCACCGGGACCGCTACCTATTGGGAAAAGCAATTTTCTCTGTTTTCCGTTGGTATTGAGAGTAATTCTATGTGGCCAATATCCTTGACGATCATTTTCTTGGCTTATAGTGCTATTTTTTTCTGTTGGAGAAATTTCTAGAAAATTCCCTTTCTCGATAAAAAGTACCTTATATCCCATTTGGCACAGCTCATGACCTACTGTTGCGCCGCCCATTCCGGTGCCGATGACAATAGCATCCCACTCAAAATCTTGAGGATTGATTGGATTAACTTTAAATTGCATTAGCGGGCTATAGATTACATGAATTATAGATATCAGAACTGTTTAATATAAAATTAAAAATACTCAAAGCAACATGCAAGGGTTGCATTACATGCACCCAACCTCATAAATGAAAAAGAAGGCAGTAGGGTTAATGCTTATATTCTAAGACTAAAAGCATAAATAGATAAAATTTATAACAGACTTACCAGTGCAATCAATTCTAGCCTCAATAAATTAGGTAATTGATAAACTGCAGCTTAAGAATCATGCTGCAATTAGGATGCAAAGTCCTTCTATGGCGCCCCAATCTTTGCTTGCCAGTCCATTAAAGCCCGTTAGAATAAGAAAGGGCGTTATAAATGGCATGAATTTTTTTTAAAAATGCCTTATTCATAAGTTGTCGTAAGGATCAATCAATTGATTACAGTTTCTATAGTAAGTCATAAGCACGGAAGCATGGTTGGATCTTTGGTCCAGCAATTAACAAGATATCCAGAGATCTCTCAAATTATTGTAGTTGAGAATATTCCCGAAAACTTGGCCCTGCCAAATGATCCAAGAGTACAGAAAGTAGTGAACTTAGTCCCTATGGGTTTTGCGAGCAATCATAATGCATCGTTTCGCCTCATGAGAGCAGACTATTTTTGCGTTCTTAACCCCGATATTATATTTAAGGATAATTTATTTCCAGGTTTATTGATGGAGATGAAGGCTCAAGGTGCATCTCTGATTGCTCCTATTGTTTTAAATAAGGGTGGGGAGTTAGAGGATAGCGCAAGGCACTTCCCCACATTTAAATCACTTCTAAAAAAAATTATTTTTAAGGATAAGGGTGCTTACGATATTAAAGTGGGCGGCCATTCATTTTCCCCTGACTGGGTCGCAGGAATGTTTCTTTTATTTGATAAATTCTCCTTTAGTCAAGTAAATGGTTTTGATGAAAAATATTTTTTATATTATGAGGACGTTGATATTTGCTCCCGGTTATGGCGACAAAAATTTAAAATAATACTTTCCCCAAAATCAATTGTGATTCATGATGCTAGGCGTGATAGTCAGAAAAGTATGAAATTTGCATTTTTGCACATAAAAAGTATGGCCCGATATCTGCTAAGTCAATTAATGCAGCCTAATATTCTCGGCTAACATTGATGACGAAGAATAAGTTGCTTGTGAGTGGCGCTTCCGGATTCATTGGATCGCGACTAATGAAGAGGCTAAAAGCGGACAACGTTCCCGTGATTGGTATCGGTAGAAAAAATTTAATTAATTCTAATTATGTAGCTTGCGACTTACATGACAACATCAAATTAGAAGGATTACTTCAAGATGTGGATGGCGTCATTCACTGTGCAGGCTATGCTCATAGTTTTGGGATGCCACAGCATATTATGGCCGACACCCATTGGAAAATTAATTATCTCGGAACGAAAAATTTACTAGAACTAGCTGCGAGATGTGGGGTGCGTAGTTTTGTGAATCTTTCAAGTGTAAAGGTAATGTCAAATACTGCAGATATTTGCATTGACGAGAGTTGGCCTGCCGTCCCAGTATCGCCATATGGAAAATCTAAATTGGCTGCTGAAAATTTAATTCTTGAGGTTGGTAAAAGATATGGAATGCATATTGTTAACTTAAGGTTAGCAATGGTCTATGGATTTGGTGGTTCAGGTAATTTAGAAAGAATGTCTAAATTAATTCATAAGGGGTTATTTCCTCCAATTCCTGAAACTCACAATCATCGCTCGTTGATTCATGTAGATGATGTACTAGAGGCTATATTATTGGCATCACGTATACCCAAGCTTAATGGCTTATCCTTAATCGTTTCAGGATCTGAGGCGCCCTCTGGCAGAGGAATTTATGACGAAATTCGCAGGGTTTATGGCATGAAAGCAACGAGAATTGAGGTGCCACTACCGATAATGAAAATTTTAGCTAGTTCCTGCGAGTTTATCCAAAAATCCTCTGGTGTGAACTTAATATTTAACCAAGAGGTTTGCGATCGACTCCTAAAGAGTGAGTGGTATTCATCTGGCAATTTTGAAAAACTAACTGGTTGGAGGGCTAATATTAAGCTACAAGATGGTTTGAGAGAGATGTTGAACGTTAAGGCTGAGCATCAGGAGTCATTATGAAAAGAATTCTGGATATTATCTTAGCAATTATTTTATTGTTTATTCTGTGTGTGCCGATGTTGATTGTCTCTCTCTTGGTGAAGTTAAGTTCATCTGGCCCTATTTTGTATTGGTCAAAAAGGGTGGGAAAAAATAGCAAATCTTTTTTGATGCCAAAGTTCAGAACCATGGCTGTTGGAACCCCAACGATAGCAACCCATATGCTATTAGATGCAAGTAGTCATCTTACGCCTATTGGATCTTTTTTGCGAAAGTGTAGTTTGGATGAGTTACCGCAGCTATGGTGCATTCTGAATGGCAGTATGAGTTTCATTGGGCCAAGACCGGCATTATTCAATCAAGATGATTTGATTGGATTAAGGATCAAGTATGGCGTAGACAAATTAAGGCCTGGGATAACTGGCTGGGCCCAGGTAAATGGACGTGACCATCTCTCAATAGAAGAAAAAGTAAAATTCGATACCGACTATTTGAAAGAGGCGTCTTTGGGCATGGACCTAAAAATATATTGGCTAACCTTAATCAAGGTCCTTAGTCAAGATGGAGTGAGTCATTGATTTATCCTATCCTACTGGGGCTTTAATTCTTTATGTCTTCTATTATTGGTAGCATCCTGAATTTATCACGCCCCGTTAAAAGATTTTTTGCAATATTCGTTGATATATTTATTTGTATCACTGCAACTTTCTTAGCTTTTTATTTGCGCTTAGGCGACTGGAATTTTTTAAGCACCGATTCTCAATGGCGACCTTTTTTGGTTTTATTTATTTCTTGGGCTGCCGCTTTACCTATTTTTATTTCCTCTGGATTGTACCGGGCAATTTTTCGTTATTCTGGGCTTGGTGCATTACTCGCGATTACTAAGGCAGTTAGCATTTATACCGCTTTATTTGTATTGGCTTTTGCATTATTTGGTGTAGAGGGTGTTCCAAGAACTATTGGCTTGATTCAGCCTATCCTCATCTTTTTATTCGTAACGGGTTCTCGTATATTGGTTAGATTTTGGTTGGGACGGGCATACCATGACGAATTGCGGCGTGGAAATTTACCTCGCATACTGATATATGGTGCTGGTGCAGCTGGCCGTCAGTTAGCCCTTGCTCTCGGGAATAGTTATGAAATGAGGGTAGTGGGTTTTTTAGATGATGATGCCAGGCTGCATGGCAGTTCATTAAATGGAATCATGATTTATAGCCCTGTAGATATAGAGGATACAGCCGCTTTATTACGCGTTACTGACATCATCTTAGCAATTCCATCTGCAAGCCGAAAGCGCCGCAAAGAAATTTTAGAGCGATTAGCCAATGCAAAACTATCTGTCCGGATCTTGCCTAGTTTTTCAGATCTTGCTAGCGGTAAATTAAGTGCTTCAGACTTAAGGGAGCTTGATATTGATGATCTCTTAGGAAGGGTGCCAGTATTGCCAAACTCAGAATTAATGAGGGCCAATATTTTTAATAAAGTAGTTATGGTGACGGGAGCCGGTGGTTCAATTGGTGGCGAGTTATGTAGGCAAATTATTGTTCATGAACCTTCAAACTTGATCTTGGTCGAGCAAAGTGAATTTGCACTATATTCCATTCAAGAGGAGTTAGAGTCCTATGTTTCTAATACTCAAAGCAATTGTTCGGTCATGCCTTTATTAGCTTCGGTAGTGGACGAAGACCGTATGCGCAATATTTTTAGAGAACAGCATGTAAATACCGTATTTCATGCGGCGGCATATAAACATGTGCCCCTCGTTGAATCAAATCCATTTGAAGGCATTAAAAATAATATTTTTGGCACTCTGTCGATGGTTCGTATGGCAAAGGAATTTAGTATCGATCACTTTGTGTTGATTAGTACCGATAAAGCTGTAAGGCCTACAAATATTATGGGGGCCACTAAGCGTTTTGCAGAACTCATTCTTCAAGCTTACGATCAACGTTTTGGTGAGTCTTCCACCATATTTTCAATGGTGCGATTCGGGAATGTATTGGGATCTTCCGGCTCCGTAGTGCCTAAGTTTCGCCAGCAAATTAAGGGCGGTGGGCCAGTTACCCTTACGGATAACGAAGTTACTCGATACTTTATGACAATTCCAGAGGCTGCTCAGTTGGTTATTCAGGCATCAGCCATGTCAGTAGGCGGAGATGTTTTCGTTTTGGATATGGGTGAGCCCATCAAAATTAGAGACTTAGCAGAGAGTATGATTCATCTTTCTGGCCTTACGTTAAGAGATGAAAATCATCCTGACGGTGATATTGAAATTCGGGTTCTTGGATTGCGCCCAGGCGAAAAACTATATGAAGAGCTACTCATTGGAAATAATCCTGAGAAAACTTCACACGAAAGAATATTGAGGGCGCACGAGGACTTTATAGGCCTTAATGATTTGATGGATAAATTGGCAATTCTAGAGTGTGCAGTAAAGCAGCAGTCACTCCAAGAGGCTAAAGCGATCTTTCAGGAGGTCGTTAGTGGCTATGCCCCTACTAATCAGCCTGATAGTGACATATGACGCAATTAAAAAGCCTACAAATAACTCGTTTTATTGCAGCTACAAGTGTTGCCTACTTACATATTAAGTGCAATCCTTTTTTTGGCGGATTCGGGGTAGATATCTTCTTTGTACTGAGTGGTTTTGTTATGTGTTTGGTTGTTAACAATGGAGAGACTTCGAAGCAATTTTTTATCAATCGAGTTTCCAGAATTGCGCCACTCTACTGGCTGCTGACGGTTGGAGCGTTCATTCTCGCTGCTATTGCGCCAGCTCTTTTTAATTCAACTACAGCAAACCTCACCTTCCTAATAAAGTCACTCTTTTTTATTCCTTATATCAAGGAGAACGGAACTGTTAGCCCAATGATTCCAGTAGGGTGGACCTTAAATTATGAAATATTTTTCTATGCCCTAATTTTTATTGTATTGATGGTGTGGCGAAGGTCCTGGGAGTTAGTGGTGAGCGCCTCCCTGATATTTATTTATCTTATAGCTAGCTATAAAAAGAGTGAATCTGCTTACGGCATATTCTTCAGTTATCCCATATATTTAGAATTTATATTAGGAATAATTTTGTTTAATTTTTATGCGCGCAAATATGAAATATTTATGAAGATGTCGCCTTATACAGCGACACTGCTCATGTGCATTTCTTATCTTGCAATGGTGATGGTAGATCTTTTGGAAATTGAGTCTTATCGATATCTTTTCTTGGGCATTCCTGCAAGCATCTTTGTATTTGGTGCTTTGGGGCTAGAGAAAGCAATTCCTAAAATCAATCCCAGGCTGATCGCTATATTAGTGGCTATGGGTAATGCAAGTTATGCAACGTACCTAAGTCATTTATATGTCGTTGAGGGAATTAGAAAAGTCATTGCCCCGCGATTACCTTGGTTTGATATCTATACGCCCTTTGGAGTTTGTATTACTTTAATTGCAGTACTAATCGTGGGCCAGATAATTTATGTTTTGATCGATAAAGCAATAAGCATTTATTTCAGAAATAAATTAAGCCATATTCTGAAAACTAAATAGCACAACACTAAAGAGCCAGGCTTTCTTTAGCGCGATTGATCCTAAATGATCCAGTTGGATATTAAGCATGGATACTCTGATAGCGCTCAACAAAGGAGATCATTTAGTGCCCCTAATTCTGATAAACGGTATTAGCGGTCTTACCCTTTGGCTTGAAGCCTCATTTAATTCTATTTTTTAGAATGAAAACCCTAATTTAGGATTATTTTTGGTACTTTTTAGCTAAATTTACCCCCCCCCCAGCGTTTATAATCTTCATAATTAGTTGAATATATTGACTTATACATTGGGCTGGGTTATTAGCCATAAATTGAGGTTTTTTGGTAGTGACGATTAAATTTGGCACCATTTCTGTTGAGGTTCGCAATTATTGCAGTCTATTAATAGAGCTCACAAAGCGAGAATTCTCTAAATCACACCATGGAACCATAGGAGGCGTCTTTTGGCCGCTGGGGGAACCCTTGTCTATGCTGGTTATTTATACAGTATTTTTTGGTGTCATCTTACAAGGACGTTGGGGCTTTTCTGGTACCCCCCTGGAGTATGGTTTTGCCCTCTTTTCGGGCCTGATCATTTTTAATTTCTTTGCCGAGTGTTTTCGTCAATTTCCACTCTTAATTAGCGCCAATCCCAATTACGTAAAGAAAATTGTTTTTCCACTAGAGCTCTTGCCGGTAGTGACAATTTTGACTGCGCTCATTCATGCCCTAATTGCCACTGCCATTTGGTGCGCTGGCTATGCGATATTAATTGGTTTTCCCAAGTGGACTGCTTTGATTTCCCCACTCATTTTGTTATCGATGATCCCGATGCTATTGGCTCTAGGTTGGGCTCTTTCCGTAATTGGCTTACTTACTAAAGATATTAATCAAGTGACAGGCTTGCTTATCCAGGCACTTTTATTTTTAACCCCAATTTTTTACGGCCTTGATATAGTTCCTGAAAACTTGAAGTTTTGGATCCGATTAAATCCATTAACGTATTTGGTTGAGCAGTTCAGGCTCATGTTAATTTATGGCGTAATGCCAGGCCTACGCGGCTTAGCTGTATTTATATTGTTTAGTTCTGTACTGGCCGGCCTTGCATACTTTCTCTTTAGACGTGTTCGCTCAACCTTTACGGATTTAATATAAATATATGAGCGACGTCGTTATCTCCGTTAAAAATGTTTCTAAAAGTTACTCGGTATTTAAAAGTAATTTTGCAAAACTGCTCTATAGCTTAGGTCTTCGCAAAGCTAAACCTCAAGAATTAGTCTGGGCTTTGCGCAATATTAATTTTGAAATCAAGCGCGGTGAAGCAGTAGCTATTATTGGTCGTAATGGCGCTGGTAAAAGCTCTCTCCTAGAAATCTTGACGGGTACTCTTAAGTCAACCGAAGGGCAAGTGAACGTTAATGGAAAAGTATCCGCTCTTTTAGAGCTTGGCAGTGGCTTTGATCCCGAATTAACTGGGCGTGAGAATGTAGTGCTTAATGGCTTGCTTTTGGGGCTTTCAAAAGATGAAGTGATAAAACGTTTTCCCGAAATTGAAGCCTTTGCAGAAATAGGTGACGCAATTAATCGGCCGATAAAGACATATTCTTCGGGCATGGTCATGCGCTTGGCATTTTCGGTTCAAGTATTGTGTAATCCCGGCATTTTAATTATTGATGAAGCGCTTAGCGTCGGAGATTTTTTCTTTCAGCAAAAATGTTTTGCTAGATTGAAGGCAATGATCCAAGAGGGCTTGACGCTACTATTCGTTTCGCATGATATGGGCTCGGTGAATCAATTTTGCAATCGTGCAATTTATCTTGAAAGTGGAAAAATTTGTTTCTCTGGAGAGAAAAAAGAAGCAATAAGAAAATACTTGGCGGCTTATGATGAGCCATCTAAATTAAATTTGCATCAACCATTAAACCATGAATTAAATCTGAGCTCAGTTTTTTCCCAAAAACATGCATATACGTGGTTAGCTACCGAAGATTTGCTAGTTAGTAAAGGCGCCGGATTTGTTTCGCTAGCATTAAAAAATAAAGACAATGAATTAACAAATTTTTTTGGGGTGTGCGACGAAATTATTATTGAAGTCTTGTTTGTACCTGATATTGAAAAGAAATCCCACATATTTTTTAATATAACCAATAATGCTGGCGAGATTGTCTTTACTGGGGGTACCCCATATCTTCAGTTAGATCAACCTAATGAAGTGGTTGGGGGAATGCATAAACTCCGCTTTTGCATAGAAGCGAGGCTTCAGGCTGGAAATTACTCCCTTTCATTTACTCAAGGCCTACATCAATATCCCAATAGACTAGGAGCTGTGATTGATAAAATTGAGGCTGAAAAAATTGGACCTCTTACTGTTAATTTTAATTACAAAGAAAATGTCGCCCCATTTTTAGGGCCATTCGGGCTTCCTGTAAGTGGCGCTTATCTGAAGGAGGATTTTTAGATGCGTGAATCAATCGGGCGCGTTCTGCATATTACTCTTTATAAGTGTGGGAGTCAGTGGGTAAAAGATATTTTGACCGCACCAGAAATAGTTCGCTGTACTCAATACCCAAATGCAAACATCTCATTTAATACTTTTATGGTTGGGGATTTTGATTTTCCGGCAGGAAAATTTAGTGGACCAATTTATGGTATGAATAAATTTGAGTGGGAAAACTTTGCTTCGCCTTTTGATAAGGCTATTGTAGTAATGCGAGATCCGCGTGACCGCCTTATCTCAAGCCTGTTTTCAATTCTTAATAGTCACGGAACTGATCATTTCATAAGGCTAGGCCGTGAATTATTGGCATCCTTTTCTGAGGACCGCCTACGAATCATTTGGATGATTTTACAGGCCTCACAATTTAAGAGATTTTATGAAACATGGAACGCTTCTTCAGGTCCGAATGTACTTATTGTTCGATATGAAGACTTAATTAACGATACTGCTAATGAGTTTAAAAAAATATTTTCATTTTTGGAAAGGGATATTCCATTAGTAGTTTTAGAATCAGTTGTAGAGAGGAATTCCTTTGAGCGTAGGAGCGGCAGAGAGCGTGGTGAAGAATCAAAATTTAATCATCATCGAAAAGGGGTCGCGAAAGATTGGGAAAAATATTTTACCCTTGAGCATGGAAAATTATGGGAAACACTTTACCCAGGATTTTTAAAGGATATCGGCTACGAGTCTAGGAATGATTGGTGGAAAGAATTATCGAAAAGTGCGACTCTTCTGCAGAGCCCCCAGTTTAGTTTGTCTGAGGTAATGGAAAAACGTAATGAGTTTTTAGAATGTGAAATCTTGGCCAAAGAGAATGAAATTAAGAGATTGGTTGATATCTGCGAGGAGAGGTTGGATTTAATTAAGTTGTTAGATTCTGAGCTTAAAAAGGGGAAATATGTCTCTGGATCTTAATGTTGAAGACCTGTATGGGCAAGACGTAGAATTCAAATTAACCTCTTTGATATTAAGGGGTTTATTCAATGCGCCCTACGTGGTTGATGTTGGCTCAGAAAAAGGCTCTTTTGTTCAGCTTGCATTAAGTAACTCTGCTACAGGGGTGGTTGCAATCGAGCCCCTACCGCGGCATTTAAAGAATTTAAAGAAACTCTTTACGGGAAATAAAAAAGTTCAGGTACTTTCATGTGCGATCTCAAATAAGGTGGGTGAATCAATATTTTATTTAGCTACAGATATTAAAGGTAATGAACTTGACTATCATCACTCCCTAACAAAAATTGAAAATACCAAAGAGGTATTGAGAGGAAAAAAAACCCTTAAAGTTAAGGTTGAAACACTATCGCATCTTATTGCCACAAATAAGATCAATAAAAAAATTGACTTGTTAAAAATTGACACAGATGGTCATGATTTACAGGTTTTGGAGGGCCTTTCAGAAGTGACCCCCAAAGTCGTAATAGTTGAATTTTGGGATACGCTTCCCAAAACTTCTGGGACTTGCCCCTATAGGCTAGTTGATATACAGAAGTGGGCCAATACCCATGGATATCAACGTAGTCTAGTGGTTAGAAGAAATGGGGCGCTCGAGTCTCTGGAATATGACACTCACCAATCCATCCCGGGAGACTGGGGCAATGTATTTCTATTTCACTCCTCTGTTGATTTAAGTTTGATTTCGGGTGATATAGATAAGCTGATCATTTCTATCCACAAGAAGTCTGCTCAAAAGGCTAATAAAGATACCATCTCTTTGGAGAAAAAAGAGCGGGAAATTCAGCTCTTAATATCGAAGGTTTCCAAAGGCTCCAATCAAACCAATTACCAGGATAAAGAAGCTCTATTAACTGGCTTATCTGCCAAAGAAGCAGTTATTCAAGAATTGCGTACTGCTTATGAGAATGCCCAAAAGACCAATGAAGAGTTAGAACTGAGTCGCGCTACCTTGATTGAAGATATTTCATCGGTCAAACAACTGCTCAGCGCCGCCGAAG
>CANFMT010000004.1 GCA_947448415.1 Burkholderiaceae bacterium | reverse complement strand
GTTCAGAAGGATTCATGGGAAAGAGCTATATTAACAAGTTACGCTAAAAAATCATGAATAACGAAATCAAGATCCGCGGTGCCCGCACCCACAACCTCAAAAACATCAATCTAGACATCCCTAGAGAGAAACTCGTCGTCCTTACTGGCTTATCCGGTTCTGGCAAAAGTTCCTTGGCTTTTGACACTCTCTACGCAGAGGGTCAACGCCGCTATGTGGAATCTCTCTCCGCTTATGCCCGTCAGTTCTTGCAACTCATGGAAAAGCCCGATGTCGATACGATTGAAGGTTTATCGCCTGCAATCTCGATTGAGCAAAAAGCAACAAGTCATAACCCACGCTCTACGGTAGGTACTGTTACTGAAATTCATGATTACTTGCGACTCTTATTTGCGCGCGCAGGAACTCCACATTGTCCCGATCATGATCTCCCACTAGAAGCGCAAAGCGTTTCTCAAATGGTAGATACAGTGCTTTCGATGCCTGAGGATACTAAGCTGATGATTCTTGCTCCAGTAGTCAGTGAGCGCAAGGGCGAATTTGTTGACCTCTTTCAAGACCTACAAGCACAAGGATTTGTGCGTTTTAGAGTGCGTTCTGGTGGCGGCACAGCAAACGTCGCTAAAGCCGAAATTTTTGAAGTAGATCAATTACCAGCTCTTAAAAAGAATGACAAACATTCTATTGAAGTAGTTGTTGATCGCATAAAGGTCCGTCCTGATATTCAGCAACGTCTTGCAGAGTCTTTTGAAACAGCCTTACGCTTAGCCGATGGCAAAGCCATGATCGTTGACATGGATACCGGCAAAGATATGATTTTCTCAAGCAAGTTCGCTTGCCCGGTTTGCTCATACTCATTACAAGAACTAGAGCCGCGCCTTTTCTCATTCAATAACCCTATGGGTGCCTGCCCCTCTTGCGATGGCCTTGGTCACCAGTCTTTCTTTGATCCAAAGCGTATCGTTGCTCATCCCGACCTATCTTTAGCTTCTGGCGCTATTAAAGGTTGGGATCGTCGCAATCAGTTCTACTTCAAATTACTCCAGACTCTAGCTAAGCATGGTGGCTTTGATGTTGAAAAACCATTTGAAACACTTTCTAAGAAACAACAAGATTTAATTCTTTTGGGATCCGGTGATGTCACCATTCCTTTTGAGTACATCAACGAGCGTGGTAAGAACAGTATTCGTGAGCATGCCTTCGAAGGTATTGTTGCCAACTTTGAAAGACGCTACCGCGAAACCGATTCCATGACAGTACGTGAGGAGTTATCTCGCTATCAAAATGTTCAAACCTGTCCAGAATGCAACGGTAGTCGTTTGCGCAAAGAAGCCCGCTTTGTCAAGGTTGGAGAAAAGAAACAATCCCGTGCTATTTATGAAATCAGCGCTCTACCGCTCAAAGAAGCGAAAGAATATTTCGAGGCTCTCGAGCTGAAAGGCGCCAAACGAGAAATCGCAGACAAAATCGTTAAAGAAATTGGTGCGCGCTTACGCTTCTTAAATGACGTCGGCCTAGATTACCTTTCTCTAGAGCGTAGTGCTGATACCCTTTCAGGTGGTGAAGCTCAGCGTATCCGACTAGCAAGTCAAATTGGCTCAGGCTTAACTGGTGTCATGTATGTTCTTGATGAACCCTCTATTGGATTACATCAGCGCGATAACGATCGCTTGATTGGCACTCTCAAGCACTTGCGTGATTTGGGAAATAGCGTCTTGGTAGTGGAGCACGATGAAGACATGATTCGTGCCTCTGATTGGGTGATCGATATCGGCCCTGGCGCAGGTATTCATGGCGGAGAAGTTGTCGCACAGGGCACCCCTGCTGAAGTAGAGGCTAACCCTAATTCACTAACTGGCGCCTACCTATCTGGCCGCGAAGCGATTGCGGTTCCGGAAAATCGAATTCCAGTTAACGATCGATTCTTAGAGATTATTGGCGCGCGCGGCAATAATTTGCAATCTGTTCATGCAAAGATTCCTGTTGGGCTCTTAACTTGCGTTACTGGTGTATCGGGTTCCGGCAAGTCAACCTTGATCAACGACACTTTGCATCATGCTGTCGCTCAGCATCTCTATGGTTCTAACGCAGAACCTGCAGCTCATGATGCAATAAAAGGTTTAGAACATTTTGACAAAGTCATTAGTGTTGATCAGTCCCCAATTGGCAGAACACCGCGCTCTAACCCAGCCACCTATACCGGGCTTTTCACTCCGATCAGGGAGCTCTTTGCCGGGGTTCCTGCATCGCGCGAACGTGGCTATGAAGCCGGTAGATTCTCTTTCAACGTTAAAGGGGGTCGCTGCGATTCTTGCGAAGGTGATGGCGTTCTTAAGGTAGAGATGCACTTCTTGCCTGACGTATATGTTCCATGTGATGTCTGTCATGGCAAACGCTATAACCGCGAGACCTTAGATATTCGCTACAAAGGAAAAAATATTCATGAGGTGCTTTCGATGACTATCGAGCAAGCGCATGAGTTCTTTGAAGCGGTTCCGGTTGTGAAGCGAAAACTTAAGACATTGCTCGATGTAGGCCTTGGATATGTGAAGTTGGGCCAAAGTGCAACTACCTTATCTGGTGGTGAAGCACAGCGGGTCAAGCTTTCTCTTGAGCTCTCGAAGCGCGACACCGGCAGAACGCTCTATATCCTAGATGAACCAACTACTGGTTTGCATTTCCACGACATTCAACTATTGCTCACGGTTATTCAGACACTGAAGAAACAAGGTAATACGATTGTCATCATTGAGCACAACCTAGATGTAATTAAGACGGCGGACTGGATTATTGATCTCGGGCCTAAGGGTGGTGCGGGTGGCGGACAAATTATTGCCACAGGAACACCCGAGGATGTTGCCAAGAATGAAGTGAGTTTTACAGGTCACTATTTGGCACCATTACTCACTCGTAAAGCACCTGTATTAAGTAAAAAGAAAAAATAAATCCATCGAAAAGGATGGATTGGCCGATCTCAGAGTAATTTAGCTTCCGCTAAATCGATTGCCTCTGAATTGCCTGAGATCACCAAAATGTCATTTGCCTCAAGTACCAGATCAGGACTGGGTTCTAACTTCACATAATCAGCATTGCGCTCCTTACGGCGCACTGCTTGAACGCTTACTCCATCTAAATCTAAGTCTAACCCTCCAAGAGCCTTACCGACAGCCTGCGACTTGGGTAACAAAGTAACTGAATGTAAACGCCAAGATTCATTAGAGCCAAAATCATCATCCGCAGATCCTCTGAAATAACCTCTTAATAGGCTATAACGCTCCTCGCGCGCAGTCGTAATGCGACGCACTACCTTACGCATCGGTATACCCATGATGAGCAATACATGCGAAGCAATCATTAAGCTTCCCTCAATCAACTCTGGAACAACTTCTGTTGCTCCAGCTGCTTGTAGCTTAGCAATATCAGCATCATCTCTGGTGCGGACAAGCACTGTCATGCCAGGACGTAAATGCTCTACCTGACGGAGCACGCGTAAACTCGCAGCAGTATCGGCATAGGTAATCACAACCGCCTTTGCTCTCGATAGACCTGCAGCGACTAAATAATTTTCTCGACTCGCATCGCCATAAACCACATTATCACCAGCAGCAGCAGCTTCTTTGACGCGGTCTGGATCCAAATCCAAAGCAATGTAAGGAATTTTTTCCTGATCAAGCATGCGCGCCAAACTTTGACCCGATCTTCCAAACCCGCAAATCACTACATGGTTTTCATTGCGCACGCTTTTGGCAGCTACGCGCGTTAAAGCAAGCGATTGCAATAACCACTCATTACTAGAGAAGCGCATTGCAATGCGATCACTGTACTCAATCAAAAAAGGTGCGCAGAACATAGATAGCAGCATTGCGGCTAAGACCGCTTGACTGAGAGTAGGGTCGATCAAATCTAAGCCATCAATTTGAGTAAGCAAGACAAATCCAAACTCACCTGCCTGAGCAAGGCACAAGCCAGTTCTGATGGAGATCCCAGGGCTTGAACCAAAGGCTTTAGAGAGCAATGCAATCAATCCAAACTTAAAGACTAGCGGCCCAATTAATAGCAATAAAACGAGTAGCCACTGTTGAGTAATGACACTGAAGTCAAGCAACATGCCAATCGTAATAAAGAAGAGGCCCAATAAAACATCGCGGAAAGGTTTTACATCCTCCTCCACTTGATGGCGGTAAGGCGTTTCTGAAATCAACATACCAGCTAAAAATGCACCAAGAGCTAGTGACAGACCAAAGTGCTCTGTTAATCCAGCCATACCAAGCACGATTAACAATAGATTGAGCATGAATAATTCTTGCGAACGTAGTTTTGCTACCAACCTAAACCAGCGACTCATCAGTGTTTGACCAATAAAGAAGATCAAGGTCAAAGCAATCGTAATTTTGATCGACGCTGCAGTCAGCGCCACAAAAAGATCTTTAGGATTTTTTCCAAGCGATGGCAGCAAAATTAATAAGAAAACTACCGCTAAATCTTGGAACAATAAAATACCCACTACATTGCGACCATGCTCAGTTTCTAATTCAGCACGATCAGCAATCAATTTGGTCACAATGGCAGTAGAGGACATTGCCAGAGCTCCGCCCAAAGCAATCGCGGCCTGCCAAGATATTGGGTAAATCCAGTTCATCAAAAGACTCGCCGGGACTGCCAGCAACATCGTCAAGACGACCTGACTTCCGCCGAGGCCAAATACGATGGTTCGCATGGCTCGAAGCTTATGGAGGTTAAATTCCAGGCCAATAGAGAACATCAAGAAAACCACACCAAATTCAGCTAAATACTTCACGGTAGCCGAATCATTTGCCAGGCCAAGGGCATGTGGGCCAATCAGCACACCAATGGCCAAATAGCCCAAAATAGGGGGTAAACCAAAATAGCGGAAAATAACCACTCCGGCCACACCCGAGGCCAGGAGAATGAGGGTTAATTGAAGGACTGACGGCATATACTTACTTGATGATAGCTAAGACTCGTGAACGTACCCTAAAGCTTGCGCGCGACACCCTCACTATTGAGGCTGCTGCACTGCAAACCATGCGCGACCGCCTCGAAGGCGCTAATGCTGATGCCTTAGTGCTAGCAGTTGAGCTTTTACAAGACTGCAAAGGCCGAATCGTGGTCTCTGGAATTGGCAAATCTGGCCATATTGCCCGCAAAATTGCTGCAACTTTTGCCTCCACTGGATCCCCCGCTTTTTTTGTGCATCCCGCTGAAGCCAGTCATGGGGATTTAGGAATGGTTACTAGAGACGATGTTTTTGTCGCACTCTCTAACTCCGGGGAAACCGACGAATTACTCACTATTGTTCCCATTGTGAAGCGTACTGGCGCCAAACTCATCGCTTTAACTGGCGCACCAAATTCTTCGCTCGCTAAATTGGCAGACGCACATCTAGATACTAGTGTTGAAAAAGAAGCTTGCCCATTAAATCTTGCGCCAACAACTAGCACTACCGCTGCACTTGCAATGGGTGACGCCTTAGCTGTTGCTCTTTTAGATGCGAGAGGATTTCAAGCGGAAGATTTCATCCGCTCACATCCAGGCGGTAGATTAGGACGGAAACAATTGATGCATGTCAGTGAAGTCATGCGTAGCTTTGAAGATACTCCAAAGATCTCAATAGACTCTTCATTGCAAGCAGCTCTTCTAGAGATGACCTCTAAGCGCATGGGCATGGTAGTTATCTTAGATGCCAAGCAAAAAGTATTTGGCATTTTGACTGACGGTGACTTGCGTCGTCTTTTAGAGAAGACTACTAATCTTGACGGCATCAAACTTGAAAGTGCTACAAAAGCGAATCCCCGCACCATTCCTGCTGAACTGCTGGCAGAAGAGGCTATTGAGATGATGGAGAAACATCGTATCAATCATTTAGTGGTTACCGATAGCAATGGACATTTGCTAGGGGCACTCAATCTCCATGACCTATTTGCAGCAAAAGTGATTTAAACCTGTATGCCTAACGCTTTCAATACACACAATACCAATCCATTAGCTAAATACCCACAGGCCTGGGAACGAGCCGGCAAAGTAAAGTTGCTGGTGCTAGATGTTGATGGTGTTTTGACCGATGGACAAGTTTGGATTGGTGCTGATGGTAAAGAGTCAGTAAAAGCCTATGACATACAAGATGGTCTTGGCATCAAGCTATTAGAACAATGCGGTATTCCAACTGCGATCATTACTGGCAGAAACTCCAAAATGGTTTTGGCACGCTGTGAAGAATTAGGAATTAAGCATGTGCATATGGGCGTTGAAAATAAAGCTATTGCATTAAATCAAATCCTGAAATCTCTTGGCATGTCCTCAACAGATTGCGCTGTGATGGGTGATGACTGGCCAGACTTTCAAATGATGAAAAATGCTGGTCTTAGAATTTGCCCAGCACAAGGGCATGAAGCCGTAAAAGAATTTGCCCATTTTGTAACGGCTCTGCCCGGTGGTCATGGTGCAGTCCGCGAAGTATGCGATCTCATCCTTAAGGCTCAAGATCGATACGGCGAACTACTTACCAAGGCGCGCGCTTAAGTAATGGCAATAAATCCGCAACAAATCAAGCTAGGACTTGGGCGCTCACTATTGCGCCTGATGCCATTGATATTGATGGGCGGACTGACTCTAGCAACCTTTTGGATGGTGCAAAAAAATCAGCCTGCTGAAAAATCTATGCTGGAACGCGTTCGCCTGCATGAGCCTGACTACATCATTACTACTGGTGCACTTTCAGCCTTAAATGAAATGGGCAATACCAAGTACCGCATTCTGGGGAACAAAGTCACCCACTATGACGACGATGCTTCAATCGATATTGAAAAGCCTCGTATGCGTCTTTTTCAGCCTGATAAAGCGCCTGTTACCGTAAAATCCGATACTGGCCACCTTGATGGTGACCTGACTATTTTGGATCTCATTGGCAATGCCTCCATCTTTCGCCCAGCACAGGCTGCAACTGCCACAGAACCTGCAACAGCTCGCATGTTGGCCACCTCAAGTTATTACAAAGTGCTAATCAATGACGACATCATTGAAACTGATAAGCCGATTACTCTAGAGCAAGGCATGTCTGTCATGAACTCTATGGATGGTGGCATTTTTAATAACATCGAACAAAGCATGACACTGTCAGGTCAAGTAAAAGGCCGCATTGAACGCAGCCCACGGACAGTCGAATAAAATGAATGTTATGCGTAAGCTTGTTCATCTAACCACCATTTCAGGTCTGATAGCTTTTGGCTTTTTGATGACAGTAATTGCTCATGCTGAAAAAGCCGATCAAGACAAGCCTATCATTTTGGAAGCCGAACAAGTTTCCGTGAACGATGTGCAACAAATCTATGACCTCAAGGGTCAAGTACTGCTTATAAAAGGCAGTATTGTTGTTACAGGGGAAGATGGTCATATTAAGGTAGACCCCGAAGGCTATGAATTTGTAGACGTTAAAGGCTCAGCCGATACAACTGCAAGCTTTAGACAACGCCGCGAGGGCCTAGCAGATGAGTTCATGCAGGCCCGCGGTACCCAAGTGAACTACAACGCTAAAACCGAAGTACTTACTATCACTGGTGACGCGAGCCTAAAACGCTTATTAAATATGCAAATGCTTGATCAGTTACGCGGCTGGAAAATTGAGTACGATGATGTCAAGCAGTACTATCGCGTCGTTCCACCTGCAGATGCAAAGCCCGAGGATTTGCCTTTGGCCAGAGCAATCCTTTCACCAAGACGAAAAGCTACACTAGATAAATGACAGCGGATTTAGCTCAAACCAATGGTCCAGCAGTACTTACTGCGCATAACCTCCAAAAACGCTACGGCTCTAGAACCGTAGTTCGTGACGTTTCAATTCAAGTGAAATGCGGCGAAGTGGTAGGTTTACTCGGGCCAAATGGTGCTGGTAAAACCACTTCGTTCTACATGATCGTGGGCCTAGTTCCTCTCGATGGTGGAAATATTGTTTTGGACGGAACGGATATCACCCATTTACCAATACATGAGCGGGCCCGTATGGGTCTGTCTTACTTACCCCAAGAAGCGTCAGTATTTAGAAAGCTAAACGTAGCTGAAAATATTCAAGCAGTTTTGGAGTTACAAGTTCAAGGTGGGAAGCCATTATCTAAAGCGGAAATAGCCCATCGTTTAGATGAGCTCTTGGGCGAACTACAAATCAGTCATCTGCGTAATAATCCAGCTCTTTCTCTCTCAGGAGGAGAGCGCCGACGTGTTGAAATCGCTAGAGCATTAGCCTCCCAACCAAAGTTCATCCTGCTCGATGAACCTTTTGCAGGCGTTGACCCCATAGCTGTTGGCGAAATTCAACGAATTGTGCGCTTCTTAAGAGATCGACAAATTGGTGTCCTCATTACAGACCATAATGTTCGTGAAACCCTAGGCATATGCGACCACGCTTACATCATCAGCGAAGGAAGCGTCTTGGCCGAGGGAAAGCCGGACCAAATTATTCAAAACGATGCTGTTCGTAGGGTCTATTTAGGCGAAAACTTCCGGATGTAAGCCGGACAAGGCTTCTGTCCGTATAAGTAATAAAAATTGCATTTCCCTCTTGGTTTTCAGCAAATTCGCTGATACGCTGGAGGCACATGGTTTATTTTCCAAAAAAAACAGTTCAAAAAATTTCAGGGGCTTGCTGCGCACCCCAGGCATGATCTTGCGCACGCATCTATAAAAGGAGTTGCTGATGAATTTGAAAATCAATAGCCGTCATGTAGAAGTTACCCCAGCCATGCGCTCACACCTTGAAGCTGGGCTAGCTAAAATTCGCAAGCACTTTGATCATGTTATCGACGCCTCAGCCTTTCTGGTTGTAGATAAAGCCAAGGAAAAAGATTTACGTCAAAGCGCTGAAATCACAATTCACCTCAAGGGTAAGGATTTGTTTGCTGAAGCACATAACGCAGATCTGTACCACGCTATGGATGCTGTAGTCGATAAACTAGAGCGTCAAGTCGTAAAACATAAAGAAAAGATTCAAGATCATCATCACGAAAAACATTTTGAGTAATTTTATCCGTCAGGACACCTATAATCAATTCACATGAATGCCCTGACCAATCTTTTTACCCCGGACTGCATTGCATTAGATAATCCTGCCAAAAACAGGGCTGATGCATTTGCAGCCGCAGGGGAACTCTTTGCCAAACGAGTTGGGATCGATTCCAGTGCTGTCGTAGGCTTCCTTAATGCTCGTGAAGATTTAGGCTCTACCGCCTTAGGTGCTGGAGTAGCCATTCCCCATGGTCGCGCCAAAGGTCTTAAACAGCCTAGCGCTGCAATGATGAGACTTAAAGAGCCTATCGAATTTGCAGCCCCTGATGGCGAGCCTGTATCAACCCTTATCTTTTTATTGGTGCCCGAAAAGGCTACTCAACAGCATCTCGAGATTCTTTCATCAATAGCCCAGCTTTTATCTGACTCGGACGCTAGGCAACGCTTGAGCTCCTCATCTGACCCAGAAGAGGTATGTAAGCTATTACAGGAATGGGGTTCCCAAAAATGACTCAGCCATTGCTCCTAGATGGAGTAACTGCTCAGCAGATTTTTGATGACAATGTTTCTGATCTAAAGCTCTCTTGGATTGGCGGACTTGAAGGTGCTGATCGCAGATTTCCACCGGAGGCAGTTAAAGCTGCTGCAGCTAGCTCAGATCTTGTGGGTCACTTAAACCTCATTCACCCAAGCCGAATACAAATCTTTGGCGAACAAGAGGTTGACTACCACGCAGCGCTTGAGCCAGAACAAAAGCAAGAGCAAATATCTAGCATGATTTCTAAGACGCCTCCCTGCGTCATTGTGGCCGATGGGAAGTCGGCTGACCCAGAGCTTCAACTGTATTGCCAACGCTCTTCTACGCCTCTGTTTACCACTGCAATTTCCGCCGCAGAGGTCATTGATCACCTGCGCACCTATCTGACAAAAATTGGTGCGCCCCAAATCACCATGCATGGTGTATTTATGGATATTCTCGGCTTGGGTGTGCTGCTCACCGGAGAATCAGGCCTAGGTAAAAGCGAGCTAGGGCTCGAGCTCATCTCTCGCGGACATGGCCTTGTAGCCGATGATGCCGTTGATTTTGCGCGACTTGGACCAGACTATATTGAAGGTCGTTGCCCAGTCATTTTGCGTAACTTACTTGAAGTTCGTGGTCTAGGGTTGTTAGATATTCGCACGATCTTTGGTGAAACAGCGGTGCGTCGTAAATTAAAACTTCGCCTGATTGTTCAGCTGGTGCGTAGAAACGATGGCGAATTCGAAAGATTACCGCTAGAGGCGCAACATATTGATGTCCTAGGTATTCCAATTCGTACGGTCAAAATTCAAGTAGCAGCCGGTCGAAACTTAGCGGTATTGGTTGAGGCCGCGGTTCGCAATACTATTTTGCAATTGCGCGGAATTGATACCCTTAAAGAGTTTATTGAGCGCCAACGCCAACAAATGAATGCTGAGTCAGACTCCGCCAAATCTCAAGGGCGCTTACTCTAAACTATGCAAATTAATCTGATTACCGGAATCTCAGGCTCAGGTAAATCAGTAGCCCTACGAGCATTTGAGGATGCTGGTTACGATTGCGTGGACAATCTCCCGGTATCTCTTTTAGAAAATCTGATTAGCACTCTTGAGAAAGAAAAAAGTGAGCGCATTGCAGTGGCCATTGATGCGCGTAGAGGGCAATCTATTGCAGAACTACCGTCAATTCTTGAAAATTTACGCAAGCACCATCAAGTGCGCATTGTTTTTCTTAATGCTGACACGAGCACTTTAGTACAGCGATTTTCTGAAACTCGTAGGCGCCATCCGCTATCCACTAACGCCACACAATCCCAGTCTGCTACTCTTATTGAAGCAATTGATAAGGAGCGTAATCTACTTGAGCCTTTGCGAACACAGGCTCATAGCATTGATACTAGTAGCCTGCCTGCCCATGCTCTGCGGTCATGGATTCAAGATCTTTTAAAAGATAAGCCAACAGGGCTTACTGTAGTGTTTGAGTCTTTTGGCTTTAAAAAAGGCGTTCCAAGCGAAGCTGATTTGGTTTTTGATGTTCGTTGCTTACCCAATCCTCACTACGACAAGACTCTCAGACCCCTCACGGGCAATGACAAACCTGTTAAGGAATTTTTAGAAAAAATTCCTGAGGTAATCAGCATGGAAACCGATATCACTCAATTTATCGATAAATGGTTGCCGCACTATATTGCAGATGGTCGTAGCTATCTGACTGTGGCCATTGGCTGCACTGGTGGTCAGCATCGCTCAGTGTATTTAGTAAATCGGATTGGCGAACACTTTCGCGCCCAAAAAGATCTTATTGAATTGCAACTTAATTTTTTAGATCGTCATCGCGAACTAGACTCAAGCCCTGCAGCAAAATCTTAATGGGCTGCGGCAAACCGTAACGACCCAGTTGGCTTAGGGAAACCCACCTTAGGTTGGAATCTGAAAACACCAGCTCTTTCGAGGCATAAACCTGCCAGATGTGCATCCACAAACGTCTATGTGTAAAGACGTGTTTGATTTCAGCTATTTTCTGGACTACTTTGCAAGATCTCGTCACTGTTACTGATTTTTCATGGGGTAGCGCAACTGCGCATAAATCTTTTAGATCAATATCGCTACTTATTACTCCAGTATTTTTGGGACTCCAGGCCGATTCAGGAAGAGACCAAAGGCCGCCCCAAATAGCCTTATCTGGGCGTTTTTGTAAAAGCACTGCATTGCCATAGCGCATCAAGAGCATGTTGCAATCAAACTCTGGTGATTTTGCTTTCACTACCTTCTGCGGAAATAACAGCGCTTGGTCGCTTAAATTTGCCTGACATCCGCTTGCAAAAGGACATTTTTGCTCGCCAGACAAACAGACTGGCTTTCTTGATGTGCACCACGTTGCACCAAAATCCATTAAGGCCTGGGTATAGATTGGCATCTCTTTTGGATTCTTTGGCAACAACTCATCTGCTAATGACCATAACAAATCATTGACTGCCCGATCTTGAGGCGCTCCAGAGATCGCAAATAAACGCGCCAGAATACGCTTTACATTTGCATCCAAAATTGGGGCTCTCTGATGAAAGGCAAACGCAGCAATTGCTCCAGCAGTAGATCTTCCTATCCCCTTTAGACCCTCAAGTAGAACTGGATCACTTGGAAACGTCCCATCGAATTCAGTCACCACCTGCTGTGCGCAAGCGTGCAAGTTGCGAGCACGTGTGTAGTAACCTAGACCAGCCCACTCTGCTAGTACTTCATCAATATCAGCGCTTGCTAATTTTTTAACAGTAGGAAAGCGCTTCATAAAGCGAGGGTAGCGCTCCAAAACAGTTGCTACCTGAGTTTGCTGCAACATAATCTCTGAGACCCATACTGCATAGGGGTCACGATTGTTTTGCCATGGCAAACCTGAACGACCACTAACTCCATGCCAAGCAATCAACTTCTTAGAAAAGGTATTGATCAACGCTTTTGACATTGGGAGCAAAAATAAGTGGAGCGTTGGCCCTGGATAATTTGTGTAATCGGAGTCTTGCAAACCTTGCATGGCAAGCCTTTGCGGTCATACACCTTTGTTTGCACCATGAAATGGCCGGGATCGCCGTCGCTATTTACAAAATCTTTTAAAGAACTACCGCCTGCGTCAATTGCTTTTTTGAGAATCAGCCTCACGGCAGCAGCCAATCTTTCACACTGTGGACGTGTGAGCTTACCCGCCGCCTTGCCAGGATGAATGCCCGCTTCAAATAAACTCTCTGAACAATAAATATTGCCCACACCCACTACTGCTTGACCAGCTAATAAAAACTGTTTCACGGCAACACTTCTTTTGCGAGAAGACCGATACAAAATATCGGTACCTAGCTCACCCGCAAACTCGGGCGAAAAAGGTTCAATCCCAAGTTTTTGTAAAAGCAAATTATTCTCAACAGGTCCTTTTGTTTTTGGATGCCATAAGACCGCACCAAATTTTCTGGGGTCATGTAAACGCAAACTGAGCTTATTAAACTCAAAAGTAACTCGATCATGGGTCTTCAAGGCCTCCTGGGAAGGCAATACTCGCAAGGTGCCCGTCATGCCCAAATGAATCAACAAGTGGCCCGTATCTAATTCCAGTAGCAAATACTTTCCCCGCCTATGTATAGCTCGAATTTTTTGTCCCGGCAGGATTTTGGGTAGGCTACTAGGCACAGGCCAACGCAAGCGCCCATCAAGTATTTTGACGGCGCTTACTTTTTTACCCTCAAGATGAGGGGTAATCCCAAGTCTAGTGACTTCTACTTCTGGAAGTTCTGGCATAAATCGATTGTAGATTCGCGGATTAGAATGTGCTTATGTGCAAATTTCCACTCAAACCTATTTTGCGAGCTTTACTAGCCCTGTCCTTGGCTGGCAGTGCTTTGTTGACATTTCCCGCGCATGCCCAACCGGCCACAGGTCAGTCTGGCGAGGCTGTATTTGAAATACTCGCCTCAGAGATCGCCCTTCAGCGGGGTGAGGCCGGCTTGGCTTACAACACCTATATGGAAATGGCACGCCAGTACAAAGATCCACGCTTAGCTCAACGCGCCATGGAAATTGCCATTGCAGGTGGAGCTCCAGACTTAGCCCTGCAAGCAGCCAAAGTCTGGGACGAGCTATCTCCCCCGAATCAAACCAAAGCCAAAGAAGTTCTCATCACGCTACTTGCTCTGAGCAACCGCTGGAATGACGCTGTTAAACCATCTATAGCCTTACTACATCAACAAACTCCAGCGCAACAAGAGAACACACTCCTGCAATTGCAAGCGCTACTCGCTAAAGCTAAAGATGAGAATGAGGCTATGCGGGCATTCTATGAAATTGCTGCAACCGTTAAATTACCATCCAAAAATTTAGGCTTGTTATATACCTACGCTATGTCTGCTGAAAAAGCAGGGCATTTGGATGTTATGGAAAAAACATTGCGTGACATTTTGCGCCAAAATCCAAATGACGCCAACTCATTAAATGCTTTGGGCTACTCATTAGCAGATCGCAATGTCAAATTACCTGAAGCGTTTTCGCTTATCAGTAAGGCGCATCAACTTTCACCCAAAGATTCATTCATTTTGGACAGTTTAGGTTGGGTCAATTTTCGTCTTGGAAAAAATGCTTTAGCCTTAGAGCAACTGCAACAAGCTTTTGCCATGAAACCAGAGGCAGATATCGCAGCACATACCGGCGAAGTATTGTGGTCCATGAATCGTCGCCCTGAAGCTGAAGAAATGTGGCGTCAAGGGCAAAAATTAGACGCCAATAATCCCACTCTAAAAGAAACTTTACAGCGACTCAAGCCCGACTGGTCAAGCTCAGACCAGACGGCCAACGGCGTATGGGATGGTCGTTTTGCTGTAAAAGTTACCGGAATTACAGATAGTCAAAACCAAGGTGGATCTGGTGGATTTAGTCTTACCCAAGAGTCACTCAAAGATACTTTAGAAATTCGCAACCCAATGGGTGGATCGATTGCAAAAATTATTATTACGCCCGGTGAAGCAACTCTAGAGCGTGATGGACAAGTTGTTACCGCAGTTGACGCAGATACTCTTGTACAAAATACACTCGGCCTTCCTTTGCCAGCCCGTGGTTTATCCAATTGGTTACGAGGAGAAACTCGACCCGGTAGTGAAGCAAGCGTTGAGCGAAATGCCAAAGGACAGGTCACCAAAATTAGTCAAGATGGTTGGAACTTAATATATGTCTGGAATAACGCCAATCGTTTAGATAAACTTACCATGACACGTAGCTCAAATATTGGGTCGATTGATATTCGTCTCGTCTTTGACCATCCCAATAATTAAGCAAAATTTAAATAGTGAGTGCTGATTCCTTATCCCTTCGTGCGCCAGCTAAGCTCAATCTTTTTTTACATATCATCGGACGAAGATCCGATGGCTATCACTTACTGCAATCGGTTTTTCAGCTAATCGATTGGTGCGATGAAATCCATCTAAAAAAGATTTCGCACAATGAAGTGCGTCGAATAAATCCCATTCCCGGCGTTTCACCCAAACAAGATTTAGTAGTGCGCGCGGCAAATCTGCTCAAAGATTTTTGCCATACTGATGCCGGCGTAGAAATCGATGTTAAAAAAGAAATTCCAATGGGTGCCGGCATGGGGGGTGGATCCTCTGATGCAGCCACCATTTTGATTGGACTAAATTCGCTATGGAATCTCAATTTAAGTACAGAAACCCTGTGTATGCTGGGCTTAAAACTGGGAGCTGATGTCCCTTTTTTCATTTTTGGCCAAAATGCATTTGTAGAGGGCATTGGCGAGAAAATTAAAGCAATTTCTCTCGAAACCCGTGATTTTTTAGTCATTTTTCCGAACCAAGGCATCCCGACAGTCAGCATTTTTCAAGACCCCGAATTGACCCGAGATCATGCTCAGATTACAATTGATGGCTTTCTTGCGTCGCCATGGTCAGATCTTACAAACGATTGTCAGGCAGTAGCGATGCGGATATGTCCTGAAGTGAAGCAAGCTTTGGATTGGATTACCCAGGCAATACCGGGCTCAGAGCCCAGAATGTCTGGCTCCGGAAGTAGCGTTTTCGCCGTCTTAGACCATAAGACTGACATCGCAAAACTGGAAAATCTTTTACAAAATCTTCCTAAGGGATGGGTAGGTAGGATTGTTCGGGGGCTAAATAAAAATCCCGCTTACAATTTGGTTTCTTCAGATTGACCTGTAGGGGAATCGCCAAGCTGGTTAAGGCACTGGATTTTGATTCCAGCATGCGAAGGTTCGAATCCTTCTTCCCCTGCCAAATACTGTAGAAATGACAAAGAAAACCTTTTGACCTTACCAAACCCATAAGACTATGTCCTCCATAAACGCTGATTTATTGACTCTTTTCACAGGCAACGCAAATCCCGTTTTGGCTGAGGCAGTAGCCAAAGAACTCAACCTCCCGATGGGCAAAGCCTTTGTTGGCCGCTTCTCAGACGGTGAGATTCAAGTAGAAATTCAAGAAAACGTTCGCGGTAAGAACGTTGTCGTCATCCAATCAACCTGTGCGCCTACAAACGACAGTTTGATGGAGCTCATGATCATGATTGATGCTTTAAAGCGAGCATCAGCAAGCCGCATAACCGCTGTGATTCCTTACTTCGGATATGCTCGTCAAGACCGTCGCCCTCGCTCTGCACGCGTTGCAATTTCCGCTCGCATCGTAGCCAATATGCTTCAGTCTGTTGCAGGCATTGAGCGTGTTTTGACTATGGATCTGCATGCTGACCAAATCCAGGGCTTCTTTGACATCCCCGTAGATAATATTTATTCCTCCCCAGTCCTATTGGCTGACCTTCAGGCACAAAAGAGTCAAAAAGACCTCATCATCGTATCTCCAGACATTGGTGGCGTAGTGCGCGCTCGTGCGATGGCTAAGCAATTAGGTACAGATTTGGCAATTATTGATAAACGCCGTCCTAAAGCAAACGTATCCGAAGTAATGCACCTTATTGGCGAAGTAGAAGGCCGCCATTGCGTCATCATGGACGACATCATCGATACTGGCGGAACCCTCTGTAAAGCCGCTGAAGCGCTCAAAGAGCGTGGCGCTAAGGGTGTTACCGCCTACTGTACTCATGCCGTGCTCTCAGGCGGCGCTGTAGCGCGTATTGCAGCCTCTGAATTGGATGAATTGGTCGTTACTGACACCATTCCCCTCACTGCAGAGGCAATGAAAGTATCAAAAATTCGTCAATTGAGCGTCGCCCCCATCCTCGCCGAAACCCTTTCCCGCATCAGCAAGGGCGATTCAGTGATGTCGATGTTTGCCGACTAAGCCAAAAATCATCGTTTTACCCTGATTTTTGGTAGTTTTAAGCCTTTTGTAGGCAAAAACAAACTTTCCCACGATATAATCGTAGGCTTTTCTGTTTGGTCGCGAACGGAAATTAACCTTAACTAGGAAATTTATTATGAAAGTTGTAGCCTTTGAAAGAAGCGTACAGGGAACGGGTGCGAGCCGCCGTCTGCGCAATTCCGGAAAAACTCCGGGAATCGTTTACGGTAGTAAAGATCCAGCCTTGGTCATTGAGTTAGACCACAACGCGTTATTCCATGCTCTCCGTAAAGAAGCATTCCACTCATCCATTCTGGACTTGGAAGTTGGCGGCAAGACACAAAAAGTGTTGTTGCGCGACTACCAAATGCATCCATTTAAGCCATTGGTATTGCACATTGACTTCCAACGCGTTTCCGCGACTGAGAAAGTTCATATGCGCGTTCCATTGCACTTCGCTAATGCTGACACTTCAGCTGCCGTGAAATTGCAAGGCGCTGTTATCAGCCACATCGCAACTGAACTCGAAGTTTCTTGCTTACCAGCAGACTTGCCAGAGTTTATCGAAGTGGACTTGGCTAAGATTGAAGTTGGTCATGGTATTCACGCAAAAGATATTGCATTACCAAAAGGTGTTACCTTGGTATTACACGTTGAGCAAGAAAACCCAGTATTGGCTAACGCACGTATTCCTGCTGTTAAATCGGCTGATACTGAACCAGTTCCTGCTGCTGCCGCTGCACCTACTGCTGAAGCACCAAAGGATAAAGCTTAATTTTTTAGCTACATCGCTTGTACAGGTAAGCCCGCGCAAGCGGGCTTTCTTTTTTCTTGTCTTTGGTAGAAATACTTTTATATCTTTAAACTCTCGGTATGAGTAAATTAATCGTTGGCTTAGGCAATCCCGGGGATGATCACGCAGAAGATCGGCACAATGCTGGCTTCTGGTTTGTTGATGTCCTCGCCAAGCAATTAAATACTCGCTTTGAATCTGAAAAACGCTTTCAAGGGAAGATTGCGAAAGCTAAGTGGGAGGGAGAGGATCTCTTTTTACTAAAACCAAGTACTTATATGAATTTAAGTGGCCAGTCAGTTGGCGCAGTGTGTCGCTTTCATAAAATTTCTCCGGCAGATATTTTGGTAGTTCAAGATGAACTTGATCTGAAGCCCGGTACTGCACGCCTCAAATTGGGTGGTGGCACTGGAGGTCACAATGGCCTAAAAGATATTCAAGCACACCTAAGCACCCCAGATTATTGGCGCTTACGCTTGGGTATCGGCCATCCCAGAGATTTAGCGGGCGATGGACGTCCTATGGATGTCGCTGATTATGTATTGCGTAGACCGCAACTGACCGAACAAAAACTCATCGATGCCAGCATTGAAAATGGGTTGCAAATATTGCCGTTGTTTTTAAAAGGTGATACCAAAACCGCCATGATGGAGCTTCACTCCAAGGGCTAATTACTTAGGCAGAATTTGCTTTTTTGATAGCCGTTAATTGCTGAAACTTCACCATGAGCTGGTCTTGGGACTCCACAAACTCTGGGTTAAAAGGAATGCAATCAACTGGGCATACCTGACGACATTGCGGCGCATCGTAATGTCCTACGCATTCTGTGCACTTATCTGGATTAATCTCGTAAATCTCAAGACCCATATAAATCGCATCATTTGGACATTCTGGTTCGCACACATCACAGTTGATGCATTCGTCCGTAATCATTAAGGCCATTGATTTGCTCGCAGACCCTATTCTTTTGATTGCGCACCAGACGCAATTTTTTCAACCAACCACTTCTCAACTGATGGGAATACGAACTTACTGACATCTCCACCCATCGAAGCAATCTCACGCACAAAGGTGCCCGAGATAAATTGATACTGATCAGATGGCGTCAAGAATAAAGTCTCTACATCTGGCAGTAGATAGCGATTCATACCTGCCATTTGGAATTCATATTCAAAGTCAGAGACTGCGCGCAAACCACGGACAATGACACGCGCATTATGTTCACGCGCAAAATCTTTCAATAAACCAGAAAAACCAACAACCTTCACATTGGAGTAGTGCCCCAAAACTTCTTTGGCAATATCAATACGTTCTTGCAATGTAAAGAAAGGGCGCTTGCTGCGGCTATCAGCCACACCCACAATTAACTCTTTAAAAATGCTAGAAGCACGGCGAACCAAATCCTCGTGTCCACGAGTAAATGGATCAAATGTTCCTGGATATACAGCGACAGTCATAACTCTCCTAAGGCTTTTTCAGCTACAGGCAAGAGTTTAGTCCCTTCCACCTCGAAATAGACAAGCTTTTACCTGACCTGCCTCTAAGTATTTTCCACAGTGCCATGCTGGCAGAAGGGCCTCTATCTCCTCTCGGGGACGAATAGAAGGAAATTCAACATAAATACCGCCCCCGGGAGTGTCGTCGCACACTCTGGCCGCCTCTATGAGCGCGCGATCAAATAAGCCAAAATCCTGAAAGGGTGGGTCAATAAAAATTAAATTACTGGAACGATCAGCCTGTTGCTTTAAGTACTCCAAACTATCTTGATGGATTATCTCAACAACCCCAGAGGCTGGTGAAGACTGCAATAAAGCAAAATTCGTTTTTAAATTTGTAAATGCCTTTTTATCTTTTTCCAATAAAACGACAAAATCAGCGCCTCTAGATGCGGCCTCAAAACCCAAAGCTCCAGTTCCCGCAAATAGATCCAAGCAGCGCAATCCAGTTAAATCTTGTCCAAGCCAATTAAATAAAGTTTCCCGAATTCGATCTGTGGTGGGTCGTAAGCCGGGCAACTCCATCACTGTCAGTAAGCGGCTGCGCCAATTACCGCCAATAATACGAATCTTCTTTGGTGGCTCAGCCCTGAGAGTCTTATTGGGCCTATTGATTTTTAGCTCCTAGCACTACGATCTTCATACGATCCATCGCCAAGTATTTCTGGAACGCATTACTTACTTGATCTAAAGATACTGCTTCAACCTGCTTTGTCCAAATCTCCATAGTGTCAAGCGGCAAGCCATTCCACACAATTGAAGAAACGTTATCGAGTAACTTACGATTGTTGTCTATACGAAGTGGGTAACCATTCACTAGATTTGCTTTGGCAGCCATTAACTCAGATGGAGTGGGGCCCTCAGAAATAAATTTAGCAATCGTTGAACTCATAACCTCAAGCGCTAAAGCACCCTGATCACTCTTAGTCTGCAAGCCCGCTTGAAAAATGCCGTTTTCCTGGCCAGGCGCAAAGTAACTAAATACGCTGTAAGCAAGGCCACGCTTCTCTCGCACCTCAGACATAAGACGCGAGACGAAGCCTCCGCCGCCCAAGATGTAATTGCCCACTAAGAGCGGGAAATAATCAGGATTATTTCTTGCAACGGCAGTCATTCCGATTGCAATGTGCGCTTGCTGAGAATCAAAGGGAATCTTGATCTCCCTTTGATCTAAAGGCTCTACTGGCGAGCGATTCAGTTCTGGTAACTTCGCTATAGGGGATCCAGATTCTGGAATCTGCTTAAGCAAAGCTTGAATCATTTCATTAGCCTGTGCGCGATCGACATCACCTACTATGCTGATAATCATGCGATCACCGCGATAAAACTGTTTATGAAATTGCATTAAATCAGTCGTAGTAACTGCGGCAATAGACTGAACTGATGGAGTATTAGCCAAGGGATAGCTGCCATAAACTAATTTCTTGAAGCGCTTCTCCAAAACAAACTCTGGCTTGGTTTCTGCTTCGCGCAAGCTAGTAATAGTTCTCTGTTTCTCACGCTCAATAATTTTGGCATCATAGGTCGGCGCACTTAACATTGCTGCAGCCAGTTGAACCGCCCTGTCTCGTAGATCTTTTCTGCTAAGACTGCGGATGCGCAAGATTGCCCGTTCACCACCAACAGACAATCCAATATTAGCTCCTAGATCTGCAATTTCATCAGCAATTTGTGCCTCAGTTAAGACACCTTTATTGCCTCGAACCCCATAATTCATCAGGGCAGCAGTCATATCAGCTAAGCCACTTTTTCCAGCTGGATCATATCGATCGCCCGCGTCAATGCTGACCTCAATATCTACCATGGGCAACGCTTTGGTTTGCACTAAATAAGCTTTGGCTCCCCTAAACGAGTCTAACTGCTCAATCGGCAAAATGGCATGGGCGCTATTTAAGATGCCCAAGATCAAAATACTAGACAAAATAATTTGCTTGAGGGCCTTCATTATTTACCCTCCTTATCTACTGACTTGCGTACTTGCGGATCTAATACCGCAATCGTCAAGCCTTCATCAACTAAATATTTTTTAGCTACTGCTTGTACTTGCTCTGGGGTAATGGCTTGCATTTTCTCCAACATGTAATTGATGTCTTTCCAAGAAAATCCTGCCATTTCAGTGCTACCAATTTCCATTGCCTGACCAAAGATAGAGTCGCGTTTATAAATTTGCTCAGAAAGAATACGAACTTTAATTCTCTTTAATTCGGAATCTAATATTCCATTTTTCTTGAGCTCATCAAGTACTTTGCGGATACTCGCCTGCGCTTGCTCTACCGTTTTACCTTTAGCCATCGTTGCACTAATAAGGAATAATTCTGGGCCGCGAGAGACCATGTCATAGCCAACACCGACATCGTTTACCACCTTCTCTTGCTTAACAAGAGCGCGATTTAATCTAGCGTTATCGTATCCATCAAGGACTGCTGTCAGAAGCTCTAGGGCATAAGGCTCAACATTATCAAGCTTGCCGGGCTCCAATCTAGGAACCTTCCAAGCCATAGCTAGTTGAGCATTATCAGCGGGGGCTTTTACTTGAACCTGCTTTATACCTTTCTGGGGTGGCTCAATTTGTGGTTTACGGACTGGCAAATCATGTGCAGCTGCTGCGCCGTAATATTTTTCAACTATGGCGAGAACTTGTTTCTCATCCACATCGCCGCTTATTACAACTATTGCATTATTTGGCGCATACCAACTGCGATACCATTCCCGCGCATCCGAAGCTGTCATATTCTGCAAATCATTCATCCAGCCAACAACTGGATGGCGATAGGGCGAACTCATAAAAGCAGTTGCCATGAGCGATTCATTAAGAAGACTGCTTGGATTATCTTCTGTACGCAAACGTCGCTCTTCCATTACCACCTGAATTTCTTTTAAGAATTCTGCATCATCAAAATTAAGGTTAGACATACGATCCGCCTCAAGCTTGATGACCTCTTCAAGTTTAGATTTTTCAACTTGCTGAAAGTACGCCGTGTAATCACGAGAGGTAAATGCATTTTCACGGCCGCCAACAGCCGCTACTAGGCGTGAGAATTCTCCTGCTTTTACCTTATGTGTGCCCTTAAACATCATGTGCTCAAGGACATGAGCAACGCCTGTGCGGCCATTGCTTTCATCCATGGAACCAGCTCGATACCAAACCATGTGGGCGACCGTTGGGGCGCGATGATCTTCACGAACAATCAACTTAAGGCCATTACTCAACTGATACTCGTAGGTATCGGGGGAATCGCTAGCGCTAGCCCAAGACAAGTGAGCAAACAGGAGGAATAAGAAGGAAATTCGGAGTAAATTCGAGCGCATCTGCTAAATCACCATATCCCAAGAATTAAATTGATAAGATGCAAGGTTTAAATTGTATCGATTATGTTCAGCTTACGTAAAACCCTCGGCTCTCTATTTAAATCAGGCAAGATTGATGAATCTTGGTTTAATGCCTTAGAAGAATCACTGATTCAAAGTGATGTGGGCCTGCCCACGACTGAACAATTAATCAGCAAGTTACGTAAAGCGGCAAAATCTGAAAAAGCTTCTAGCCCCGAAGAACTGCAAGCGCTTCTAGTCCAAGAAGTTAGCTCACTATTAGCTGCCATCGAACCATCATCAAACCCACTGTTTACAAGCCAGCAGGCCCATACACCCGAGGTTTGGTTGGTTGTTGGGGTCAATGGTGCCGGTAAAACTACAACCATAGGCAAGCTTTGCAGACTCTTCCAATCTCAAGGCAAATCGATCTTATTGGCTGCCGGAGATACCTTTAGGGCTGCTGCACGCAATCAACTACAAGAATGGGGTACACGCAATCAAGTTGAGGTCATCACCCAGGAGGGTGGCGATGCTGCTGCCGTTGCGCACGACGCCATTCATGCTGCTGTTTCTCGCAAAAACGATATTCTCATTATTGACACTGCAGGCCGTCTTGCGACTCAAGACAACCTCATGGAAGAGTTGAAGAAAGTGAAACGGGTCATTGGCAAGGCGCTTCCTGGGGCCCCTCACCATACCTTGCTGGTTTTAGATGGCAACACAGGGCAGAACGGATTGAGTCAAGTGAAAGCTTTTCATGCTGCCTTAGGCCTTACTGGAATCATTGTTACCAAGCTTGATGGGACCGCCAAAGGCGGAGTAATCTGCGCGTTGGCTCACACCCTACAGGATGACCCAAAACCAGCTGTTTTAGCTCTTGGTAAAGGTGAAGGAATTGATGATTTAGCCCCCTTTACAGCAGGGCAATATTCATCTGAATTATTCAATTAAATCAATAAGTTATAGACTTCATATTCCATTAGCACTCTCTTGACAAGAGTGCTAAAATAGAATTTCATTAACACCTCATATTTATAAAAAATGGTAATTAAGAAATCTGACAAACAAAGCATGCAAACACTGCCAGTCGCGCAGACTGCGGCGGCGTCTGCATTTCCGATGTTGCCAACTTTAGGGGTTGGCACTCTCGATTCATATATTGCGTACGTCAATCGCGTACCAATGCTTAGCGCTGCGGAAGAGTTACATCTTGCGCAGGAATTTCGTCGCACAGAAAATGTTGATGCCGCTAAAACATTAGTTCTTTCTCATCTACGTTTAGTGGTTTCTGTTGCACGCCAATATCTTGGCTATGGCATTCCCCATGCCGACTTAATTCAAGAAGGCAATATTGGTTTGATGAAAGCGGTCAAACGCTATGACCCAAGCAATGGTGCTCGCTTAGTGTCTTATGCGATCCACTGGATCAAAGCTGAAATTCATGAGTACATTCTCAAGAATTGGCGCTTGGTTAAAACAGCAACCACTAAAGCACAACGCAAGCTGTTTTTTAACTTACGCAGTAATAAACCTACTCTTAGCGCACTAACTCCAAGTGAAGTAGAAGCTTTGGCTAAAGCGCTGGATGTAAAAGGTTCTGACGTTAAAGAAATGGAAATGCGTCTTGCCGGCGGCGATGTTGCCCTTGAGGGTGATGACAGCGATGATGAATCTGCTTATGCACCAATTCAATGGCTAGCTGACAATACTCAAGAGCCTACAGCTCGTATCGCTAGCGCCGAGGCAGATGCCTTGCAAGGCCCTAAGCTTGATCAAGCACTTATGGCTTTAGATGAGCGCAGTCGTGACATTGTTCAATCTCGCTGGTTGGCAATGGATGCTGATGGCAAAGGTACCAAGACATTGCATGATCTTGCCAGTGAATATGGTATCTCTGCAGAACGCGTTCGCCAAATCGAAACTGCCGCACTCAAGAAAATGCGCGGCTTGCTGCAAGCCGCCTAAACAGCGCAAACAGCATTCCTACTTTTTACTTTAACAATTCTTTCAAATCATGCGCCAAGGTTTCCGGACCTTGGGCGTGTTTGATATACAAACGCAATCGACCTTCGGGGTCAAACGCATAACTTCCAGCGGTGTGGTCCATTGTGTAAGAGCCCGGACTTGAGCCTGCTACCTTTTTGTAATAAATCTTAAAGTCCTTGGTAACCTTCTCTAATGCTGCCTCATCAGCCGGACGTAACCCTAGGAAGCGAGGATCAAATGAAGGTACATACTGCTTCAGAATTGCAGCCGTATCACGCTCTGGATCTACCGTTACAAAGAGCACTTGAACCTTATCTGACTGGGGTCCCAACAAGGTCATGACTTGCTGCATTTCAGTCAAGGTAGTTGGACAAACATCAGGGCATTGAGTGTATCCAAAGAACATCACTACTACTTTGCCCTTAAAGTCAGCCAAGGTTCTCACCTTGCCATCAGAATCAAGCAAGCTAAAGTCTTTACCAAATGCTGTACTACCAGTGATATCAATATTTTTGAATTCTGGCTTTGGGCTGCAAGCAGTTAATACAAAACACAGAATTGCTAAAAAGCAAACGCGCAGAAAATTCATATGGATCTTATAGGAAATAATGATCTACCAAGAGCGCCGCAAAAAGTAGCGATAGATAGGTTATCGAAAAGCGGAAAGTTTTCTTAGCCAAAGCATCGCTATAGGAAATGAATAGCGCCACTACATAAGCTAAAAACAATAAACCGAGAATGATGGCTGAGATCAAATACACCATACCGCTCATGCCATAGATGTAAGGCAGCAAGGTAGCAGCGATCAAGATTAGGGTGTAGAGCAAGATGTTGAGCAGCGTAAAGCGCTCACCATGTGTCACTGGCAACATAGGTAGGCCAGACTGAACATAATCGTCACGGCGATATAAAGCCAGAGCCCAGAAATGCGGGGGCGTCCATACAAAAATGATGAGGACTAAGAGCCACGCTTCTGCAGACAGTGTATTAGTTACCGCCGCCCAACCTAATGCTGGAGGCATAGCACCTGATAGTCCACCAATCACAATATTTTGTGGCGTTGCTGGTTTAAGCAGCCAGGTGTAGATCACTGCATAACCAACGAAAGTAGCGAGCGTTAACCACATGGTTAAGGGGTTGCAGAAATTCCACAAAATAATCATCCCGAGCGAGCCCAAAATGATGGAAAAAATAATGATGTGAAAAGGCGTAACCTCGCCTGTAGCAGATGGGCGCCAAGACGTGCGCTTCATCTTGGCATCAACGGCCTGCTCAATCAAACAATTTACCGCAAATGCTGCACTTGCCAAGAGCCAAATACCCACTATGCCCCCCAAGAGAACTGGGCAAGGAACCATTCCGGGCGTAGCGAGGAACATACCGATGACAGCACAAAAAACAGCGAGTTGAGTCACTCGAGGTTTTGTTAAAACCCAATATTGCCGCCAACGTGGCATCGCCACCGGTGCGCTTATTTTGGAGTCACTCATATTTATACAATCTTCTTTTGAATGAAAGGCTTCCAAGAAGCCCAATAACTCATTCTGACCAGACAGAATACCAAAGCAGCAGAGCCTGCGGTATGCAACAAGGCGGCCAATAGCGGCCACTGAAACACCACATTAGAAATGCCCGTAAGAACCTGCAATAGCAGCAATCCCAACAAAAGCTTGGCGACCTGACTCAGTCCAGATAGAACGGGGGTGGCAAGTTGAATAGCCCTCGCACCCAAAGTACCAAGCACCATGAATACCAACGCCGCAAACAGCCGATGGGCCCAATGAATCGTTTGCAAGGCTGCGGGGGATATGAAATCACCTTGAGCATTCAAGCCTAGCTGGCGCCAAAGAGTGAAACCCTCGCTCCAATTTGTCTCGGGCCATGCGCTACCTAAGCATGTTGGAAAATCAGGGCATGCCAAGACTGCATAGTTGGTGCTCACCCAAGCCCCCAAGAAAATCTGAATAAATAAAACAATGCAGGCAAGCAATAGAAATTGTGCAGACAGTGGCCGAATTCGAATTACTCGAACTGCAGAAAGTTTTTCTTCCCATGATTGTTGTGCATATGTGGTTAAACAAGCCAACAAAATTAAAGCCAACATCAAATGTATCGTCACAATGATTGGCTGCAATTTCAATGTAACGGTCCAAGCGCCAAATGCGCCCTGAATACAAACCAACGCAAACAAACCTAAACTGCCAAACAAGGGCTTGTTTCCTAAAGTCTTTAACTTACCAAATGCAAGACCCAATTGAACCAAAATCAATGCGCCTACTGTCATGGCTAAATAGCGATGAATCATTTCAATCCAAGCTTTAATAACAGTCACTGGGCCACTAGGCATAGCACTCTCAGCCTGCTGTATATCGGCTAGCGCATGAAAAGGGTTCGAAGTGCCATAGCACCCCGGCCAATCAGGACAACCCAAACCTGAATCAGTTAAGCGGGTAAATGCGCCAAACACAATCAGATCAAAGGTCATAAATACCAACACCCAATTGAGTTTTTGGAAAAAACTAAAGCCGGGCTTTTTCCAAAGGTAGAGTAGTGGCAAACCCGCAAAAATTATTGCGATGGCCGCTAACTCCAGAAACAAAATCAAACTCGGCATTACAGATTCTCGCCCTTATGATTTAACTTCAGAAGTTTTTCCAAGTCCTTCTTCATGCTCGAAAATTCTTTAGGGGAATTAGTCACCGGGAAATACATCATCTTGGCAGGACTAGGATCAATGAGTTGAATCTGACTACCAGCGCCCTCCTTATTGAGCCAAGCTTCGAATTCAGCCCTGATCTGAGGATCCGACGGCAGTGAAACAACCTTCATGCCAGCTGTTTTTTCGTCATAAATCTTTGTTACTTCCGGATCGATAGGCTTACCATCGGTATTGACCCATACAAGCTGCAAGCGTCCACTTTCTCTGCCCATAGCGACTCTTGTCTGACGCATCAGAAACAAAGCTTCTATGCATTTCTCATCTTTTATCTGACACTCACCCGCTGGGCGCGCAATCAATAGAGTCCATTTGCCCTTAACTGGCAAATCTAGCCAAGCAGCATTAAATTCTTGAGCTGGATAAACAAGCGTTCCAAAATTTGTTTTTCCGCCCTCAGGCTTAATCACGTAATACGCAAAATAAGAGGCAATTACTGGTGAAGCACAAGCAAGCAATAACAACAACATCTGAATGCGGCCACGACGAGTGCGCGCATTGATGGCAGATGAGTCCATCTGTGATGCTGGTATTAATAACTCTTTATCACTCACCCTTGATCCCCTTGATGCCCATGCACAAAGCCTTGACGTTTGTATTCTCGTAGGCCACTGATTAACCAAAATAAAAATCCAGAAAAAGCTAAAGCAAACCACTGGAATGCATAAGCATAATGGCGATCGACTCCGCTTGTCAGGGGCGCCCAATCACGTAGCAAGCCATCTTGCGCACCGACCTCAACCTCACGCAAAATAAAAGGTAGCTGCATCCAGCCTCGCGCCTCACCTTCGGTCACTAAATCAAAGTTTTGCTCGATTCTGGGCTTGCTTATCTCAGCGGAGCGCTTGCCGCTCCCTAACTCATAGACCTTACCAGGATGGGCAAAAACAATACCCTCAATATTGACCACTTTATTTGGCGTTTGCACTGGCGGCATGGTCTCACGATTTTCATTATTGCGTGGTGCCCAACCTCGATTCACCCAAAGCACATCACTTCTTCCCTCTAATCTCAAAGGCATCATCAGGTAGAAACCCGACTGAGCACTTGTAGATCCAGCTGGAGGAATGGGTCTGGGTCGGTTATCCAACCAAATGGCTGCCTCTGGAATGTATTGCCCCCTAGCAATCATGCGACGCTCAGCGGCTTCCTCTAGAGTCCATGAACCAGCATTCGCATTCAGGATAGGCATTTGCTGGCGCGCTAATAAATTGGCAGCTAAGGCAATTTTAGTGTCCGCCCTACCAAGCTGCCAAATGCCCGCACCGCAGCCAATTGCAATGACCAGCAAGGCTGATACAGTAGCAACTATGCGCTTAGCAATGAGAGCGGTTAAAAGACTATTCAAGAGATTTAAGAAGAAGGATTAGAGATGAAGTGGATTATTCCGATTGTCCTACTAATGATTGTTGTCAGCTTAGGATCAGCTCTGTATTACATGATGAAAGATAGGGGCAACAGCTCGCGGATGGTTCACTCTCTGATGCTGCGAATTGGACTATCTATTGCCCTATTTCTGGGAATTCTCCTAGCTCACTACTTTGGCCTCATTGAGGCTACTGGAATTAAAGTGGGAACAAACTAATCGTTGCCACATCAAAATCACATTACAAAAACAAATCGGGGCTTTAAGCCCCGATTTTTATTGGATTACATCCAGTAAACAGCGATATACAGGCCCAGCCAGACCACGTCAACGAAGTGCCAGTACCAGGCAGCTCCTTCAAATGCAAAGTGGTGCTTAGCAGTAAAGTCGCCACGGATCATACGACGCAACACAATCGCTAACATAGTGCCACCAAGGAAAACGTGGAAGCCATGAAAGCCAGTCAACATGAAGAAAGTTGAGCCATAGATACCTGAGGTCAATTTCAAGTTCAGTTCATGGTAAGCATGGTAGTACTCATAAACCTGGAAGCCCAAGAAGATTGCGCCCAAACTAACGGTAGCAGCTAAGCCAATGATGGCTTTCTTCATATGGTTCTCTACCAATGCATGGTGAGCAATAGTAATTGTTACGCCAGAGCTCAACAACAACAAAGTATTGATTGTTGGAATTGGCCATGGGCCCATAGTGGTAAATTTCTCTACCAAACCAGCAGGACCATCATTAGGCCAAACAGCCTGGAAATTAGGCCAAATCAATTTACTTTCAACATCACCCATCCAAGGCATCGCAATATTGCGGGCATAGAACAAGGCAGCGAAGAATGCGCCAAAGAACATGATTTCAGAGAAGATGAACCATGCCATTGACCAGCGATAAGAGACATCTACGTTGACGCCATTCTTGCCAGAGTTTGACTCCGCAATCGTGTCCCCAAACCAGTTATAAAGGACGAAGATAACAAAAGCAACGCCTGTAAGACAGAGCGGGCCGCCCCAAGAGGCATGATTTACCCATCCAGAAATACCAAAGGCAAAAGCAACCAAGCCAAGAGCGGCCATTGCTGGATGCCTAGATAGTCCAGGGACGTAATAGTATGGGGTTGAATTGGATGACATCTTATTCTCTCTATTCAATCAAAAAATAATCAATGGGATACAACTGCTTTCACTATCAATAGGAGAACGCCCATAAAAATCAAGGCGCCAATAACTCCAGCAATGATAATGTGCACAAAACTCAATGAAGCAACATCTTCCTGCAAACCTGACTGCTTACGCACGCCCAAAAAGCCCCACATCACCGCTTTCATAGACTGCATAAAACTACTTTTCTTTTTCATGAAGCCATTCTTGATTTAGGGGCTGGAGGCGTACCACCTAAGCCCAACTCAAAGAAGGTATATGACAAAGTAATTGTTTTTACATCATCCGGTAAACCCGCATCGATCACAAAAACTACCGGCATCCTTTTTGTTTCATTTGCTGCAAGCGTTTGTTCCTGAAAACAAAAGCACTCTAATTTCGTAAAAAACTCTGTAGCACTTTTAGGTGCATAGCTTGGTATTGCTTGAGCGCGTACCTGACGATTTTGATTGTTCGTTACTTCATAAACAATCTCGGTCATTTCGCCAGGATGCACTTCTAAAAAATTCTTTACTGGCTTAAAAGTAAACGGGCCGCGACTATTTGAATCAAACTCAATGGTTACTGTACGAGCGTAGTTAACTTGTGTATTGCCAACCTTATTAGGGCTATAGGCTCTGACACCATAATCATTCTTGCTCGTTACTACATTGATCCCAGTGACCTCACATAAGGCTTTGTACATCGGAACCAATGCATAACCAAAACCGAACATCATCACCGAAGCGATGAGTAGCTTCAGTAAGATTTGGCGGTTTGCAGAGTAAATAGCTGTCATATCGGCACAATGGGATTAACCAAGCACGCTCCACTTCACCACAATGCCCATAAAGAAGATCGCAGCAATGCTTAAAAGAACGAGCCCTAAGCGGCGATTATTCGCAGCTAGGGCTTGTTTGGAAGACGTATTAAATTCCTGCTTCACGCAACTGCTCTGCACTAGGAGGTGTTTCAAAAGTGTGATGCGGAGCTGGCGAAGGCACAGTCCACTCTAAACCTTTGGCGCCATCCCAAGGCTTGGCTGGAGCTTTCTCGCCAAGACCACGATAAGCAGGCAATGCTACGCAGAACAAGAAATAGACCTGTGACAATCCAAAGCCGAGAGCACCGATCGAAGCAATTAAATTGAAGTCGGCAAACTGAGTTGGATAGTCTGCATAGCGACGTGGCATACCTGCAAGACCCAAGAAGTGCATTGGGAAGAAGGTAATGTTAAAGAAAATCATGGAAGCCCAGAAGTGGATCTTGCCACGTGTTTCGTTGGCCATACGACCAGTCCACTTAGGACACCAGTAATAGAAACCAGCAAACATTGCGAATAAAGAACCTGCTACTAATACATAGTGGAAATGAGCCACAACGTAGTAAGTATCTTGTAGGCCAATATCAATTGGTGCCATTGCCAGAATCAAACCGGTAAAGCCACCCATAGTGAAAACAAATATAAAACCAATAGCCCACAACATTGGAGTTTCAAAGGTCATTGAACCCTTCCACATTGTTGCAACCCAGTTAAAAATCTTCACACCAGTCGGCACAGCGATCAACATGGTTGCGTACATGAAGAACAATTGACCTGTTACTGGCATACCAGTTGCAAACATGTGGTGAGCCCAAACGATGAATGACAAGATCGCAATAGACGATGTTGCATAAACCATTGAGCTGTAACCAAACAAGGTTTTTCTGGAGAATGCTGGAACGATTTCACTCACGATTCCGAATGCTGGAAGAATCATGATGTAAACCTCTGGGTGACCAAAGAACCAGAAAATGTGCTGGAACATAATTGGGTCGCCACCGCCAACAGCGGAGAAGAATGAAGTACCAAAGTGACGATCAGTCAAAACCATCGTAATAGCGCCAGCTAAGACAGGCATCACTGCAATCAATAAGTAAGCAGTAATCAACCAAGTCCAGCAGAACATTGGCATCTTCATCAAAGTCATGCCAGGAGCGCGCATATTCAAAATGGTCACGATGATGTTGATCGATCCCATGATAGAAGAAGCTCCTAGCAAATGGAGAGCGAAAATAGCCATGTCCATGCCAGGCCCCATTTGTGAGGTCAATGGGGCATAGATAGTCCAACCACCTGCTGGAGCGCCACCAGGAACAAGGAATGAGCTCAACAACAAAGTAGCAGCTACTGGCAGAATCCAAAAGCTAAAGTTGTTCATGCGAGCAAACGCCATATCAGATGCACCAATTTGCAAAGGCACCATCCAGTTAGCAAAACCAACAAATGCCGGCATGATCGCGCCGAACACCATCACCAAACCGTGCATGGTTGTTAACTGATTAAAGAACTCGGGGCGGAAGAACTGGAGACCTGGTTGGAATAATTCCAAACGAATACCTAAGGCCATCACGCCGCCAGCCAATAAGCTAACGAATGAGAAGATCAAATACATCGTGCCGATGTCTTTGTGGTTGGTTGCGAACAACCAGCGACGCCAGCCATGTGGCGTGTGATCATCATGCGCGTGATCGTGTGCGTGATCGTGGGTAGTAGAGACTGTGCTCATGAATTACTCCGGTTTCGTTTTTATCTGTATTAGTTAATCTGATTTACTGGCCGCGTGCGGTAATAATTTCTTGGGTCTGAATCACTTCGCCCGTTTTATTACCCCATGAATTACGGGTATAGGTAATAACGGCTGCGATATCTCCATCGGAAAGTACGCCTGCCCACTTCGGCATTGCATTTTTACCGTTCAACAAAATATTAAATTGACCCGCTTTAGGACCATTAACCACTTTGCTGCCATCCAATGCTGGGAATGCACCCGCACCTTTACCATTAGGCTGATGACACGCAGCACAGTTCGCTGCATATACTTTTGCACCGCGCTCTTTTTGCTCATCCAAGGTGTAAACCTTAGATGGGTCATCTCCGCCAGCGCCCATTTCTTTCTTCTTCTCTGCAACCCAGGCTGTGTAGTCTTCTGGTGAAACTACTTTTACAACGATCGGCATGAAGGCATGCTCAGCGCCGCATAACTCAGAACACTGACCGCGGAAGGTGCCAATCTTATCGGCTCTAAACCAAGTATCACGAACAAATCCTGGGATTGCGTCTTGCTTTACGCCAAATGCAGGGATAGTCCATGCATGAATAACGTCATTAGCTGTTGTGATCAAACGAATTTTCTTGCCAACTGGAACAACCATTTCGTTATCCACTTCCATCAAATAGGTACTTGATTTAGGTGCTAGGTTATTGATGGCTTCACGTGATGTAGCTAAGGTAGACACAAAACTAATGCCCTCACCTTCGCCTTTGATGTAGTCGTAACCCCACTTCCACTGATAACCGGTGGTCTTAATAGTGATGTCAGAGTTGGTAGTGTCTTTCATCGCTACAACTGTTTTTGTTGCAGGCAATGCCATGCCGATAACGATGAGCAATGGAATTACTGTCCAAATAATTTCAACCGTTGTGCTCTCATGAAAAGATGCTGACTTATGACCTAATGATTTGCGGTGCTTCAAAATCGAATAGAACATCACGCCAAATACGCCCACAAAGATGAGCGCACAAATTACCAACATCATCCAATGCAACCAGTGAATCTCTTGCATGATTTTGGTAGCAGGGGCTGCAAAATTGAGCTGATTAACAGCTGGGCCACCAGGCATATTCTCTGCTGCATGAGCAAAAGCAGTACCAAAGGCTACTGCGAAATAGAGCGAAGCCCTAGTGACTTTTCCAAATAAATTCATCTTATTCTCTGTTTATTGTCGTGAGCAAAGCAGCAAAAATGCCACAAAATGCCCAAAAAACGGTCTCAAGCCAATACTTCCTGCCGTGATTATAGGGTTAATTAGGTTCAACAACAAACAGGGATGACCCAGTCTGAACCAATCTTGACCAAGGTTTAAATGATAGTAATCACTTACACTTAAGCAGAATCTGGCCTAGTCTTGCGTCCAATTTGGTTTAGATCAATATAGGCAACGTTGTCCTTAGCCTTTGCAAGGTGCTTGCCTATGACCCATGCATGCCCATAAACCACCTCTAAAGTCAGTTTTTGTGGCAAAACATCTAATTTGGGAGCTTCTAACGCAAGAAAATGGGAGAGTTTGAGGGCCTCTATATCAACCATCAAAAGTTCAGGCTTCTCATAGTCCAAGGTTAGGAACTCCATGTCCATTACTGGGTCTGAAAAACGCTCCGATAACAAGGCATCGCCCATGTCATGCATGTCCCATGGGCTCAATAAATTCTTTAATTTCACACCCGGCAGATCAACACTCCGCAATTCCTTGCCAGTATCCGGACCCAGATAGCTAAAGGCGATTAATCCCCCCTCGCGTAAAACACGCCAACATTCCTGCAAAAATTGCTTGGGGTCAGGAAGATCCTGAATTAATAGATCGCTAAATACCAAATCAACAGAATTATCGGGAAGATCAAATTTGCCGGTGGCCTGGTAAGAGCTAAATGCCTCGGTATTTGTACGAAACAATGATCGCCAATTAGATAAAGCCTTAGAACGCCACATTTCAAACCCAGAGATACCGTCTTCACTAAGGCTACAAATATTTGCGTTTGGGTAGCGTTTTGCAAATGCAGTTAAGTGTCTTCCCGGAAAATCTGGGACGATTAAGACATCTTTAACATCGATTTTAACGATGTCCAATTTCTGCAACATACGGTCTGCAATTTCGTCTTGTAACCATCTGATTGGCTGGGTCATTGGCTCAGTATACTCAGCGCCCCATGCAACTTCTACAGAAGATTTTTCAATCCATTAGCGCATATGCATTACCAAGCGCTTGTATTGGGTGTAGAGATTTTCAAGAGCTCACCATCTGCAATAAATGTCTAAGACTTCTAAGGGAGGAAGGTGCGTTGGCGTATGAATGCTGTGCGCAATGCGGTATCTCCCTGCAAGAGTCAGAAATTAAAGATCAAGTATGTCTTCAGTGCATTAATAATCCGCCCGCTTTTGATGAAACGTTTTGCTTAGATTTTTACGATGGAATTTTGCAAGAAAGTTTGCATCAATTTAAATATCAAAAGCGGGTAACGTTTGCACATGGTCTTGCTGGTGCATGGAATCAACTTTTTACCGATCAATTAAATGAATCGTTTGCAGACTACCTCCTACCGGTTCCTCTTAGCATTCAAAAGTTAGCAGCAAGAGGTTTCAATCAAAGCTGGGAATTGGCTAAGTTAATACGCTGTAGATCTTCCATTCAAAAATCTCCATACATCCTCAGGAGGCATCACTACTCTGAACACCAGGCAGGCACATCAGCAGCCAATCGACATCGCTTGATACAGGGAATGTTTTATATTGAACCTATGTATCTTGATCAACTGGAGAACAAAATTGTTATTGTCTTTGATGATGTGATGACTAGCGGCGCAACCCTCAATGAAATTGCGAGCATTCTGAAGGACAATGGCGTATCGCGCGTCATTAATTGGGTTTTACTCAGGACCCCAAGATCTACCTAACAGAGTAATAATTGATCCATGTTTAACATTGTTTTATTTGAACCAGAAATTCCTCCCAATACAGGCAATATCATTCGCTTGTGCGCAAATACCGGTGCAAAACTACACCTGATTGAGCCTCTCGGTTTTCCAATGGAGGATGCGAAGTTACGCCGAGCCGGTCTGGACTACCACGAGTTTGCAACGATCAAAGTACATGCAAACTGGGTGCAATTTTTAAAAGATGAAAAACCTGATCCACAGCATTTGTTTGCATTGACAACTAAAGGCAAGGGCAAATTTCATGGCGGCAAATATTTACCAAATGATTATTTTGTTTTTGGCTCTGAGACCAAAGGCATTACTGATGAAGTGAGGAGCTCTATTCCTCCGGACAATCAAATGCGTTTATCAATGCAAGATAGCAGTCGAAGTTTGAACCTATCGAATACAGTGGCAATCGTTGTTTATGAAGCTTGGCGCCAGAATGGCTTAGCCGGCGGAAACTAAAGGACCCTTAACTTAAGTCTCGATTTTTGGATTACGACCCATTAATTTTTTTACTGCTTCGGGGGGTGCCAACTTTCCAGACAATACCTCGCCCATCATTGCAGTAATGGGCATTTCGACACCTAGTCGCTTAGCCAAATCTTCTACTGCTGCAGCACAAAGAACGCCTTCTGCCACATGACCCAAGCCGGCCAATATTTGATCTAAAGATTTTCCAGCGGCAAGCTCAAGACCCACCCGACGATTACGAGAAAGATCTCCGGTAGCAGTCAAAATAAGATCGCCAACACCAGTCAGACCCATACAGGTTTCAGGTCTACCGCCCGCAGCCTTCACAATCCGCATCATCTCAGCCAGGCCGCGAGTTAACACCGCAGCGCGAGCATTTAAACCTAAATCTAGGCCATCGCCAATACCTGCAGCGATAGCTAAAACGTTCTTAATAGCGCCGCCTAGCTCGACACCAATCAAATCATCACTTGAGTAAACACGCATGTTGCCATGATGAAAAGCAGCTTGGACTGTCTCGCATAATTTTGGGGATTTGCTTGCTACCGTTAATGCGCATGGCATTCCTGCGCCCACTTCACGAGCAAAGCTAGGGCCAGATAAAGCGCCATAAGAATGAATTAATCCGCGACTATGTAATTTATTTTCACGCTCAACAACCTGGTGTGGCAATAAAGCTGTTTTAGGCTCTAAACCTTTACACAACCAAATAATATTTAGCGAGTGATCAGCTATTTTTAAAACTTGAGCGATTGTTTCTGATAACGCAGACATTGGCGTAGCAATGACCAACAAATCGGTGCTAGATAATTTTTTTACAGCTTTTGTGAAATCACTCTCTAGTAGCAGGCTTTTGGGTAAAGCAATGCCGGGTAAATAAGAGTGGTTTTCACCACTCTTCTGAATATCAGCCAGTTGATTTGCACTGCGAGACCATAAAGAAACATTGCCATCAGAAAGATAGCGAGCCGCTTGTACGGCCATTGCAGTTCCCCATGCACCAGCGCCGAGCAGGGTCACTTTCATGATCTGTGCGCTTGTTCTTAAAGCTTAGTGGGGAAGAATAATTTTGCTCTCATCAGCAGAGGCGCCATCATTGGCTGGGCCTGCCTGCTGGGCCTGCATCAAACGCTGCTCATACATTCCATGAAAATTAATTTCATTCAAATGAATAGGCTGGAAGCCCGCACGACTAATAGTATCAGCGATATTAGAGCGCAAATAAGGATACAAAATAGTAGGGCACGTAATGCCAAGCATCGGATCGATTTGGGCAGGAGGAATATTAATGAACTCAAAAATTCCAGCTTGCTTTGCTTCTACTAAAAATAGAACTTTTCCAGCTACTTTTGCAGTTACTGTAGAGCTCAAGGAAACCTCAAAAATCTCTGCACTAACCGGGCTAACCTCTACATCGATTTCCACTTCCACCACAGGCTCAGATTGAACTAATAAAATTTGTGGGGAGTTAGGCTGCTCTAAAGATAGATCTTTTAAATAGATACGCTGAATACGAAATGAAGGATCTTTTGAGTCATCAACACCTTCTGTAGGTGCAGCAGATTGTTCAGTCATCACTAACTTTCTTTTGTATTGAATTTATTAAACTAATAGTGGATCGAGCTTTCCAGCTCTATCCAGGGCAACTAAATCATCATATCCGCCAACATGGGTGTCACCAATATAAATCTGTGGCACTGTGCGACGACCAGTACGCGTCATCATCGCCTCGCGCTGAGCAGGATCGCGGTCAATCAATATCTTCTCTAGATTGTTAACCCCTTTTTTTTGCAGTAGCTTTTCAGCCATCACGCAATATGGGCAAACCTGAGTGCTGTACATAGTTACTGGGGGCATGCATTCCTCCTATTTAACCAGTGGTAATGCAGATGCCTTCCAGGCTTGGACACCTCCGTCAAGGGCTCCAACCTCGGCAAAACCCATTTTTTGGATTTCTGCGACCAACTTACGAGACTGCGCTCCTGTCTCGCAGACCAACACCACTGGGTGCTTGCGATCAAGTTTTAACTTTTCAATCGCGGCAGCAAAATCAGCAGAACTGATCAGTTTTGCCCCTGGCAAATGGCCAATCTTGAACGCCTCGTCTGTACGTAAGTCCAAAACATGGGCCTTGCGCCGATTAATCCAAATAGTGGCTTCGGTAGGTGACAAGCCTTTTCCGCCAATAAGCGTAGATAATGTTGGTAGGAAAAGCGCTGCGCCCGAAACCAATAGCAGGGCAATAAGCGCTAAATTATCAATTTGTGTGAGAAAGTTCATCACCGGATTATAGAATGGCTCTATGAAACAACTTGTCCTTATTCGTCATGGCGAATCCGCCTGGAACCTTGAAAACCGCTTTACTGGCTGGGCGGATGTTGACTTAACCCCCAAGGGCGCTGAGCAAGCACTGGAAGCAGGTGAAAACCTTCGAAAAGCAGGCTATGAGTTTGACATCGCCTACACCTCAGTATTAAGACGCGCAATACGCACCCTTTGGCACGTCCAAGACACTATGGATCTGATGTGGATTCCTGTAGTCCATAGCTGGCGATTGAATGAACGTCATTACGGCGCACTCACCGGTCTTAATAAAGCAGAAACTGCTGCTAAGTATGGTGACGAGCAAGTACATATTTGGCGTCGCTCTTACGACGTGCGTCCACCACTCTTGGAGGATGCTGATGAGCGCAACCCTAAAAATGATCATCGATATTCAAAATTAAATACTTCTGATATTCCGCTTGGCGAATGCTTAAAAGATAACGTTGAGCGCGTACTTCCCCTTTGGAATGAATCTATTGCCCCCGCTTTAAAAGCCAACAAACGTGTTTTATTAGTAGCGCACGGCAACAGCATTCGATCTTTAATTAAATATCTCGATCAAATGTCTGATGAGGCCATCATGGCGGTCAATGTACCCAATGGTGTTCCCCTCGTATATGAATTAGATGACAACCTAAAACCGATTCAACATTTTTATTTGGACTAAAGTAAATAAACACATGCGCCAATTCTTAAAGAACTTTGCCCTGATTGCAGTTGGTTTAATTGCTGGCGTAGCCGCGACCATTCAGCTCTCAGCCACCGCACAACAAGGCTCTCAGCTCCCGCTAGATGAGCTTCGTACGCTCTCCAATGTCTTTGCCCAGATCAAACGGGAATATGTTGAACCCATTGAAGATAAGCAGCTTCTAACTGATGCCGTTAAAGGCATGGTTAGTAGTCTTGACCCTCACTCCACTTTCTTAGATAAAAAAGATTTTGCAGAAATGCAAGAAATGACATCAGGAAAGTTTGCAGGACTTGGTATTGAAATTACCTCTGAAGATGGTGTTGTAAAAGTTCTCAACCCGATTGAAGATAGTCCGGCAGCACGCGCAGGTCTTCAAGCTGGCGATTTAATTACTCGTCTTGATGACAAACCTGTTCGAGGTATGTCACTTGATAAAGCAGTGCGTACGATGCGTGGCGCCCCTGGAACAAAAATTACGCTTACTGTATATCGCAAGAGTGAAGAGCGTAGCTTTCCAGTCACTATTACACGCGCTGAAATCAAAGTGCAATCTGTTAAAGCCAAAATTTTAGACAACGATATTGCTTGGGTTCGAGTCACGAGCTTCCAAGAGCGCACTGTTCCAGATTTAGCGAAAAAACTCACTGAACTTGCCGCTCAAGATCCAAAATTAAAAGGCATCATTCTTGACCTACGCAATAATGGTGGAGGACTTCTTCAAGGGGCTGTAGGTGTAGCTGCTGCATTCCTACCGGCGGATGTCGTTGTCGTCTCTACAAAGGGTCAAGCAGCAGACTCCAAGCAAGTATTTAATGCCACTCCAGCGATGTATCGCCTAAGTGAGCCAGGGGATCCTTTGGCTGGTGTACCGGAGATCTTTAAAAAGCTCCCTATGGTGGTATTGGTAAACGCCTATTCAGCATCCGCATCCGAAATCGTTGCCGGCGCTTTGCAAGATTACAAACGTGCGACCATTATTGGCAAAACCACTTTCGGTAAGGGCTCAGTACAAACTGTGCGCCCGCTGACCAATGATTCAGCATTAAAGATTACTACCGCCTACTACTACACCCCTAGCGGTAAGTCGATTCAGGCATATGGCGTAAAACCAGATATTCCCGTTGATCAAAATAAAGATGGCGATCCAGATGATGTATTAATAACGCGCGAGATTGATAGCGAGAAACATTTACGCAACAAACAATCAGCTGAAGATAAGTTAATCAAGGATCGCGAAGAGCGTCGCCTACAAGAGTTACAGCGCATTGAAGAAAAAAATGCAAAGAAAACTCCTGAAGAAAAAGAAAAAGATAAAAATAAGAAGCCACCTGAATTGGGTAGTGCAGATGACTTTATGCTTTCTCAGGCAGTGGCATTCATTAATGGACAGCCAGTAAAACGCTCTTCATCCAAGCTTGAATAAAGGCTTTTAGTTCAAACATGAATGACGAGCAGCTACTTAGATACTCAAGACATTTACTGCTTGAAGAAATCGATGTTGCTGGCCAAGAGAAGCTTTTAGCTGCACATGTATTGGTAATAGGTGCGGGCGGCCTAGGCAGTGCTGCTGCACCCTATCTAGCTGCAGCAGGCATTGGACATATCACTCTAATCGATCATGACCAGGTTGATTTAACGAATTTGCAACGCCAAATCATGCACGTTGAGAAGTCAGTTGGTCAAAGTAAAGTCGCTTCTGGAAAACAATTTTTGCAGCAACTCAACTCCAGTATTCAAATAGAAACCATCCCAGTAAAAGCAACAGCACCACTACTTGATGAGTTATTGCCAAGCGTGGATATTGTTTTAGATTGCACCGATAACTTTGTAACTCGTCATCTAATTAATGCTTGCTGTGTAAAACATCAAAAACCTCTAATATCCGGATCCGCTCTACGTTTTGACGGGCAAATTAGTGTCTTTGATCCGCGAAATTCTGCATCACCGTGTTACGCATGTATCTTCTCCCCAGATGAGCAATTTGAAGAAGTTAGCTGTTCTAGCATGGGCATCTTTTCGCCCCTAGTGGGAATTATTGGCGCAATGCAGGCAGCCCAAGCGATTCAGGTCATCATTGGTTTTGGCCAGACTCTAATTGGACGTATGCTTCTTTGGAATGCGCGCACCACTCAAATTGATGAAATCAAGATTTCTCGCAATGCCGAATGCTCGGTTTGCGGTACCACTCATTAAACCTTAAGAGAGTAGGCGCTCAAGCGCTTGGGCTTGAGCCTCTGGCTCGTATGCCTTAAGCAATCTAGGCACCCTGACTTTAAGCAGCCCAACATTCGCCTTTAGGATTTCTCGCTTGACTAGTAGCAACTGGCTAAAGTGCATAGAAAAATCGGTCAAACCAAGCGCCAAAAGCAGTCTAGTTAAAGCTGGATCGCCGGCCATCTCACCACATACCGCAATAGGGACATTGGCACGCTTTGCTTGATCAATAATGTTAGCGAGTAAATTCAAAATAGCTGGGTGCAAAGGGTCGTACAAATGAGCAACAGCATGATCAGCTCGATCAATTGCCAAGGTGTACTGAATTAAATCATTCGTACCGATCGACAAAAAGTCAAAGCGATTAATAAACAATGGCAATACCAAGGCAGCAGCTGGAATCTCAATCATTGCACCGACTTGAATATTAGGATTAAAAGACTGGCCACGTTGGTGTAACTGCTGCTTTGCTTTTTCAATCAAACGCAAGGTTTCATCAATCTCTTTGGCATGCGCTAACATCGGAATCATGATGCGCGCCTGGCCATGAGCGGAGGCACGCAAAATGGCTCGAAGTTGAGTAAGGAAAATTTCTGGCTCAGTTAAAGACCAACGAATAGCCCGCAAACCCAATGGGGATGTGCCTGTTTGCGATACGTCAGTTCCACCTGCACCTAATGCCTTATCCGCACCAACGTCAATCGTTCTAATGTTGACAGGCAGGCCATGCATTAAATCTACTACACGACGGTACTCTTGATATTGTTGCTCTTCATCCGGTAAAGCTTGCTTACGATCCATGAATAAAAATTCGGATCGGAAGAGACCAACTCCAACCGCACCCAACTTCACAGCCTGGATGGCATCTTCAGGCAATTCTATATTGGCAAACAACTCTATTGCTACGCCATCTGCTGTTTCGGTTTTGGCATGCTTAAGTTGCTGTAGTTTACGCGCCTCTTTGATAGCTTGAGTTTGTAACTTGCGATACTCCGCAAGCAATTGTTCATCGGGCGAAACTACTACCACGCCTTGCTCGCCATCTAATACTAACCAGTCGCCATGACGGATCATTTCACTTGCATGACGCACACCAACTACTGCAGGAATTTCCATACTGCGCGCCACAATAGCCGTATGTGATGTTTTGCCGCCCAGATCCGTTACAAAGCCAGTAAAAGCGTGCTCCTTGAAACGCAACATATCGTGAGGGGCAATATCGTGAGCCACGATAATCGAATCGATACCAATATCCCCTGAAGGCAGGAAATCTTCGCCATCCAAAGCATCTTTTTTCTGGGCATTGAGCGCTTTAATAACCCTTTCCGCCACTTGACGAATATCGTTAGAGCGTTCTTTTAAGTATGGGTCTTCAATCTCAGCGAACTGCTCAAGCAGATCATTCAATTCAGTCGTTAGCGCCCATGCAGCATTTAGTCTCTGGGTGCGAATCAATTTAATCGGCTTTTCTGCCAAAGCAGGATCCGCCAAAATCATGCCATGCACATCTAGAAATGCCGCCATCTCTTGTGGCGCATCTTTAGGCAAGCCTAGTCGTAATTGCTCTAGCTCTAATCGAACCTGATCAAATGCAGTTAAGAGCTTTTGGGCTTCAGCCTCTTCTTTTCCAGCCTCAACCAAATAGTGGCTAACCTCAAGTGCTGCACGCGAAATCAGTACCGCCTTGCCAATGGCAATGCCTTTCGATACTGGAATTCCGTGCAAAGCAAATGTCATGCTTATTCGCCCTCACCAAAGCGATCGTTAATTAATGCAGTAAGCGCCACCATTGCCTCGTCTGCTTGGTCACCTACGGTCTCCAAAGTCACGGTACTTCCAATTCCTGCAGCCAACATCATTACGCCCATAATGCTCTTGGCATTAATTTGACGACCATTGCGTGACAAAAATATTTCACAAGGAAATTGCGCGGCTAATTGGGATAGCTTAGCTGATGCGCGAGCATGCAACCCTAGCTTATTAATAATTTCGATTTCAGCGACTGGCATTGCGGGCTTTACTCCTTTTACTCTTGATCCACTTTTGCGCCAAGACGCAAAATTCCATGTTGTCCACCGTTCAATGCTTTTTTAGCCAATTCCTCAAGACTATCGCCTCGATGAGAAATGCAACGCATTAGCATTGGGAGATTTAAACCCGCCAAAACAATCACAGGGGCATTTAGTCCGGATAGTGGACCCAGGTTTTCTAGCTTAGAGGCTACGTTTGCTGGGGTAGCGCCCATAACATCAGTCAAAATTAAAACACCGTTACCAGTATTGACGCCGTAAGCCGCCTTCAAAACACGGTCAAAGCTCACTTTGGTATCTTCATATGGTGGAATATCAACAGCCCTAACACGCTCTGGCACAACACCAAAAGTATGCTCGGCAAAACTTAACATTGCGCTAGCAATAGGTGTGTGAGCAACAATGACGATTCCAGCCATATTATGACAATGCCTTTTCAAGTGCTTTTAACCAAAATTGTGAGACATTAAAACCACTTTGCTCAGTAATTTCTACGAAACATGTTGGGCTGGTTACATTTATTTCTGTAAGGTATCCACCAATTAAGTCTAGCCCAACTAGAAATAAACCTCGTTGGTTTAATTTCGGCGCCAGCCTTTGAGCAATATTCATTTCAGTATCACTTAATGGCATGGCAACACCTCTGCCTCCAGCCGCTAAATTTCCACGAATTTCACTACCCTGTGGAATGCGCGCTAAAGCAAAAGGAACCACCTCTCCACCAATTAAAAGAACGCGTTTATCACCTTGTGCTATTTCAGGTAAAAAACGCTGAATCATCAAAGTTCTAGCGCCATTCTCACCCAAGGTCTCAACAATACTGGCAAGGTTAAGCCCGTCCGGACCAACCCGAAATATCCCCATACCACCCATACCATCCAGGGGTTTAATGACGATATCTTGATGTACTTTATGAAATTCTTGGACTGCGCTAAGTTCGCGAGTTACCAAGGTTGGGGGAGTGAGCTCCGGAAATTCTGTAATAGATAGTTTTTCAGAGTGATCGCGCACGGCGCTAGGCTCATTAAATACTTTAGCCCCTTGACGAACAGCGGCAGAGAGCAACCATGTGGTATTGAGATATTCAATATTAAAAGGCGGATCTGTGCGCATCAATACAGCAGAAAACGAATTGAGCGCTCGCGATTCTGTATGACCTAATTCAAACCAAGGGGTGGCACCTGGTTTGATAGTTAGCGATTGGCAATCAGCATGAACAATATTGTCTTTCCACAATATATTGCGCGACTCACAAAACCAAAGCTGATGCCCCGCATCTTGCGCTACACGCATCATTGCTAATGTGGAATCTTTTTTTATCTTGAAAGATTCAAGCGGATCGGCAATGAATAAAAAAATCATACTATTTATGCAACTTCAGCATTCGGGTCGGTACGCTCTAGCTCCAACGATGCAGCAAGAAGAGCTAAGCGCGCAACGACACCATATAAGTAGAAGCGATTTGGTGCCGCACTACCAGGCTTAGCACCTAAGTCAGGCATTGAGTTTTGCTCAAAAGCCAGCGGAACAAAATGCATGCCCGGCGCATTGAGATTTTCATCTGGGCCGCGATCTGTATGCACGCGATAGAAGCCGCCAATTACATAGCGATCAATCATGTATACCACAGGCTCTGCCACCGCTTCATTGACCTTCTCAAAGGTGTAGACGCCCTCTTGAATCAAAACATCACTGACTTCAAGACCTTCTTTCACAACACTCATCTTATTGCGGTCTTTGCGATTTAAGCCCTTGAGCTGAGATGGATCATTTACAACCATGACGCCCATGCCATAAGTACCGGCATCAGCCTTGACGACGACATATGGCTTTTCTTTGATGCCATATTCACGATATTTTTTAGCAGTCTTCTTCAGCACTTGCTCTACTGCGGTCTGCAATTCATCCTCGCCCTTACGCTCATGAAAATTAATATTTGAGCAGCTTGTAAAGTAAGGATTAATCATCCAAGGATCAATATCAACTACTTTGGCAAATTTCTTGGCAACTTCCTCATAAGCAGCAAAATGATTGGATTTACGACGAACATGCCAGCCAGCATGCAAGCCTGGCAACAAATATTGCTCATAGATATTTTCTAAGATCGGAGGAATGCCAGCCGAAAGATCGTTATTGAGCAAAATCGAGCATGGGTCAAAATCTTTTAACCCTAAGCGCTGCTTCTTTAAACCTAAGCGTGATAAAGGCTCCATCAACAAACGATTGCCGTCCGGTAACTCAATCCAAGTAGGCTTTTTAATTTCTTCGGAAAAAGTTCCAAGACGGACATTTAAACCTGCTTGGCGCAATATTGAAGATAAGCGAGCAATATTTTGTAAATAAAAAGTATTGCGAGTATGTTTCTCGGGAATGAGCAATAGATTTTTGGCTTCTGGACAAATCTTCTCAATCGCCGCCATTGCTGCTTGAACAGCTAAAGGTAACATCTGTGGGGATAGATTATTAAAACCGCCAGGGAATAAATTGGTATCGACTGGCGCCAGCTTAAAACCAGAATTACGCAAATCAACGGAGCAGTAAAAAGGTGGGGTGTGCTCTTGCCACTCCAACCTGAACCAACGCTCAATGGTTGGGGTCGCTTCTAGTACCTTTGACTCTAATTCGAGCAAAGGGCCGCTTAGTGCAGTGATGAGATGTGGAACCATTCCACCATTGTAAGATTATTAAAAGAAAGACGCGGAATCCGAGGATCCCGCGCTTAAAACTAGGCACCCAACCAAGGCCGCCTAGTGAGGGGTAAATCTACAAATTAAGACTCGTATGCAGTCTCACCGTGTGAGCTGATATCCAAGCCTTCGCGCTCTTCTTCTTCCTTGACGCGCAACCCAATCACGATATCGATCAATTTGAAGGCTACGAAAGAGACAACGCCAGACCAGATTACAGTAGTAATCACGCCTTGAGCCTGGATCCACAATTGGCTAGCAATTGAGTAATCAGGAGCAACCGCATTAGCTACATAGTCCCAAATACCGGAGCCACCCAACGCTGGATCAGCGAATACACCAGTCAACAATGCACCAGTAATACCGCCTACGCCATGAACACCGAATACGTCCAAGCTGTCATCTGATCCCAAGATTTTCTTAAGTCCAGTAACACCCCAGAGGCAAACTACGCCAGCGATCAAGCCGATGATGATTGAACCCATAGGGCCGGCAAAACCTGCTGCAGGAGTAATAGCAACTAAACCAGCTACACAACCAGAAGCAGCTCCCAACATGGAAGGCTTGCCTTTGAGAACCCATTCAGCAACAGACCAACCTAATACAGCAGCGGCAGTAGCTAGATATGTATTCACGAATGCTAAGCCAGCAGTGCCATTTGCTTCAAGCGCAGAACCAGCATTGAAACCAAACCAACCGAACCACAAGAGAGCAGCACCAGTCATTACATAAACTAAGTTGTGTGGCTTCATTGCTTCTTTACCGTAGCCCAAACGCTTGCCGATAACAAAGGAACCAACTAAACCAGCGATCGCAGCATTGATGTGCACAACAGTACCGCCAGCAAAGTCGAGAACACCTTTTTGCCACAACCAACCAGCACGAGCAGTAATTGCTTCGAGCGATGCAGCATCTTTGATGTCATCTGGACCAGGCCAGAACCAAACCATGTGAGCGATTGGCAGGTAGCTAAATGTGAACCAAATCACCATGAATACTAAGATTGCAGAGAACTTAGCGCGCTCAGCAAATGAGCCAATAATCAAACAGCAGGTAATAGTTGCGAACACTGCTTGGAAAGCCATAAACACATACTCAGGAATCACAACACCCTTGCTAAAGGTTGCTGCCACTGACTCTGGATTCATACCACCCAAGAAGAGACGATCTAATCCACCTACGAATGCTCCGCCTTCCGTGAATGCAAAACTATAGCCATAAATAGCCCATAGCACTGTAATCAGAGAAAAGACCATGAAACATTGCATGCAGATAGACAAGATGTTCTTGCTGCGAGTTAAACCGCCGTAGAACAACGCCAAGCCAGGAAGAGTCATCAACAGCACTAATGCTGTACAAACCATCATCCAGGCAATATCTGCTTTATTGCATTTTTCAGAGCAAAGCACTGCAGCAGGCGCCTCAGCGGCAGCCGTAGCGGCCGCAGGAGCTGTTACAGCGGGGGCTTTTGCTTCATCAGCAGCATATGCCGGTGAAGTAGCCATGACACCAGTTGCGCCTATAGCCAGAGCCATAGCGCTTCCGGCAACGAGTCGTTTCATCCAAGTTAACATTTTGAACCTCTCTTTAAAGTGCTGACGCACCGGTTTCACCGGTACGAATACGAATGACGTGCTCAACAGGCGATACAAAAATCTTGCCATCGCCAATCTTGCCTGTACGTGCAGATTTTTCAATTGCTTCAATCGCACGCTCCAAGATGCCATCTTCAACAGCAGCTTCAATTTTTACTTTTGGTAAAAAATCAACAACATACTCAGCACCGCGATACAACTCGGTGTGACCCTTTTGACGACCAAAGCCTTTAACTTCAGTGACGGTAATGCCCGAAACTCCCACTTCTGAGAGAGCTTCGCGCACTTCGTCAAGCTTGAAAGGCTTGATGATTGCGGTAATTAATTTCATATGTTTCTCCGTTCAGAGTGGAAATTAGAAAGCTTTAGTCAAAGCAACAACTGCATTGCCGCGACCTTGGTTGCCACCGTTAGGCGTAGCGTATACGTAGTAGCTGCCATTTTTTTGCGCGCTTGTACCGGTGTAGTAAGCAGTACCGGATAAGCCACCGCCGAAGTCTTTTGTAAATCCAAGCTTCCAGTCAGCATAACTTGCATTGTAAGTTCCTGCCATAGCACGCGGATTACCAGCAGCTGTAACTTGAGCTACAGATGATGTTACGTTATTGGGAACGTATTGGTAGCCAACGTGGGCATTCACAGTAATTCCATAGAATCCAGTGTCGTAGTTCGCTGTTAAATCAGGATACAAAGCGCCGGAAGACTGTTGGAGACCAAACAAAGTTGTTACGGCATATGAGAGTTTGCCAAAACCGGTCACCGGTCCGAATGTAAAGTTTTGAGCAGCATACAACTCTGTTGTGCTTGGTGTAGTACCTGACGCTTGGCGTGAAGTTGGATTTCCAGTTACCCATGCATTAGATTGGCTTGATGGAAGACCTGATGTTGGATAGTAATACTGAAGAACACCGATGTCCGTAGCAAAACCTTCACCAATCAGTTCTTTCTTAAAGCCAGCATAAAAGTCCATCTCAACAGGAGCTGAAACAGAATGACCACCTTGACCACCACCACCGTAGCCGTCGCTTATCCAGCTAATGCTTGAGTTCCAGTTACCGATGTAGAAGCCGCTCTCATGTGCATAATCAAATCCACCTTGAATGGCTGGTTTGTTGTTAGTTTGTGTCAAACCGCGATAGATGTAGTTGCTAGCAACAGTCACGTTTGCTGTAACAGGGCTGACCTCTGGTGCTGCTGCAGGCTCATCAGCCGCAAAAGCTGCTGATGACAATCCAGCCAACAAAGCAATTGCTGCCGAAGAAATCGCTGTTTTGTGTAAAGTTTTCATGTGTTACTCCTTACTGTTAGAAATAAAATAGGGGTTAAATGCTTAATGCATGGAGTGATATTGAATGCCCTAGGGTTCATGGCTTTGTCACAATTCCCCCTAATAATGCAAATGCACTTTATTGGTGCTTAATATTGCACCTGATGGGTGAATTTAGGGCTTTTTTGGAGGTTTAACCCCTTTTGGGCATTTTTACCCATACAACTTAAAATATGAATGTGTATCTTTTCTGCAACTCTCAATAGAACTGCGAACCCAAATCATGCAAAAACCAGGCGAAATCCTCGAACAGATTCAACGTATTGCCAACGATATGCAAAACAAGGTGGGGGATGCCATCCGCAATTCACCAGCGCAAGAAATTGAAAAAAATGTTCGCGCCATGATGAATCAAGGATTCCAAAAGATGGATTTGGTAACGCGTGAAGAGTTTGAACTTCAAACTAGGGTACTTGCTAAGACACGTGAAAAATTAGAAGCGCTTGAAGCTAAAGTTGCTGCACTTGAAAAACAGTAATAGCTAATTACTGTACTGCAGCAAATTTAATTCTTTAGATTTACTCTGGAGAGAAATCACTAAAGAAATTTTCATACTCTTCTTGAGTGAAAAAAGTTTTTGCGTTTGCCGTACCTGCATTCGTATGCAGCACTGAGATCTGATAAATCCAAGTATCGCCATTTGGCGCAACTCGATTAATCCAACGAACGCGCATGAGTTGCTGCGATTTTCCATTAGTCTTCAAATCTAAAAAATAATCTTTGGTCGGCAAACGTTGCTTCTCTGCTGTTTTATAAAACACATCCTCAACAGCAACATCACCACCAGATGCTTTTGCCCTATCAATTAAATTAGCCTGTAATTGCATAAGAAGCTTACTTAGCAAAGCGCCCTGCATCGCCGGCAATTGAATGGTGCTGATCGAATAAATATCGTCATCAATTTTTACTGCTTCAAGAACCTGTAAAAACTCTTGGTCCAGATAGGGAATGCGCCGATCTAATTTATCCGGCTTGCCTGGAAATAAAGCGGTATACCTCTCCTGGGGGGACTGAACGCTACGCCAGTCTAATCTTGGACTACAGGCTAGAAATAAAAAAGTTATTGCCAACAAGGCGCCAACTTTTATTACCCCTCTAAACAACCCCAGCTCCCTGAGCCTGCTGATCAGCGTGGTAGCTTGATCTAACCATGGCACCCACTGCCGCATGCGAGAAGCCCATTTCATAAGCTTTTTCTTCAAACATCTTGAAAACGTCAGGATGAACGTAGCGCCTTACTGGCAAGTGATGGCCGGATGGTGCCAAGTATTGGCCAATAGTCAGCATGTCGATATTGTGCTCACGCATATCGCGCATTACTTCCAAAATTTCTTCATCAGTTTCACCAAGCCCAACCATCAAACCACTCTTAGTGGGAACATGGGGGAAGCGCTCTTTGAAATCTTTCAACAACTTTAAGGAATGAAAATAATCAGCGCCCGGTCTTGCCTCTTTATATAAACGAGGCACTGTTTCTAAGTTGTGATTCATCACGTCTGGCAAACCATTGGGTGCATGCTCTGAAAAAATATCTAATGCTTTGTCTAGGCGCCCACGAAAATCTGGAACCAATACTTCGATGCGCGTATTAGGAGATAAATCGCGAGATTGAGAAATACAGTCCACATAGTGCATTGCGCCACCATCACGCAAATCATCACGATCAACGCTAGTAATCACAACGTAATTGAGTTTCAGAGCGGCTATGGTGCGAGCCAGATTGGATGGCTCTTTTGTATCGAGCGGATCAGGTCTACCATGCCCCACATCACAAAAGGGGCAACGACGCGTGCACTTATCGCCCATGATCATGAAAGTTGCAGTGCCCTTACCAAAGCATTCGCCAATATTTGGACAGCTTGCTTCTTCGCAAACAGTCACCAATTCGTTCTCACGCAAAATCTTTTTGATTTCGTTAAAGCGAGAATTACCAGAGGCAGCCTTCACTCGGATCCAATCAGGCTTCTTTAGAACTTCTTCTAGGGGAATAATTTTGATTGGAATGCGCGCAGTCTTTTCGCTCGACTTTTGCTTGCGTGTCGCATCGTAATTCAGGTCTTGACGTGCCTCAGTAGGCGTCTTTGTTTCAGGCTTATTTATAGTCATGATGGCATTAGTTGCTTTTGTAGGTGCTCCAAAAGCCTTTGGCTAATAGTCTCTATATTGTCCTTGATCCCAAGGGTTTGCATATCGATTGTCTTTAAGCCCTCATAGCCACAAGGGTGGATACGCTTGAAAGCCTCTAAATCTGTAGCCACATTGAGGGCTAGACCATGATATGAGCAGCTTTTAGAGACCTTAAGACCCAAAGCCGCAATCTTGGCACCAACCCACTCTTGGGTCACTCCAGCCTGCTCAGCCACGTAAATTCCAGGCGCGCCAGCATGCCTCTCTGCAGCAATACCAAAATCTGCCAGCGTATCAATCAGGGCCTGTTCTATTCGCGATACCAACTCTTTTACGAAAATACCGAGTCGCTTGAGATCAAGCAAGAGATAAATCACGATTTGCCCTGGGCCATGATAAGTAATTTCACCACCACGATCGACTTGCACCAATGGAATTTGGCTACTTGGCGAATGTAGGTTGCTAGCGTCTCCAGCAAGCCCCAATGTAAATACGGGTAAATGCTCTAAAACCCAAATCTCATCTAAGGTTTGGGAATTTCGGTCTTTAGTAAATACTTGCATCGCCTCATAAGTTGAAGCGTAATCCACTAGTCCAAGTTGTTTTACTAAAAATGACATCAAATTAAATCAAAGCACTATGCTGACTAATGGATGTGTAGAGAGGGTTCTGTACAGTTCATCCAACTGCTCACGACTTGTAGCCGTAATCGGTAAAGTAATGCCTAAATAATTCCCGTCTTTTGAAGGTCGTTGCTCTACCTTGCTCTCATCAAATGTAGGATCAAATTGTTTGGCAATATGTACTATTGCAGGCAGATACTCTGGATTTGATTTACCCATCACCTTAATTGGAAAGAGTGAGGGATATTCGATGAGTGACTTTTCTTCTGACATGACTTTAATTCCTCTTATTGTTTTCGATGATCGGGCATACCCAACCATGCACCCGTGATGATGTTACGAATGCAATGTAATCTGCGATGAAAAAAGTGATCAGCTCCCGGCACCACTTGCACGGTTAACTCTTGGGGACGCGCCCAATCTAAAACATCAATCAAGGGAATCGTCTCATCCAGTTCACCGTGAATCAAAATCGTATCCGCAGGAACATTGGCAAGGGTCCACTTTCCTGCTGCACTACCCACCATCACCAGTCGCTCTGCTGGGCGCCCCAATTCAGCCAACCTTTGCACCAAATGACTCCCAACAAAACTGCCGAAGGAAAAGCCTGATACCACTAAGGGCAAGGTATTGGCACTTGCAGTCCATGACTGACTAGCAGTAGCTTCAAACTGCCCCCAGCTTGATGGAGTTCGCATCCAATCGGTCACATGCAATAAATCATCTAGCTCACCAACACCATCATCATGCACGCCAGCTGTGCCACCTACACCACGAAAATTTGGCCGCACACTCACGTAACCCAACTGATTAAAAGCGCGGGCCATAGTTTGCGCAACTTTGTTATCCATCGTCCCACCCATCAGAGGATGAGGGTGTGCAACTAAAGCTAAACCACGTACTGCAAATGTTGGATCACTTTTTAATTCATCTGGAAGGTCAATGGACATTTCCATTAAACCAACAATACCTTCAATATGAATGACTTTTGTGCGGCTATTCATGGGAAAACTTTCAACAATAATGAATGACTAAAACAAACTACCAAAACAAATCACTAAGCTAACTGCAGGCGCTCAACCGGTTTACCTGAGATTAGATGAGATTGAATAATTTCTTCCACGTCGTCGGTATCCACCATGGTGTACCAAACGCCAGATGGATAAATCACCATTACAGGACCATCAGCACAGCGGTCTAGACATCCCGCCTTGTTTACTCTTATCTTTCCAGGGCCAGATAGTCCAAGTTCTTTCACTCGTTTTTTTGCATAGTCAAAGAGAGCAAACGCATTATGACGATCACAGCAATCCTCACCATTGCTCCGCTGGTTTAAACAAAAAAATAGGTGCTGTGAAAAACTCATAGAAAAATTATATTCATCAATGTTGCGATTTAAATTCAGTAACGTTACGAATCATCCATATCAAAGCTACTGGTAACCATACCACCGAAACCCACTGCATTAATTCATTAAAGTGCAATAAGCGTCCTTGGTACCAATGTCGTAAGGTCAATACGAAGTAAGGATTATCAGGCAAGATATTGATTGCGATAGTGGCACTAATAAGACAAGACAAAGCCAGCCAAAATTTGGCTATTTGACTTAGTTTTAATGCCCAACGAAGCAAGATGCTGGCCAAAGCCATTCCCCATAGCGCCCCCGCCGTGAACCATATCAAACCAAACTCTGCGCCAAACTGAAGAGCAGTAAATAAAGTTTTAATTGCTACAGTGAAAATAAGCAGACCGTTCAGAATGCGCCACTGAGGCGCCTTTGACCTCAGACCCAATGAAAGTAGTAAAGCTACTCCTAGCCAGCAGAGTGCAGTAATAAGTGTTTCTTGAGCGACATGGTTAACAACAGTTGTTCCCCAATCAATTGAGCCAAAAATGGCATGTCCCCACACTCCCGTTCCCAACCATGAACTCTGAGGATAGATTTGAGACCAAGGGAATAATAAGAAAAGAGCGCACGCAGCCCAATTGAGCCCAAACCACTGATCAAAACGGCGGCGAATAGCGCTTCCCGACAACCACTGAGGACCCAAGGGGATTGCCAATAATCCGCCCAAGAGACCGCCAAATACATTAGCCCACCAATCCATTTGGCTCGGTATTCTGGTTGGCAGCCAAGACTGCAAAGACTCGACAGAGAAAGCAAGGCCTGCACTCAGCCCTAATGCTAAGCCTAAGGCGACAAAATTCCGCCAACGTGGATACGCAGCAAAAACCAGCAAAAATCCAAACGGAATATAAGCCAGAATATTGACTGAAACATCAAATACAGTGAAGAAACGAGGCAAAGGAGCGTTTACCCAAGCCCAAGCCGTTATCCCATTTTGAAAGTCAAAATCAAATGGATTTAGACTGACATAGATGATTAATAGCGCGTAACTTAAGCTCATAGCCCTAGCTAGCGGCATGGCCTGAAGGGGCCAGACAAACTTACGTGGACGCTGTTCTTTTTGATGCATTCCACAATTCTAGGTCAGACCTTTCTACAATGGCGAAATGACTGCTAATTGCATCCTTGAGCGAGTAAATGAAACCAGGTCTACCAATGATGATCTTTTGGAGCGTTGGCGTGCAGGCCAACTCATTGATCCAGTAGCCAGAATTGCCCATAAACAAACTGCGGGTAAAGGTAGGGCGGGACGCGCTTGGCTTGCTACCCCCAAAGATTCAATCTGTTTTTCCTTCGCATTCCCATTCAAAAGAACTCCGGCAGAACTAACTGGCCTGAGTCTTTTGGTTGGTCTAGCAGTCATTTCTGGCATAGCGCAAGCATGCGGACTAACTGAAGATGATCTTTATCGTGCCGGTATGCGCCTAAAGTGGCCTAACGACCTATTGCTAAATAATGCCAAGCTTGGCGGCATCCTCATTGAAGGGGGGCAAGCTAAGCCCGGGGAGTCGACTTGGATGATTGTTGGCATTGGTCTGAATTTACAAAATGCCCAATCTATTGAAGCTAGCCTTGAATCTGGGCAAAAGGTTGGCTCCATCGATCAACTGCTTGGGGCGTCAAACAAACTGCCTGATACGGAATATCTCTGGCTAAAACTAATTGCCTCTCTTGAAAACCACTTCAATCATTTTGATCAAAAAGGATTTGAGTTTTATCAAGAGCAATGGAGCAAATGGGATGCCTATCAAGACCAGGCAATATGTATTTCTGGTTCAGGCAAAGATCCTGTTTACGGGGTTGCTAAAGGCGTAGATAAAACAGGGGCACTCCTCTTGCAGCAAGAAAATAAAATAATGACGATTCACGCTGGCGATGTTTCATTACGAGTTCAATCATGAGTCTTTATTTATTATTTGATGTTGGCAATACACGCCTCAAATGGGCTGCTGTTGAATCTATACAAAAACCATCAGATCGCCAGAAAAAATTATGGGCTTACTCAGGGTCTATCAGCAGTAAGTCTCTTGCATCCTCAGAACATAGAGCCGAGCTATCTGACTACATTTCTAAAACACTTCCTAAGCCAGATGCAATTGGCTTTAGCTGTGTTGCTGGACAAGAGGCAATAGAAAATCTCAAGGCACTCTTTCCGCAATGGAGTGATATTGATTGGAAAGAAATTACAGGCGCATCCTCTTTTAACGGTATGCGCACCTTGTATCAAGACCCCGGCAAGCTGGGCTCTGATCGTTGGGCAGCCGTCATTGGAGCGCGCGCTTTAGCTAGTGGCAATACCTTAATTGTGAATGCCGGCACTGCCACAACCATCGACCTACTAGGCGCTAACGGAGTGCATTATGGGGGCTGGATTTTGCCTGGACTCGAAATGATGCAAAGTAGTTTAGAAAGTAAAACTGCACAACTTCCGCTTGCAGTTCGGGAAGAATATCAAGGCTTCGCTATCAATACAAATAACGCCATCATTGGTGGATGTGATGCAGCGCAAATTGGTGCGATTCAATACGGGATTTTGCAAGCGAAAGAAATGAACTGCCCAATCGAAAGAATTTGGATTGACGGTGGTAACGCAAAAATTTTAGCGAAAGAAATTGCTAAGCTAAAGCTACCAGCTTCATTAGTGGTAGAGCCTATTGATGGTTTGGTACTACGCGGTGTTTGGTCGTGGCTACTACAAAACCTTTAAGAACGAATTTTTCCCAGCAAACTGGTTGTAGAGCGCTCATACAGAAATGGAATGGCGACCGCCTTTCCACCCCAGCTTTTTACTAGATGCGTTTCTGCCAAGGTATCAATTTCATAGTCGCCACCTTTAACGTAGATATCTGGACGAATTTTTTCGATCAGCTCTACTGGAGTTTGCTCAACAAATAAAACAGCCATATCAACACTCTCAAGCGCAGCCAATAAGGCCTGGCGATCGGCCTCAGTATTAATGGGCCTATCATCTCCTTTACCCAACATTTTGACTGAGGCGTCTGAGTTAACCCCAACCACCAAGCTTGCTCCTAAAGCCTTTGCTTGCGCCAAGTAACTGGCATGGCCACGATGAAGGATGTCAAACACCCCATTGGTAAATACCAATGGCCTAGGTAGCTTCGCTATTCGGCTAGCAAGCTGATCTAAAGGGCAAACCTTAGACTCAAATGAAGGTGAGGGCAGAGAGCTCATAACTCAATATTAATGGCATTAGCAAGTGTCCTGCGATATTAGTCAGAATGTCTTAGACTTGAGCACTCTAAACACATTATAGAAGGCGCTATATGCACCGCTTAGTGACAGCCTGGCTCATTGGCTTTACCACCTTCATGGCAGCCCCCAGCGTAAATGCTGCATCTAGCTGCAGCCCTCTTCTATCGCATACTTTCCCACGCCTACAAGATGAGGCTCCACAAAACCTCTGTCAATACCAAGGAAAAGTAATCCTGGTTGTTAATACCGCTAGCTTCTGTGGATTTACCAGCCAGTATGAAGGGCTTGAGAAGATTTATGCCAAATACAAAGATCGGGGCTTCGTTGTCCTTGGCTTTCCATCGAATGACTTCGGACAACAAGAGCCTGGAAGCAATAAGGAGATCGCAGATTTTTGTAAAAACACCTACGACGTGAAATTCCCAATGTTTGCCAAGACTCAAGTTTCTGGAAGCAATCCGAATCCACTCTTTAAGATGTTGATTGCTAAAACTGGTACCACGCCTAAATGGAATTTTTATAAGTACTTAATTGACCGCAATGGCAATGTCATTGATTCTTTTGGAAGTGTTACGAAACCAACTAGCAGCAGTATTACCGCTGAAATTGAAAAGCTTTTAGGAGAAAAACCGCAGTGAGCAAGAAACGCATTGCCATTATTGGAGCGGGCATTTCTGGCCTAGGGTGTGCATATGCCTTAAGACAGCATCCTGAATTTGACATTACCTTATATGAGTCTGGAGATCATATAGGTGGTCACAGCAATACAGTGGACTTCACTTGCACAGTTGATGGCGAATCTATCATGCATGGTGTTGATACTGGGTTCTTAGTTTTCAATCGTAAAACCTATCCACGCTTAGTTCGTCTTTTTGAAGAAATTCAAGCGCCTGTATCACCCTCAGAAATGTCATTCTCAGTCTCAATTGATGCCTCAGAGAAATTGAATGCGGCCAAAAAAATTGAATGGGCTGGTAATGACATCAATTCCTTTTTTGGGCAAAGATCTAACCTCTTATCTCCATCATTTTGGAGAATGGCTTACGACATCCTGCGCTTTAACCGTATGGCCACTCGTTTAGCTATTGCACAAATTGAAGCTGGCCATCAGTACAAAGAGCCAGACGAAACTATTGCTAACTTCCTGGATCGCAATCACTTTAGCCAAAGCTTTAGAGAGAACTACTTTCTCCCAATGATTGGCGCAATCTGGTCTTGCTCTGTAGAGCAAATGCTAGAGTTTCCCATTCAAACAATGGTTCGCTTCTGTCACAACCATGGGCTCTTGCAAATTCAAAATCGTCCACAGTGGCTCACAATCCAAGGCGGATCACGAGAGTATGTAAAACGCATAGTCAGCGCACTGGAACAATATGGCATCAACATACGGCGTGAAGCGATTGTTCGCGTCAATACAAATCGGGGCGACTCAAACCAGGTTGAAGTCATCGGTCAATCAGGCTCAGAAATGTTTGATGAAGTAGTAATGGCGTGTCATAGCGATCAAACGCTAGATTTGGTTCATGGCATCAATCAGGAAACCAGAAATATTTTGGCTGCTATTCCATACCAAAAGAATCGCGCAATTTTGCACACTGATATCCGTTTTTTACCAGAAGAAAAACGTTGCTGGGCAGCCTGGAATTACACCGCCAAATCTGGCGCCAAACTATCGTCCAAGCAACACGTTAGCGTGAACTATCTCATTAATCGCTTGCAACCACTCCCACAAAAATTACAAAATACTCAGATTATTGTTAGCCTAAATCCATCCGCTGAACCTGATCCGAAGTTAGTCCATCAAGAAATTCATTACTCACACCCTGTATTTGATATGGGGGCAATACAAGCCCAAAAGGAATTGCCATTAATTCAGGGCTCTTCCTCCATTTGGTACTGCGGAGCTTGGACTGGATTTGGCTTTCATGAAGATGGTTTGCGCTCGGGCGAACTAGTGGCAGAAGCATTAATTGAGAGCATCCGTTCCCCACTGAAATCCCATCCAACACAAGATGCGCAGTAAATGAATCAACCGAAGATTAATTTTGGTCTAGTAAAGCATCGGCGCCTAAGACCAGCCAAGAATAGCTTTGGCTATGGGGTCTTTACTGTGTCGATTCCTATGCGCGCCAGAAAAAAGGATCAAGAAATTCTGACTAGGCTAGGTATGCGAGATAACCGCCTTGGTCTCTTTTCCTTCTTTGATAAAGATCACGGTACGGGTCAACAAGATAGCTTGGCTTGGCTTGAAAATATTCTCAAAGAGAATCAAATCCCGAATGTAGATGGAGAAATTTGGCTACAGACATTCCCTAGGGTCTTAGGTTACGTCTTTAATCCGGTGAGTTTTTGGATTTGCACACAAGCTAGCGGTCAGGTCCAGGTCGTGTTAGCTGAAGTAAACAATACATTTGGCGAGCGTCATTGCTATTTACTCTTTAAAGATTCAGGCGAAGCGTTATGTTCCGGCGAAACCCTAACTAGCAAGAAGGTATTTCATGTATCACCGTTCTGTGAAGTACGCGGTGAATACCAATTTCGCTTCTTATTTCCACAGGACAGCAGTTCAGGCAAGAATAGTGTTTGCCGAATTGAACTCCATGAGGAAGGTCAGCTCTTGATCACCACAAGCATCAGCGGCAAAAGCCGTGAGCTTAGCAGATCGTCTCTTTATTTAGCATTCTTACGTTACCCACTGATGAGTCTGGGAGTTATTTTCAGAATCCACTGGCAAGCATTGAAATTATGGATAAAAGGTGTACCCTTTCATTCAAAGCCTAAACCACCTGAATTCGAAGTTAGCAGATGAATCGCCCCGGACAAACTTTACTATCAAGACTCAATTTTTCTCGTACGCAAAAACGGGTAGAGTCCTCACATCGCCATACAGCAAGGACTGCAGCACTACTAAAACTACTCTCGCAACTCAGTAGTGGCTATCTAAAATTAACTCTGCCAAACGGTGAAAAGAAAGAATTTGGTAATCCTTCAGATACTTTGCATGCTGAAATTCAGGTTTTAGATTGGTCTGTGTTTAAAGAAGTGATGTCTCATGGTGACATAGGTTTTGCAGAAAGCTATATTCGCGGAGAATGGAACACCCCAGATCTAAAAGCAATCCTAGAGCTTGTAATTCGTAACCGCACCATTCTTGAGAAAGCCATTTACGGCAGTTGGTATGGCTCTATTTTTTATCGCCTTAAGCATTGGCTTAGAGATAATAGCAAAACAGGTAGTCGCAAGAATATCCACGCTCACTACGATCTTGGTAATAGCTTTTATACACTCTGGCTAGACCCAACCATGAGTTATTCCAGTGCCTGGTTCTCTGAAGGCGATAAACAATCTTTAACTGATGCGCAGCTCTCTAAAATTGGCCGAATTCTTGATTCCATTGAAGTGAAACCGGGTGCTCACGTTTTAGAAATTGGCTGTGGGTGGGGCGGAGTAATGGAGCAAGCACTTCGAAGTGGCGTCTCTATCACTGGCTTGACCTTATCAACCGAGCAAAAAACATTTGCACAAAGCCGCCTACAAGGGGTTCAGGCAGAATCGGGCAAGCAAAATACTTACGAAGTTCGCTTACAAGATTATCGCGATTGCCAAGATAAATTTGATGGCATTGCATCGGTAGAAATGTTTGAAGCGGTGGGTGAAAAACATTGGCCAGAATATTTTGAATCGATTGCAAATTGCTTGAAGGCCGGCAGCAAGGCATGTGTTCAAACGATTGTTATTGCAGAAGATTTATTTGAACGTTATCGTCACAATACGGATTTCATTCAACAATATGTCTTCCCTGGCGGCATGCTACCTTCGCGCACCAGCTTTAGGGCTAGTGCAGCTAAGGCAGGCCTGAAGATTGAGGGCGAGTTTGCTTTTGGATCAGATTACGCTAAAACCCTCTGCATATGGCGAGATAACTTCAACCAAAAACTTCAGGAAGTACGTCAATTAGGATTTGATGAAGCATTCATTCGCCTCTGGAACTTCTATCTCATGTACTGCGCAGCTGGTTTCTCAGAGCGCAATATTGATGTAGTGCAATTTACACTGAGTCACGCTTCCGCCAGAACATCTTCTGATGTATTAAGCGCATGAAGCAAAAAGGCCTCTCTAGTTTTTCAGAAAAACGTATATGGGTAATTGGCGCCTCGAGTGGCATTGGTGAAGCCTGTGCAAGAGCGCTGATTGCAGCTGGCGCTAAAGTTGCATTATCCAGCCGTAGAACTGATCGCCTCAAGCAAATTGCTGCATCAGCTCAAAACGAGCAAACATACATCCTTCCGCTAGATGTCACCAATGAAACGCAGCTTCAAGATGCTTATCAGGCGATTTTAAATTCATGGGGTGGTGTTGATTTAATGCTTTTTGTTTCTGGTGTTTATACGCCCTTACGTGCGGACGATTTTGACATTCGGGTTGCCGAAAAAACAATTGATGCAAACCTATTAGGTCCAATGCGGGCTGTTGCGCTGATATTGCCAGAAATGCTCAGGAAGCACTCTGGCCATATCGCTATTGTGGGAAGCGTTGCTGGTTATAGCGGACTTCCAAAAGCTCTAGCCTATGGCCCGAGCAAAGCAGCCATCATTAATTTTTGTGAGAATCTCTATTACGATCTATTGCCCACAGGAATTAGTGTGCACATGATTTCTCCTGGGTTTGTGGCTACAGAAGCGACTGCCCAAAATGATTTTGAAATGCCAGCTTTAATTAGTGCTGAAGTGGCTGCTGATGAGATTCTGACGGGCATACAAAAAGGGGAATTTGACATTCACTTCCCCAAGCGGTTTTCAAGATTCCTAAAATTCCTCAGAATCTTGCCTTACCCAATTTATTTTTGGATTGTGCGCCGCTTCGTCAAAATATAAGCAGCGCCCAAACCATTTAACCTGACGCCTACTGCTTGTATTTATCTTTACGAATTTTATCTTCTAGATAATCCATTACCGCGATTGCCTTAGCCTTCGATCCAGCAATAGAAGGTGAGGTCACATACTTCCCCTGCATCACGATTGTAGGCACGCCATCAATTCGATATGCCTCAGTTAACTGCCTAGCGGCACGCGCCTTAGAAACTACTGCAAAAGAGCGATAGGTTGCTAGGAAAGCATTGCGGTCAATGCCTTGGGAGGCTACCCAATCGGCAATCTCAGTCTCGGTGAGTAGGCGCTTATTTTCTTTGTGCATCGCATACATCACTTTTTCATTGAGGGCATCACCTTTACCCATCGCCTCAAGCGCGTAAAACAATTGGCTATGGGGCATGAAATCATCACGAAATGCCACAGGCACCCGGCGGAACGCAACATCCTTAGGCTGACGCTTAACCCAAGCACTGAGATCAGGCTCAAAGTCGTAGCAATGGGGACAGCCGTACCAAAAAAACTCAATGACTTCGACCTTACCCTTGGTCTCTACCGGCTGTGCAACCGGTAGGATTCGATAATCGAAACCCTCTTCAATTTTTTGCGCCTGAACGTTAGCCAGACCAAAAAATACAAATGTGGCCAATAGGGTGATAATTTTTTTGCTGAATGAAATCATGATTTGCTTGATTTAATAAGGGTTGGTTTGATGCCTAAGCCATTTAACTTATCGCGCACTGAATTACTTTCTTCGACGCTGGTGTAAGGACCAACACGAACTCGCCACAAGGTATTGCCATCGCTAGTCACTTCGCTCAGTTGCGCTTGTACTCCTTGAATAGCTAAGTTTGCTTTTTGTGCATCTGCATCAGCACGCTTAACAAAAGCACCAACTTGCAAAAAATAAATCGCTTCAGCTTTTGCAACCGCCGCAGAAGATGGCGTTGAGTCAGCGGACTTCTTACCATTCACCAAATCCCCTATTGGATCAGCAGATACCGGAGTCGGCGACTTACCCTGTAAGGGCTTATTTAAATCTAACTGCTCAGCAGGCGCTGGAGTCTCCCCATCAGCTGGGGCAGGAGCGGGCTTAATCGTTAAAGGTAAATTAGGAGCCCGCACTCCGGGTCTTTCTTGGGGTGTATTTTTAGAAAGATAAAAAGCAATTACAAAGGCGATTCCCAATCCAGCACCCAAACCCAGAATGAAGCCTAGGATAGTGCCGCCATATTGAGCATCTCTGCTATTTACTGCAGCGCCAGATCTCTTTATGAAGCCAGATTGTTGATTCGGTTTATTCATCATTTCCTCATCTTACAGTTTCACTTCATTTCTTGCCATTACATCTTGGCTGGTGCTGATACCCCTAATACTTTTAATCCATTTTGCAGGACCTGACGCGTTGCTAAAAGAAGCGCAAGACGTGCCATCTTTAAATTCTGATCATCAACCAGAACACGATCGGCATTGTAGAAGGTATGAAAATCGCCCGCTAAATCTCGTAGGTAGAAAGCAAGCGCATGCGGAGCCAGTTCTTCTGCAGCAGCAGTAAGTACTTCTGGATACTCAGCCAAACGACGTAATAAATGATCGGAAGCCTTGCTCTGCAAAAGAGATAGGTCAGCAGAGGCAAGCTCAGATGTTTGTCCACCCCATTGCTGCAAGATAGAACTAATCCGCGCATGCGCATACTGAACATAGAACACTGGATTCTCATCGTTTTGCTGCAAAGCCAAATCAATATCAAATACAAACTCAGTATCTGCTTTACGAGAGATTAAGAAAAAGCGTACGGCATCACGTCCACGCTGCAAAGCCACTTCTCTTTCTTCAGGGGTCATTTCTGGCGTTACGCCTCCAGACCATTCCACTAAATCGCGCACGGTCACATATGAACCAGCTCGTTTTGAAATTTTGACTTCTTCGCCATGGCGCATCACAGTAACCATCTTATGCAATACATAATCTGGATAGGTTTTAGGAATATCCCAACCACGCTTTTGGGCCACGCCCTGCAAGCCTGAGCGAACGCGAGCAATCGTGCCGTGATGATCGCTGCCCTGAACGTTAATCACCTTCTCAAATCCGCGATTCCATTTGCTAGTGTGATAGGCCACATCTGGAACAAAGTAGGTAAAACTACCATCTGACTTACGCATCACACGATCTTTGTCATCGCCATCATCGGTAGTTTTTAACCACAGCGCGCCCTCGGATTCATATGTCTTACCAATAGACTGCAGCTCATCAACAATTTTGGCAACACTACCATCGGTATACAAAGAAGACTCTAAGTAATAGCAATCAAATTTCACACCAAAGGTTTTTAAATCAATGTCCTGTTCGTTGCGCAAGTAAGCAACAGCAAACTGACGGATCGCTTCGATATCTTCTTTAAATTCTGGAGCAGCTTTAAATGCAGTGGCTATCTCGGCAATATATTCGCCGTTATAAGCCTGCTCCGGCCAATTAGCATCTCCGGGCTTTAACCCATTTAAACGGGCTTGCACTGACAATGCTAAATTTGCAATTTGTACGCCAGCATCGTTGTAATAAAACTCACGATGTACTTTAATTCCTTGGGTTGCCAATAGGTTTGCCAAGGCATCGCCAAGTGCAGCCTGTCTTCCATGACCAACATGCAAAGGACCAGTTGGGTTTGCCGAAACAAACTCAATCATCGCATTTGGCACAGGGGCACTTTCTGACGTCAATTCCCCAAAATGAGTCCCTGCAGAGAGTATCTCTCCAACCACCGCAGTTTTGGCGGCATTACTTAAGCGGAAATTAATAAATCCAGGGCCAGCAATTTCACATGATGCGATCAATTGATCAAAGCCAGCCTGCTGTTGTAAACGCTCAACAAGCGCCTGGGCTAACTCTCGAGGATTCAATTTCCAGGCTTTAGAAAGCTGGAGGGCAATATTGCAAGCGACATCCCCGTGATCTACCGCCTTAGGGCGCTCTAAACGCAGAGATAAGGCATCGCCAAGGCCGCGCTCCTGAGCTAGGCTCTGAAGAGCGCTGCTTAGCATTGAAATTAAGCGATTTTTATTAGTTAACAACATAGTTAGGTGAGTTTATCAGGTGGTAAGCTATTGAAATGATCTATCAATTCCGCTCAAAAGCTGGTCCAGATGTCATCATGCTGGCTGATCTGACCAAGAGAATCTTTGATATTTTGGGACGTCCTTTAGAGCCCAGAGGGATTCTTACGGTTGAGCAACTGCCCAATCTGATCACTGCCCTAGAAACAGCCATCTTGAAAGATTTAGAAGAAAGATCCAAATCTGATTCGGAGGATGGAGTAGAAAAACCTAAGCTTGCTGACCGCTTAGGGCAAAGAGCATACCCATTTCTAGAGCTAATGAAGCAGGCAAAAGCCAAAGACGAACCTGTAATGTGGGGTGTTTAATCTATTAGGCTTGCAAGCTGACGGCGAGTGTCTTCTATTGATTGACCGCGACGCTTAGCTAAATCTTGAACCTGATCATCCGTGAGCTTACCCACATTAAAGTAACGCGCATCTGGATGAGCCAAATAAAAACCACTGACGCTTGAGGCTGGATTCATGGCCATAGACTCAGTCAAGGTCATGCCAATATCTTCAGAACCAATTACTCGCAATAAATCTTCTTTTACTTCGTGTGCAGGACATGCTGGATAACCAGGCGCCGGACGAATACCACGGTATTCCTCATTAATCATTTGATCATTGGTCAAGATTTCATCGGTAGCGTAACCCCACAGATCTGTGCGCACACGATGGTGCATCAACTCTGCAAAAGCTTCCGCTAAACGATCTGCCAATGCCTTCAGCATGATTGCGCTGTAGTCGTCATGCTTTGCTTGGAACTCGGCCACCTTCTTTTCTACACCATGACCAGTTGTCACTGCAAAGCAACCAAGGTAATCAGCAACGCCTAAATCTTTTGGCGCAACGTAATCCGCTAAACAGCGATTTGGCCTGCGCACACCATCCACGATAGGACGCTCAGATTGTTGCCGCAAGTTATGCCATACAAACAGCGGATGCTCACGCGCCTCATCGCTATACAAAACAATATCGTCACCAATAGTGTTGGCAGGATAAAAAGCGACTACTGCATCAGCTTGTAGCCATTGGCCTTTAATGAGTTTGTCGAGCAATACCTGAGCATCCTCAAAGACTTTGCGTGCCTCAACCCCCACTATCTCATCATCTAAAATTGCTGGAAACTTCCCAGCCAAATCCCAAGTTTGAAAGAATGGTGTCCAATCAATGTACTTAGCGATATCGCTCAAAGCAAAGTTTTTAAATACGCGACGACCAATAAATTTTGGCTTCTCGGGCACATAAGAAGACCAATCAATCATCTCGCGGTTCTTTCGTGCGGCTTCTAATGAAATCGTTGGCGCTGCTTTCTTATTTGCATGCTGCTCACGAATACGAACATAGTCATCACGCAAGTCTTGAATAAATTTCTTAGCACTTTCATCTGAAAGCAAGCTAGAGGCTACCGATACTGAGCGTGAAGCATCGGGCACATAAACCACTGGACCATCGTAATGCGGGGCAATTTTCACTGCAGTATGAACACGGGAAGTCGTTGCGCCACCAATCATTAATGGAATTTGACGCTCACGGAACCAGTCATCACGCTGCATTTCTTGCGCAACATAAGTCATCTCTTCTAGAGATGGCGTAATCAGACCAGATAAACCAACAATGTCAGCGTTCTCTTCCTTGGCGCGCTTCAGAATTTCTGCGCAAGGAACCATTACGCCCATATTGGCAACTTCAAAGTTATTGCATTGAAGAACAACAGTCACAATATTTTTTCCAATATCGTGGACGTCACCCTTAACGGTAGCCATCACAATTTTGCCCTTAGCTTTTGCTTCGCCACCTGCAGCAATATGTTGGCGCTTCTCTTCTTCAATATAGGGAATCAATATCGCAACAGCTTGCTTCATCACGCGAGCACTCTTTACCACTTGGGGCAAGAACATCTTTCCGGCGCCAAACAAATCGCCAACTACATTCATGCCATCCATGAGCGGGCCTTCAATCACTTCAATTGGTCTGCCGCCTGCGCCCATGATTTGTGCGCGCAGTTCTTCGGTATCTTCTTCAATGAAAGTAGTAATTCCGTGAACTAAGGCATGAGTTAGACGATCACGCACAGACTCTTCTCGCCAAGCTAAATTCTCAACTTGCTTTGCGCCACCACCTTTAAATTGGTCAGCAATTTCTAGCAAACGCTCAGTCGGCGTTTTGCCATCCTTTTCCTTAAAACGATTTAGAACGACATCCTCAACACGCTCACGTAATTCGGAATCTAAATCGGCATAGACGCCTAGTTGACCAGCATTCACAATGCCCATATCCATACCCGCCTGAATGGCGTGATACAAGAACACTGTATGAATAGCCTCACGGACGCGATCGTTACCGCGGAACGAGAAGCTCACATTCGATACTCCGCCACTTACCTTTGCGCCGGGCAGATTCTCTTTAATCCAGCGTGTGGCATTAATGAAATCAACTGCATAATTGTCATGCTCTTCAATACCAGTAGCAATCGCAAAAATATTGGGATCAAAAATAATATCTTCCGCTGGAAAACCGATTTCATTTACTAAGATTTCATAGCAACGCTGACAGATTTCAGTTTTACGCTTAAAAGTATCCGCTTGACCCACCTCATCAAATGCCATCACCACTGACGCAGCACCATAGCGACGAATTAAACGGGCTTGCTTTCTGAAAGACTCTTCGCCCTCCTTCAGGGAGATTGAGTTAACGATAGGCTTACCCTGAATACATTTCAAACCCGCTTCAATCACGCTCCATTTTGAGGAGTCAATCATGATAGGCACGCGTGCAATATCAGGCTCTGATGCAATCAGATTTAAGAAGCGCGTCATCGCTGCGTCAGAATCGAGCATCGCTTCATCCATATTGATATCGATTACTTGAGCGCCATTTTCAACTTGTTGACGCGCTACTGCAAGCGCCTCATCAAATTGATTATTCAAAATCATGCGAGCAAATGCTTTTGATCCTGTGACATTAGTACGCTCACCAATATTCACAAAACCAACAGCAGCAGTAACGTTAAATGGCTCTAAACCGGAGAGCTTCATCGCTGGCATTGCTTTTTTCTCAATCTTGCTCATACTGCCGCCTCCGCATTCTCTTTATAGAAAGCACGGGGCTTACGCCTAGCAACCGCATTAGCAATTGCACGAATATGGTCTGGCGTAGTACCGCAACATCCGCCCACTAAATTCACTAAACCATCTTTAGCAAAGCCATCAACCAAGCTAGAAGTAATTTCCGGTGTTTCATCAAAGCCTGTATCGCTCATTGGATTTGGCAATCCAGCATTGGGGTAGCAAGAAACAGCGGCATCACAAATCCTTGCTAACTCAGCGATATAGGGGCGCATGAGCGCAGCACCTAACGCACAGTTCAATCCAAAAGTTAGCAGCTTAATATGGCGCAAGCTATTCCAAAAAGCTTCTACAGTCTGGCCAGACAAAATGCGTCCAGATGCATCAGTCACTGTTCCAGAAATCATCACTGGCAAACGTTCGCCAGTCTCTTCAAAGAATTCGTCCAGCGCAAATAACGCTGCTTTGGCATTGAGTGTGTCAAAAATGGTTTCAACTAAAAATAAATCTACGCCACCAGCAAATAACCCTTCAATCTGCTCACGATAAGAAGCACGCAAAGCATCAAAGGTGATATTGCGCGCACCTGGATCATTTACATCAGGTGAAATGCTTGCGGTCTTTGGCGTAGGTCCAATTGCGCCCGCAGCAAAGCGCGGTCTATCTGAGGTGCTATATTTTTCACAGGCAGCACGCGCAAGTCTTGCAGAAACTTCATTCATCTCACGAGCTAAACCAGCCATTTTGTAATCTTCTTGCGCAACTGAAGTTGCACCAAAAGTATTTGTTTCGATGATGTCTGCGCCAGCATCTAAATACTGCTCATGAATTTTGCTAATGATTTGAGGTTGCGTCAGAACTAAAAGCTCGTTATTACCTTTGACATCACCTGGGTGATCGGCAAAACGGGTATTTCCTGGCAATCCCCGATAGTCAGTTTCGGTGAGCTTGTATTGCTGGATCATGGTGCCCATGGCTCCATCCAGTATGAGGATGCGCTGCTTCAGAAGCTCTGGGAGCGCCTGACCGCGGGTATAGGGATGGGATAAACCATTAAATTGCATTGATGAACCGGGAATAATCTCTAGAATCCCTTATTCTATTGGAAAAGCCACTTTTCATTTACCCCGGAGCCTCTATGTTTGGAACCATTCCAGAATTCAATCAAAGTCTTGATATGTTTAAAACGATGTGGGGCCAGAGTGCGGCAGGACAAGCTGGGCAATTTCCCTTCACCGCGGATGCCTCTAAAGCTGCTGGTGGCTTTGGGGCTGCCTTCCCCGGCCTTGATATCGATGAGCTCGAAAAACGCATCAAAGATCTCAAGAGCGTTGAGAACTGGCTCAACTTGAACCTCAATATCCTTAAATCGACCATTCAGGGTCTTGAGGTACAACATGCCACCATGATGGCGCTCAAATCTTTTGGTGATGCCGTATCAGCAGCAAGCGCTTCGGCAAGCAGCCCTAGCGAGTCAACCGAAACAAAATCGACTAAAGCTAAACCGCGGAAAACCGCAGCACGCCGTCGTCGCAAAGCTGGCGATCCAACTTTCCTCGACGAAGTAGGTAATTCAGATGGGCAATAGCCTCGCCCATGGCAAATGTGAGTTGATGAATATCTAATTCTCGCTTAAATAAAACCGGTATAAGCTCTCTAGCGTGTACCGGTTTTTTACATGCGGCCAAAGTATCGGCCAAACGTTCATCATGATGCGCTTTCAATTGCGCAATGCGCGGGAGCATACCCTGAAATGGTTTGCCATGTGAAGGCAAGACTAAAGTCTCTTCAGGCAACACTGAATACTTTTGAATCGAATCTAAGTAGAGACCCAAGGGATCTGCATCTGGGTCTGCGTCATAAACACTGACATTAGTAGAGATGCGCGGCAACAACATATCACCAGAAATTAATACGCCAATTTCCTTGCAATATAAGGATGCATGTTCGGGCGCATGCCCGTATCCAATAATGACTTGCCAGCTTCTACCACCAATCAGAATATTTTCACCACCCAAAATTCGGCGATATTGGCGTGGTACGCCAGGAACCATATTGCTATAGTAATTTGACCGCGCCCGAATTTTTTCTAAATCCTCGGGAGCAGTTAAGCCATGCTTTTGGAAATGGTCTGCTGAACCACCGCTACCAGCACGTGCACCCATTGCAGCACCACCTTCTTTGCAACTCAACCACTGAGCAGTAAGGTAGTCGGTCATGGTGATCCACAAGGATACATTCCATTTCTCACACAGCCATTGCGATAAGCCTATGTGGTCTGGGTGCATATGCGTCACAATCACGCGCAATACTGGCAAGCCTTCTAGCTGGGTTGCAAATATTTGCTCCCAAGCTGCCTTGGTTTCATCATTGGCAATTCCGCAATCAATAATTGTCCAACCTTCAACGCCATCAATCTTATCGCGAAGCAACCAAAGATTTATATGGTCCAATGCAAACGGTAGGCGCATTCTGAGCCAACGCACGCCAGGGGCAACTTCAATACTACCCCCTATTTCCGGCAGCCTGTCGGCTAAGGGATAATGGATGTCTACCTCTGCATTTGCTCTATTTGGGGTGCTCATGGTCTAAGATTTTTCTTTTTAATTTTGCTCATCTTTGTTTTAGGTCTAATTTGACAACCGTTCCATCGCCTTGTGTTAGTTGGTGTGAAATCAACCCAGAAACTGGCCTTTGTAAAGGCTGCTATCGCACGCTTGGTGAAATCGCAGATTGGTCTGAACTATCAAATCCTGAGAAGCTTCAGGTTTGGTCAAAACTACCAGCTCGCAAACCTCAAGCAACAGAGTAAGCTTTCAAAATTATTTATTGACATCAACAATTAAACGTCCGCGCACATTTCCTGCCATCAACTCCTGCGCATACTTTAAGGACTCCTCCAAGGTAATCTCATGAGAGATTTCCTCTAAGGTTTTTAGATCCACTAATTGACTGAGCTGCTCATAGGCTGCAATTCTTTTTGCACGTGGGACAGTCACGCTATTCACGCCATACAAGGTAATGCCACGCAAAATAAATGGTGCCACCGTAGAAGGAAAATCCATCCCCTGAGCAAGACCACATGCCGCCACGGCACCGTTTGACTTGGTTTGAGCGCAGGCATTAGCCAAGGTATGGCTGCCAACGCTATCAACTACCGCAGCCCAGCGCTCTTTTGCCAATGGCTTGCCTGGAGCAGAGAGGGTAGCGCGATCAATAACTTCAGTTGCGCCTAATTTCTTCAAGTAGTCCGCTTCAGCTAAGCGGCCGGTGCTAGCAACGACTGTAAATCCTAATTTGCTTAAAAGCGTAATAGCAAAACTACCCACACCGCCTGCAGCGCCTGTTACTAGGACTTCACCATCGCTGGGCTTAAGTCCATGCTTTTGCAAAGCCATCACGCAGAGCATGGCGGTATAACCAGCAGTTCCTATTGCTAAGGCCTGCTTTGCAGTAAAACCTTTGGGCAGTGGAATCAACCAATCTGCCTTAACGCGTGCCTGCTGAGCAAGTCCGCCCCAATGCCCTTCGCCCACACCCCAGCCATTTAAGAGCACCATATCGCCCGCCTTAAAGTCTGGACTGCTACTTTCAATCACCTCGCCCGCGAAATCGATCCCCGGAACCATCGGAAAGCTACGCACCACCGGACCTTTACCAGTAATTGCTAAGCCGTCTTTGTAATTAAGGGTGGAATACAACACCTTTACCCTGACATCTCCCTCTGGGAGGTTTGCCACATCAGCCTGTCCGAGTTCAGCCCGATAGCCCTGCTCGTCTTTATTAACCAAAATTGCCTTAAACATGTCTCTTCCCTATAGAACCAACGATTTCCCCGCAACAATTGCTTAATAGGTTTATCCTAACGAGCATTGCTGATTATGGAGGCTTCCATGAAAAAAATTCTACTATTAACCGTCATTTCTAGCTCACTCTTGTCTGGCTGCTACTCAACCAGAGTCAATATGTCCATGGGGAATATGCGTCTTATATCCTCTAGCGCCGCCCCTCAAGATGTCATGGATTTTGCTACCGAGACATGTAAAGACGACTTTTACCAAGGCGCCAGCTTCCTATCTAAGGCAGGTAAGGAATATCGCTTTAAATGCGTAAGAGCCGAAGAAAACGAAGTTTTGCAACCGATTCCTGGTACTACGATCGTCCCCGCAACAGTAGCGACAGCTAACTAAGAAAAGCTTGATGACCCCATTTACGTCACAAGATCTTCGCAAAGGATTTTCATCCTTTGCAACTGGGGTCACCGTCATCACCTGCCTAGATAAAGAGCAAAATCATCATGGGATCACCATCAGCTCTTTCAATACTGTTTCCCTAGACCCGCCATTGATTCTATGGAGTCTGAAACAACATTCCAAGCTGATGCCCTGGGTCGAGGTAGGCAAGAAGCATCTCATCCACGTGCTTGAGCGTTCCCAAGAAAATTTAGCAATGCACTTTGCTACGGTTAAGCTTGATCAGTTTTCCGGAGTAACTCATCAGCTGGCTGAGAGCGGACTTACTCAAATTACTGGTTGTGTTGCTTATTATGAATGTGAAACCATTTCTGTACATGTGGGCGGAGATCACAACATCATTGTTGCCAAAGTGATTCACTTAGAAAATCACGCAGATAAAGAACCACTCATTTTTGCTCGCAGTCAGTTTGTAGGCCTTGATTTCTCAGAGGCTATTAGCAAGTAACACCAATTAACGCCTGAAAGAGATTGTCATGATGCGCTTATGGGGTCGTAAAAGTTCAATTAATGTTCAAAAAGTATTGTGGTGCCTAGCAGAGCTTGGCCTCAAAGATGGAGTTGATTTTGAACGTATCGACGCGGGACTACATTTTGGAAAAAATCGCTCTCCTGAGTTCTTAAAAATGAATCCCAACGGACTGGTTCCTACTCTTGAAGATGGTGAACTTGTGCTTTGGGAATCCAATACCATCATGCGCTATCTAGCGCGAATTCACGACAAAGCCAAACGCTTCCCAGGCGACATCCCATCTCAGTACAACTCAGAAAAATGGTTAGACTGGCAAGTTGGAACTCTATGGCCAACGCTACGCGTAGCCTTCTTAGGGCTTACAAGAACGCCCGAAGCAGAACGTAACTATGCAGGTATCAAAAAATCATATCAAGATACAAACGACCTATTTGCATTACTAGATCAAACTTTAGCAAATCAACAGTACTGCTCTGGCAATGCATTTCACATTGGTGATATTGCTTTAGCGCTTTGTGTAAGTCGCTGGATCTTATTAAACAAAACCTTTCCAGAACAAACGGGCGGACGGCAAGAACTCAAAAATGTTACTGCCTGGCTAAAGCGGATTGAGAAAGAAACTTACATGAATGATATTGCTGAAAAAGAGCTCAATATTATTAAATAAGCTCTAACTTTTACTCAACTTACTGCTGTTTGAATTTTTTCGCATGGTGATCAGCACCGATAAATAGGTACATCGCAGGCACAACAAATAGCGTAAAGAGGGTGCCGATTGAAAGGCCTGTAAAGATCACGATGCCCATCGATTGACGCCCAGCAGCGCCTGCTCCTGAGGCAATCACTAATGGCAACACGCCCAAGACCATCGCAGCCGTTGTCATCAGAATAGGCCTTAAACGAACGCTACTGGCCTCGACAATAGCGTCTAACTTGCTTCGACCAGCCTCTTGTAATTCATTGGCAAACTCAACAATCAAAATACCATGCTTACTAATTAAGCCCATCAGCGTCACTAGACCCACTTGGGTATAGACGTTAAGCGTAGTAAAGCCGAGGTTGATAAAAATTAGTGCACCAAATAAGGCCAATGGTACAGAAACCAAGATCACAATAGGATCACGGAAACTCTCAAACTGCGCAGCCAAGACCAAGAACACAATCAGAATGGCAAAGAACATCGTTACTAAGAAGCCGCCTGACTCTGCCATGAACTGACGTGATGGGCCTGCGTAGTCCATGCTGTAGCCATTTGGAGCAACCTCTTTTAAGGTCTGGCGCATAAATTCAAGCAAATCCGCTTGAGAAATAAATGGCGTACTCACACCTGAGATCGTTGCAGAGTTTAATTGCTGAAAGTGATTAATGGACTGCGGCACAACTCTTTGCTTAATGCTTGCAATCGTGCGTGCCTGAATCATGGCACCACTTGGAGTTCGTATGTAGTAGTCCAATATCTGATCTGGATTTAAACGATCGACTTGCTTGACTTGTGGGATAACCCTGTATGAGCGTCCGGCAACCGAGAAGTAGTTAACATAGCCGCCGCCCAAAGCTGCAGATAAGGCGGAACCTACTTGCTGCTGAGTCATACCTAAAGCAGCTACCTTCTCGCGATCAATCACAAGAACATCTTGCGGCTTATCTATCTTCAGATCTGAATCAACGAAAAAGAAATTTCCACTACGTCGTGCTTTATCTAATACAGCCTGAGATACTTCATTTAATTGCTCATAAGACTCAGTAGTATTAATCACAACCTGGACTGGCAAGCCTTGTGCGCCAGGCAATGCTGGAAACTGAAAAGCTGCCACACGTACGCCAGCAATCGTATTCCACTTTTGCTGCATATCTTCCTGAAACTTAGTCGCATTACGGCTACGCTCACTCCAGTCTTTGAGCAATACACCGCCAAAGCTACTGGTAGGACTAGTAATTTGAAACATTTGCTCGTATTCAGGTTCAGCACTGGAGATCTGATAAATCTGATCTGCGTAAGTTTGCATTTGATTCACAGTACTGTTAGGAGGCCCGGATGCTTGCATCAAAACTATTCCCTGGTCTTCTGTAGGCGCTAATTCAGCACGGGATGTGGCATATAAATATGCAACACCTCCCAATAAGATCACCCCCATCACAATGATGACTTGCCAAGTGCTCAATAAATCACGCAATGTCATCTGATAGCTGTGATGCACTTTGTCAAAAATCTTATCAATTTTTTGGACGAAAGAGGATGCCTCTTGCTCTTCCGTAAAAATACGTGAGCACATCATCGGCGAAAGTGTCAGGGCAATCAAACCGGATACTGCCACCGCGCTTGCTAGTGTGAAAGCAAATTCCGTGAAGAGCGCCCCTGTTAATCCACCCTGAAAACCAATCGGTATATACACAGCGATCAAAACAACTGTCATTGCTAAGATCGGTCCACCAAGCTCTCTAGCAGCAATCAGGGAAGCCTCTAATGGAGACTTGCCTTCTTTCATATGGCGATCAACGTTTTCCACCACGATGATGGCATCATCCACCACCAAACCGATAGCTAGGACTAAAGCAAGCAGGGTAAGCAGATTAATTGAGTAGCCCAACACCTGCATTAAGAAGAAGGTGCCAATTAAAGAGAGTGGCATCGCAATCACCGGAACAGCAACTGCGCGAGCACTGCCTAAGAAGAGGTAAATCACCATAGTCACAATAACCAAGGCCTCTAGCAAAGTAGCAACTACTTCATCAATAGAGCTCGTAATAAATTTAGTGGAGTCATAGACAATCTTACCGGTCATGCCAATAGGTAATTGCTTCTGAATATCAGGGACTACATCTCGTACCCGCTGTGCAACATCTAGCAAGTTAGCTTGAGGCGCCACTTTTATGGCAATGAAGACAGACCTCTTACCGCTAAATGCCACGTTGGTATTGTAATCTTCTGAGCCCAACGTAACGGTGGCAACTTGATCAAGATAGACAATATTGACGCCATCTTTCTTAACAACTAGCTTCCGAAACTCTTCCAATGTATGTAAATCAGTGCCTGCAACTAAATCAACGGCAACCATATCGCCTTTAGTGCTACCCACAGCAGAGAGATAGTTATTGGCTGACATAGCGCTATAAACATCATCAGCACCTACACCTAGACCAGCCATTTTTTCGCGATCAAGCCAAGCACGTAAGGCAAACTTTCTACCGCCAGTAATTTCTGCGTTCTGGACACCTTCAACAGAATCGAGTTTTGGCTTTACAACTCGCAATAAATAATCAGTGATCGCGTTATTAGGAATGTCATCACTATAAAAACCCATATACATTGCTGCAGTAGATTGACCGATTTGCACCGTCAAAATAGGCTGCTGAGCCTGAGGCGGAAGCTGATTTTTGACTGCGCTAATTTGCGTCTGAATCTGCGTTAATGCAGCGTTGGAGTCATAATTTAGTTTGAGGGTAGCGGTAATGGTGGAAACACCACTTACACTTGTAGACGATAAATAATCGATCCCTTGCGCTTGAGCAATTGAGGCCTCTAGAGGTTGGGTAATGAATCCTGCAATAGTCTCTGGGTCAGCACCGTAGTAAGCGGTGGTAATCGTCACAATTGCATTTTGTGTTTGCGGATATTGATTGACTGGTAGCGACCCAATCGCTTTTAAACCAAATACCAAGACAAGCGCACTCACAACCAGTGATAGCACTGGCCTGCGGATGAATATGTCAGTCCAATTCATCTACTAATTATTCCTGCGGTCTTGGATCAGGTGAGTTTGCTGGCATCACCTTGTTATTAATAATCAGCGGGGTACCATTTTTCAACTTGAGCTGGCCACTAGTGACAACAGTGGCACCTTCCTCAACACCTTTTAGGATCGCCACTTGATCACCACGAGTAGCGCCGGTAGTTACAAATACTTGCTGTGCCTCAAAGGCAGGATTGCCTTGTTTATCTTTCTTACCGGTAGGCTTAGCAATGAACACTGTAGAGCCATAAGGGTTATAAGTTACGGACGTTTGCGGTAAGGTCAATAATTTGACTTGATCACCTAATTTAATATTCACGTTCGCAAACATTCCTGGAAGAATTTTTTTATCAGGATTGGCAATTTGTGCTTCAACTTGGATATTGCGAGTATTCGTATCTACCTTTGGGCTTACTGCGGTGATCTTGCCAGTAAAACTCGCATCCTTAAATGCATCAGTCGTTACAACCACCTCTTGACCCACTTGAATTTGCTCGGCATTGTTTTGTGGCAAATTGAAATCCACAAAAATAGGATCCAAAGTTTGCAATGTTAAGAGCTTATCACCAGGATTAACGTATTGCCCAGGATTGATAGACACAATGCCTACGCGACCACTAAATGGAGCCTTGAGGTTTTTCTTGGCGACTAGTGCTGCTTGTTGCTCTACCTGAGCCCTCTTTGATTTAGCATCTGCCGCACTAGTATCAAAGACATTCTTGCTAATCGCTTGAATAGCTAACTGCTGTCTATCGCGCTCATTAATAACCTTAGCCAAATCTGCCAATGCTTTTAATGAGTTTAATTGCGCAACATCAGATGCGTCATTCAATTTAATGAGCAAGTCCCCCTCTTTGACATCCTGACCAGATTTCACTGGTACCGTTTGTACCAAACCACCAATCTCAGTGCTGAGCTCTACACCCCTAAATGCCCTGACATTACCAACACTGCTTAACTTTGGCTGCCATTCAGATGTGGCAATCACCATTGTGGATACGGTTGCTGGCGGCAAACCCATCCCTGAGATGAAATGCTTAATCATGAAGGTCTTGAGCTGATTAAAAGCAAAAATCAAACCAAGTAACAAGAAAACACCGCAGAGCATGATTGTCATGCGACGTTGCAATGGTTCCATTGCCATAAGCTTTGCATAAGCTTTGGTATTGCGCCACTTAGCACCCATGCGTGCATAGAAAGCTTTAACTTTTTCCCAAAGCGTTTTAGCTTTGTCACGCAATTTCCATTGCTCACCCTTTAGCTTCATCCATGCCCATAAGGCAAGAACCAAAGCAAGGAGCTTGTTCTTAATTAGTTCCAGAAGTTTCATTTTGATCTTTGTTCGCTATGTCTTTTGGTTTAAATGCAGGGCCTTCACGATTCCACCAGCCACCGCCTAATGCTGCAAATAATGCTGCCGTATCAGAGAAACGTGTTGCTTGCGCGGCTATAGACTTGACCTTTGCCTGTTGATATTGATTTTGGTAATACAAAACTGATAAATAGCTTGCTGTTCCTAATTTGTACTGTTGCTGCACTAGATCTAAAGTCTCATAGGCATAGCGCTCTGCATCAGAGGCTGACTTTAACGCTTGGGCTCCGGTCTCTAGTGCGCGCAATGAGTTAGCAACCTCTTGAAAAGCATTTAATACTGTTGCCTGATACTGAAAAGCTGCTTGCTCATAATTAGCAATTGCACCGCGTCGCTGAGCTAGGAGTTGGCCGCCCTGGAAAAGAGGTTGCAATATTCCTCCCCCGATAGACCATAAGGCAGAGTTAGGGCCAAATAAAGCAGCTGAAGTTAAGGCTGCAGAGCCAATAGATCCAGTGATATTAAATTGCGGCAGTAGATTGGCTGTTGCAACACCCACAAATGCATTCTGGGCTTTGAGTTGAGCTTCTGCGGCACGTACATCGGGACGCTGGCGCACCAAACTTGATGGCACGGAAAGCGGGAGCTTCTCAGGTAAATGTAAATTTGCCAAATTAAATTGGGCAATATTGGCATTGCTAGGTAATTCACCAACAAGTACTGCAAGTTGATTTCTGACGAATGCTAAATTTCTTTCATAGCTAAATAAATCTACTTCTGAGCTAGAAACTAATGTTCTTTGTGATGTCACATCAACTTTAGAGACGGTGCCAATCTCCAGCTGCCTCTCAGTGACTTCAGCAAGATTAGTCTGCGCCTTCAAAATCTCTTCAGTAGCTTTCTTTTGCGCGCGCAAGGCCGCCTCTTTTACTGCGCTTGTCACAACATTCGCCGTCAAAGAAAGATAAGCGCCCTCTAATTGAAACTGTGCCACCTCTGCCTGCGCTCGCGCACCTTCAACCGCTCGTCGAGCCCCACCAAATACATCCAATTTATAAGTCACATTGACGGAGGTGTTGTAAAGGTTATACGTATCTGAACCATAAGGGAGGCCATAAATGGCTGAGGGCTGAAGTTGGCGAGAGGCAGCTCCGCTTAACCCTACAGATGGGAAATACTGGCCGCCAATTTGTGCGTTGACATTTTCTTGGGCTACACGAAGAGCAGCATCTGCTGCCCCTAGAGTTGGATTTTGCTGCAGTGCTTTTTTTATTAATGCATCTAGCTCAGGAGATTTATATAACTGCCACCACTGCGCCTCAATTTCTGCACCCTCCACAAATTCTTGCGAAGTTCCGCCGGGCACTCCTGGAGCAGTAGCCAATTTCTTGGAAAGCGTTGTCTCTGTGTATGAAGAAGTATTGGGCGCGTCTGGCTGTTTAAAGTCTGGCCCAACAGCGCAAGCAGATAACGCACCTGCGCAAGCGAGCGCAAGTAAATGCAAGCGGGAGACTGGGGGCACTTTCAGCAGAAACATGGGTTGCAACAAATATCCTCTTTTACAAGAGTTATTTGAACACAGAAATGCAATCAGGACTCCCTAAAGCCCTGATTTGTCTACCTAAATTTGTCCACAGCTTTTAGAAAATGTCAAACAAGTGCTAAATATTTATTCAACAGTAACGCTCTTAGCTAAATTTCTAGGCTTATCAACATCAGTGCCGCGCGCGCAGGCCGTGTGATATGCCAGAAGCTGTAGTGGTACTACGTGAAGAATAGGTGAGAGATTGCCGTAGTGCTCAGGCAATCGAATGACGTTGATGCCGTCACTGTTCACAATCTCAGTATCGTGATCAGCAAATACATAAAGCTTTCCGCCGCGCGCTTTAACTTCTTGCATATTTGATTTGAGCTTTTCAAGGAGCTCATCTTTTGGAGCAACCGTCACTACTGGCATTTTGTCTGTCACCAGAGCCAATGGCCCATGCTTTAACTCACCAGCTGGATAGGCTTCAGCATGGATATAGGAGATTTCTTTTAACTTGAGCGCACCCTCGAGTGCAATTGGGTAATGCAATCCGCGGCCCAAAAAGAGCGCATTCTCACATTTAGCAAAAGCATCGCTCCAAGCAATGATTTGTGGCTCAAGTGCCAACACTGCATGAAGAGCTTTTGGCAAATGGCGCAATTCACGAAGTAGTGATTTTTCTTTCTCGGCAGAAATCTTCCCTGCGCGCTTAGCGATAGAAACCGCTAGCAGATAAAGCGCCAAGAGCTGAGTAGTAAATGCTTTAGTAGATGCAACGCCAATCTCCGCACCTGCCTTAGTCAAAAAATGCCAATCGGTTTCACGAACCATTGCGCTACTAGCAACATTACATATTGCTAAGGTGTAATGATGACCCAAGCTCTTTGCATGACGTAATGCAGCCAAAGTATCTGCAGTCTCGCCAGATTGCGAAACCACAACAATCAATGTGTTTGGGTTAGGGACAGTAGTGCGATAACGATACTCGCTAGCAATCTCAACTTGCGTAGGAATACCGGCAATATCTTCCAGCCAATACTTAGCAACACATGCCGAGTAGTAACTGGTACCGCAGGCCAAAATCAACACTTGATCAAACTTTTTCCAGTCTTCTGGGCTGGCTTCAAATAACTCAGGGCCAAAAGTGGCAATATTAGCCAAGGTGTCGCTAATTGCTCCGGGTTGCTCAAAGATTTCTTTTTGCATGTAATGCTGATATGGACCCAAATCCACTGAGTCAGCTTGCGCTGGCATGGGCTTAAGCTCTCTTTGAGCGGGCTTGCCAGCTTGATCAATCACCTCAACACCATCTGCTGTTAATACAGCAATATCACCCTCTTCCAAGTACATCATGGAGTGTGCTCGACCCGCCAAAGCCAAGGCATCTGATGCTAAAAAGTTTTCTTTTGCACCAAGGGCTACCACTAAGGGTGATCCAACTCTAGCGCCAATCAATATCGTTGGATTATCTTGTGCAATGACGCCAATTGCATAAGCGCCTAACAATCTAGGTAGAACTGCTTTTACTGATTGGGCAATGTCTTTTTGGCCACTGGCAACATACTGCTGATGAATTAAGTGAGCAATGACCTCAGTGTCCGTCTCAGATGTAAAGACATAGCCAGCAGCTATTAATTCAGCGCGTAGTACCTCGTAGTTTTCAATAATGCCGTTATGCACTACTGCAATTAACCCATTTGAAATATGGGGGTGAGCATTCTGCGTATCTGGCTTACCGTGGGTTGCCCAACGGGTATGAGCGATACCTAAAGTGCCATGGAAATGCTTGCCCTGCTCAGCTAATTCTGAAACGCGCGCAGTTGTGCGGGCTCTTTCAATCGGGTGCTTAACATCATCGCCATTAATGACAGCAAAGCCACAAGAGTCATAGCCACGGTACTCTAGACGACGCAAACCCTCAACTAACACATCAACAATATTTTGATGGGAGGCTGCGCCAACAATACCGCACATTATTTTTTACCCTTTGTAGTCTTGCCAATTGTTTTCTTTACAGCCTTTTTAGCTACTACTTTCTTATCTTGCTTTACAGGACGCTGCCACTGTAATGAAATTTGTTTCGCTCTAGACACTGTCAGCTGATTTGCTGGCGCATCTTTTGTTAGTGTTGTACCAGCACCCAATGTAGCACCACGACCCACTCGAACTGGCGCAACTAACTGGGTATCAGAACCAATGAACACATCATCTTCAATAATGGTCTGGTGCTTATTGACGCCATCGTAATTACAAGTAATCGTACCAGCACCAATATTGACTCGCGACCCAACAATTGAGTCGCCAACATAAGCTAAGTGATTGGCTTTGCTATTAGCAGCAATTTTACTGTTCTTTACTTCCACGAAATTGCCAATATGAACGTCGTTGGATAGATCCGCCCCAGGTCTTAAACGAGCATAAGGGCCAATGACAGACTGATTTCCAACCTTTGCGCCATCCACATGGCTATATGCGTGAATAGATACGCCTTTACCGATGATGCTATTACGAATCACACAATATGGACCAATCTTTGTACCAGCATCTAAAGTGACGCAACCTTCAAACACACAACCAACATCAATTGATACATCGGTACCGCACTCTAGGGTACCGCGGACATCAATGCGCGCAGGATCTGCAAGAGAAACTCCTGCATCCATTAATTGGCTTGCAATGTTAATTTGATGCGCGCGCTCTAGTGCAGCAAGTTGATCGCGACTATTAACCCCAATAGTCTCAAATTCATCATCGGCTTGTGTTGTACGGATGGGTACGCCATCCTTAACAGCCATAGCAATGACATCCGTTAAATAGTACTCACCTTGCGCATTGCTGGCACGCAAAGCCTTTAACCACTTCTTTAGAGAATTGGTAGGCAACACCATAATTCCAGTATTAATCTCTTGAATCAATTTTTGTGCAGCTGTTGCGTCTTTCTCTTCAACAATCTCTTTTACCGAACCATCGGCATCGCGCACAATACGGCCATAGCCAGTGGGATTAGAGAGATTCTGCGTCAACAATGCCAAAGCACAATCCTGTCCGCGTACGCCATCAGCTAATTTCGCTAACTTGCTAAGCGTCTTTTTAGTAGTCAGAGGAACATCACCATACAAAACTAATGTTGGCTCTCGAACATCTAACTTAGGCAAGGCTTGTAGAAGTGCATGACCAGTACCTTTTTGCTCGGCTTGGAGCGCAGTCATTACTTTGCTAAAGCTTGAGTCTTCTTTACTTATGTTTACTAAAAATGTTTTTACATCTGCCGCGCCATGACCAACCACTACAACGGGGCCGTTTTTGGCCTTCTTATCTTGTAGCGATAGAGCGGTATTAAGAACATGTTGAAGCAGGGGTTTGCCTGCCAAAGTTTGCAGAACCTTAGGCAATGCGGATTTCATCCGCTTTCCTTGCCCAGCAGCCAATATGACGATATTCATAAAGGGGGATTATAAATCCCTTGAATCATTGTTCCGCAGGCCAATTCGTCTAATTCAGCCTCATCAATTGCCCTGTCGCCAGCAGATCTACCGGCAATGCCCGATAACTCTGTAGAAATCTTCAGGTTTTTGAAATTAAACGCCTCTTCGTCCATTAAATGCGACGGAACAATGTGATGCATAGAGCGGAATAGGTTTTCCACCCGACCTGGATGCTTCTTTTCCCAATCGCGTAGCATTTCTTTCATAACTTGGCGCTGCAAATTTGGCTGACTGCCGCATAAATCGCAAGGAATGATAGGGAAGCTCATGTCCCCCGCATAACGTTCTAACAGCTTTTCAGGAACATATGCCAAAGGGCGAATCACAATGTGCTTACCATCATCAGACCGTAACTTAGGCGGCATGCCTTTTAGTTTTCCAGCATAAAACATATTGAGCATCAATGTTTCAAGTATGTCATCGCGATGATGGCCTAAGGCAATTTTTGTTGCGCCTAATTCGTCTGCCACTCGATACAAGATGCCACGGCGCAAACGTGAACATAATCCACAGGTAGTTTTCCCCTCAGGAATAACACGCTTAACGATACTGTAAGTATCTTGTTCTTCAATGTGATACTGCACACCTAGACTCTTCAAATAATTTGGCAGTATGTCGGCTGGAAAATTAGGCTGCTTCTGATCTAAGTTCACAGCTACTATTTCAAAGTTGATCGGCGCACGTTCACGCAACTTCATCAGAATATCGAGCATGGCATAACTATCCTTACCGCCCGATACGCACACCATCACCTTGTCGCCATCTTCAATCATGCCAAAGTCACCAATGGCCTGACCGACCAAGCGGCAGAGCTTTTTCTCTAGCTTATTTTCTTCGAAGACAACTTTACGAATATCGCCCATAGCAATCGCGTTCTTTTCTAAATTCTTTCGTCTTAAGACGTCTTGATACGAAATACTTCAACACCTACCGAATGGCAATCTGGATATACATCGGGCTTAGCTGTGCTCACGCGTGCTGCCAATACTTTAGGGTGCAGCAACATAGCAGTAACGATGTCATCACAGAATGTTTCCTGCAAATGTATATGCCCTTTTGAGGCTATAGCCTTAATGGTTTCACGCATGAAGTCGTAATCCACCACTTCACCCAACTGATCATTGGTTGGCGTATTCATAGCCAAAGGAATATAAAGATCTACATTTAGTATGACGCGTTGCTCTGCTTTTTTCTCAAAGTCATGAACACCAATGTTGATATAGATTTCATAATCGCGCAAAAATAAGCGGCGACAATCGACAAGGGCAGGATGAGAAAGAATAGCGTGCATGAATATTTTCTTTTTAAAATGCTTAATTGGTTTTAAACATCACATCGCGTGATGATGGCAACAGATGCTGTCCACCGTCGACATATAAAGTGGTACCAGTAATAGCGCTAGACTCTGCCAAAAATACTGCTGCCTTTGCTATATCAGCAGGCGTCGAAGATTTTCCTAATGGCGTCATTTGATGTGCCTTTGAAAAACCATCGTTTGTTTGATCGCCCGACGGTAAAGAAATCCCTGGGGCCAATCCCACCACCCTTAAATGTGGTGCGAAATCCATTGCTAATAATTGAATAGAGGAAAGTAGCGCAGCTTTAGACAATGTGTAAGACAAATAATCTGGATTAGGATTGATCAGCTTTTGATCTAGTAGCTGAATTACTGCTGGAATAACCGTTGGGATTGTTGCTGATTGGATTACTTTGTTTTTTTGATATTCAAACATCCATTGTGACAACACAATTGGCGCCATCAAATTAATCTGCATATGGTCTTGTAAACTTTTCCCTCTTAAAGGGATATCCGAGTTGGCGCGGTCATATTCAAAGATAGAGGCGCTGTTTACCAGGCAATCTAAATGTGGAAAGGCCTTGCTGACCGCCAAGAAAAGCTCTTTATTTGAGGCTTCGTTGGCCAAGTCTGCCTGAAAGGCTTGAGCTTTGACGCCTAGGGCTTGAATTTCCTCAACAGTTTGGGTCGCCTCTTGAGCCGATCGCCCATAATGGACAGCAACATCCCAGCCCTGACGGGCAAATTGCAAGGCAATTTCACGACCTAAGCGCTTAGCAGCACCAGTCACTAAAACTGCCTTTTTTTGCTGGGATGGGGTTGTTGAACTAGGGTTCAATTAAATTCTCTTAGACTAGCGAGCTATGGATATTACCTTGACCAGCCTGGAAACGGAGCATAGTGCGCTCCTGAAGGCCAAAATAGCCTCTCAGATCGCCTTTAAAGGCGGTTGGCTGCCCTTTTCCCGCTATATGGAGATGGCCCTCTATGAGCCCGGTATGGGCTATTACAGTGCTGGCGCTCATAAACTAGGTGCTGGTGGCGACTTCACTACCGCCCCTGAATTAAGCCCTCTATTTGGCGCAGCCATTTGCTCCACCCTATTGCCGGTGCTTGAAGCGCTGAAGGAAAAAGGTTTCTCTGCCCAAATTCTAGAATTCGGAGCGGGGACTGGCAAGCTGGCCACATCCATCCTGACTCGCCTAAACGATCTTGGTTTTTCTTTGGACCGGTACGACATCATTGAAATTTCGCCAGACTTAGCTCAGCGTCAACAAGAACGAATTGCAGGAGTAGTTAAGCAATTCAATCACCAGACTAAATGCAACTGGCTAACTCAATTGCCAGAAAATTTCAAAGGCGTCATTCTTGCCAATGAAGTTATTGATGCTATTCCATGTGATGCCATCATTTATCAAAATGGATTTTGGTATTGGTATGGTGTTGCATTTGAAAATAACAAGCTAGTCTGGAAAGTAGGCGCGCCCGTCGAACAGCAATTACTTCCCGAAACTCTTCTGGGCGGCAATTTCTCAGAAGCTTATGTCACTGAACTACACACTCCTGCAAACGCTTGGATGCAACAAGTAACCAAGCATTTGGATATTGGTTTATTTCTCACGCTTGATTATGGCTTTCCCGAAAGTGAGTATTACCACCCACAAAGACTTGAAGGAACCTTAATGGCCCATCATCGCCATCACGCAATTCAAGACCCGTTTTACCTTCCCGGCCTTTGTGACTTAACAACGCATGTGCAATGGTCGCAAATTGCTCGCAGTGCCTTAGCTGAAAATGCGGATGACGTTTTTCTCACCAACCAAGCTGCTTACCTATTGGATGCAGGTATTGGCGATATTGCCTTGGAGATTGGCGATCCTAGCGACCCAGAAACTTTTCTACCAATTTCAAACTCGTTGCAAAAATTATTATCTGAAGCCGAGATGGGCGAACTGTTTAAGGCCTTTGCATTCTCTAAAAAATTTGAAAGCTTGTTTCCAGGCCACACGCTCGAAGATCTACCTGGTTTACGCGGTAGAAATAGACTGTAGTGATGCGCTTTATCTAAGCCTCTAATGCTGCTGTAATTGCAGTTAATCTAGCAGACTCAAATGCACTGCCAATACTCTCACCATTAGATCGCTCTTCGGCTGCAACGCCAGCAATAATTTCTGCTGCACTAATCGCTTGAGCGTTACGCATTGCATTTATCAAGGATGAAACGTTGAGCCCAAGCTTTTCTGCAAGATTCAAAATCGCTTGAGCACGATCGGGTTTTCGCCAAACATCTGCGCGATTAAACCAAACCAGAATATCTACTGCTTGATAAGATTGATTTTGATATTTCTGTATTAGCACCCTAAGATCACTAAAGATTTCACTAAAGTCTCTTACATCGATTGGCATGCGGATGCGATCGGCCCAAGAACGGATTTCGCTAGCTGGCAAACCCATCAAAGTAATTGCACAGCGCTCTTGCAGGCCATTTCCAGCCAAAGCAAAATGAGAGATTATTTCCTCACGAAATGGCTCCTCAGACAACCCAGCAGTCAATGTGGAAGGTAATATGACGGCAGCCGCGCCCGTATTTAATAACATTTGAAACATGTGTATAGGCTTTTGAGCTTGCAAACCCCTAGCCAATTCTTGCCAAACACGCTCAGCGGATAAGGCATTCAACTCACCAGATTTCACAATTGCTTGCAGGGCTAGCAACGTCTCATTGGCTAAGGTAAATTCCGGGAAGCGTGCAGCAAAGCGAGCAATTCGCAACAAGCGTAGCGGATCCTCTGAAAATGCATCAGATACATGACGGAATACTTTTGCCGCCAAATCTTCTTGGCCGTTATAGGGATCAATAATGGGACCGAATTGTTTTCCATCGGCACCTACTTCTTGCGCCATTGCATTAATGGTTAAGTCACGACGCTCAAGATCTTGTTCTAGGGTTACCGAAGGATCGGCATAAAAATGAAAGCCTTTGTAACCTTTGCCAGTCTTACGCTCAGTACGCGCAAGCGCATATTCAGCTTGCGTCTCTGGATGCAAAAATACTGGGAAGTCTTTGCCAACGGGACGATAGCCTTTCGCTACCATCTCCTCAACACTTGATCCGACCACCACATAATCAATATCATGCACAGGCAAACCCATGAGAGTATCTCGTATGGCTCCGCCTACTGCGTAGATTCTCATTACCGCATGCCTTCCAAGCTGCGACGACTCATTTTGAAGACCTCTGTGAGAGCATCAACACCACTTATTGGCAAGATATTAGGCAATTGCATGGAGGCTATATTGTCCCGAGACATTAGCGTTGGGCCCGGCAAGAATTCAAAGGCCAATGCCTGCAGATAGCCCACTAAAGCAGGTACAGGAATAATGGCGCAAGATGTTTTTGCTTTACGCGCAGCAAACTCGACGATTTCTTTCATCGTATAAACAGTCGGACCCACTAAGTCATAAGACTGATGAATTGTTTGCGGCATCGACAAAGATTTGACAAATGCAGTTGCCACGTCATCCACGCTGACTGGCTGAAACTGGGCCTGATGGTTGGCCAAAGGCATCGCCGGAAATAACTTGGTCAATTTAGAAAACAAGTTAATAAATTGATCTTGTGCGCCAAAGATGACAGATGGCCTAAAAATAGTCCAATCTAAATTGCTTGCCTTTACAGCAGCTTCGCCATCACCTTTACTGCGCTGATACATAGAAGGGCCATGAGGGTCGGCACCCAATGCACTCATATGCAAGTAGCGCTTTAAGCCATGCAGTTGCATTGCCGTAATAATATTTTTTGGCAACTCTACGTGCGCCGCTTTAAACACATTTCCATAGGGCTGGGCTGGCTTATCGTGCAGTACACCGACCAAATTAATGACAGCGCCATTTGGTTTAATACGCCCACAAAGACTCTGCAACTCATCAAACTCATGAATATCAGCATCTTCCACATGCACCTTTGGCAACATACGTAATTCACGTGCTGCAGCCAAATGGCTTGTTGGGATCAACACAGAATACCCCGCAAGCTGAAGTTGCGCAGCAATCACTCGACCTACAAACCCATTGCCGCCGATCAGTAGGATGTCATATTTCATGTGAGGCTTTCTTTGCTTAGCGCAGTAATTGATGGTTTAAGGAAGCTCAGACTGCGTTGCAGCTTTTGGCGTAATAACGCCTAAGCGTTGTTTTAAAGATTGTGTCTGACCGTTCATAACTGACGAATAGTAACTAGCATTAGAGAGTACGTTCTTTACGTAGACTCGCGTCTCTGTAAACGGAATAGTTTCTGCAAAAATAGCGCCCTCCGTTGGACCGGATAACTTTTCACGCCAAGCCTTTGAGCGCGAAGGTCCTGCGTTATAGGCTGCAGATGCTAAAACCCAAGATCCGTCTAGATCAATGAGCACCATATTTAAATAATTGCTACCCAAAGTCAAATTAGTGTTGGTGTCACTCAACTTATCATTAGTGTAATTAGTCATACCAATCTTCTTAGCCACATACTTGGCAGTATTCGGCATCACTTGCATTAATCCTGAAGCACCGACTGAAGAGGCGGCATTCATAATGAAACGCGACTCCTGACGTATCAACCCATAGGCCCAGGCAAGATTCAAATCAATTTGGCGAGCAATTGGAGATAATTCTTCCTTGTATGGAGTTGGATAGCGCAAGCTAAAGTCATGCTCTTGCTTTGTACGATCAGCAGTATTAACAACACGGTCATACAAATTGATACGCTTTGCATACTCAGCTGCAGCTATCAACTGTTTGTCCGACATATTACGTAGTTCCCAGTTCCACTCGCGGTTACCTTCAAAGCGAAGATTCATAGCGTATAAACGCTCGCCACGAACAAATCCCTTGCGACTTGCCATTGCATCAATCTCTTGCTCGGTCACCTTAGTTTTAGCGGGCGCATGATTAGATTTACCTAATTCTTCGCGCGCAAGCTGACCATAAAAATTGTATTGCTCTGCAATCAGCTCAAAACTCTCTTTAGCTTTTGCATCTTGGCCCTCGGCTTTTAGCGCTCGCCCATACCAATAGGTCCATGCTGGATCTTTACTGCGTACCGCAGGGTTCATGCCATCAATCGCATTTTTTACCAAGACCCAATCTTTAGCGCGTAATCCTGCGCGCACTTTCCATTCCTGTGATTCAACGGAAAGAAGTTCGTTATAACCGAGCTCTTGCTGTAGGCGATATGCGTCATCAGCATTTGGATCTAATTTTTTCGCCAAAAATTGTCCAATTACGCCCCATGCAACCGCTTGGTTTTCTTTGCTATAGCGTGATGCGTTTTGAGAAAAGTCACGATAAGCTTTTGCTGGATCTGTCTTAGCTACTTTAACAATATCGCCAATTGGATCTTCACCACCAAGCCGACGGGCCATGGTGTCAAAGCCCTTCTCACTTGCAGCGCGGCCAATCGCTTTTGCCTCGCTCGGAGTCATACCACCAGCGGCAACCAATGAGGGAACTAATTCTTGGCATGCCTGACCAAAATAACTAGGGTCTAGCAATACGGATCGAGAATCAATTGCCAACTTCGTTGGATTCTCGCCTTGCGATAATTTGGACAATAAGGAATAGCATTTCACCTGAGTATCGTCATCGAGCACAAACTTGGCATACTCCGCATCAAAACGCGCCCAGTCCTTGCGCTTACCCAAAACCAGAAGCCAATCATTACGCATACGATCAGCCAAGGCCGTACCTTGATATTGATTTAAGAATGCAACAACTTGAGCATCGGCGCCATAGTCATTACGCGCACCGCCAGCGCTATCGAATAGTTGCGGCTTGATACGAAAATAAGCCACATAGTCATCAAATGGGTAATTAGCTAAATTAGATGAAAGTTGCTGAGTGCGAAATACATCATTCTTTTTTGCAGCTTCGCGTAAATCAATAAACATCCGATCAGTATCTGTAATTTCAGCGGGGGCGACCTTGCTCTCATAAGACTTGGGTAAGCTTGGTTTTTTTAACTTTTCAGCGTACGCATTTGATGTGGCTAGCGCCAAACCCAAAACCAAAATTTGAGCCCACTGAAGGTATTTACTGTTGACTGTTGCAGACTTCATTCTTGCGATCTAACCCTATCTCTATTTGCAAAGCTAAAGCCCTGCGATACTTGATTACTATATCCTTTAATTTTCGCCTGATAATGGTTGATATGCACGAGAATTCACCAAAAACTCTTCGTCAAAATTTACTGAAGCAGCGCACTGTGTTTGCTGCCGAGCAAAATTACGCTCAAATCCAAGCGCGCCTAATCGATCACTTGAATCAACTACTAGCGGATCAAGGCAATTCTTGGCAATCCATTGCTTTATATTGGCCTATTCAGGATGAAGTCGATTTACGCTCTACCTTACTAGCTTGGGTCAAAAATGGCCCTAGCCGGACTCTTACACTACCCTTTGCTCGCCCCGACAAACATCTCGATTTTTATCAATGGTCCCAGGGGGATCTATTAATTCCAAGTAAGCATGGGGTACCAGAGCCTAACCCGAATAATGTTAGTAGGCCAACGATCAGCCCAGATTGCATTTTGATTCCTTGTGTAGGCTGGTCTACCTCCACCGTGAATGGTAAGCCTCGCTTCTGGCGACTGGGCTATGGAGGCGGCTATTTTGATCGGACACTAGCTAATCTCAGAAAGACAAATCCCAAGCTTCTTTGCGTTGGGATAGGCTTTGATTGGCAAAAACTGGATGACTGCCAATGGGCGGCCCAAACACATGATGAGCCTTTGGACATGCTGCTAACTGAATCAGGATTATTCAGTTAGCATGTTTATTTACTTAGTTAAATCTAGGTTATCTGCGATTGCCAAAACTGCATCAGCCTGATTGAGCGAATAAAAATGAATGCCCGGTGCGCCAGCAGTTAATAGCTGATCACACAAGTCGGTCACCACTTCTTCACCAAATGCACGAATTGAGGCTATGTCATCACCATATGACTGAAGGCGTAAACGAATCCAACGAGGAATTTCGGCACCACAAGCATCAGAGAATCGCAATAGCTGACTGCTATTGGTAATTGGCATAATGCCTGCAATGACGGGCTGTGTTACGCCGAGATCATAAGCCTCATCAATAAAACGGAAGTAAGCATCACTGTTATAAAAATATTGAGTAACAGCGGAATTTGCACCTGCCTTCATTTTTTGGACGAAGAAATCAACATCACTAGCAGGCGACTTTGCCTGGGGATGAGTCTCTGGGTATGCAGCTACGTCGATGTGAAACCAATCACCCGTTTCTGCGCGAATAAATTCAACTAATTCATTGGCATGATGAAACTCACCGTACTGACCCATGCCAGACGGCAGATCACCACGCAAAGCCACAATACGCTTAATACCTAATGCTTGATACTGCTTGAGCATCTCGCGCACGCTTTCACGCGAACTACCCACACACGATAGGTGGGGAGCAACTACTGCACCCGCAGCATGGATATCGCTCACCACTTTTAATGTGCCAGACTGTGTAGAACCACCGGCACCAAAGGTCACGGAATAAAACGAGGGCTTGAGCGTTTCGCTAAAGCGTTCGCGCACAAGATGCAACTTATTCTCACCTTCAGGTGTTTTTGGAGGAAAGAATTCGACGCTTAATTCCATGATTTTGGGCCTGGGTATCTATTGAACGGTAACTGGATTAATAACGATAGTGGTCAGCCTTGTAAGGGCCTTCCTTCGTTACACCAATATAAGACGCTTGCTGGTCTGACAACACAGTCAACTCGGCATTAAGAGTCTTAAGCTGCAAACGAGCAACTTTCTCATCCAAATGCTTAGGCAATGTGTAAACACCGATTGGGTATTTATCTGTTCCTACTGCATTCCACAATTCAATCTGAGCAATCACTTGGTTTGCAAATGAAGAGCTCATCACATAAGAAGGGTGGCCTGTACCGCAACCGAGATTGACCAAGCGGCCTTTAGCCAAAATGATGATGCGCTTTTCTGGATTGCCATTGCTTGCTGGGAAAATCACATGGTCAACTTGTGGCTTGATCTCTTCCCACTTGTATTTTTCAATACCAGCAACATCAATCTCGTTATCGAAGTGCCCAATGTTACATACGATAGCTTGATTCTTCATCTTTGCCATGTGATCATGAGTAATGACATGGTAGTTACCTGTTGCAGAAACGAAGATATCGGCTTTATCAGCGGCGTAATCCATTGTTACAACACGATAGCCTTCCATCGCAGCTTGCAAAGCGCAGATTGGATCTACTTCAGTAACCCAAACTTGAGCAGATAACGCGCGCAATGCTTGAGCCGAACCTTTGCCCACATCGCCGTAGCCACAAACTACTGCAACCTTACCAGCCACCATAACGTCAGTAGCACGCTTGATCGCGTCTACCAAAGACTCACGGCAACCATAGAGATTGTCGAATTTGCTCTTAGTAACAGAGTCATTTACGTTGATTGCAGGGAACTTTAAGTCGCCCTTAGCAAACATTTGATACAAGCGATGTACACCCGTAGTGGTTTCCTCTGTAACGCCTTTGACTTTTTCTAAACGTGTTGAATACCAAGTTGGATCTTGTGCTAATTTTTTCTTAATAGCAGCAAACAAAATAGTTTCTTCTTCGCTTGTTGGGTGGTTCAAGCAAGCTTGATCTTTCTCTGCGCGTGCGCCAAGGTGTAGTAGCAAAGTGGCATCGCCGCCATCATCCAAAATCATATTGGTGTAGCCGCCGTCAGCCCACTCAAAAATGCGATGCGTAAAGTCCCAATACTGCTCAAGAGTTTCACCCTTGATAGCAAATACTGGAGTGCCATTAGCGGCAATCGCTGCAGCAGCATGGTCTTGTGTAGAGAAAATATTGCAAGAAGCCCATTGCACTTCTGCGCCGAGCGCTTCAAGCGTCTCGATCAAAACTGCCGTTTGAATGGTCATATGCAATGAACCAGTAATGCGCGCTCCACGCAATGGCTGTTGTGCAGCAAATTCATCGCGGATGGCGATCAAGCCAGGCATCTCAGTTTCAGCAATCGCGATTTCTTTACGACCAAAGTCAGCCAAAGAAATATCGGCAATTGCGCAACGGGTTGCTACAAAGTTATTTAAATCAGAAACGGTATTCATTAATGCTCCAGCTAAATACGATCCAATGCTGGAGTAGAAACTCGCTAGCCATTGAATCATGGGTTAGCGAGCGCGGTTGCAATTAGCAAACTCCGGGGGTTACCTTAGAATTCACTCCCTTCAAGCCTGGGGAAGTGCTGGGTCCCAGCAATCCTTGCAACGCTCCTTGAAGGTATGCCGTAATTGTAAACAATTACGGCATATTTCGCCTCAATACACTACAAACTGCGTATTTCCTACTTATAGACCTGCTGCTGCACGTAATACAGCTGCTTTATCGGTTTGCTCCCAAGTAAATTCTGGTTCCTCACGACCAAAGTGGCCATAAGCAGCAGTCTTACGATAAATTGGGCGCAAGAGGTTCAACATCTTCACAATGCCTTTTGGACGCAAATCAAAGTGCTCAGAAACTAATTGAGCAATCTTTTCATCCGAAATCTTGCCCGTACCGAAGGTGCTCACCATCACTGAAGTTGGTTTTGCAACACCAATAGCGTATGAGATCTGAATCAAGCACTTGCTTGCCAAACCTGCGGCAACGACGTTCTTCGCCACATAACGACCAGCATATGCTGCAGAACGGTCAACCTTAGAAGGATCTTTACCAGAGAAAGCGCCGCCGCCGTGAGGGGCTGCTCCACCGTAGGTATCCACAATAATTTTGCGTCCAGTTAAGCCGCAATCGCCTTGTGGGCCGCCGATAACAAATCGACCCGTTGGGTTAACCAAGAAGTTGATGGCGCCTTTGATCAAATGCTTAGGCAATACTGGTTTAATGATTTCCTCGATGACTGCTTCACGCAATTTCTCAAGAGAAATATCTTCATCATGCTGAGTAGACAATACAACTGTATCGATAGAGTCAGGCTTGCCATCAACATAACGCAAGGTCACTTGTGACTTAGCGTCAGGACGTAACCAAGTTAAACGGCCATCGCGACGCAATTGTGATTGACGCTCAACCAAGCGATGTGACAAGTGAATCGGCAAAGGCATTAGCTCTGCAGTCTCATCACAAGCATAACCAAACATCAGGCCTTGGTCACCAGCGCCTTGATCTAGGCCATCATCATGTGCCTTATCAACACCTTGAGCGATATCAGGGCTTTGCTTGTCATAGGCAACTAATACAGCGCAGCCTTTGTAGTCGATACCATAAGCAGTATTGTCGTAACCGATTTCACGCAAAGTATTGCGTGCAACTTGGATGTAATCAACGTTAGCGTTTGTAGTAATTTCACCAGCTAAAACTACTAAGCCGGTGTTGCACAAAGTTTCTGCTGCAACGCGTGCAGTTGGATCCTGAGCCAAGATAGCATCGAGAATCGAATCAGAAATTTGGTCTGCTACTTTATCGGGGTGGCCTTCAGAGACAGATTCTGAGGTGAAGAAATAATCATTTGCCATTGCACATTCCTTTTAATAATTAACACGATCATTGGGACAACTCGACGTGCCAGGAACTACAACGGCGACGCTTTAGCAGAATTTATGAATCGCCCTGCAAGTTGCCTTAACTCAGCGATGTGTACAATTTTATCTGAAAAGCAGTCAATTGGGCAAGATAGCGTTAAATCCACCCCTATAGAGCGGCATTGAATATCATTGGGGGGTGCGAAAACTCCTGCTTAAGCTCTGCCTCTATACAATTGCCTTCCTTCCTCTTGCGCTGATGCAGGCGATTGGCGCTTTTTTAGGTCTTTTGGCCTATATTGGCTCCAAACACTATCGCTCACTCTTTCGCCCTCAATATGAAGCCGTAGTTAGCGCTCGCGGCTTACCGTTTAGGCTTTGGAAAGCTGTTAGAGCCTCTGGAATGCTGTTTTCAGATAGCTTGTGGATTTGGCGCAACCCTCAAAGGGCTCTCACATTAGTAGAGGTACAAGACTGGGACCTAGTTGAGGCAGCCATCAATGAAGGGCATGGCTTAGTGATGCTCACCCCTCACCTCGGTGGCTTTGAGATCATTCCGCGCGTGCTTGCCCAGCATTTCCCTGCAACCATTCTCTATCGCCCATCCCGTCAAGAATGGCTGAATGAAGTGGTAGAGGAAGGTCGCGCTTACCCCAACATGCATTTTGTTCCAACCAATCTGAATGGTGTGCGCCAAATGACTAGGGCACTTACCCGCGGCGAAGCGATTGGGATTCTTCCAGATCAGGTGCCCAGTGGAGGCGAAGGTGTATGGGTGCCGTTCTTCGGGCGCCCCGCCTACACCACTCCGTTGCCAGCACGGCTTGCCAATCGAAATAACACACCAGTAGTAATGTTTACCGCTAAGCGCAAAGGTCTTGGCAAGGGATGGTTGATGCAAGCCACTCGTCTTGCGCCTTTATCAGAAGATGCCGAGCTTGCTGCTGTAGAGCTTAACATCGCCATCGAAAATGCAGTGCTAGTCGCGCCAGAACAATTCATTTGGTCATACAACCGCTACAAGCATCCTGCGGGCGCGGAATTGCCGCCAAGCAACTAGTTATAAAATTTTGAAATGACCTGGTTACAAAACCTCTTCAATTTCTTGGCGCTCAGTCTTCTGCGCCTCTTTGCTTTTTTGCCATACACAATTACTGTTCATGCAGGCTATGGCCTGGGATGGTTGGCAGCACACATCCGCAATGGTCGTACTAATGTGGTTAAAACCAATTTGCGCTTATGCTTTCCCAATCTCAGCGAAAAAGAAATTGATGCGTTAGCAATTGAACACTGGAAGTTATTTGGTCGTAGCGTTCTGGAAAGAAGTCGCATTTGGCTAGGCAGTGGCAAACAAATTACTGATATGGTGACTATTGATTCAGCAATCACCCTAGGTGATCGTAAGCCACGTCTATTGATTAACCCCCACTTTGTTGGTTTAGAAGGCGGCTTCATGGCGCTTTCAGTGTTGGCTAGTCAGCATGATTGGCCGCGTGGTGCAGGGCTCTATCAAAACATGAAAAATCCTTTCTTTAATCAGAAGATGATTGAATGGAGAAATCGTTTTGGTGGCAAGTCCATTGAAAGACAAAGTCGCTTACGCGATCTCCTTAAAGAAATTCAAACAGGTAATTTTATTTTTATAGCGCCCGATATTGATCTGGGGCCACGCGATTCAGTATTCGTCCCGTTCTTTGGTATTCAAACCAATACCATTACCTCGGTCTCTCGCCTATCAAGGCTCAGCGGAGCAGAAGTGTGCTTGATGACCACTACTTTAAATAAAGATCGCAAAGGCTATACCTGCCATATCAGCGAGCCTTTGCCAAACTTTCCGAGTGATGATGTAGAACAAGATACGGCTAGACTGAATCAATATATCGAAGAGCTTGTTCGCGAAAGACCAGCAGAGTACTATTGGGTGCATAAACGCTTTAAACATAGGCCACCCGGCGAACCCAGTCTTTACGATTAAACGGAAATATTTTGAGCATCAATACAAACACTCCAGCGCGCAAGTTACGCTTCACCAAAATGCATGGTGCTGGCAATGACTTCATTGTGCTCAATGGGATTGATCAAGATCTCAGCAAGATTACTCGTGAGCAGTGGCAAGCTTTAGCTCATCGTCAGCTTGGTATTGGCGCTGATCAAATTCTTCTGGTTGAAAAAGCAACCCGCCCAGATGCTGACTTTCGTTATCGTATTTTTAATGCCGATGGTGGCGAAGTAGAGCAATGTGGAAATGGATCGCGCTGCTTTGTACGCTTTGTATTAGATCAAGGCTTATCCGATAAGAACCCTTTGCGCGTGGAAGTTGCGCATACCGTCCTCACCCTTAAATCCCATCCCGATGGCCAGGTAGAGGTGGATATGGGCGCACCTATTTTTGAACATAGTCATATTCCATTTAATGCAAATGGTTTGGCAAGCGTGCAAGAGTTTCAAGAAACACTATACGCACTCCCCCTTAACCACCCCGCCACCCACGAAAGTTTGGTTGGCGTTTTATCGATGGGTAACCCGCATGCCGTCCAAGTGGTAGGAGATGTGGAGAGTGCACCGGTCTTAGAAGAGGGTCCTGAGATTGAAAGATTTGCTACATTTCCAAAAAGGGTGAATGCAGGTTACCTACAAGTTATCAATCGCAATGAAATCAAACTGCGCGTGTATGAGCGTGGTGCTGGAGAAACTCTTGCCTGCGGAACGGGCGCCTGTGCAGCAGTTGTAACGGGCATTCGCAGAGGTCTATTGGATTCACCAGTAAAAGTGCATACGCGTGGTGGAGACTTGCAGATTGCTTGGAGCGGAATGATTGATAGCGTTGCTCATCCCGTCATGATGACCGGCCCAGCCGTTACCGTATTCGAAGGCGAAACAACAATCTAAACGCCGTCGCCCTTAAATGCCATATTTATCGCGGTAAGCTTTTACTGCCGGTAAATAATTGGTCAACTGGGCATCACTCGAGGCGGTCAAAAAGGACATCAAGCCAGCCAGGTTAGCAATCGAGATCACCGGCAAACCGAACTCTTGCTCTACTGCTTGTACCGCAGACTTATCGCCAATTTCAATAGCATTGCCTGAGCGCTCCATACGATCTAACGCAATCAAGACTGCCGCAGGCTCAGCACCCGCTTTATGAATTAAATCTACCGACTCTCTGACTGAAGTTCCAGCAGAAATGACATCATCGATAATGACCACGCGACCTTTAACTGGCGCTCCAACTAAAACGCCGCCCTCTCCATGATCTTTAGCTTCTTTACGGTTATAGGCATACGGCACATTAATTCCATCATTAGCCAAAGCAATAGCTGTTGCAGCCGCTAGCGTGATTCCTTTGTAAGCCGGGCCATAAAGCATATCGAATTGAAGTTTGGATTCTTGCAAGGCTTTCGCATAGTAACGACCCAAGGCACTCAATCGAGCGCCATCATTAAATTCGCCCGCATTAAAAAAATAAGGTGAGAGTCTTCCTGCTTTAGTTTTAAACTCCCCAAAGGACAAAACCTTTGCCTCTAAGGCAAAACGTATAAAGTTATCTTGATTTGAATTATTTGAGTTCATAGGCCTACATGTTACGCATCATTTCCGCGAACCTCAACGGTATCCGCTCTGCAGTCAAAAAAGGCTTTCTGCCATGGGCTGTTCAGCAAAAAGCAGATTTCATTTGCATGCAAGAGCTCAAAGCTCAGCGTGATGATCTGGAAGATGCCATCCTGAACCCCGATGGCATGCATGGCTTTTTTCATCACGCCGAGAAAAAAGGCTATAGCGGTTGTGGCATCTATACCCCTCACAAACCAGATGAGGTTTTGTATGGCTATGGAAATGAGGAGTTTGATGCGGAAGGGCGCTACGTAGAAGCCCGTTTTAAAGGACTGTCTGTCATATCTGTCTATATGCCCTCGGGCTCAAGCTCCGAAGAGCGGCAGGAGGCTAAATATCGCTATCTTGATAGTTTTCTACCCCATCTCATTGCCCTCAAAAAGTCAGGTCGTGAAATCGTGCTCTGCGGCGACGTCAATATTGCCCATCAAGAAATTGATCTCAAGAACTGGAAAGGTAATCTCAAAAACTCTGGGTTCTTACCTGAAGAGCGTGCGTGGCTTACCAACCTATTTAGTAAGGTGGGTTACGTTGATGTTTATCGCCAACTAGAACCAGAGGCAACAGAGGCTTGCTACACCTGGTGGAGTAATCGCGGACAAGCCTATGCAAAAAATGTGGGGTGGCGTATTGACTATCACATCACTACACCCGGCATTGCCGCTACAGCCAAAAAAACGTCTGTGTACAAAGAGGAAAAATTTTCAGATCACGCACCACTCACTGTGGACTATGACTGGAAAATTTAAGCAACAAGAGGGGGTGAATTGATCCTCTTTAGTCTCCTACATTTTTAATCTGAACGATCTTGAAATGAATCGTCGCCCAAATCAAGAGTAAGACTGGGGCACCAATAATGGCGGTGCCATAGAAGAATGCTTGATATCCAAAGTTATCAACAAATACACCCGAGAAACCCGCCAACCATTTCGGCAAGAGCAACATCATCGAGCTAAACAAGGCGTATTGGGTTGCGGAGTAGCGGATATTGGTGAGCGATGATAGGAAGGCAATAAAGGCTGCACTGGCAATGCCTGAGCTTAAGTTGTCTGCAGAAATTACCCAAATCAAGCCATGTAAATCATGGCCCTGAGTCGCTAGCCAAGCAAATAGCAAATTGCTCACAGCAGATAAAACAGCGCCCACAAACAAAATTCGCAGCACCCCGAAGCGCAGCGTCAGAACGCCCCCAACAAAAGCTCCTACTAAAGTCATTACTACACCAAATACTTTGCTAACTGCTGCAACTTCATCTTTTGTATAGCCCATATCCACATAAAAAGGATTAGCCATAATGCCCATCACCACATCGCTAATTCGGTAAATAGCAATTAAAGACAAAATCAAAATGGCATGCCAGCGATAGCGCATAATAAATTCTGCAAAAGGCTCAACCAAGGTTTGATAGAGCCATGCTTTTGCAGTACGTACTTTTGCCAACTCATATTTAGCCGGCTCCTTACTTAACAAGGTTGTGATCACGCCAACCCCAATAGAAGCTGCCATGCAAAGATATGCAAATTGCCATGCGCTTGCATCATAACCGCTGCCTGTTTCAGCACGGGCAGCAAGCCAGAGAACACCTGCGCCAGCCCAAATCAGAGCAAGGCGATAGCCCGTTTGATAGGTAGCAGCCAAGGCCGCTTGATGATCACTGTTAGCCGATTCAATACGAAAGGCATCCAAAGCAATATCTTGAGTAGCAGATCCAAATGCCACCAATAACGCACACCACACTATCGAATTAAGTGCGAGCTTAGGGTCCAAAGTAGACATACCCACAAGACCCAAGATGATGAGAGCTTGTGCAAAGAGTAGCCAACTGCGACGACGACCAAACAACTTTGTTAGGAGTGGAATCTGAAGGCGATCTACGAGGGGTGCCCAAACCCATTTAAAGGCATAGATCAAGCCGACCCAAGTTAAGTAGCCGATAGTACTGCGGTCAATCCCCGCTTCGCGCAACCAAAAACTTAAGGTTCCCAAAATCAGCAGCAAAGGCAGGCCAGCTGAGAATCCTAAAAACAACATACGCAAGCAAGGCCATTCGAGATATACCCGAAAGTCTTTTAACCAAGATTGGACTGCAGTGAACACCGTTGAATTTTTATTCTACGCGCGACGAATGCGGAATAGAGCGAGACTGCCAAATAGATTTGGCATCAAAGTAACCTGGCGACCTTCATGCAAGATACATTGATCTACTACTTTAAGGCCGAGACTAGAAGCTAACTTCTCAAAATCGGCAACAGTTAATACGCGCACATTTGGTGTGTTGTACCACTGGTACGGCAAACTCTTGGATACCGGCATACGACCTAAACCCACGGCTAGACGATGAGACCAGTGACCAAAATTTGGAAAAGATATGACTGACTCTTTTCCTACGCGCACTACTTCACGCAAAATCTTTTCAGTTTGATGGATGGTTTGCAAGGTTTGTGACAGCACAACCGTATCAAAGCTGCTATCTTCAAATAGCGCTAGACCACCCTCTAAATCCTGTTGAAGAACATTCAAACCTTTTTGCACGCAAGAAAGTACGCGCGCATCATCAATCTCAACACCGTAAGCATGAACCGGTTTTTGTTTTTGCAAAAACTCCAAGAAACTACCGTCACCACAGCCAAGATCAAGCACTTGGCTATTAGGCGCGATCCATTTGGCAATCGCTTCAAAGTCTGCGCGCTTATGAATCAAGGTCATGATTGAACCTCACGCATTTGTTTAAAATAGGCTCTCACTAGATTGTGATAACGCTCATCATCCAGTAAAAATGCGTCATGTCCATGAGGTGCATCTATTTCAGCATAGGTAACTTCGCTCTTATTACTCAACAAAGATTGCACAATCTCACGACTGCGATTAGGTGGAAAGCGCCAATCTGTTGAAAAGCTCACTACCAAAAATTTGGCATGCACTTCGGCTAAAGCCCGATTAAGACTACCGTCGTAACGGCGCGAAGGATCAAAATAATCTAACGCCCGCGTAATCAACAAATAAGTATTTGCATCGAAATAAGTTGAAAACTTATCTCCTTGATGACGTAAGTAGCTTTCAACCTCAAACTCAACATCAAAACTAAAGCGGTAGTCATTGGACTCACCATTGGGGCGCTGTAATTCGCGTCCAAATTTTTCTGCCATGTCATCATCAGACAAGTAGGTAATGTGTCCAACCATACGAGCTAAACGCAAGCCACGCTTAGGCACCACGCCATGCTCGTAATAGTTTCCACCATGAAAATCTGGATCCGACAAAATAGCATTGCGCGCCACTTCATTGAAAGCAATATTTTGTGCGCTTAACTTAGGAGTCGATGCAACTACTACACAATGCTCTAAGCGTTTTGGAAACTGAATAGCCCAAGCCATTGCCTGCATGCCTCCCAAACTACCACCCATCACAGCGGCAAACTTTCGAATACCTAATTTATCAGCCAAACGAGCCTGGGTATTAACCCAATCCTCTACGGTGACCACTGGGAAATCTGCACCATAAGGCTTGCCAGTAGCAGGATTCATGCTCATTGGCCCGGTGGAACCAAAGCAAGAGCCTAAGTTATTTACGCCAATGACAAAAAAGTGATTGGTATCAACTGGCTTACCTGGTCCAATCATATTGTCCCACCAGCCGATATCTTCCGAGTCTTCTGGGCTCGGACCGGCTACATGGTGTGATGCATTGAGCGCATGGCAAACTAGCACCGCATTGCTTTTATCAGCGTTGAGCTTGCCGTAAGTTTCAATTACTAAATCGTAGCCAGATAACATGGCGCCACTCTGCAAAGGCAGGGGCTCGGCAAAATGGATGGTATTTCTAGAGAGGTTTAGCTCGCTCATTCTGAGAGAAGAAGGCGCAGACTAACATCGGAGGCATCGGTAGGCAGTTTCTTAAATCCACTACGGGCAAAGCGATGCCAACGACCCAGAACAAAACTCATCAACATTGCAGCACGAATGCTCACTTCTTCTTGGCCAAGCTGCGCCCAATTACCACCTTGGGTTTGAGCAATACGCAAAGCCTGCTTAAGAGAAGCCTCTACACGATCGAGCACTTGAGTAATGCGCTCTTGCAAACGATCATCTTCTTGCAATAAAGCATCTCCCAATAAAACACGAGTCATACCAGGATTCTTTTCTGCAAAGAACAAGAGCATTTGCAAAATACCGCGTGCTTGCGCAAGGCCAGATTCTTCTTTTTGATTAATCTGATTAATCAACCCAAAAACGGTTTGTTCAATGAAAGAAATAAGGCCCTCAAACATTTGCGCCTTACTGGCGAAATGACGATATAAAGCAGCTTCAGACACTTGAATCTTTGCCGCTAATGCTGCAGTAGTAACGCGCTCACCTTTTGGGTTTTGTAACATCTCAGCAAGCACTTGCAGAATCTGCAGGCGACGCTCACCTGGGCGTGGACGCTTACGAGTCTTGCCAGCGTCAGCATTGCTTTCGTTGATGTCTGCAGGCTCTAAAGATTCACGCATGTTTATTTACTTACCTAGAGCGGATCATCGTACCGAACGCCTGCTCGGTCAGAATTTCTAGCAATAAAGAATGTTCAATACGTCCATCAATGATGTGCACCGAATTCACACCGCTCTTAGCAGCATCTAATGCAGAAGAAATCTTAGGCAGCATTCCGCCAGAGATGGTGCCATCAGCAAACAATGCATCAATTTCTCGCGCAGTTAAGTCTGTCAGCAACTTGCCGTCCTTATCCATCACACCAGGGATATTAGTCATCATGACCAACTTCTCTGCGTGGAGAATCTCAGCCATCTTGCCCGCTACTAAGTCTGCATTAATGTTGTAGGCCTGACCTTCAGCACTAAAGCCAATAGGAGAAATCACCGGAATAAACGCGTCGTCCTGCAATGCTTTGACCACCGCAGGATTGATAGCTTCAATTTCACCAACAAAACCGATATCAACCATCTTGCCTGGATCAGAATCGCTAGGAATCTTCATTTTCTTGGCGTGAATCAAACCACCGTCTTTACCAGTCAAGCCAACAGCTTGGCCGCCAAAGTGGTTAATCAACATGACAATGTCTTGCTGCACTTCGCCGCCCAGAACCCACTCCACCACTTCCATAGTTTCTTCATCGGTGACGCGCATACCTTGAATAAAGGTACCAGTCTTGCCGATTTTCTTGAGGGCTTCGTCAATCTGCGGGCCGCCGCCGTGAACCACTACTGGATTCATGCCAACTAGCTTTAGCAAAATAACATCGCGCGCAAAACTTTCTTTGAGGCGCTCCTCCACCATCGCATTTCCACCGTACTTAATCACAATAGTCTTACCGTGATACGCACGAATGTAAGGCAGCGCTTCAGCAAGAATCTCCGCCTTTAATAAAGGCGAGATATCGCTCAGAGTAGGCAAATGCTTAGTCATTACAAATCCGATTTATTCGCCAAATAATTTTTGACGAAGTTCACGACGCTCTTGAGCCTCAAGAGATAAATTGGCTGTAGGCCTTGCAATTAAACGGTTCAGGCCAATTGGCTCACCAGTTTCTTCACACCAACCATAATCGCCAGACTCAATGCGCGTTAATGCCTGTTCTACTTTTTTCAGAAGCTTGCGCTCGCGATCGCGCGTACGTAACTCCAGCGCATGCTCTTCTTCAATAGTGGCACGGTCAGCCGGATCTGGAACCAAAATGTTTTCACGAAGATGCTCAGTAGTTTCTGAGGCATTTTTTAAAATATCTTCCTTGAGGGTCAGCAATTTTTGACGGAAAAAATCTAACTGTGAGGCATTCATATAGTCCTTTTCGGACATCTTGAGCAATTCCGCTTCCGTTAGTGGTGCACCTTTTGCAACTTTAGTGCTTGCAGCTTTACTGCTAGTTTTTGCAGTGGTTGCTGGTTTTGTTGCTGTTTTTACCGTCATCTCATTCTTTCCTGGTTTGAAGCATTATTGCCTCATTCTGCCAAACTTTTACAGCCTTTATTAATATTGACCGTGGCGGCGGATTGTACCCGAATCTTTTTAGACCAAACATCCCTCAAGCCCAGCCAGTAGGGTGTCCTTAGGCAAATCGATACCAATAAACACCATGCGGGTTTGCTTGGGTTCAGCACCCCATGGACCTGCCAAATCGCTGCCCATCATCTGATGAACCCCCTGGAACACCACTTTTCGGGCACTTCCCTTCACATAGAGCACGCCTTTATAGCGGAGCATCTTCTCACCAAAGACCTCCAAAATGCCCCCAAGGAAGTCTTCCAACTTTTTGTGATCAAAGGGTTTATCACTACGAAAAACAAAGGACTGGATGCGATCTGTGTGGCCAGCATGACCATGGTGATGGTGGTCATGGCTGTGATCATGGTCGTGTTCGTGGTCGTGACCACAATTGGCGTGATCGTGGTCATCCTGCACCAAGAAATGAGGGTCAATATCCAGCTTGGCGTTCAGATTGAAGCCCTTGAGGTCCAAAACAGCATTTAATGGCACTACGCCCTTAGAAATACCTGCAATAGGGGCTCTTGGATTCATATGCATCAGGCGGTTGCGCAAGGCATCGACTTCAGCCGGAGTCACTAAATCTGTTTTGGTAATGAAAATTTGATCTGCAAAGCCAACCTGACGCTGAGCCTCTTCATGCTCATTGAGTTGCTGCTGACCATGCTTGGCATCTACCAAAGTAACCACGGCGTCTAAAACGTAATGGTCGGCAACATCATCATCCATAAAGAAGGTCTGCGCAACAGGGCCGGGGTTAGCAACGCCGGTCGTTTCAATCACTACGCGATCAAAACTAATTTTCTTATCCTTGCGCTGCTCCCAAAGCTCATTTAGCGCCTCAACGAGATCACCACGAATGGTGCAGCAAATACAGCCGTTACTCATTTGCACAATATTCTCTTGGTTATCTTGCACCAAGATATCGTTATCAATATTTTCTTCACCAAACTCATTCTCAATCACTGCAATTTTTTTGCCGTGCTCTTCAGTCAAGATATGTTTGAGCAAAGTCGTTTTACCGCTTCCTAAGAAGCCCGTCAAAATGGTTACCGGAATTAATGCCATGAGTGATCCAATCAAAATCTAAAAGCTGTCAATTCCCAAAGCGGGAAACTCATATCTTACCGAGTTCCTCAACCTTTGCCAGCCTTTGCCCGCGGATGCGCTTTATCGTATGCCTGAGCGAGGTGCTGGAAGTCTAAAGAGGTATAAATTTGGGTACTAGCAATGCTGGCATGTCCTAGCATCTCCTGCACAGCTCGCAAATCTTGGGAAGATTGCAAAACATGGCTCGCAAAGCTGTGCCGCATCATGTGGGGATGTACATGAGTAGGTAGTCCAGCGCGCATCGCTAAAGTGCGTAAGCGCGCCTGAACTGTACGTGGGGATAAGCGTTTGCCAGTGGCAGACAAAAATAATGCGATAGATTCTTCAGGATACTCTCCGGTACTACGCATCTCTCGCCAGGCTGCCAGAGATTTCATCGCAGGCATACCAACAGGAACAGATCGTCGTTTACCGCCCTTACCTAAAACCGTTACTTCAGAAGCATCCCAGTCTAACCAACCTGCAGATTCATGCTGCCTATCTTTGCTTTGCATCACATCAATCCCCAATAGCTCCGAAAGACGCAAACCGGAGGAATACAGCAGATCAATAATTGCTGCATCCCGAATCGATTCCAAGTCCTTTTTTTCTTCGGCCTCTTTGACGGCTTGGTTTACTAAAGCTAGAGCCTGCTCAACTGATAGCGCCTTGGGTAAAGACTTGAGACGTTTTGGCGCTTTGACATCATCAACTGGGTTGGCTACTAAATTGCTTGCCACCCTGCCAGCGCGGGCATCGCGCCTAGCATCCTTTTCGGTAAGCCAGTCATACCAACCGCGCCATGCAGAAAGCGCCCTTGCAATACTTCTTGATGACTGGCCTTTGGAATGTAAGCGTCCAGCCCAACGACGCACATGACCATTACTCACTTTTAATAATTCAACATTATCTTCAAGGGCAAAGTTTTGTAGATCGCTCAAATCCATGCCGTATGCTTTTAGCGTATGCAGTGACAGTTGCCGCAAAACATGCAGCTCATGCAAATACTCCTGCATGAGGGGGTGTAGTTCAGTCTGCTTTAATTTCATAAGCCTGGATACGATCCAAAGCTGCAGCAGTAAGTTCAGCAATCTGGCGTAAGTAGAAAGCACCCATGTCAGCAGTAAAACGAGATTCGTCTTTGCTGACTAACAACAATACCGCGGGCGATTGTTGTGCGCCTATGCTTTTGCCTAGCGGCAAGCCAATTGCCACCATGCTTTGCCATTGGGCGTCGATCGTTGTTTGGCTTGCTAACAAATCTACGCTTGCAGCCGCCAACTCTTTGCTTGAGCCGCATAGAGGCGTATCAACCCAAGGGCCAAAAGCAGAGTTAGGTGATAGCAATTGCGCGGACTCTACTTCAAACACTTCCGCCAAACCGGAAGTAATTGCAGCTTCAACATCGGCCTTATTGTTAGCTTTCATGAGGCGCAACAACCAAGCTACCAAACTTTGTTGAGTTTTGTCATTACGACTACCAAAGTGCAGCATCTCGCTTAAGCGCCGATTGAGCTCTTGATTTTGTGTGCGCAATACGGTCATTTGCCGCTCTTGTAAAGAAATCGCGCGATCCTCATGAGGATGCTTTATCCGAATCTCATTAAAGAGGTCTGCATAGCGTTCAAAAAAGCCTGGGGTAAGACGCAACCACTCAGCAACCAACTCTTCCTGCTCGGCTTGTTTTGGATCTATTGCGCTCATTAATTTCTTTCTAAATATATGCTGTGATTAGCTAAGCTTTTTACGCAAAAGCTCATTGACCTGGCCGGGATTTGCTTTTCCTTGCGAGGCCTTCATGATCTGACCTACCAGCGCATTAAATGCCTTCTCTTTACCAGAGCGGAATTCTTCAACAGATTTCTGGTTAGCCGCCAACACTTGATCAATGATGGCCTCAATAGCTCCACTGTCACTAATTTGCTTCAAGCCTTTGACATCAATCACTTGATCAACCGTACTAATGGCTTTGCCCAAAAGAGCCTCTTCCCAAAGAATGGAAAAAATATCCTTAGCAATCTTGTTGGAGATCGTGCCATCTGCCACGCGAGTAAGCAACGGCGCCAAATGCTCTGCTTTTAATGGCGCGTCGGCTGTGGCAATGTCTGCACGATTTAAAGAAGATGCAAACTCGCCAGCAATCAAATTGGCTGCAGCCTTTGCTAATGGTTTGCCTACGATTGCAAGCAAATCTTCAAATACTTTGGCGGTGGCGCGATCTTGTGTGAGTAATTGCGCATCATATGCACTTAGACCAAATTCGCTTTGCCACTGCTCCCGCAATTGAGCGGGTAATGCTGGCATCTTACTACGCACATCAGCAATCCAAGCATCATCAATCACTACTGGCAATAAATCAGGGTCCGGGAAGTAGCGGTAGTCATTAGCATCTTCTTTACTACGCATGCTACGCGTTTCACCACGATCAGGATCATACAAACGCGTCTCCTGAACAACTGTTCCACCATCTTCAATGAGCTCGATTTGACGACGAACTTCGTATTGAATTGCTTCCTCCAAAAAGCGGAAGGAATTCAAGTTCTTAATTTCGCAACGAGTTCCAAACTCAGCCTGACCTTTGGGCCGAACAGATACGTTGGCATCACAACGGAAAGAGCCTTCTTGCATATTGCCGTCACAAACACCTAGCCAAACCACCAGGCCGTGCAAAGCTTTAGCGTAAGCAACTGCCTCAGCCGCGCTAAGCATCACTGGCTCGGTCACGATTTCCAACAAAGGCGTGCCGGCACGATTTAAATCAATGCCGCTAGAAGGTTCGCCATGCGGTCCAGTAAAGCCCTCTTCATGGACTGACTTACCGGCATCTTCTTCCATGTGGGCACGAGTCAGCTCAACGACCTTAACCTCATCGCCCACCAAAATCTCAAGATGCCCCCCAACAACAACGGGGATCTCCATCTGACTAATTTGATAGCCCTTGGGTAGATCAGGATAAAAATAGTTTTTACGCGCAAAAATGCTCGCCGGTGAAATCTTAGCGTTCACTGCCAATCCAAAACGAATGGCGTGCTCTACCGCTTGACGATTAAGCACTGGCAAAACACCAGGCAATGCAAGATCAACTGCACATGCTTGTGTATTTGGCTCGGCACCAAAGCGCGTACTTGCGCCACTAAAAATCTTAGATTGCGTTTGCAATTGAGCGTGAGTCTCTAGACCAATAACGACTTCCCATTGCATCATGCCACCTCGCTTGCTTGACGCAAATGCCAATCACTGGCTTGCTGATATTGATGGGCTACCTGTAACAAGCGCGCCTCTGAAAAATAATTGCCGATTAACTGCATGCCAATTGGCAAGTTATTTGCATTAAACCCACACGGCACACTCATTGCTGGCAGTCCTGCCAAGTTCGTAGAAAGCGTATAGATATCTTCTAAATACATTTGCACTGGATCTTTTGATTTCTCGCCCAAACGCCAGGCAACATCAGGGGCTACAGGACCCAAGATCACATCGCATTGATTAAATGCCGCCTGAAAATCTGCCGCAATAACACGGCGAATCTTTTGGGCCTGAAGATAGTAAGCATCATAGTAACCATGACACAGAACGTAAGTTCCAATCATGATGCGGCGCTTTACTTCCGAACCAAAACCTTCGGTGCGAGACTTCGCGTACATATCACTAAGATCACGATATTCATTAGCGCGATAGCCGTAACGCACTCCATCAAAACGACTTAAATTACTTGAAGCTTCTGCTGGCGCTAAGACGTAATAAACCGGAATAGATAACTTAGTTTTTGGCAAACTCACTTCAACCAATGTGGCGCCCAAATTTTCTAAAAGCTTAGCTGCTTCATTAACGGATTTTCCAACATCGCTTGCCAAACCTTCAGCAAAAAATTCTTTTGGCAAACCAACTCGCAAACCTTCCAATGGTTTTGCTGGATTTGCATTGCCTTCTTTCCAATTCTCATTAAGGTGGCGACCGTAATCTTCACCAGAGTCTGCTAAAGAAGTTGAATCACGCGGATCATGTGAAGACATTGCCGAGAGAAGTAGCGCGCAATCTTCTGCTGTCTTGCCCATTGGACCAGCTTGATCAAGCGAAGAGGCGTAAGCAATCATGCCGTAGCGGGAAACGCGACCATAACTAGGCTTAATTCCAGTCAAACCACAAAAAGCAGCTGGCTGGCGAATTGAGCCTCCAGTGTCGGTACCCGTAGCAATTGGAGCTAAGCCAGCAGCAACCGCTGCTGCTGAACCGCCAGAAGATCCTCCGGCCACGTGGGCGGCATTCCAAGGATTTAAAACTGGGCCAAAGGCAGAATTTTCATTAGATGAGCCCATTGCGAACTCGTCCATATTGGTTTTGCCCAAACAAACCATGCCAGCACCATGGGGATTGTTTTCATCAGGAATTCCCAAATTGGCAACCACAGTGGCATCAAAAGGACTTTGATATCCAGCCAAAATTTTGGACGCTGCCGTTGACTTCCAACCGCGGGTTACAAACACATCTTTGTGTGCAACTGGGATACCAGTCAATTTTCCAGCTTTACCAGAAGAGATTAGTTCGTCTGCCTTAGAAGCTTGCTCTAAACTTAAGTGAGCATTCACATCAAGGTAAGCATTCCACTGTTTTCCAGCCTCAATGCGGCCTAAAAAGTACTGGGTTAACTCGGTACTGGAGACCTCTTTTGCGGCAAGTGCTTTTGCCATTAAAGCGATAGGGGTGTTGTGCCAACTCATTCGATCACCCTTGGAACTAAGAAGTAGCCATCATGCTGCGCAGGAGCTGACTGCATGTTTTCGGCGCGATCGTCTGACTCCGTAACTTGGTCAACGCGCATAGGCTGGGCCAAATCACGTAAAAAGAGGATGGGGTGAGCTAAAGGCTCAAGACCGGTTGTATCAACAGCCTGCATTTCCTCAACCAAGGAAAAAATGGCCTGCAATTGAGGCAAAACTGCCTCGGCTTCTGCCTGATTTAACTCAAGCCGCGAAAGGTGCGCAATGCGCTGGACATCATCAAGTTTCATGGGGTGCTAGAGTATCATTCCTATATATTTTTATTAACACTTTCTATTTTCCCACTACATCATGTTTGGTTTTTTCCGCAGCTACTTTTCCAATGACCTAGCCATCGACCTAGGAACCGCTAACACCTTAATTTATATGCGTGAGAGGGGTATTGTCCTCGATGAGCCTTCCGTTGTGGCAATTCGCCAAGAGGGTGGTCCAAACGGCAAAAAGACCATTTTGGCCGTCGGCAAAGAGGCAAAAGCGATGTTGGGACGCGTTCCAGGGAATATTGAGGCTATTCGCCCAATGAAAGACGGCGTTATTGCCGACTTCACCATTACCGAACAAATGCTCAAGCAATTTATCAAGCTTGTGCATGAGAGCAAATTATTAAAGCCTAGCCCACGCATCATCATTTGTGTTCCTTGTGGATCTACTCAAGTTGAACGTCGTGCGATTCGCGAATCTGCATTAGGTGCTGGTGCATCACAAGTATTTTTGATCGAAGAACCAATGGCGGCTGCAATTGGTTCTGGCTTGCCAGTTTCTGAAGCTGCTGGCTCGATGGTTGTTGATATCGGTGGTGGCACAACCGAAGTTGGCGTCATGTCATTAGGCGGCATGGTTTACAAAGGCTCTGTTCGTGTTGGCGGCGACAAGTTTGATGAAGCGATTACTAATTACATTCGCCGCAACTACGGCATGTTGATTGGTGAACAAACTGCTGAGTTGATCAAGAAAACAATTGGCTCTGCTTTCCCTGGCGCTGAAGTGCGCGAGATGGAAGTAAAAGGTCGCAATCTATCAGAAGGTATTCCACGTAGCTTCACAGTTACTAGCAATGAAATCCTCGAGGCATTGACTGATCCATTGAATCAAATCGTGACTGCAGTCAAAGCGGCTCTCGAGCAGATTCCACCTGAGTTGGCGTCTGATATTGCTGAGCGCGGCATGATGCTGACAGGCGGCGGCGCCTTATTGCGCGACCTCGATCGCCTCTTGCTTGAAGAGACCGGCTTACCAATTCATGTTGCGGAAGATCCATTAACTTGCGTAGCTCGTGGTTGCGGTATCGCACTTGAGCGTATGGATAAGTTAGGCGGAGTGTTCTCGCACGAGTAAGCGACATACACGTCGACCAGGGAATTGCAACATAGCGCTCCACCACTTTTCAGACAGGGCATTCCGGCCTTACTCAAACTGATTGTCTGTCTGTCGATCAGCATCGCACTGATGCTGATCGATTTTCGTTTCAAAGCACTCGATCCCATTCGCAACAATGTGAATTGGGTTTTACGTCCGCTTGAATACGTCATGATGATGCCGCGTAACGCGCTTGAAGCAACATCAGAATATTTCACCACTCGCGCTACGCTTGATCAAGAAAACCAAGTAATGAAAGTCCGCCAAGCAGAACTCTCGCTGCTTGCAAACCAATCTGAATTTTTGATGGTGGAGAACCAAAACTTGCGCGAGCTGATGGCTTTGCAAAAACAAGTGCCTTTCAAAACATTGCCAGTAGAAATTCTATTCAACCCGCCTAACCCGATTTCCCAGCGTATTGTGATTAATCGCGGTAGCAATGACGGGCTCAAACTTGGTAATCCTATTGCCAATGACTCCGGCATATTAGGGCAAGTAGTGCGCCTTTATGAGCGCTCAGCAGAAGTTTCCCTGCTAGAAGATCGTGATTTTGCAGTGCCTGTTCAGGTGGCCCGCAACGGACTTCGCGCCGCTGTCTTTGGGGCTGGCCGTGGTAATCCCTTAGAACTGCGCTATCTGCCAGTTGCCAGCGACCTTGAAGTGGGCGATATTTTGCTGACCTCGGGTATTGATGGCGTTTACCCACCAGGATTTGCAGTTGCCGTCATTAGCAAAATTGAGCGCAATCTCGATAAAAACTCATCAAATGTCTTTTGTGTGCCAGTTGCGGCAGTCAATCGCTATCGCCAGGCACTCGCTCTTTTATATGATCCACAGTTTGATGCCAAGGCACCTGCGGCCAATACTAAACCTGCTGTAGGCGCTCCTTTAACCAATACGCCGGGTCGGCGCCAAACGCGCGCGCGAGGAATGCAATGATTGATTTCCAAAGCGGCTATATTCTTCGCCCGGTAAATCCCGTATTTATTTACTTCAGTTTATTTTGTGCGCTGCTGTTGAATCTTTTGCCTATTGGAAATTATGGTTGGGTACCAGATTGGTTAATTCTGTGTATTGTGTTTTGGAATATTCATCAACATCGCTATGTGAGTGTCATTACTGCGTTCATCCTCGGCCTGATGATGGATGTACACAATTCAGACTTGTTAGGCTTACACGCATTTAGTTACTCGCTAGTTGCCTACCTTGCTATTTCATGGCATAGGCGCATTGTGGCCCTCACTGTGCTTTCGCAAGCATTACATCTGCTGCCTATCTTCTTATTGGTATCGCTATTTCCGGTGCTGGCCCATTGGCTGCTGAGTGGCGAATTATATTGGTGGGCTTTGACAGGCGCTATTCAAGCTTTGATTGAAGCATTGCTCTGGCCATTGGCTACACGCATCCTGCTTGCACCGCAGCGTCGTCCCATAGATGTTGATCACAATCGACCGCTCTAAGAAACACGATGGTTTCTTTCAAAAAGCCTGACCTCGACTCCTTTCAAGAGCGCATTCACATTGCGACTTTGTTTGTCACTTTTTGCTTCGTATTGTTGATTACCCGTCTCGTTTGGTTGCAATTAGTTAGTCACGGAAAATATGCGTTGCTCGCCGAGAGCAATCGAATTGCCTTGGTTCCAGCACCAGCAAATCGCGGTCTTTTAATTGACCGCAATGGCATCGTCATTGGCAGAAATTACTCCGCCCTTACGCTCGACGTGAATGCGGAAGAAGTAAAAGGTAACGTAGATCAGCTCATTAATGATTTATCCGAAATCATCGATATTTCTCCAAGAGATCGTCGTAATTTCAAGCGTTCACTGGAAGATTCCCGAAATATGGGCACTTTTCCGCTACGGTCTATGCTCAATGAGACCGAAACTGCCCGTTTTATGGCTAATCGCTACCGCTTTCCAGGGGTAGAAATCCGCGCCAGGAGCTTCCGGGAGTACCCATACAACGAATTAGCCTCCCATTTAATTGGTTATATTGGCCGAGTTTCCCAGCGCGATAAAGAGCGTATGCAGGCAGAAATTGAGGGTGCCAAAGCAGATGATCCAGATGCTTTGCAAGCCTCTTTTCTACCTGGCATTCAGTACGTCGGAAAGATTGGCCTAGAGCAAAGCTATGAAAATGTTTTGCGTGGAGTGCCTGGATACGACCAAGTAGAAATTACTGCAGGTGGAAAACCCGTGCGCACACTCTCGAGTTCGCCATCGGTTCCCGGAAAAAACGTTGTGCTGTCAGTTGATATCAAGTTGCAGTATTTAGTTGAGCAACTTTATGGAAATTTTCGTGGTGCATTTGTGGCAATTGAACCTGAAACAGGAGATGTGCTGGCATTTGTTTCTAAGCCCAACTTCAATCCAAATGATTTTGTTGAGGGGATAGATTCCGTTACCTGGAAAGAGCTCAATGACTCTCCACAGAAGCCCCTCTACAATCGCCCACTCAAAGGCATCTACCCACCAGGCTCAACTTATAAACCCTTTATGGCGCTTGCCGCTTTAGAGAATAAAAAGCGTACGCCGTCCCAAACGATTTCTGACCCTGGCTACTTTGATTTTGGTAATCACACCTTCCGTGACGATAAAAAAGGTGGTCATGGGATCGTCGATATGCAAAAGTCGATCGTCGAATCATGTGACACCTATTACTACATGCTTGCACGTGATATGGGCGTCAATATGATGCATGATTTTATGAAGCCCCTAGGTTTCGGCCAAATTACCGGCATTGATTTACAAGGTGAAGCAAGAGGCGTTCTGCCCTCCACCGAGTGGAAGAAAAATACCTTTAAAAAACCAGAGCAGCAAAAATGGTATGAAGGCGAAACTATTTCTTTGGGTATTGGGCAGGGCTATAACGCATTTACTATTTTGCAGTTGGCGCATGCAATGGCAAACGTTGCCAACAACGGTATCGTCATGAAGCCGCACTTGGTAAAAGCAATTGAAGATCCATTTACGCGCAATAGAGTACTGACAACGCCAAAAGAAAGTTATCGCATAGATCTAAATGCTGAAAACATTGAAGTGATTAAAAAGGCCATGCTAGAAGTAAATATCTCAGGCACCTCTGCAGCAGCATTTAAAGGAGCCGGCTATCAAGTTGGCGGAAAAACTGGAACTGCGCAAGTCTTTAGCTTGAACTCTAAAGAATATAAACATGGCTCCACTGCGGAATTTTTACGAGACCATGCTTTGTACATTGCTTTTGCGCCAGCAGAAAAACCTACGATTGTGATTGCAATGGTTGTCGAGAATGCAGGCTTTGGCGCTCAGTACGCTGCCCCGATTGCACGCAAAGCTTTGGATTACTACATAGAGGGCAAATGGCCTAAGGAGATTCCTGAATGGAAAAGAGCCCCTTAATTAAAGTTAAAGGATTTTTTCTTGGTATCTTTTCTGGTCTAGACCGCCAGCTTGGCCTTATTCTGCTTGGCTTAGCGGCTGTTGGCTTTTTCACATTTTTATCTGCAAGTCAAAACACTCCCGTGCAAATTACAGATGAGCTACGCAATCTAGCATTGTCATTTGTGGTGATGTGGATCGTCTCGCGCATTCCGCCAAAGTGGTTAGAGATGGGTGCAGTTTGGATTTATGGACTTGGTGTAGCACTTCTCATTGCAGTAGCTGCATTTGGTTTAATTAAAAAAGGAGCGCGTCGTTGGCTCAATATAGGCCTAGTGATTCAGCCATCTGAAATTATGAAAATCGCAATGCCACTGATGCTTGCTTGGTATTTTCAAAAACGAGAAGGCATTCAAAAATCTTGGGACTACGGTGTCGCAGCAGTCATCCTTGCAATTCCCGTCTTTTTAATCGCTCGCCAACCAGACCTAGGAACTGCACTCTTGGTTTTTGCAGCAGGGCTTTATGTCATCATTTTGGCGGGCCTACCATGGAAGTGGATTCTGCCATTTGTAGGGCTAGGTGTTGTTGGCATCTTATTAATTATTATTTTCGGTAGCACTATTTGTGCGCATGATGTAGTTTGGCCATTTGTACACAACTATCAAAAACACCGCATCTGTACTTTGTTGGATCCCACTAGTGATCCATTAGGAAAAGGCTTTCATACAATTCAATCGATGATTGCAATTGGCTCTGGTGGATTTTTTGGTAAAGGTTGGTTTCAAGGAACGCAAGCGCACCTTGAATTTATTCCAGAAAAACATACCGACTTTGTGTTCGCGGTTTTCTCAGAAGAATTTGGGTTGCTAGGAAACCTTGTCTTGCTCGCACTTTTCTTCGCACTCATTAAAAGAGGCTTGGCAATTTCTGCAAGCGCTCCAAATTTATTTACGCGACTACTAGGTGCATCTGTAACTTTAATTTTCTTTACCTATGCATTCGTGAATATCGGCATGGTAAGCGGCCTATTACCAGTTGTTGGTGTTCCACTACCATTCATTAGTTACGGTGGCACTGCTTTGGTTACTTTAGGATTTGGGGCTGGAATATTGATGAGCATCCATCGTCATCGCCGCTTGGTACAAAGCTAACTAAACGAGATGTTATGTTTTTGTTTATTTAGATTTTTGAGGAAATAAAAAAGCCCGGCATGCCGGGCTTTTTTATTAACTAAGGAAGAATTACTTCTTACGCTTGTTAACTGAATCTTTAAATGCTTTACCAGCAGAAAACTTAACAGTTTTTGCAGCAGCAATTTTGAGTGGCTCGCCAGTTTTTGGGTTACGACCCATGCGTGCAGCACGTTTGCCTGAAGCAAAAGTACCAAAGCCGATCAGTTGTACTGAGTCACCTTTAGTAACAGCTTTAATGATTGTGTCGATTGCAGAATTCAATGCGAATTCAGCTTTGGCTTTAGAAATCTCCGCGTCGTCAGCAATCGCTGCGATTAGTTCGGCTTTGTTCAAGTGAAGCTCCTTATAGATATTGATGTCAGCG
>CANFMT010000003.1 GCA_947448415.1 Burkholderiaceae bacterium | reverse complement strand
CCCCCTCATAACCCGAAGGTCGTAGGTTCAAATCCTGCCCCCGCAACCAAGATTTATAAGGCTTTCAGGTCAATCGGCTTGAAAGCCTTTTTACTTTGAAAATCAAAAATCGTGGCTATGTCGTGATTCAAACCAATTCTTAGGGCTTATTTGAGGGTTTGGTGTGTTGGTGGCGCTCTTCAAACTCCATCGCCTGAGCGAATTCCTCTAGCAGTTTGGCTTTAGCCTTTTGCTTCTCAATCACCTGCTTACCCGTCACCACTTGGCTATCAGCTAATAGGCTCTCTAGGGATGGCTTAATCTTCTTCGGGGAATCGTTCACGGCTTAATTGCTCCATGAGTTCAGTCTTGCTGGGCGACCCCCTTCTTGGGCGATTAGTGCCGTATTTAGCCCAATGCGCTTGATCTTCTAGGATTTGCTTTTGCTCTACCTTATGGTCTTCGCCTAGGTTCGTTAGCCGTTGTGGGTTTAACTTTGAGAAAAATTCAATATCACTCATCTTCAAGGATCATTTTGAAACAGACTTAACTGAGATTATCTCAAACGAGCCTGAGTTCTCGCCAATATCCATTGCATTAATAACTTTAGGCAGATCAATAAAATCCATGCTGCCACTTAATTTGCAGTAATCGCCATCTGAGCAAGCCGCCAATATCTTCTTACCAACAGGGGAGTTGATTGGAAAGAAGTATGGGCGAAAATCGCCAGTATTTTCGCTTACATCACCTATGTAGCCCCAACCATCTTTGGTTTTAAGTAAGCCTTTGATCTCCATCGTGTATAGGTCTTTATGGGGTTTAGCGTCTTCAATCGCCTGAGAAGCAGCTAGAGCTACCAAGGATTTAGATTCAAAATACTTAGTAGCTTGAAAAAATGCAGTCCATAGCAGCAGTATCGCCAATATAAATATTAGAGTGATCTTAGCCCAAAAAATTAACTTAACTCTGTACTCCCTATTGGCTTGAGCGGCTCTGAGCGCTGCCTGCTCATAATCTCTTGCCCTCTGTTCAGCTCTGCTTTGTTCAGCCTTGATCTCAAGATTATTCAATTCATGCCCTGCGCCTAAGGCATCATCTATGGAGTTATAGAGTTTTTCATTGATGACATATTTACCAAGAACTTCATTTTTCTCGATGGCGTATTTTTTGGTGATAAAAAGAACATAAGAATCGTTACTTAACTCTGGCTCGCCCTTAAAGGTTAATTTTGTGTAGTTATTAGATTGACCACCCTGACCACCTCGAATAGCCCCAATAATTGCTTCTTGTTGCTTTCTTAATTTAGCTTCCTCTTTCTCGCTAGCTTCCTTTTTGTCGATATAACGACAAAAAATTAAACAGCCAAAGAGTATGAGAAAAACCCACCAAAATTGGACGAAAACCACCATAAACCCTACACCCATCAAAAGAGATAAAAGCGGGAAAAAAACTATCAGCAATAAGATGAAGATCGCAACTAGCATTTGGAAGCCATTCTCTAAGTATTAATTAAAGCCATCCCAACCCCTAAAATTAGGAAAGGGTTTATTTACAGCGTTTTTAGTTTTCGCAGTTTGCTAATCTCATTGCCTAATTTCTTATTCTTATGAAATCGAATTGACCAGCCGATTTCTCAAACATAACTTTTTTAGTTGTCTTATCTCTAATTTTTATGTTTAAGAGAAATGTATTGTTTGAATTCTGAGCATTGATATTGAATGAGCTACCCAAGGGGACTTGTAATGAAGCACCCGAATTCATTAGATCTTGATACTGGTAGAGCTTATAAAAATTTCCGCTTCTTATTTCTAATGTTGTATTGAATGATCCGTAAACCCCACCTTGTTTCATAAAACAAATAAAAATAGGCTGATATCCACAATTGATCTCAGCTTCGTATGCCCCTGAATTAATGGTGCTTGGGGGGCTTGATCTCGAAATTGAGCTATTGCTAGCGGAAATGTAATCGAATTGCCCCGCAGACTTTTGATAAACAACGGAATTAGTTTGTCTATCAATAATTTTCAAATTCATTGTCATTTCACTACTAGCGTTTTGCATCTTGATTTGGAAATTTGGTCTAAGTGCAATTGCAATGCCATTACCCGATCCTATTGAGTTAGCAATATCCAATCTCGTAAATTGAGCCATTGAATACTCTTCACCATTTCTCACCTCGATATTCGTAGTGATATTTCCTTTTTGCATACATGCCATTACAGGCAATTGATTGCTTCCATATGTACAACTAATGTCGCCTTGATAAGGAAATTGGCTAATCAGTTTTTTTGCAATAAAGTTCTTTTTTGATACCTCAAAATCTTCTCGCTCTTTTTGTATTTGACGATTGCGAAGTTGATAATTATCAGGCGCATAGAGATCCACTCTCCGTCTAAATTCTTTCTTGATTTGAATTCTCTGCTGGTTATATTCACCCCAAGTGAAAGTTCCATCGGATAAATTTTGATAATTTTTATTCGACTGGGGGATTAAATAGCTTTCAACAATTTCATACTCTCTTTTGCCGAGAACATTGGCGTACTTTTTTTCAAAAGCAACCTTCTCATCTCTATATGCTTGAACTGCTTTTCTATATTTTTCAAAAGATATTTTCTGTTCATCGGTTATCTTTGAACCATCTGAGAGTAATTGAGTATTAGATTCATTCAAGTTACAAGGGCTCTTATCTAAGTAAGCCTTGTATTGGGAATCAGTGCATAGCTCTTTTTCCTCGTCCTCTAGATTACTTTGCTGTACGAAGAAATTCGGATTAAGTTTCTCTAAAGCTTTTTCATAAACTATTGAGCACCCATTTAAAAGAATAACTATGATGATGAACAATAGTGATCTCATAATTACCCTCACATCTCAGAAAGATTAGGGCTTACACCATCGCTTGTAAATTTCCCCGAAAAGTCCCCTTTACTAGTTGTAGCTCTACACTCAGTTGTAACTGGTTTACGCATATACGGATTTGCAAATGAACAAGTCCCAACTGCTTTTAGATCATCCGTGCTTTCTTGGAATTTAAACCGCACACGATCAATTGGCTGTGTTGCATGATCCTTGTCTTTATGAACCTGCTTAGAGCCATCACCAAAAAATGTAACCATCGCTGATTCACCATTTGGTTTATTAAGAAAGAATGCAAACCCGTTTCGACCATTAGGCATTTCGATGTTCATTACTTGGTTTTTGCATAAAGCAGGATCTGCTGATATGCCCATCGCTACAAAACTCGTGCATTTACCTGAAAGAGTGGCTACGGTTGCTCCAGCGAAGGCGTTAGTTGCGCTTATTAGAACTCCTGCACCTAAAGCCAATACAGTCAAACTAAATGCAATAGGTTTATTTGCCATGGTTTGTCTTAATTTTCCTTCTAATAATTCGTACTATAGTACGAAGACTTATATTACTCCAACCCAAACAATTCCCCCTTACTCGGGGAAAAAATGGAAGCTTCTAAAGCATTTGGGTTAGCTGTACGAAAATTAAGGATCGCAAAGGACTTAACCCAAGAAGAACTGGGATTTGAATCAGGTCTAACTAGGGCTTACATAAGCTCAATTGAGTTAGATCAAAAACTTCCTTCGATAACTACAATCGCTAAACTTGCCAAGGCTTTTGATTTAAGCCTGTCAGAACTGATGAAACTAGTTGATGTTGAGCTAAATAGATAAATTTATCAAAGATCCTCAATATTTTGCCCATCTAGACAATGAATGATCTTGCATCCATTTACATGAGTAATAAAGGGGTCATGGGGCAATCCTTGCGATCTTCTGCATTGAAGCTCTATATCGTTTTTCAGAATCACTATGACTTGTTTAGGAATTATTTCCTTTTCAAGCTTGTCGATACGATTTTTTAGATTATTCATGTAGATGGAAAAGTCTTTCTATAGAGCCTTTTCTAGAAGCTCTATTCGGCTTTCTAAGACTGTCAATTCATGTGCCTTGAGTATCTGGGTCAATATGTAAGAAAACTTCGTAGCATCGCTTATAGGTAGTTTTCCAGTTCTTGCTTCTCGATAGACTTTTGCCATCTCTCGCCTGACATCCTCGCTAGTGGCTAAGTTGATTCTGGGAGTAGGAGAATCAAGAACCCCAGTCGGCTCTAGGACTTCCAAAGAATTTTCTATGCTGTGTAAGCTCATGAATACGAATGATTTGCCATCATTAATAGCCGATCTTGAAGCTCATGAAGTGAAGCATTGGCAGGCAATCGAATGTTGTATTTATTTCCAAGGCGAGCAAGTTCTTGCTGCTTTTGAGGTGAGATTTTTTCTTTAATTAATTCTTTAATTAAGGTTTTATCTAAGGGATCTATAAGGATTCGTATCTTATCCACGAGTGGGGCGCTGTCCTGTTGATAAGATGGCTCAATCCTATCAAGAGGATGGCTCACTCTTAAAGGGATAGCATCACTAGGACTGCCAGCAATCGCATCCTCAGGAGGGATTGGAATATTAATTGCATAGTTTGGCGTGTACCTGCCACCTTTTGCGTTCTTAGTAGCGGATACAAGTCCTAAATTTTTAAGAGTTTTCATGTGCGCAGTTGTTTGACTGCTAGATTTTTCAATGCATTTTGCTAGGGTCGCAATAGATGGGTTGCATTGATGCGTTTCATCGTTATAAAAATCTGCTAGCGATATCAAAAGTAGCTTCACAGCAGATATGGCTCTTGGTGATATTTCACACCCATTGACCTTGGCATATTCGCCCAAAGGAAATGACAATATTTTTGCCTGTAATATCCAGCTCATATATTTACCGCCCCTTATTTAATAAACTTGCAATACATACAACTGACCACAGAAGTCTATTTCCTACCTTTATTGGCTTGACGCCAAAGGCTTCGCCACGAAGGCTATGCTCTTTTCGGATTGTTTGTATGGCTTTAGAAATTACCCGACTGAATTCAGCCGTAGTAATGAAGTCACGGGACTTAGCGACTTCGGCTAAACCGTTTGGAATGGATACTTCGTGATGGGTGTTCATTTTTTCAACCTACCTTTGCGTTGCGATAGGTTGAATCATGCTCAAAATATTCAGATAGATCTAGCTAATGCGCTCTCACTTTCCGATAGAGTGAGAGTAAAAATTTACAAGGCATTACTTATTGGCGTTTCTGATTTTGCTAACGCACTTAGAAAAATTTGATAAAGACATCTTGCCAATGATTTCTTTAATTCCCTCATCGCCATAAAGAACCTCAACCTTTTCCGTTGGTCTTGATGAAATTAGCTTAGCTAATTTTTCATCCCTATCTTGAGTTTTGGAATTGTGTGAACCGGCTTCTCTGCCAGACTTAAATACCTGTTTACGCAGTAGATCTTTCCGCTCCACTTCCACTAATCTAGCTTGTAAGGCAGGCTTTAGAGCAATATGCCCCAATAGGGCGTCAGGATCTTCCAATGCCTTAATTTTCGCCCTGACACCATCAGGCAGGTTAATCAATCCCCAGCTTGGTTCTATGGCTAAATGCTCCTCCATGCTTAAATTCTCATAGCTAATGGCTATCAAATCATTTTCTAAAGGCGTGACGGTAATCTTCTCCACGATGCGATGAAAGGCTTTTAATTCACCGCCTTTTAGCTCTGGCAATGGTTGGGGCTTGAACTTCTCCCAGAGTGCTTGCTGTTTAGCACTAAGGCTCATGCCACCACCCGTAACCCAGCAGTCCCTTCTTGGGGTTGGGGGATACCAGCTTCATCAAGAATAAATTTTTCAATCCTAGAGTGCCAAAGGCGCAATAAATCTATTGGTCTTCTACGATAGTGCTTCTCTGCGATTGCTGAAGGTTTATGCCCCATGATCTGCGCTGATATGCCGGCAGGACACTCAACCCATTCAGCCAATGTGCCGAATGATCTACGCAAGCCGTGGATAGATATGTCAGGCAAGCTAGTACCTTCTAAAGCCTGATTGTGAGCAATGCGAGGTTCTGTAATACGCTTACTTTTAGCCGTGGGACTTGGGAATACATATTCATTAACCCTTTTTAAATTTCCTAAAAGCAAAGCGACATAAGGGGTGACGGGTATTTGGCGAGTACCTTCGACCTTATCCCGAATAATCGCTGTATTCCATACCAAGTCCACATCCTCCCACTTCATGCCAGCCAATTCGTTGCGCCTTGCGCCGGTCAAAAGGAGTATTTGCAAGTAGGCTTTAATGACTGGGTTTTGAATCTTAATAACGGCATCAAACCAAGTCTTGATCTGCTCTTTTTGCAAGCAATCATCTTTGGCTTTCTTGGCGGGTAGTTCTCTAGTCAGCCTGTCACACACATCTAGGCGAACCACCTTTTGATAAGTCGGATGATCCCCGCACCAAGTAATAAAGGCTTTTAGGGCAGACAAGGCTAGGCGGGTTCTTGCGGGGCGCTTGGTTACTTCACTCTTTAACCACGCTTCAACCTTTTCACGACTAAGTTCATTTAACGGCAATGCCAGCAATGGACGAAGAATTCCCGCTTCTTTGATTTTGGCTTGGTTCTTCTTTAGTCCACGAGTTATCTTCTCGCCCCCTTCTCTTGCCATGTCCTTATGGTCAGCCAAGTGACGATCACCCCAATTTGGCTTGCGGGCAACGATATATTCATCCCACACTACTAATCCAGCGATTCCTTTAATCCGCTTTGCTTTTGCCTTTTCGTCAATTTGCGCCCTCTCATCTCTTGGATCGACACCTTTATCGGTCAGGACTTTTAGGCGTCTTGCTTCAGCTTGAGCGTCTGGGATTGACCAAGAATCAGTCTTGCCAATCGTGATCCGTAAATTCTTGCCGTTGAACCATGTTTCAAAGATGAATGACTTATTACCCTTTGGCGTTACCAAGATACCCAGATTGGGGGTTTTAGCGTCCCAGTGATAGGTAATTTTTGGCTGTCCTTTGACATCAAGGTCGCATTGCAACCCTGCTATACGGCTCACAGTGAGGTTTAACTTGGAGTTAGTCACTTTTCCCCTAAAAATCAAAAATCGTGGTCATGTCGTGATTTTATTTCAATTTAGGGGTATTTTGGGGTATTTATTGAAATTCTTTAAAGCCCCGTATTTATTGGATTTACACTGTATTCGTAAGGCTTTTGGAATGAAAATCAACCTACGGAAATGCTTACTTTTTCTGGCTCATAACCCGAAGGTCGTAGGTTCAAATCCTGCCCCCGCAACCAAGATTTACGTACTAAGCCCTTATTTTTTAAGGGCTTTTTGCTTTTTTAGACCTCGCTAAAGCACTGAAGGGCATCAAAGTAGCTTCCTCGACGCTATTAGGTCTGTGAAATCTCTACGAGGATTGAATGATTAGTCCTTACTGCACTGTGACATTAGCTTCCTTCACGACCTTGCCCCAACGCTCATACTCAAGAGCCATGTACTTTGACATTACTTCAGACGATGCATAAGAAGCCTCAACACCAGCGTCATACAAGGCCTTTTTAGTATCGGGACTAGCCATAACCTTTGCGATCTCTTGATTAAGCTTATTAACGATGTCTGGTGGCGTATTCGCTGGAGCTAATAGTGCCAACCAAACAGAAGCCTCATATCCCGTGACCCCTGCCTCAGAAAGCGTAGGCACATTTGGGAGCTGAGGAATTCTGGCATTCGTTGTTACCGCTAAAGCACGTAACTTTCCTTGTTGAATATGAGGAAGCACATTGGGCACTCCAGCAAAACTACTCTCAACAATTCCGGCTAGCAAGTCATTGGTAGCTCCTGCACTACCTTTGTAAGGCACATGCTGCAATTTGGTATCTGTCATTGTGGCAAATAAGCTGCCCATCAGATGTTGATTGCCGCCATTTCCGGAAGAAGCATAGCGAAGGGAGTCTGGTGATGCCTTAGCTAACGCAATAAACTCTTTCACATTTTTAGCGGGCACGCTTGGATTTACTACAAATACGTAAGCAGAATCAACTAACTTACAAATAACAGTGAAGTCCTTTAATGCGTTGTATGGAACCTTTTTATAAACCCAAGGCCCCAACACATGGGCTGTTGACACCATCAATAAGGTATATCCATCAGGCGCAGCCTTGGCAACAAAATCAGTACCAATAGTTGAACCAGCGCCAGGTTTATTTTCAATGACAAATTGCTGCCCCATTGCTACAGATAACTTCTGCCCCAAGATGCGAGCAACCACATCCGTAAAGCCTCCGGGGCCAAAAGGCACAATGAGTTTTACGGGTCTATCTGGATAATCTGCATAGACTGCTAAGGGCGTGAACAAACCAGTAATCGCCAGCAATACAAGGAAACACTTGTTCAGTATTTTCATCTTATCCTCTATATACAGGAGCTGGCATTGTGAAATAGCTATACAGTATTTGATAGACCATCATGTAGTTCTTTTGCTGAAAACTCGCATGTGAAATGCCTGCCATAACGCTAAATTGTTTATCAGAGTTTGGCAATAATTTATAGAAATCAATCAGGTCATCCATGCTGGCGATGCCATCCCATTCACCGCGCAAAATAATAGTTGGCACTGAAATTTTGGCCGGATCCACTAAAGGCAACTTAGAGCACATATCAACATAAGTTCCAGTTGGCATTGAATCATCTAATGTGAGAATGGCATCTGCAAAGGATTCAATCGTTGCCTCATCTGCGGTACCAGGATGGTCACGATCAAAAATACTATGCACAAAAGCACGATCAATTGGACGTCTATTTTTAGCGATAAAGTCGGGCAATTTTTTCTTGCGCTGTTCTAGCGTATGGCTACCTTCACCAGTCCAAACAAAGGCATCTAAGGCCAATTTGGCAACTCGCTCAGGTTTTCTCTGGGTAAATAAAGCAGCCTTTAAGGCACCTGACGAAATTCCATACATCAGCAATGATTTGGAGCTTGTATGTTGAAGAATATATTCACTCCCTGCAACTAAATCATCAGCACCATTGCTAATATCAAAGTTAATATCTCGATTTTTATCGGAACGGCCATAGCCTTCGTTATCCATGGTCCAAGTTTCAAAACCCTGATCAGCAAACCAAGCCATTGCTGAAGAAAATGGTCGCCCAGGAACACTCAAATCAAATGTTGGTTGAGACGCCATAGAAGAGCCATGCACAAAAAAGATGGTGCCTAGAAATGGCTTGTTTGGATTAGCCTTCTTTTGCCACATAAATAAATTAATATCATCGCGCTTGATCCAATGCTCAATACCGCCAGTCCAAGTTACATCAGCCATCAAAATCTCCTAATTAATTATCTGTCTCTATAAAAATACTAGCAATTCGCCTTCACAATCTATCTGATACAAATAGCACTCTATTCTTTTGGAATATTAAGTTTGTTAATTTGATCGCCTGCAGCTTTTATTTCTTTACGAACGATTTCATTTACCTTAGCAGGAGAGCTATAGAGTGGTGTAACGCCAAGCTTTAAATAACTCTCTTGTACCTCGGGTGAGGCCATTACCTTCTCAAGGGTTGCATTGAGTTTTTGAATAATGGGCTCTGGTACACCTTTTTGTGCAATTAATGCCCACCAAACTGAAGACTCAAATCCTGGATAGCCCAACTCAACCATCGTAGGCACATCAGGCAAAGAAATGGAGCGCTGTAATGAGGTTACGGCTAATGGAGTCAATTTTTTAGCTTGAATAAACGGAATTGCTGGCGCCATGTCTGAAAAAACAAATTGCACCTCGCCAGAAACAAGCGCTGCTGTAGCCTGACCATTACCCTTGTAAGGAATATGTACGATATTAATTCCAGCAGCAGACTTAAATTTCTCAGCAGTTAAGTGTGCAGTATTGCCTTTAGCGCCTGCCCCATAATTAATTTGACCCGGATTTGCTTTTGCAAACGCAACTAGGTCTTTGATGTTTTTAATTGGAATGGCCGCATTGGGATTTATCACCAACACTTGGCCAGCAATACCGAGCATTGAGATTGGCGCAAAATCTTTAAACCAATTGTAGGGCAAGCTTTTATACAGAAATTGATTGTTCAATACAATGCTGCTAGTTGCAAGAAGCAGGGTATACCCATCCGCTGGTGCCTTTGCAGCAGCATCAAAGCCAATCGTGCCATTTGCACCTGGTTTATTTTCAACGATGATGCTTTGACCCAAGGCATCACCTAACTTTTGGGCAACCAGTCGACTAATTAAATCACTTGTCCCACCTGGTGGGAATGGCGCAATAATTTTCATTGCATGATTTGGGTAATTTTGCGCGACCACAATCAGTGGCGCAAATAAAAGTACAGCGATTGCGCCCCTTAAAGTGTTGATAACAAGCTTAAGTCGCATAACAGTCTCCGAAAACATCAATGAAATATAAAAAGTTAAATTGCTCAATTACTGAATTACTCAAGTTTGGCGCCAGAATCTTTAACAACCTTTGCAAACTTAACAAACTCTGCTTTGACGAGCGCACTAAATTCGGCAGGAGTACTGCCAATAGGGTCGGCACCTTCCTTAATGAAGCGCTCCCGAATCTCCGGCTGCTTTAGTGCTCGTGCCGTTTCTTTATAGAGTAAGTCAACTATTGCAGTAGGTGTATTTGCTGCAACAAACATACCAAACCATGTATTGATATCGTATCCAGTCAAACCTGCCTCAGCCAATGTTGGAAGATCCTTTGCCGCTAAAGATCGTGCTGCTGTAGTCACAGCCAAAGCCTTAAGACGACCATCCTTTACTAGAGGGAGAGCAGCAACGATGGGTATAAACGCAACCTGTACTTCACCCGCGACTACCGCATTTAAAGCGGGGCCCGCTCCTTTGTAGGGAACATGAACCATCTTTGCGCCTGTCGCTGAATTAAACATCTCTCCAGCCAAGTGACTTCCTGCGCCATTCCCAGAGGTAGAGTAATTTAACTTACCTGGATTAGCCTTGGCGTAAGCAATGAACTCTTTAACGCTATTAACTGGTAATTTTGCATTGACCGCCAATACAAAAGGCATTTGTGCTACTTGGGTGACTGGCACCAAATCTTTAATCGTGTCGTAATTTAAACTTTTATATAGATGCGGAGCGATGACCATGCTTGTTGATTGGGCCATGAGCACCAAGTAACCATTTGGTTGAGATTTTGCGACATATTCGGCGGCAATCGTACCCGATGCACCTGACTTATTCTCAATCACAATACTTTCGCCCAAATACTCACCCAACTGAACGCTCAGCGTGCGCGCAATAAAATCAGCGCCACCCCCAGCGGTAGCTGGAACAATAATTTTGATTGGCTTGTTAGGATAATTCTGAGCCATTGCAGATAGGTTTAAGCCAAAAGCAGCACTAATAAATATACTGCAGGTAAAAATATATCTAATAAGGGGTTGAGATTGTTTATTCATCTGTACTTAACTCGATAGATTAGTAGATTTTGCGGTTTGAGTAATGGCGCCAACAGCATTAAAAAGAGATTTAATAAGCTCTGCTTCCATGTTTTTGGTAATAAAAACCATGCGCGTGTCGTGATCCTCTGTTGGCCAAGCATCTAAGGTTACAGGTGGGTGAAAAATATGTTGCACACCCTGAATCACCACTGGCTTACCGTCAATATTCACGATTCCTTTGACGCGAAGCATATCGGGACCGCGCAAATTGGTTAACAGCTCGAGAGCTGCTGAAGCAGCCTCCCAGGTAAAAGGATTCTGAAAACGCAAAGAGACAGTCTTGATGCCTTGGTTATGACGTTTTGCGAAGTCGCCTAAATAGCTTTCGCTCGCCTCCTCTTTACTTTCCAGCAAGGATCCTAAAAAACCTAAAGTTTTTTCTACTGACTTAGAAGATGCGAGCCCTAAATTCATTAAATGTTTGGGTTCAATCTCGCCATTTACTACAAAGAGTAGTGGTGCTTTGGGATTTAAATCACGAATCGCAACTTGAAGAGCCTCCTTAGCAGCAGCATCTAAGAGATCGCTTTTGGTAATCAGTATCAGATCTGCAACAGCGATTTGTTTGCAAGTTTCCATCTGCTGCTCTATCTGGTGGATGCCATTAAAGCCATCAACCAAAGTAACTAAACCATCCAGTCGAAATTGCGCTTCGAATAAGGCGTCGCTTAATAATGTTTGCAATATGGGCGCCGGATCAGCTAGACCAGTGGTCTCGATAATGATTCGATCAAACTCTGGGATTTCCCCAACCATGCGCTTGGCAAATAGTTCGCGCATTGTTTCTTGCATATCAGTACGCACTGAACAACAGATGCAGCCATTAGATAACAAGGAGATGTTCTCGGAAGACATGGTTACTAAATCATTGTCAATTCCAATCTCGCCTAGCTCATTAATTACTACCGCAACCCGATTCATGTCGGGATGCTTAATTAATTTAGAGACTAAAGTTGTTTTACCCGCACCCAAAAATCCAGTAATGATTGTTACTGGAATCTTGGAAGCGAGTACATCTCTTTTAAAAGTCACTTGCGCTGCTTAAATGTTCATTTCTAGGATATATAAGCCACCACCAAAGCGGTCAGTTGTATAAACGATATTTCGATCATCCACAAATACTTCATTTAACTGAATCGCCCCAGCAGGACAGAGTCTTGGCGCGCCAGGAACGTAATACGCAATCTCTTCTACTCGATAAGGATTGTTGATGTCGAAGACGCGTACACCGCCATTAAAGAATGTTCCAATAATGATCGTATCTGATTGGAAAGACACTGGGCTTGGATAGTTTTCATGCAAGTTATGAGCGCCATAACGCCCCCCTCGCTTACCAAATGCTTCGATGGAGGGCATTGGGAAAGTGCCAATTGGGACAGGATTACTTTCATCTCGAGAGTCAAGCATCCAAATCAGTTTTGGCCAGTCTGCTCCATCATCTTTTACACACTCATCACTTACCACCCAGAGGCCACGATCAAACAAAGGCAGGACAGTGTGAATGAATCCATTTAGCGGTGGCGAATGATTCCACTTAGAAACAACTTTGATATTGCTCTTGTCGGAGATATCCAATACAAAAGCGCCGCCATCAATGTATCCAATGTATGCGCGGTCAGGATGACTAGGGAATACATTGGTATTGTGAGCTCTAAAGCCGGTATCAAAGATCCCGGGCAAACGCTTTGGCTCTGGCTCTGAATCACCAACACGAGTTCCGGGATACCACCATCTGCCAGCCTCTACAGGCTTAGTTGGGTCAGAAACATCGATGATGCGATAGAACTGATCATCTTTCGGATTCTTCGGCTGGAAATCTCCAGCGCCAGAAGACATGTGAACGTATTTACCATCCACAAACCATACAGCGTGAACACCACGCGAGTAAGGTCCGGAGCAATCAAAGTGAGATAACAGTTTTGGCTGCTCAGGAACAGTGATATCAAAAATATCAAAGCCCACATCTTTATCACCCAGGACTTTACTTTGATAAGCAACCACCATCAAATTGCCGCACACATCCAAAGAATTTGAACGCAGCTGCGTATTTTGCAAGTCCGTTTGCAAAATCATTTGCGGGCTCTTCGGATCGGTTACATCCACTACCGTAAAGTTTTTAGGGCCTGACTCATGAGCAAGCCAGAGAATGCGTCGACCATCAGCCGTTTTTTGCATACCAATACCCTCGCCCATCCCTCCAAATCCCCCTAACTCGTGATGAGCCAAGAGAGTCATGTTGCGAGACAGGGTTTGATCAGGACGTGAGTTCTGGGTTGGTGTGTTCAGCATAGTAATAGCCTATTAAAAATAAAGTTAAAGGGTTGGTGTATTAAAAAAGCTTATTCGCCTTTGATTTTTGCATCACGAATTAATTTTGCATAGCGAGCATTCTCACTCGCCAAGAATGCCTTGAATTCTTCAGGGGAAGTGTTCTGCGCATCAAATCCTAGTTCAGCATAACGCTTAATGAGGTCAGGACTACTTAATGCCTTACGAATATCTGCCTGCAGTTGTGTAATTAAAGCTGGTGGTGCGCCCGCGGGCATGAATACGCCCCAAGAGTTCACCGCTATAAACATCGGCAAACCACTTTCAATAAATGTCGGTACATCAGGCATAGATGAGAAGCGCTTGGGCGTGGTCACTGCTAGAGGACGTAGTTTCCCAGACTTAATAAATGGAATCACCGGAGCGGCATCGGTAAACTGAAACTGTATTTGATCAGCAGCCAAATCATTGATTGCTGATATGCCTCCCTTGTAAGGAACGTGCACCGTCTTAATATTGGCATAGCTATTAAACATTTCTGCACCCAGATGAGCAGCTGTACCTACGCCGCCACTTCCATAATTAATACTATTGGGTTTAGCCTTTGCTGCATTAATTAAATCTTGCACTGTTTTGTATGGGGAGTTGGCATTCACCATCAAAATACTAGGGCCCGTTGCAACTAAGGAGAGCGGCGTGAAATCCTTCTCCATGTCATAGGGCACCTTGGAGAGCAATGGAGTAACAATCGTGGATCCTTGTGCACCAAATAGCAAGGTGTATCCATCTGGTGGCTGGCTGGCTACATAAGTCATTCCAATTAAGCCAGCAGCACCTGCGCGATTTTCAATGACAACACTTTGCTTCCAAATATCGCCCAGTTTTTGACCCAAGATGCGAGCCATTAAGTCAGAGCTACCACCCGGAGGGTTGGTAACAAGAATTTTTACAGGCTTAGTCGGAAAGTTTTCGGCCAAAGCGGGCCCTGTAAGCCATAGGCAAACCAAGAGCGTTACCGCAGGTATTAGCCGCTTCAAATTGTTGTCTCCATGATTTTTTCCGCTATTGCGGTCTTTTTAAAAACAATAGTTGAAGACTCTCATCAGGTCAAGGATTTCAGTCTAGACAATGAAGATTGAGAGCATCTCAAGAAGGCTTACCCACAATAGGGATTTAGCAAAGGACTAAATTAGAACTAGATCCAATAACTTGTGCGCACAAGTAATTGCACCGACCTTCCGGGGCAAGACCAATCATGAGCTATGCATGATTTAGATTAAGCACTAATATTCACAATCACGTATCACCAACAACACGAGAGACGTCATGAGAATTTTGATCTATGGTTCCGGAGCAATTGGCAGCAATTTAGGGGGTCTCCTAACCCAATCTGGTGAAGATGTCACCATGTTAGCCCGTGGCCCTCAATTGGAAGCATTACGTAGCCATGGATTGGTGATCGAAATGGCCGATCAGCCATCTCAAACGATTCCCGTGAACGCACTTCCCGGCAATGAAATCAAAGGTCAATTTGACATCATTTTCGTCACTCTAAAGTCAATGCAAATTGAAGCTGCAGCTGAAGACATCATGGCACGTCTCACTCCTGATGGCGCATTAGTCATGGTACAAAATGGTTTGCCCTGGTGGTATTTTGATGGCGTCCCTTCAAAACATGCAGGTACACCCCTCTCCTGCCTTGATCAACTCGGAAAGCTCAAGAAACTGATTCCGCTTGAGCGCATTATCGGAGCAGTCATATTTAAGCCCGTCATACAGTCAGCCCCTGGCCGAATCCTAGTCAGCAATGCAGTACCGCCAAAACTAATAATTGGTGAGGTTAATAATCTCTTAACGCCACGTATTGAGCAAATAGTCGCCATGGTGAATAAGGCAGGACTACCAGCTTTTGCCTCTACCGATATTCGCCTGGATAAATGGCGCAAGTTAATGATTAATCTCGTCTGGAATCCCTTATGCGCCATCACCCAATCAGCCCCAGGGCATATCGCAGCCAGCCCATTCGCTGCGGACATGGTGCGTAAGTTGATTGCGGAAGGTAACGCAGTTTTAGAGAGTCTTGAGATCGACCTTAAAGTTGACCCAGACAAAGAGTTGGAGCGAGTGAGAACTAGTTTTACGCAACAACCATCAATGCTTCAGGATGTTCGTGCAGGCCGATCAATTGAATGTGATGCGATCGTGAACTCAGTGATTGAGATCGCCGGCATCACAGGTGTGCAAGTCCCTACTCTCAGGTCAGTAGCCGGAATATTAGAAGTCATTAATCAAACGCTAGTTCGAGAACAAAAGGCGATTGGCCCAATAGAAATCAAATAGCGTACTTACCCATTTCGCTATTAATGGCAGCCTTCACTATCCTAGAAAGCTCCCTTACCGTTGGCAGGTGAGCATTATCCGTTCTCGATGCCAAAACAAGATCTCGTCTTAAGCCTTTAATGTCAATAGTTAAAGCCTTGAGCTCATCGCGCTCTAGCTCTTGATAAAAAGCACTAGCTGGTGTGATGGTGATGCCCTCGCCACTCTTCACCAATGTTCGAATGGTCTCTATTGATTCAATTTCTGCAATAACTTTTAGTTTGAACTTTTTGCCACCTTCCAATTTGGTTGTAAGGGCTAACATTCCAGGAGTCAGTATGAGTGGCAATCCATTTAAATCTTCTAATGAGTTGGGTGCATGTTTGGGCAGTTGACCAGCAAATCCAACCAGGCAAAGTGGCTCAGAGATCAAAGGGGTAAGGTGCAACTTATACGATGGCAATGGATTTGTAAGAATAGCCATATCCAAGACTCCGGTTAACAAGAAGTCGTTTAATCGAATGCTGCGTCCCTCCATTAACTTTAAGTTAATCCCAGGAAATTCCTTTAAGGAATCCGTCACTATTCTGGGTATCAATATGGAAGATATCGTCGGACTGGCTCCAAAAACAATGGTGCCCTTAGGCTTTAAACCTAACCCAGTTATTTCCTGCTTCGCCTGGGCAATTTCACCCACAATTCGATTTGCAAACTCCAATAACTCCCTCCCAGAAGCAGTGAGTTGCACCCCCCTTGAAAAGCGATTGAACAAAATCGTATTTAACTCGCTCTCAAGCTGCTTGATATGGCGAGTAAGCGCAGGCTGGGCAATTCCAAGCTTTACCGCCGCCGCAGAGATATTCCCGGCCTCAGCAATCGCGACGAAGTAATGAATACTCCTTAATTCCATGTTTTCTACCCCTCATTACCATCATCCATAACAATTTGTTATATCTTAAGCCATAAAAAAGGTATTTGTATTCACTCTTTATTCAGTATTTAATAGATCCATAACAAAAGAGATAAAAAAGGTAGGAGGAGACACATGCATAAGCTACGCCAGCTTTTGGTATTAATGACCGCCTTAGCAACAAGCCAGGCACCTGTTTTTGCCCAAGGTAGCAATAACTATCCCACAAGGTCCATTTCCATCATTGTTCCAATGTCTGCCGGTGGTACCGCAGATTTACTTGCGCGCAATTTGGCACCACTGCTTACTGAAAAACTTGGGCAAAGTGTTGTTGTTGATAATCGTGTTGGTGCCAATGGCGCTATTGGAGAAGAAATTTTTTCTCGGGCAAAGCCCGATGGTTACACCTTAATGCTAGAGTCAACCTCCATAGCAACCAACCCTTGGATGAATAATTTAAGTTACGACCCCAGAACTGCATTCACTCCGGCTATTCTGATTGCCGCAGTTCCCCTGGTCTTGGTAGTTAACAACAATGTCAATGCGCAAAATGCAAAAGAATTTATCGCTCTAGCGAAAGCCAGTCCAGGAAAAATAAATTATGCCTCCTGGGGAAATGGCAGTATTGGCCAATTCGCAGGAGAAATTTTTAAAATTTCTACAAAAACAGATATTGCTCATGTGCCTTATAAGTCAACAGCACAAGCTTTAAGCGATACGCTTGCAGGCCAAGTAGATGCCATGTTTCCCACGTTGCCATTAGTACTGCAGCAATTGGGGGCTGGAAAAATTCGGGCATTAGCACTTGCCTCTCCAGTTCGATCACCTCTCGCTCCCGATATTCCAACCATGGCAGAAGTCGGTGTACCAGGCGTTGAAGTGGAAACTTGGTTTGGCATTTTTCTGCCTGCAGGTACTCCAGATAGCATCGTCAATAAGATCAATCAAACCACTCAGAGCATCATCAATACGCCCAGCGTAAAAGCTCAACTGGAAAAACAAGGCTTTAGATTGATTGGTGGCAGCAGAGCAGATTTTAGTAAATATTACTTGTCTGAAATTTCACGCTATGGCCGCATTGTTAAAGAAGCAAACCTTAAATCAAGCGATTAAATGAACTCATTACAAATTAGCGCAAACGACTCTGTTGAGAATGTACTTGCCAAAACAAGCTCTGCAAGAGCATGGCTCAACACCGATGGAGAAGATGTCAGCCTTAAGCCCGATGCTATTACATTAAGAATCAGCGCCCATATCCCAGGGGACTCGCCCGCGGTTAAGGATGTATTCGAGCCCGCCTTCAAAAGACTGACTGTCATGACGAATGGCGCAATTGGTGTTGAGGGTTTTTGGGGTGGTAGCCTGCATAAGGAGCGTGATGGGATTGATGCCTTGGTTAACAATCTCACAGACATGTGCCCAGTGTATTCCGCATGGGATGCTAATGCTTTTCCGGCCGCTCAAAGCCTCAGTCTCCCGTTTATTTTTCCTAGTGCAGAAGTGGCCACGGCAGTTTCAGAGGCGCTCTATCACGAATACTTTAAAAAAGATTTTGAAGCAAACAAAATTCTGATGGGGCGCTTAGTGGCTACTAGCGAATACAACCTTTTCAGTCGCGAACCCATTACTTGCTTACAGGATTTATCTGGCAAGAAGATTGCCTGCAGCGATGGCATGGAGCTCGATATTTACCAGGCATTAGGTGCTGTACCAGTCGGTTGCAGTACTCCCGAAGCCAAGAAGCGCTTTGCAAATCATGAAGTGGCTGCGGTATCCATCTCTGATAGCGCCGCATATACTGCCGGCATTTATAAAGATGCGCTTTATCGCACTTCTGCCAATTTGGTTCGAGTCAATCTTGAGTATGGGCTCTCGCATCACTTTTGGAATAAATTGAGTCCTGAGCTCAAAGTCATTTTTAATCAATGGCTTAGAGCTCTTGCGCAAGCAGGTGCGCAATTATTTTATGGTCTTGCTGGAGCAGAAGCGCGTGTAGGATTTCAGAAAGCAGGAATTCAGTTTATCGATATTTCAGCTGATGAACTCAAGCACTGGCAAGCTAAATTAACTGGGGTCGAAACGCAGTTCTCACAAAAGATACAGGCTTTGGGATATCCCGCAAAAGAGATGATCCAGGCAATCCATGATTCGACCAAACACTATAGCGAATATTCGGCTGATCAGTTATTTGATGACGCTCTTCATCATCCATTTACCAATATCACCCCTTTAAATTAGTCGTCAGATGGATAAGCAAGTAATCGGCATTATCGGACTTGGGTTAATGGGTCAAGCGTTTGGGAAACGATTTAATGTAAATGGATTTTCTACACTAGGTTTTGACATCAACCCAGAGCGCTGCAAGGAATTTGGCGAAGCTCAAACCACTTCCTCAGTAATTAAGTTGGCCAAGCAATGCCAAACGCTAGTCTTATGCCTATTTGATAGCCATCAAATTCGAGATACATTGCTCGGACCTCACGGGCTACTAACAGCGCAATATCATCAAGCATTAAATATCATCTGTACAAGCACCTGCGAGCCAGATGAAATCGCTGAGATTGCAATGCAATGCGGCGCCCATCCCGTTCGATTTTTAGAAATGCCCATTTCCGGAACCAGCAAACAAGTTGCAGATGGAGATGGATTGGGCTTAATGGGTGGAGACCAAGGCTTGATCGAAGATCTAGCATCTGTCCTGAATGCTATGTGCACCAAAAGAATGTATGTAGGTGAAATAGGCAGTGCCAGCAAAGCGAAACTAGCCATCAACTTGGTACTTGGTTTACATCGGGCAGCATTGGCAGAGGGCCTAGTATTTGGCAGTCGCATTGGTTTAGATCCCAATATATTGCTCGACCTACTTAAAAATTCTGCAGCAGCCTCTAGCGTAATGAAAGTAAAGGGCCCCATGATGGTCAAACGTGAGTTTGATCACCCGCAAAGTAGAGTAGATCAAAGCTTAAAAGATTTTGGACTTATTCGGAAATTAGCGGATGAAAAAAAACAGCCCCTACCCTTAGCAACGCAATATATTGAATTACTAGAATCCTGCCTTGATCAAGGCGAAGGAAAACAAGATAACGCCATCATCCTTGAGGCAATTCGACGTCGCGGAGAATCATCATGAACCCCAGCAGTATTCGCTATGCCAGCGCATTCGCTTTAAAAATACCATTAATTAAACCGATGTTAATGGCAGGTACCCACATCACCCATGCAGAAACATTAATTGTCAGAATTGAAAGCCATGCTGGGCATGTTGGCTGGGGTGAAAATACTGCTGCGCCCAGTCATGGCGGTCAAACCTTAGATGACATGAGTGAGGCATTTAATCATGGCATACAAGAAAGTCTCATTGGTATTGATGCACAGAATTTATCAGCGATTGGAGCTCTTCTCAAGCAGAAATTTCCTAAGGGAGGTGGTGCGATAGCGGCTATTGATATGGCCCTATACGACCTTGTTGGAAAGCATTTGAATGTTCCCGCCTACACTCTCATGGGTGGTAAGAGGCGGGATAGCGTCCCACCCCTCTGGTTGATTGGTACAAAGTCTGTTGAGACGGATATCACGGAAGCCAAAAAATGCCAGGGCCTGGGATATCAATTCTTCAAACTCAAGCTAGGTGTGAAGTCCGTCAAAGAGGATATTGAGTCAGCATTGGGCATCAGAAAAGCATTAGGAAAAGAAATTCAAATTTGCGCCGATGCAAATATGGGGTATTCAACTGAAGATGCCGTTGAATTTTTAGAGGGGACGCGAGAGGCCAAACTTGCCTTCTTAGAGCAGCCTTTAGCCAAAGATAACTTAGCAGGCTTAAAGCGTATCTGTGATCTCAACATTGCTCCAATCGGCCTAGATGAATCGATTACTAGCATCACCGACATGATTGAGTCTAAAAAATATGGTGTTTCTGGGGTTTCACTAAAAACCTTAAAGCTAGGCGGCATTTCGGGCGTACTACGAAGTGCCACAGTATGTGATGCCCTTGGTTTGCAGATTAATCTAGCCGGGAAAATTGCTGAAAGCTCAGTTGCTTCAGCTGCAGTTCTACAGCTGAGCGCTGCTTTAAATGAAGTGAACTGGGGCATTAGCCCTAGCCATCTTTATTTGGCAGAAGATATTGTTGATAAACCCATTACACCAATTCAGGGCGTTTATGTCATACCCAATCAATCTGGGCTTGGTGTTGAAGTCAATGAAGAAAAACTGAAACGTTTTGAAGTATAAATATTTCCCGGGATAGACAATGGTTAACGCTGCATTAATTGGATTTGGTTGGTGGGGTAAAAATTTAGCGAAAGCTGTAGAAGGGGATGACTCTCTGATTCACTTCTCAAGAATAGTCTCCAAAGACCTTGAGGATGCTTCAGATTATTGCAAAACTAAAAACATTGAGCTCAGTGATGAGTATGAAGATGCGCTAGCTGATCCCAAGATTGCTGCAATTGTCTTGGCTACACCGCACTCACTACATGCTGAGCAAATTATTGCTGCTGCAAAATCTGGCAAACATGTATTTTGCGAGAAGCCTCTGGCCCTCACCTATCAAGATGCAGTAGCTGCTATTAAAGCCTGTGAAGAGAACCATGTCATTCTGGCGGTTGGCCAAAATAAACGGTTTTGGCCCTCAATGGCCAAACTGCGGGAAGTGGTTGCTAACAACACTCTAGGGACACTGATGCATATTGAAGGTCACTATAGTAATGAGCACTCTACAAAATTTTTCTCTGATTGGCGGGATAAGCCCTCAGAGTCTCCTGCAGGAGGGCTAACTGGAACGGGCATTCATATTATTGATGCAATGGTAAATCTAGCAGGCAAGGCAACTCAGGTTTCCGCCCATATTGCCAGCTTTAGATCCGGCAAGGATCCGCGTGATGCCACTTCTGTCAATGTGCAGTTTGACAATGGCGTGAGCGCCTACTTTGCAATGGTTAGGGCAACCCCGATTTTTTGGCGTGTCCATGCCTTTGGCGACGCAGGATCTGTTGAGGCGATTGGTGAGACCGAATGTATCGTGAGAAAAAATGGTGGTCAGGTTGAGCGCTTTTCTTTTGACCCAATTGATTCGATCAAGGCAGAGCTAGAAGCATTTGCCACGGCTATTGATTCACAAGGCAAAACACCATACCCTATTAGTACTTTAGAAATGAGTCAAACAATTGGCCTCTTTGAAGCTATTGTGAAATCGGTTAACACGCAATCAACAGTAAAGGTAATGATATGAAACTAGCGCACTATGTCCTTGCACTTCTATCCCTGCTATCGCTGCCAGTAATGGCCGATGACCCATATCCCAATAAGCCTATCAATATGATTATTGCCAATCCGCCTGGAGGAGCTTCGGATATCAATGCTCGCATTCTGATCGAGCCTTTATCAACAATATTAAAGCAACCAGTAGTGGCCATTAATCGTCCTGGCGCAGGCGGGGCAATTGGATCTGCACAAGTGGCCAATTCCAAGCCTGATGGCTACAATCTATTACTCGCCTTATCCTCCGTTATTGTTTCGCCTGAAGCAGAACTCGTTAGCGGTAGAAAATCGCTGTATGAACTTAATCAATTAGAGCCTATTGCTTTAGTAAGCAGCGATCCAATGATCATCATTGTGCGCGCCGATTCCCCATATAAAACATTGGACGACCTCATCAAGGCAGCAAAAGAGAAACCTAATACCATTACCTACTCTTCATCCGGTAATTTTGGTCCCATTCATTTGTCAGTTGAGATGTTAGCTTATCAAGCAGGCGTGAAGTTTGCACAAATTCCATTTGGAGGTGGTGGCCCATCTATGATTGCCCTACTGGGTGGCCAAGTGGATTTCACAACTGCCGCACCTTCTGTTGCAGCCCAACAAATTGCTGCTGGTAAAGTTCGCCCTCTGGCGGTTTCTAGCGCCAAGAGATTGGCAGCCTTCCCCGACATACCAACCTATAAAGATTTGGGATACAACACTGAATACTACATTTGGGCTGGATTGTATGCACCCGCACCTCTTCCTCAGAACGTACAGCGCACATTACGCGCAGCAGTCCAGAAGGCTACATCAAGCCCTCAATACATTGAATCTATGAAAAAAGCAGGCATCCTACAAGACTATCGTGATGCCCCAGAATTTAAAAAGTTTGCCGATGAAGACGGTCAAAGAATGCTCAAAATCATTCGAGCTATCGGAAAAATAGATTAAAGCTAATTCCCCTCTTACTCACGTAAGAGGGGCTTTTATTAGTCGGGCGATGCCCCAGAATCTTTCACGACTACAGCCCACTTCTTAATCTCACTCGATACAAATGCTTTAGCTTCTGTCGGTGATTTACTTGTGGTGATACTAGCTCCGCCATTCACTACTCGTTCAACCACATCAGGCATTGCTAAAACCTTTGTAATGGCATCAAAAAGCTTATTAGTAATATCAGATGGTGTACCTGCAGGTACCATAATCATTTGCCAAGACCCAGTTTTAAACTCAGGATATCCCAGCTCAACAAGAGTCGGCACATTTGGCAAGCCAGGCTGTCTAGTCATGCCTGTAACAGCATAACTTTTCATCTTATTGGCGATCATAAATTGCTTAACAGACGGCAAAGTATTAAACATCACCTGAGTCTCGCCGCCAACCAAGCCCACTGCTGCAGGCCCGCCACCGCCCTTGTAAGGAATATGCATCATCTTAGTTCCAGTCAGCTTCATAAAGACTTCCATCTCTAGACGATTCGCACTGCCACCGCCTGGAGTTGCAAAATTGAATTTGTCAGGATTGGCTCGCAAATACACAACCAATTGTGAAACATTATTGGGTGGGAAGTCATTATTGCCTACCAAAGCGCTCGGCACATCGGCTACTTGAGTGACGGGAATGAAATCTCGCAGCGGATTAATATTAAGATTCGGGAATAATGCTGGGTTAATAGCAATTGTCCCAATATTACCTAAATAGATGGTGTAACCATCCGGGGCAGACTTCGCTGCAGCTTCCATACCAATATTGCCAGCAGCGCCCGTGCGATTATCAACAATCACTTGCTGGCCCAAGACTTCACTCATCTTCACACTTAAGATTCTTCCGATAAAGTCTGATGCGCCGCCAGGCGCAAACGGAATAATCATCTTAATGGGCTTATTGGGATAACCAGCCGACTGGGCATGCACTGAAATACTCGAGAAAACACCGAGTATTAATGCTGCAAAAATTGCAACAGATCGAGAAAAAATATTTTTGAGCATGTGTAATTCCCCTTTAATGAATGACACTATCAATAGATATCATCACTCGGCTCAATTGGCAGAGAGATTGGTTTTTTAAGTCTTGCAGATAAATCGAATGCTTTAGTTAACATCAGATTTTTATGGGCTTCTTCAGCAGTTGCTGCTGGAGTGGGCAAACCTAAAGCAACGCGGTTTAACCAAGACTCTGTTTCTTCACGCATGGGGCCACGCAACTCCCCTAATGCCATATCCCCTGGAGGATAGCTACCCATAAAATCTACACGGCGAGCTGAATCAGGCGCATAACCTTCGCCCTGAGACTTGCTGGTCGCCAAAACTATATCGCGATGCGTATCATCAATAGTGAGCACACCTTCAGTCCCAACAATTCCAACATCTAGGCTGTATACAGCTCCTGGCCAAACTACTGGAAGCGCCCAAGAAATCGTAGACTGATAGATGGTGCCATCTGAAAACGTAATCACACCGGAAGTCGCGTCAATTCCCTTCCATTCAGGCCCTAAAGCCTTATCGATTGAACGAGCATAGATTTCCACTGGAGTCTTACCTGCCATCATCCACATAACAATATCTAAGGCATGTGTGCCGGAGATCACCATGGGAGAAATTTTTTCAGGATGGTCGGTGCGCTTATAGTTATCAATCGCTACGAGGCGATTCATAAACGCACGTGAAGACACTAAGGTGACATCTCCAAGTTGACCTGTGCTAACTTTTTCTTTTGCAGCCAACCAACGACGACGAAAGCGCTGGGTATAACCAACCACTGCATCGACGCCCGCGGCCTTTATGGCAGCCAGAACTCTTGCAGAATCCCCAAGGTCTGTTGCCAAAGGCTTTTCAATCATCAAAGAATGCTTACGCTCCGCTGCAAGCAAGATAGGATCAACGTGTAAATGCTCATCCGTTGAAATAATCGTAGCGTTGACCTCAGGTCTATTTAATAACTCTTCATAGTCAGACGTTACAAAATCAGCTTTCAGCTTTTCAGCCACAAACTTAGCGCGCTCTGGATTCTTTTCTGCAATACCAATCCAACCTACCTGGGCGTGGCGTGCTGCAACTTCTCCACGAAACAAGCCTACCCGGCCGGCACCAACAATTGCTAACCCAATATTTTTTGCTTGGCGATCTCTCATCAATTACCCCGCAACTGCTTTAAGTTTTGCCTCTGGAAGGGGTAAATAAACTGGGTCTCCAGTTTCTGCAGAAAGATCGGCTGCCATGTATACCTCCATGACAGTACGAGCTTGCTCCCCAGTTACCAATACCGGTCTATCAAATACAACCGCCTCAATAAAGTAAATTGTTTCTGCCGCCATTGGGCCCGCAAATACGTGATCGACTTTTTCACCAGGCATGGTAGACATTGGCAACTGCATGCCCTTTTCCATAGTATTGATAACTACATCTTTGTGACTGTCATCAACCATCACAGCACCTTCAGTACCAATGAACTCAATCCAAGTTGTAGAAAAATTCGGGTAGCCCAGCGGCAAACTCCAACCACCACCCACAACGAATGACAAGCCGTTGTCCATTGTGACGGTAATCCATTGTGAGTCCGGAATTTCTGCGCCAGTAGCTTCACGCATTGCACCAAAGTTGAGTTGCGAATAGACCTTAACTGGTTTAGCTGGCTCAAGACACCAGAACACAAAATCTAGATCATGTGTTGACTCCATTGCAGCTGGAGATAACTTCACACGACCACTAATTTTTTTACCCAAACTACGAGTAATGTGGCGGCTAACCAATACGCTAACTGGTTTGCCAATCGTTCCATTTGCAATCGATTTTTTGACGTAAGCAAATTTAGGGTTAAAACGCTGTGAGTAACCAATGCTGAACTTGAGATTCGACTTTTTAGCTAAAGCAATGAGTTCATCTGCCTCAGCCAACTCAAGCGCTATAGGCTTTTCCATGAAAACATGCTTACCAGCCAAAAGCGCATCGCGCGCCATAGGATAGTGTGTTGTTTCTGGAGTTGCCGAGATCATGACAGCGTCGATATCTTTAATTTTCAATAATTCACGGTAGTCCGTTGTGGCAGTTTTAGCATCCACTAGATCAGCCATCTCTTTTAGACGCAATTCATTTGTCTCAGCAATATGAATATCTTTAATCAACGCACTACCACGGGCTGTCTCCGCACGAATACCACCGCACCAACCTGTTCCAATAATTCCAAGATTAATTTGTTTCATGTCTCCACCTCATTTATAAGAAATATAAGTAACATTGCCTCTACTACTACCAATTCAATCAATTTTTATCGCACAGTTTTTCGTGCGATCACTACGTTATCTAACACTAAATTCTGAGTCCATATCCAACGTGCACCTGAGAATAACTCTGGATACCGTGTATAGGCAGGCAAGCTATTTACGCCAATATCTTCATCGGTATACTCCCATGCCCTTGGCCAATTAAGATCATTAAACCGCTTGGTTTGCCAATTTGCAGGAATTGGGTAATGAATGGCAAAGCATTGATCTTTGCAATCAGGTTTTTTAGCAAAAGGATGGACGCGCCCTTTTAGCGGCGTATCGTGCACATTACCTTTTTCAACAACTTCAGCAGGATCATTTAATGGGGCAATATAAAAAGTTTGCGCCTTCCATGAACTATCGGTCACCGTACCATCACTAAACTTAGCAATCAAACCGCCATCGCCTGGGTACCATTGGCTTGTTTTATCGGTTACTGGAACAGGAAACTGCTCCATACCCAAGCCTAAGTGCTCATCCCAATCCACCAAGAGAAACGCAATCGTATAAGGGCGCTTCACTTTAAATTTAACGATTGCTGAATTAAATGGAGTGTAGGGAGTGTTGTCTACAGAAACTAATTTACCATTAACCCACATCTCATAGTAGTTATCTGCAACGATATAACCAGTGATCACTTCTCCATCGGGATCTACAACAACTACGGGTACATCTTTAGCAGAAACCTCTGATGCATTTTTAGGAGTAATTTGAGCGCATTCACTATAAAGATCTGCACTTTTAGGACCTAACCCTTTTTGCAAAGCAGTTTCGGCAGGTACTATGATGACCGTTCCATCGGTCGCGGTAATTTTTCCGACTGAACTTAAGCGATGATTTGCAACTGTGACAGGACACTTGTAGAGCGTTTCAATAAAAGGTGTTGCCGGCCCCTGAGTCACCATTCGTTTGTATACGGTATTGTCAGGATCTAATTGAGGGTCGCTTGCAGCAAATGAAGATTGCAAAGATACCGCCCCATAGCAGAGCAATCCCAGATTCACTAGCAAGCGCTTTAAATTCATAATGCCCCCATTATTAAAGACCAATTCAATTACGCCTTAATTGCTGCATTCACCCGTGGCATCACTTCAGTAGCAAATAATTCCATTGATCGTCTTGCTAACTTAGGATCCATCCAGTCATGACATGCATAGAGCAATTGCCCAAAATCACCGACTACATCCCTAAAGGCTAATATTTGATCTACTACTGAATTAACCGTACCAGCGATAACAAGCTTCTTAGTGACAGAGTCTGCAGTCACTTCAGAATCGGGAATGCTTTGATCTAGCTTAAATAAATTTCCGCGCCCACCACCGCCTACAAGCTTGCGCACTAATTGCTTGAAGTAAAAATGGTAAGGGCCGCCTTCCTGAAGAGCATAGCGTGTTGCCGTGGCTTCATCGTCAGCTACAAAAATACTCTTAGCAATGCGCCACTCATCAGGATGAGCGACTGCTCCAACTGCCTCACGACCTTCTACATATTTAGGCCAATGTGTTTTAACCCACTCAGGTAGTAAAAATGGTGCAGAAATTGGCTGCCAGCCACGCTTTGCCATTTCTGTTACCCCTTTTGAAAATGGGGCAACCGCTGTACCGACAATTAATGGATGAGGCTTTTGAAATGGCTTCATGATGAAGCCCTGTCCAATTTCTGGGGCCATGGTTTTCTGAACTGAGATATCCCAGTAATCACCTTTGATGTTGTACGGTGGCTCAGATTCCCATATTTTTAAGACTGTATTAATGCCTTCAACAAACATGGCATTGCGATCTTTATCAAGATTTCCAAATACTTCAGCATCAGACATCAATCCACCAGGACTAATGCCCATAATGAATCTTCCTTGAAGTAGATGATCCATCATGGCAGCCTGTGCTGCCACATTGGCGGGGTGAGAATTAGGTACGTTGATCGTGCCAGTACCTAATTTAATATTTTTGGTTTGATGAATTAACGTAGCCAAGAAAACCATCGATGATGTCACTGTTTCAGCAGCATCAGTTACGTGCTCGCCAACATAAGCTTCAGAGAACCCTAGCTGATCAGCCAAAATAATGGCGTCTTGATCCTCTTTAAGAGTCTCTACTATGTTGCGTCCTGGTGGATGCAAAGGCATCATAAAGGTACTGTATTTCATTGCATCCCTTTTTTAATATATATAGAAGATTGTTTTAATCAAGATAGTGAGTATTTATACTTCGGCAGCACGTGCATATGCGCCGTTACAAAAAAGTAATGTGTCTTTCTTCGCGTGGGTGTAGCCCACAATTTTTCCAAGAAACAAAATGTGATCACCAACTTCTTGTGCGCTGATAGTTTCACATTCGATATTGGCCGCGCATCCATGTATTACTGGCAAGCCCCCGAGTCCGGTCTTGCACTCAACGCCAGCAAAGCGATCGTCTGCAGGCTTTGCGAATTGATTGGATAAGTGAAGTTGATCCACGCCAAGAACATTTATAACAAAACGTCCTGACTCATGGAACACTGGGAGATTGCTAGATTTTTTGCCCAGACTCCACAAAACAATTGGTGGATCTAGTGATACCGAACTAAATGAATTTGCCGTTAGTCCAATCCGCTCGCCAGATGCGCCTACGGTCGTTACTACCGTCACACCTGTGCCAAAGGATCCCAAGACATTGCGAAGCTCTCTTGTATCAAATTGATTGCCAGTTGCTTCAATATTCATTAGTACACCCCATTGATAGCTAGTTGCTGCAAATTAAGTAATCACTTGATCACTTTATAAGTGATCATTTGATCTATATCAATAAGGGTTAACCCTAGTTGAGCTCTTTGGGCGCTGAATTATTGGGCTGAAGCCTTGATGAGATCAGGAATGGTGAGCTTAGCACCAGCTAAATATGAGGTAATCGTTTGATCAATTATTTGATCAATATCCAAAGTTAAGGGGGCATTAAAGATCCAAAGACGCTGCCCTAGGTAAAAAACTCGAGCATTAATACCCCAGATCAGCTCCACCTCTTCCTCAGACAAGGGCACCACATCGAATCCTGGCAAACCTAACTCTATCCGCAACTCTTTTGCGATGGGTTCTAGCACTCGACTACGCAAAAATTCCAAATATCGCGTGTTGATGTTTTCACCCCTTAAGCCCGAAAACATAAAAATACGGACCCAGTCGTAAGTCAATGCAACGCGGGCGTAATCTTTATAAAAACGCAAGAGCCTCTCTTGAAGAGGCATACTGCGATCGGTGATGATTGATTCCCAATAAGTATTCCAACGCCCCACATAAACTTCTTGGTAAACGCGCTCGATTAAAGCGGCCTTAGAGGGAAAGTAACGAAAAATAAGGGACTGAGTGACGCCCATGCGTCGCGCTAACTCACGGGTATCTCCATCAAAACCTACCTCGGCAAAAAAGGCAACGGCCGCTTGTGCAATCTCCCGCTCGCGATCCTCCCTCTTTAATCTACGCCTTGGGGCGCTAGGTACTGATGATGCAATCTTTTTAGTCATTACTCTTGAGGATATTTAATGAATGGCAGGTATTTTTTCAATCGAGCCACTTTCTGCTGATTTCATAATCGATTCTAATGCAGCCACATTCGCAAGCATCTCATCTGTGCCGACCGGGTAAGTGCTCAGGCCAAGCGCGCCACTTGCGAAGGCTTCAAGATTAGCTCGAACAGTAGGATGAGGGTCATTAAAGGAGATGGCTTTTTCTTTCCCACTGAACACCATACTAATATCCCATCCCGTTGGATTTTCTGGATGCGTTCTGTCTCGAATCTCGATCCATCCCTTGGAGCCATATACCGTAAAACGACCATCAAATGGCGTAGCGAGAATGGCACTAATTAGCGCTGTAGGTCCACCTTTAAAGCCAAGCATGATTGCCAATGAATCTCCGTTAGCAAAATTACTTGCCAAGGTATTGAGCCTAGCTAAGACGGATTCGGCTGGGCCTAAGATTGCAATAGCCAAGTCAACCAAATGAATACCAGTTGCTGACAGTGGGCCACAGGGGGCTAACTCTTTAGAAAGGCGCCAATTATCAGGCGGCAATGCGAAAAATTTATCCTGACTGAAATTGCCTTCGATCTGCAAAATAGTGCCCAACTCGCCATTTGCAATACGTTTGCGCAGATCCATGATCGCAGGCTCAAATCGTCTTTCATGGCCAATACCCAATAAGACACCGGCTGCCTTACAAGCAGCGACAGCGGCAATAGCATCATCGAGAGTAAGACAAAGAGGCTTCTCGCAAAATACATGTTTTTTCGCTTTAGCAGCAGCAGTAATCTGAGCAGAATGTAATTTATGTGGCGTACATAAAATTACGGCGTCTACATTAGGATTACGAATCGCATCTTCATACGAATCCGAAACAGTAAATCCTGATTTATCACCGAGGGCTTTAGCTGCTTCACGAACCGCTGGCTCTTGCTCAACTACCATTTCTACCTTAACTAGGGGGCTGGACTGCAATGTGGCAACAATCGTCTTGCCCCACCAACCATAACCAATCACAGCTACACGAAGTATTTTTTGGGTCATATTGTCTGTCTCCTATTAATCTAATGTATGGATTTGTCTATTTTAAAAATTTCAGCACTGCAGCCGTGAACTCTTTTTCACATTCAATATTTGAAATATGTGCAGCTTGCAATAGTAGATATTCGTTCTTAGGAATAGATGACTGCATCAGCGGGTACTCAGAAGTTGGTGCAGCCATGTCCCCAGACCCAGCAATCAATAGCACTGGACAATGCACCTCCTTTAGAAAGGGTCGTGCGTCGTAATCACGAACGGCTTTTGCGCAAGCCATAAAACCATCAGAGGAAGTTCTGCTAATCATTTGACGCACTTGCTGATCAATGGTTGGATTCGCTTTTCGAAAGTCCTCAGAAAGCCATCTATCAGCCGTACCATTCACAATAGCCTCAATGCCATTTGCACGAACCGCCTCAATACGTTGATCCCATTGCTCCTTAGTAGCATCCACCTGAAATGGTCGAAAATTTGCTGCAACCAATGCATTTACACGCTCAGGATTTTTGGCAGCCAGGTATACACCCAACATGGCGCCCAAGGACAAGCCTACAAAAGTAAATTTCTGAATGTTCAATTGATCTAAGAGTGCTAAGAGGTCTTGTCGTAATGTCTCGATGTTTGCCTCATCGCCAATTGCAGGTGTCTTCCCATGCCCCCGATAGCTGTATCGCAAAACACGAAAGTTCTCAGTCAGGATCTTCGCTTGGGCATCCCACATCTCGGGTGCGGCGGCTAGTGAGTTAGCTAAAACCAATACTGGAGCATTGGCCTTACCCTCAAATATGAATGAAGCATTTGGAATAGATGACATATCGATCTTTAATAAATGGGTTTCTGTTTTGTACGGCTAAAAATGAAACAATCACAACTGCTATAGCGTGTAATTATTCCATGAAAATGATCAATTGATCATTAATATAGCAGGAAATGTTGCTACCCAGCGCCATAGGCCGGGCATCAACAGGTGACTCAGTGCAAATTCTTAAGACGGAATAATCGGCAAAAGAATGTAAGAGTTCATGGCTCCACCGGCATAAAAGGTGTGCGTAGCCTCTTCGTTATAGTCGGCATGAAAGTGAGTGAAGTTTCCACTACCAGCACTATCTTGCGCATGAATATCCACACGCAATTGATGGCCCTTTTTCAAAACAATGCAAGTGGAGATAATTTCAATCTGACACTCCACTGGAACATTGGGTTCTAGCCACAATCTTTCATTGTGTGCGTGGTAAGGGCGATAAGGTAATGATTTTTGGGGATCCAACTTACGATGTGAAGCACGCAACCATCCTTTGGTAAGAACAACTGGTTGCCCCTGTTGACCCAACTCAAACACTTCTTTACCTTCGGGATCAATATTACGCAAAGTAACCATCACGTCCATATCTTCGGCAGTACTCGAAACCCACAGGTTAGCCATGAGCGGTCCTGTTATTTCAGTATCTTGTGTCATGGGATCCGTAACAAAAGAAATTCCAGACCTACCAATACCAGGCGCAGAAGAACCAGAGCCAATGCCAGCTTTATTCGGGTTACTACCGCTGTAACTAATTTGACGAGTGGTAGCAACTTCCTCTGGGACTAAGCGGCCTTCTGCATGAGTTTCATCAGGAGAGCGCTCTTTCTCTATACTGAAATACATCTTCGTCCATTGCGTTCTAGCCAAAGGCCATTCATTCTCATAACGAAATGCATAAGGCTTTTTGCTACCCCCAGTTCGAATCTCTAATTTGATCGGCGGTTCATCCATAATGCCGTTCTGCATTCCCTTGAGCCAATAATCAAAGAATCGCAATTGATCTACTTTGCCCTCATTTGAATGGAACGGACGGAAATGATCTCCAGTATGAATGCGTAACTTTTTCTGCTTAGATGCTGCACAAAGATAAGCCTCAGTATTGCCCCGTAAATGCAATCCCCATCCGCCCCAATTTCCTACCGTATAGACGGGCACCTTAATTTGATCCCAGCGGGCGCTACACATACGCCACCATTCAGAATCTAAATCATGACTCAAATATTGCCAAAGCATATCTGGGGAGAAAGAATCCGGGTTGTACTTTCTAGTGCGTCCAAGCAAATGGCGCGCCATGTGCTGATTAATCCAGTTGCCCAAAAATCCCATTGAAAAAATACCGCCATGATAGGCTTGGTCACGATATTGATCTGCGCGACCCTCCCAAGGAATAATGGCTTTTAGTGATGGTGGATTAAGGTTCGCTAAGCGCCATTGACAGGCTGCATGATAAGAAATTCCTAAGGTGCCCAAATTACCCGAGCACCACTCTTGCTTTGCTAGCCACTCAATGCAATCATAAAAATCGACACTTTCTTGATACGAACTAGGCTCACATCGCCCTGGAGATTTCCCGGTGCCACGAGAATCAATGCGGACACATACATAGCCACGTGGTACCCACCACATAGGATTGGCAGCCTCCCAATTCATATAGGGATTTGCCTCTTCCTCTAAATCACTTGGAGGTATCCACAGCTTATCCTTGTTATAGACAGTGATATTTGCAATTGCTGGGAATTTTTCTGCTGAATCAGGGCGAAAAATATCTGCGCACAAATAGCCGCCATCGCGCAATGGGATTTTGACGTCTTTCTCAACAATCATGCCATGATCTTTGGGTTGGGACATCACAGATGTAGTTGTACTCATATTGCCTCCTAGGCTTTTCTTTTTTTGTTATCTATTATTTAAATCAATAGAGTAGTACTGCCAAATTAGCTCTACTTTGGATTTTTAATAAGTCGATCCTCGAACCAATTCCACATGTCAGCTACAACTAAGGTGAGGTAGTCGCGTTGGCAATGCTGTGATCCACCCTCTTCTGCGGTATAGACTCTGAGAGTTTTATCTTTTGAGCCACAGGCATCATATTGTTTTTGAGCATCACTTAACGGAATTTGCTCATCTTCAGCACCATGCACCAAAAGGAATGGGCATTCCATTTTTTGCATCACGCCATCAAGCTTGAATGGCTTTAAAGTTTCAAGCGCTTGGTCTAGGGTATCAACTCCTAAAATCCAATTAATGTGATGACCTGGAACAGATAATGAAAGCTTAAACTGAGCGTCAATACGCTTCTTCCATGTTTCGTGATAATCCCATTGCGCACCCCAAGCAATACAAGCGGCCCAGCGATGATCCATTGCAGCACAACGTGGCGCATAGTAACCGCCCAAGCTAATAGCTACGATGCCAATCCTCTTAGGATCGACGTCTTTGCGAGTCTCTAAATAATCTAGACAAGCACTTCCAGCAACTTCATAGTCATAACGCAAATAATGATTACGGAAGCGAATGGCTTCACCTGTTCCTGGGCCATCCATAATCAGTACTGAAAATCCACGCTTGATTAAATCTGGAATACCACGCATGAACTGGATTTCTTTTGTGACATCTAGGCCATCAAAGTAAACCACGCAAGGAGATCTTTCTGCAATCTTCTTTTGTGGGTGCACAAAGTAACCAGGCAGACTTCCATCTGCAAATGGTATCTCTACGATCTCAATTTCGTAATCACTTAACTTGATAAATTTGTGGAATGCATCAATACCTCGCTGAAATACATCAAGTGCTTTTTTATCTTTTGGGGTACGAAAGCGTTCCGCCATATGATAGTAATTAGCTGCGCGCTGATATGCGTGTGCCGCTGAATGATTATTACCCTCTTTGGCCCAGCGATCAGCATATTCACAAACGCCATCCGCCACTTCAGTGCAGGCATTAAACCAGGCCTCATCATCATCCCCAGCTTTACCCTTGAGCTTTACACCAATCTTATGCAATTCTCCAATTTCTGATCCACCATAAGGGGCAGCGCTCAGCATATTGATAAATGCCGCTGACCAGCGATAGTTATCTGGGAAGTACATAAAATATGGGGGATCTTTTTTTTCTGCCATGATGCTTTCCTTATGGTTTGATTTTGACTATCAGTAAATGACTCTCTTTAATTCTTTATTTATTCTTTAATGTCGGCGACCTTAGCAACTTTTGCCCACTTTTCTGTTTCAAGCTGAATAAAGTTTGCAAATTCTTCTGGTGTGAAATTGCTTGGTTCGAATCCTTGCGATGTGAAAAGCTCTTGATTCTCTTTGGTTGCTAACTGCTTACTCAGAATTGCATGTAGTTTGTTGATAATGGCATGGGGCGTAGCTGCAGGTGCAAGCAGTCCATTCCAGTTATAGCTCTGATATCCCGGCATTCCCTGCTCTGCAATGGTTGGAACATCTGGTGCAAGAGCATTGCGCTTTTCTGCTGTTATGCCAATTGTCTTAATCTTGCCTTGCTTTAATAATGGGAGGCAATTTGCAAGCTGTATTTGAGCCAATTGAATGTGCCCAGCAATTAAATCATTTTGGTATTGCGATGCCCCTTTGTAGGGAATGTGATTAATCTTAATCCCCGCTTGGGTGGCAAATAATTCAATTGATAGATGCCCAACAGTTCCCACACCAGGAGAGCCGTAATTGACTTTGTCAGGGTTGGCTTTTACATAGGCAACGAATTCTTTAACGTTGTTCGCAGGAATACTCGGATGAATGCTGAGGCAACTTGCAGTACGTGCAATCAACATGATTGGGGCAAGATCTTTACTAGTTTGATAGGGCATATTAGTTTTCACTGCCGGTGCAACTGTAAGCGGTCCAGGATTGCCCGCAAGCAATACGTAGCCATCCGCTGGACTCTTAACCACTGCTTCAACGCCAGGTACTCCACCGCCGCCTACTCGATTCTCAACAATGAAAGGCTGTCCTAGTACAGTATTTAATTGCTGAGCAGCCCACCTTGCCTGCACATCAGTTGGGCCACCAGCCACAAAGGGCACAATGATTTTGGTAGCGCGATTTGGATAATTTTGTGCAATACATGCCGCACTCGATGCGAAAAGAACAATAAAAAGATTGAGTGCTAGGAATCTATTTTTCAAGTTCATATTCTTGCCTTATTTTTCATTCATTACTGTTGAGCAATATTGGCTGTTTTGAATAATTGAGTTTGCAGTTCTATATCTTGGGATACAAACTTTGAAAATTCTGACGAAGTTGATCCAACCGGCACAATACCCAATTCATCAAATTGTTTTTTCATCTCGGGTTGACTGAGAACCTTTGCTAAAGCTTGCTGGACTTTATTCACAATCGGCTTAGGGGTACCTGCTGGATAAAATAATCCAGACCAACCATAGACTTGATCAACTCCTTTAACGCCACCTTCGGTAAAGGTCGGGACATTCGGAATTGCTGGAGATCTAGCGGAGCCACTAATAGCAATTCCTTTCACAACATTTTCTTTAATCCCATTGGCGGCAGTAGCCGTAGAGATGTATGTCATATCGACCTGATGGGCAACAACCTCATTAAACGCTGGCCCCAGCCCTTTATAAGGCACATGCAAAATAGAAGCTCCGGTTTGTACGTTCAGAAGCTCGCCAACCAAATGCGAGGCATTACCGTAACCACCCGAGCCATAACTCAGCTTTCCGGGATTGGCATGCGCATAGGCAATTAACTCCTTTAGAGAATTTACCGGTAGATCATTATTGACAACAAGTACCATTCCATAACTGCGGTATACCTGACTAATAGGCGAAAAATCTTTAATTGGATCAAAAGGTATTTTTTTGTAAAGCGCCGCATTAGCGGAGAAGGATCCCGTCATGATTAACATGGTGTATCCATCTGGAGCTGACTTAGCAACATAATCCGCACCAATCAAGCCATTTGCACCAGCCTTGTAATCAATAATTACTGGGGTTTTTAGTACATCACTCAGTTTTTGCCCAACTCGCCGGGCAACAATATCTATGGGGCCGCCAGCAGAGAATGGAACGATCATCCGAATCGGACGATCTGGCCATTGGCCCTGCTTATTTTGAGCATAGGCGGCCTGAGTTATTAGTAGCGCACCCAGAATGAGCAAAGCTTTTTTAAAAGCTATGCGCCTAAAAAGTGAATGCATTTAGCTCACCACCAAGTTAAGCTTTTTGCGGAATGACTGGGAGTAGCAAATAAGACTCCATATCACCACCTGAATAAATAGTATTTACCGCACCGGCGTTGTAATCACAATGGAAGTGGGTATATGGCGCGCTACCAACCCCATCACGTGGCTGAATATCAACCCTCAAGGAATGGCCTTTTTGAAGAACAATACAGGTTGGCCAAATTTCAATCTGGCATTCCACTGGAACGTCGGGCTCAAGCCACAATCTTTCATTGTGAGCATGGTAAGGGCGATACGGGAGTGATTTTTTTGGATCTAACTTGCGATGTGAAGCACGCAACCATCCTTTAGTCAACGGAATGGGCTGACCATGCTGCCCTACTTCATTGACATCTTTGCCGTCAGGGCCAATGTTGCGCAAAGTAATCATGATATCCATATCTTCCGAGGTGCTAGATACCCACAGATTGCACATTAAAGGACCTGTAATTTCAAAATCCTCGGTCATTGGAGCGGTTTTAAAAGAGACGCCCGTTCTTGCACTACTACCGTGAGTAGTAGCAAGAGATGAACTAGAGGCAACGCCAGCTTTTGTGGCGCCACTGGTTGAGTAACTTAATTTACTTACCTTTGCCGGAGGCGTCACTACTAAAGAACCCTCAACATTAGCCTCTACTTCTGAAGGCTCTCGCTCAATCTGTAGATACATCTTCGTCCACTGAGTTCTTGCCAAAGGCCACTCTTGCTCATAGCGGAAGGGATAAGGCTTGGTGCTACCACCAGTTCGGATTTCTAACTTAATCGGTGGCTCTTCCATAATTCCGTTATCAATGCCCTTGAGCCAATGATCTAAGAAACGAAGTTGATCAAGCCTTCCTTCTTCTGAGTGAAACGGATGAAAGTGGGTGCCCGTGTGAATGCGCAATTTTTTATTCTTAGATGCTGCATTCGAATAACCTTCCGTATTACCGCGAAGATGAAGAGCCCATCCGCCCCAATTGCCGACGCTGTAAAGAGGAACAGTTATTTGATCCCAGCGGGCACTACTTATTCGCCACCACTCTGAATCCAAATCGTGACTGAGATATTGCCACAGCATATCTTGTGAGAATGCATCTGGATTGTGTTTTCTAGCCCTACCTAAAAGGTGGTGAGCAGTATGCGTAGCAATCCAATTCACCATGAAGCCACTTGAGAATATGCCGCCATGATAAGCTTGATCGCGATACTGATCGGCCCTTCCTTCCCAAGGAATAATGGCTTTGAGTGATGGTGGTTGCAAATTGGCCACTCGCCATTGACTACTAGCGTGATATGAAATACCCATAGTGCCTACATTTCCTGAGCACCAATTTTGTTTAGCGACCCACTCAATGCAGTCATAGAAATCTACAGCTTCTTGATAGGAGCTTGGCTCACATCTACCAGGAGATTTTCCGGTACCACGAGAATCTACGCGAACACAGATATAACCTCTAGGCACCCACCATAATGGGTTAACAGTCTCCCAATTCATATAAGGATTAGCTTCTTCCTCTAAATCTTCAGGCGGAATCCATAGCTTGTCTTTTTGATAAACGCTCATGTTCATCAATGCTGGAAATTTTTCTGCAGTAGTATCCGGACGGAATATATCGGCATACAAAACACCGCCATCGCGCAATGGGATTGCCACATCGCGCTCAATAATCATTCCCCAGTCTTGGGGCTTAGAAATTGGTCCTTCATAAGTATCAGCTGAGACTGCTTTTGTAATATTTGTCATAAGTCTTTCCATTTAATAATCAACAGTTACATTGTTTTCTTTAATAATTCTTGGCCAACGCTGTGTTTCTGTAGCAATAAACGCAGCTGCATCTTCAGGAGATTTACTAGGGATGACAGTCATTCCCGCTGTAACAAACGCCTCTTTTACCTGAGGTTTTTGTAGGGCTTGAATAATGGCATTGAATAACTTATCTACTATTGGCTGAGGCGTCTTCGCAGGTACGAAAATACCGTTCCACTGATCTGTACCAACCCCTGGAAAGCCACTTTCAGCGAAAGTGGGTACGTCCGGCAAATATGGCAAGCGGGTAGTAGAAGTGGTGGCAAACGCTTTTAATTTCTTAGCTTTAATTAAAGTTAGCGTAGAGGCTGCATTCAAAATAGTGAAGTGAATATCGCCAGCAACCAAGCCAACCTGCGATGAGCCTGCACCCTTAGAAGGAATATTGACGAGAGTAAGTCCAGCCTTTTTCGTAAAGTCCAACATATCTAAATGAGAGTAGCCGCCCAATGGAGAGGAATAGTTCAATTCTCCAGGACGAGCCTTTGCATAAGCAATAAGCTCTTTCATATTATTTGGCGGAAAGTCCATTCCTGAGACTAGTAAGTTTGGAATGGAAGCAATAAGAGAGACTGGTCTTAGAGCAACAGAAGGTTTGACTTTGAGCTTAGAGGCATACAAGGTCTCGTTAATAGAACCGGTTGACACATTGCCAACCAACAGTGTGTAGCCATCTGCGGGAGCTAAAGCAACCGCTTCTATAGCAATATTTCCTGCTGCACCAGACTTAATCTCAACAATAAATTGCTGACCCAAAATTTCCCCTAAGGCCGGCGCAAGAATGCGTGCCGCAATATCAGTAGCGCCGCCAACCGCAAAAGGAACCACCATCTTGACTGGATGGGTAGGCCATGGATTGGCCTGAGCCATTGCAGCCAACGGAATCATCCCAAAGCACCATAAGCTTGCTAACAAACACTTCATTCGAAAATTAAGCACCGAACCACCTCCGCGCACTTCATGGGTAAAGAAACAGTTTTTAGGTCAAGGACCCAAGCTTAGGGCCGATACGGTAATATGTATACCAATAATATAAATAGTTACTATTTAATAAATGAATAATAAGATTGATTTGCAGCAGCTAGCTTGTTATGTGGCGCTCATGAAACATCAAAATGTCTCAAAGGCCGCAAACGCCCTAGGACTAAGTCAACCTACGGTGAGCTTGTCGTTAAAAAAGCTGAGGGAAGCGTTTAAAGATCCATTACTCATTCGCTCCAATGGGCGCATGACGCCCACTAGCCGAGCACTTGCATTGGAAGTTGAAATTCAGGAAATCTTGCACAAAGTGGATGCACTGAATAAATCAGAGGCCTCGTTTGACCCCTCAACCTCAGAGGCAAAATTTTCAATCATGTGTCCTGAGTTTGTCGAATATTACCTAGCACCACGAATTGCAGCGCGACTGGAAAAGGATGCACCTAACATTAAGGTGGAGTTTAAAACCTCTAACCCGAGCGAAGCATTCGATATGCTGGATAAAGGAGTGTTAGATTTTCGTCTTGGCTGGTGGCCTAAGCCAAACTTGATGTTGCGCACCAAAATTTTATTTAGAGATGAGCTTATTTGCCTCTCTAGAAAAAATAGTGATATCCCCCAAAAACTTTCCGTCAGCGAGTTCATTAACACACGACATGTTCGCCTAGAAGCCCCGCGTAATGGGGTTTCTACGATGGTGATTGATCAAGCTGCATTAAAAATAGGTGAAAAAATTAATATCGCCTTAGAGGCTCAGACCATCTTTAATCTTGCAAAGATAGTATCGGTAACAGGCTTTCTAGCGTGTATAGGAAAAAAGGTGGCACAAGAAATGCAGCAACAATTTCCAGTGGAAATTCGGCCCATTCCCCTTAATATTCCCGAAGTCAGAATAGCGCTGTATTGGCATGAAAGAACCCATCGCCAATCTTCACATGTTTGGCTTAAGAATGTCATCGAGACAGAAATGCAAGCAATCAGCCAATAGGGTTCGTTTTCAAAAAAAATTACTGCGGAATAATGCCAACCGCCTTTACTATATCGCCATATCTTTGATGATCTTTTTTGATAAGGGCATCAAAATATTCTGCAGACTGTGATACTCCTAACAGGCCATAAGATGCGAGCTTTTCGGAAGCCCCTGGTGATTGAATCGCCATATTAATTGCCTGATTCATACGATTGACTATGTCAGCCGGGGTCTTGGCTGGAAAAACAAAACCGAACCATCCATTAACTACGAAACCCGGAATGACCTCACTTAATGTTGGCACGCCTGGCCACTCTGCTGGTGGAGTAGCATTAGTAGTGGCGAGCAAACGGATGTTGCCTCCCTTAATAAAGGGCGCAAATCCAGAAATACCATCTACTGCCGCCATGATTTCACCAGCGCCCAAATCAGTCGCAAGACCAGAAGTCCCTTTATAGGGTATGTGGGTATAAGTAATTCCAAGCTGACGCCTAAAATCCTCAAACCAAAGATGCGAAAAGCCACCCTCTCCTGTGCTGCCAACCGTTAGCTTGTTTGGATTCGCCTTAGCCCAAGTAACCATCTGTTGTAATGTTTTAAATGGTGCAGTATTTGAGCCCGCTAGTGCATTGTAATTCCAAGCAGAAACCGCAACAGGTGCGAAGTCTGTAATAGTGTTGTAAGGCAAACCTTTGACTGTATGGGGCTGAACAATCATGGGGCCGCCTTGTACGGCACCCAATGTGTAGCCATCAGGGTTAGCGCGAGCAATGGCAGACATTCCAATCCGGCCATAAGCCCCGCCAACATTGTCAATAATGACAGATTGGTCTAAGACATCACTCACCTTGTTTTGCACTAATCTTGCCAAGGTATCAATTGTATTTCCCGGTGGAAATGGAACAATAATCCTGATGGGTTTAGCCTTAGGCCACACTGTCTGTGCAAAGCTGATCTGTGAAAATGGTGCGAGGCCAGATGCCACGACCATCTTCAACAGCTTGCGACGATTTATGTTTTTTGCATTACCCATGATCAGAGCACTCCTTCAAGGGGAATTGAAATACACTAAAAGTAAGCTTGGCCACGTTCTACTGGAGGCTCCCACTCGCAATCAGACCATGGACCATTGCCATTCTCTTTAATATAAGAAATGCTTCCTTCTTTCGTTGGCTTATGGGTTCCGTCAAAGAAATTTTGAAGCCAATCAAATACATAATCGTGGCAATCCATACCTCCCAAGTTAGCAATACTCCACAGGGGGTGGTATTGATTCTCAAAAACCCACATCTCCTTAGGAACTTTTAAATCGTCATACGCTTCAATTGCATCCTCCAAAGGACATAAGGGATCAAACTCTCCGGTAACCAATAAGGTAGGGCATTTAATTTTATCGAGATGACCTCTTACGGTCATATTTTTTGCCACCTCTTCATCAAAACGATCCTCGTCCTCATAGCCTGCCATATACATAAACATTTGCTTAAAGCGTGGAGAAGATTGAGTAAAGATAGTGTTGTTCGGATTAAAGCAAGCCACCGAAGAGACAACGACTGCTGCACGATGGTCGTAGCTTGACAGCCTCAATGACCAATAACTACCCATGCTAATACCATAGATAGCAATCTTATCTTTATCTACCTCCGGACGAGTCATTAAATAACTAATAACTGCCGCACCTGCACGCTCATAGTTATCACCTACAGCTCTAATTTTTTGAATATTCGAGTTACCTTGTCCAGGGCCATCCATTGCCAAAACATGGAATCCACGGGCTAAGCCAATGTTGTGATATGCCTTAGGAAACACTTCTTTCGTTTGATCCATACCTGGCACATAAATTACTACAGGCGCCTTACGACGATCAGGCAGAAGATGCAAAAGGCAGGAAATTGTTTTGCCATCATCAAATTCCACCTCAACACGCTCAATCGGATAGTCTGCTGTCTGATTTCGTAAATCCACCATCTCTGACAACTTCACATATAGTCTTTTTTTAACCGGATGATCATCAAAATAAATGGGGTGTTGTGCATGACGATATGACTCAATTGCATGATCAAAATGATAAGTGGCTGAAGAGTTAGCGCCTCTCGCCATAGCAGCCTTTGCTAGCCGCTCATGTCTCTCGGCAGCTTCCAGCCATACCTTCGGTAGCATTCGATAATTTCTGGCACGCTTACCAGTGGGGACTTCAATATCATCGCGCTCAAAATTCTGCACACGTCCACGCATATTCAGCGCGAGATCTAACATCCACTGCTGGTTATCACGTTCTGTTCTAAGTTTCTTTAACATACTGTCTCCATAAAAAATTATGTTAATTAATGTCGGTCTTATTTATTGATATTTATCATACACACTAAAATTCGTGGCAAAAAATAAATTCTAACTTGTCCCTATAAGCGATGCATTGCAATGCAACATTTACTTCAGCATTAATATCCGTGTAGGATCATTGCTAAAAGGATTAATGAAGATGAAAAAATATTCACAGACTTCGGGCATTGCAATACTTCGATTTTTCTTACAGAGCATCATCACGCCTTTACTAGGAATAGTGTTTCTGCAAACTGCTTTTGCACAAGACGCCAGCTTCCCAAATAGACCGATTAAATTAGTTGTTCCATTGGCTCCCGGAGGAGCAACAGATACAGTCGCCCGTATTTATGCAAAACAACTTTCACTCCAACTTAATACAGCAGTTGTCGTAGAAAATCGCGTAGGTGCCGGAGGAATGATCGCCCTAGAGTCTATGTCCAAAGCTCCTGCGGATGGGTATACCATTTTTGTCGGTAACTTGAGTACCAACGCATTAAATGAAACGGTATTTGCGCAAAAAATTAAGCGCAAACCATCCGAGTACTTAACCGGCATTACAACACTGGCAACAATTCCGCATATTTTTGTTGCTTCCGCCCAGCTTGGTATCAACACGATTCCAGAACTAATCGCTTATGCCAAACGAAATCCTGACGCCATCAATCATGCTTCGCCAGGTGTTGGCACCTACTCCATGCTAGACATGCTGAATTTCGAAAAAGCTGCAGGACTGAAGATGACTCACGTCCCCTACAATGGTGGCGCTGGACAATATATCGTTCCAATGGTGAGCAATGAAGTACAAATTGCTTTCATCAACGCATCGTCTGTTATTGAAATGATTCGCGTACAAAAATTACGCGCTTTAGCGGTAACCACTGAAAAGCGCTTACCTGAACTTCCCAACACACCCACAATGGGCGAAGTGGGCTTTCCAGGAATCGGTACAAATGCATGGCAAGCAATATTTGTACCGATTGGCACACCAAAACCGATTATCGATAAACTATTCAATGCAAGTGTCGATGCTCTAAACAGCGAAGAACTAAAGGAAGCATTCAAAAAACAATTGATTACCCCCTCATACAGCAAGTCACCAGAGGAATTTAATCGCTTTGTACAGCAAGAGGTTAATCGTTGGGCAGGAATATTAGCCAACTTAAACGTTAAGGCAGATCAGTGAGCCTCACAACCTAGTAAACGCGTATTACTAAGCCTCGCTTTTGCGGGGCTTTTTTATTCTTAACCTTACCAACTTAGACTAGCTAACAATACTTATCAATAAGAGCGCAAAATTATTGGGGTATTAAAAAGCCACCCGAAGGTGGCTTTATTACTTTAGTAAAACTGAAGTAATAAATTATTTACCAATCAAATCTAAGAACTGTACGTGGTTATTGATGTTTGTAAAGAATGTAGTTGGATCGAACACCATGTTGCCATTCTTAGCAAACAAGAACATGTAAGCCTTCACGCCGGTAAAGTTACCAGCATTATCCTTAGCATTCACATCGCACACCACCATCCATCCAAAGTTAGCAGGCTTATCGCTGTTTTGACGAGCCCACGCTTTACGTGGAGGCGCACACTCCTTTTGAGCCGCTGTAGGATTATTTATATTTGCTTTTAGATAGGCATTTACTTCTTTATCGATCTCTGCCTTGTTTGGTTGAGCCGGAAATTGTGCTTGCTGCACTTCTTGTTGCGTTACAGGGGTTGAACAAGCAGCTAAAGCAAACACAGCAAAAAAGCTTAAAAGTTTAAATTTCATATGATTTATTCTATAAAAATGATTGGGTAAGTTCGGGATTATCGGAATGGAGTAATTCATTCAATTCTCGCCAGCCCACATAATATACGCACCCGATAACACCAAAACAATATAAACAGAGCGGTAATGGACTATAGGGCTATCAAACAGTCGGCTATTAAAGCGGCTAGCATATTGAGTAGAATATTTATTCCACCAATACAGAAGGAAGCCCTAATGTTGGCAACAAAAAAGCAGGCAATCCCATCAAGATTGCTGGCGGGTCTATTAGTGACCGCCCTTACCTTTCCAGCTGTCGTGCCAGTTTCTTATGCCCAAGGAAGCGGTCAACAGCAGGCAATCAAACAATCGCAAGCGCAACTAGAGGCTCTTGTTGCGCCGATTGCCTTATATCCAGATCCTTTGGTCTCGCAAATACTTATGGCATCTACCTACCCACTCGAGGTGTCAGAGGCAACCAACTGGTTACGTTCTAATGGCCAGCTAAAAGGCAATGCGCTGAATAACGCATTGCAACAACAAAATTGGGATCCTAGCGTGAAGTCACTTGTGTCATTCCCGCCTGTTTTAGAAATGATGGGTTCACAATTAAGCTGGACTCAAAATTTAGGTAATGCAGTACTAGCTCAGCAATCAGACACCATGAGTGCTATTCAAGCCCTACGAGCTAAAGCAAAGAAATCTGGCGCGCTGCAATCAAACTCACAACAAACTGTTAGTACACAAGGTAGCGGCTCCTCTGAAGCGATTGTGATACAACCTGCTAACCCACAAGTGGTGTATGTGCCTTCATATAACCCAACCATTGTTTATGGGCCTTGGCCATACCCAGCTTACCCACCAGCTGCTTATTACCCACCGGGTTATGTAGCAAGTACAGCCTTACTTTCATTTGGCGTCGGTATGGTAGTAGGCACAGCCCTTTGGGGCGGTTGTCATTGGGGCGGTGGAAACTCACTCACCATTAACAACAATAATTACAACAGCTTTAATAACAATACCAATCGTAATTGGTCAGGTAATTCACGCGGAACCAGCGATTGGAAGCCAGACACCCAAAGACGCAATGCCAACATTGGCGGTGGTGGAGCTAATCGCGATGCAGAGCGTGATCAGTTACGACAAAACTTACAGCGCAATGGAATCAGCGGCGATGATCGCAGCAACCCTACAAACCGCGATGCCAGCAGAGATGGAAATCGTAATGCAGGCCAAAACGATCGTTCAGGCGATCGCAATCTCAGCAATCGCGATGATAGACAAAGTAATTTCAGAAATGACTCCAATGGCTTTGGTGATGCACGAGGCGCAAGATTTAATGGCGGTGGCGATCGCTTCGGTGGCGGTGGTGCCCGCGCAGGCGGTGAACACTTTGGTGGTGGCGGCGGCTTTAGAGGCGGCAGACGCTAAACGCACCTATTTCAATGAAATGATTAAGACTAATACGAAAGAAAAATTATGAAAAAGCAGATTTTATTAATGGCATTGACTAGCTTAGCTTTGGGATTCTCAACCGGGCCTCAAGCAGCTAATATGATTAGCACCCAAGAACTTTTGCAAGACTGCAAGGGTGCTAACGGGACTTTTATTACTTGCGAGATTTATGGTCAAGCTGTTTATGACACTTACCTTGTAACCCGTCACCCTAAATCTGGCCCTGACTTTATTTGCGTTAAGCAACCCGCACCAACGCGCAAAGAAGTCATTCAAGAATATGTCAAATGGGCAGATGCAAATTCTAAATACGCGACCGAGCCAGCTGCAGATACGATTTTGCGCTTCCTTGCTGGTAGATTTCCCTGTGATAAAGCTGCTAAATAACAGACGAGCAAATAAACAAACGCAAATAAGGCCACCTCAAAGTGGCCTTATTTTTTAGTCAATTAATTAATACATCACCCTTTGCCAACCGCTAGGACAAGCTTGAGTCTGGGGGTAGTACAAGCCATTTTCTGGGCAATACGCTGCTGTTTGAGGTTGAGGAGGGTAATATTGCGGCGCGTAATAAACAGGTGCTGGCCTATGATAAGCGTTCGCAACAACAACTCCCGCAACCGCTCCGGCCGCAAAAGGTGCCCAAGCACCACGCCAACCACCGCCATGACCGCTGTAGTAGTAACCACCCCTGCCACCATGAGCGCTTGCTGATGAAGTAACGCCCAGTAGCATTGCAGCTGCTATTAGAGAAACTAGGATCTTATTCATATAGACCTCCATTCGTCGGGCTTTGATAGCCATACCCCTATAACGAATGAATTAACCCCCAGGTTGACCTGTAAATGCCATCAATGGCTCCAGTAAAAAATAAAAATCCAGACTTATCCGTACAGCATGGTCTTGCATTAAAAAGCGCATAAGGGATAACCCAGATAAGCAGTCCAATACCCAGGATTTCAGAGTAAGCTTTTGCCATAAAAGAAAAAAGTTGGAGACTGGATGAAATATGTTTTTGCATGTGTCATTTCCCTGCTGTTTAGTAACGCTGTGATGGCACAACTTGAAGTCATTATTTCAGGTGGCTTTCAGGGCCCCTACAATCAAATGCTGCCTGCATTTGAAAAGATGACCGGCGCCAAAGTCATCACAAAATCTGGAGCATCACAAGGTACTGGACCCAAAACCATCAAAGCACAACTTGATGCAGGGACAAAAGCTGACGTAGTGATCCTGTCACGCGAAGGCTTGGCTGAACTCATTGCACAAAACAAAATTATTCCCAATTCTGATATTGATTTGGCTCAAGCCCCACTAGGACTCGCTGTTCCAGCAGGCAGCCCCAAACCGAACATTTCTACTACCAAAGCTTTTTCAAGCGCATTAGTAAAAGCTAAAAAAGTTGTAGTGCCAGGCAGCACGAGTGGCATTTACTTAACCAAAGAGTTGTTTCCTAAGCTTGGTATTAGCGATCAAATCTCTGTTCAGGTTACTGAACGCGGATCTCAAGCTACAACGATCTTGGCGGCCAAGGAAGCCAATGTTGCAGTGCAGCCCAGTAGTGAGTTAGTCAATGTTCCTGGCATAGATTATGTAGGTGCACTTCCCAGCGATATTCAGCTCATTCAAACTTTTGCTGCGGCCATTGTTATCAATTCACCGAACCAGAAACTAGCACAGCAGTTGATTGAATTTTTAAGCTCTCCCAATGCAGTTGGTCCCATCCAAAATAGCGGCATGAACGTAGTTAGATAACCTTCACTTATAGAAAGCTCTTTATGAACAACCGTCGATCATTTCTTAAAACATCTGGTAAAGCCCTTGGTGGTTTATTTTTTTGTGGGTGCGGCTTAGCCCACTCTGCCGACCCCAAGCGAGTCACTCCTGTATTTATCAACGGTAAGCGCGTTAAGACCGTTGATGTGCATGCACACTGCATGTTCCAAGATGCAATTGACCTAATGGGAGAAGATGCAAAATCCGTCCCTCCTCCAACTAAAGGTGTTGCTGAGCATTTCATCGTCATTAATGAGCGTATCAAGGCCATGGAGGCTCAAGGCATTGATATGCAAGTCTTGAGTATTAATCCTTTTTGGTATCGCAAAGATAAAGATACCGCTGCAGAAATCTGCCGCCTAAACAATGCGCATCTAGCTGAACTCTGCGCCTCAAGACCAGATAAATTTGCAGCCTTTGCATCATTGGCAATGCAATTTCCAGAACTAGCCGTTGAGCAACTGGATTATGCGGTCAAAAAACAAGGATTACGCGGAGCAGCAATTGGAGGCAGCGTTTTAGGCCAAGACTTTTCAGATCCAAAATATCATCCCGTGCTTGCAAAAGCGCAGGAGCTGAACGTCACTCTCTTTATTCACCCACAAAGCACCCCGCAACTAGCTCAACGCTTCAAGGGAAATGGCTGGATGTCCAATGTGGTGGGCAACCCCTTGGATACAACCATCGCACTGGAGCATTTGATCTACGAAGGTGTGCTTGATAAATATCCACAACTGAAGATATTGGCGGCCCATGGTGGTGGCTTCTTAGGTTCTTATGCACCGCGTATGGATCACAGCTGCTTTGTTTCACCGCAAAACTGCGATCCTAATATCGTCCTCAAAAAGAAACCTAGTGAGTACTTAAGGCAGATGTACTTTGATTCTTTGGTATTCACGCCTGAAGCCCTGGCTTACTTAGTTTCACAAGTTGGCGCTAGTCAGGTAATGATTGGAACTGATCACCCTATTCCATGGGAAGAGTTCCCAGTTGAGCGCGTCATGGCAACCAAGGGCTTGAGTAATGCAGAACGTATTGGCATTCTTGGAGGCAATGCTGCACGTCTACTCAATCTAAAGTTAAGCTAACTCAGTACAGCTAATCCAGTTTAACCAAATCAAAAGGGGCAGATTTCTGCCCCTTTTTCTATTTATTGCCACCCGTTACCACTTTTTAAGTAGCGCGCGACTCCAGAAATTGATTTAAGAGTGGATAAATCTTTCTGGCATTCCCCTCATATATCTTAAGACGATCTTCATCGGAAAGAATAGATGAGTTCTCGATATATCTCTTTGTGTCATCGTAGTAATAACCCGTTTCTGGATCAATACCCCTTACAGCACCAATCATTTCGGAGGCGAACAGGATATTGTCAACAGGAATTACCTTAGTTAACAAATCAATTCCAGGCTGGTGATAAACACAAGTGTCAAAATAAATATTCTTCAAGAGGTGCTCACTGAGCAAGGGCTTTTTCATTTCTTGTGCAAGACCACGAAAACGCCCCCAATGATAAGGAACTGCTCCACCGCCGTGAGGAATTAAAAACTTCAACTCGGGGAAGACTCTAAATAAATCAGAGGTAAGGCATTGCATGAATGCAGTGGTATCAGCATTTAAATAGTGGGCGCCAGTCGTATGAAAGCAGTTATTGCAGCTAGTACTCACATGAATCATTGCGGGCACTCGATACTCCACCATCTTCTCGTAGATGGGATACCAATAAGGGTCAGATAAGGGAGGCTCCTTCCAATGTCCACCAGAAGGATCTGGATTGAGATTAATCCCAACAAACCCATACTCTTTGATGCACCTCTCTAACTCTGGAATTGAGGACTTAGGATCAACGCCCTGCGACTGGGGAAGCATGGCCGCTCCAATAAACTCACCAGGAAATAACTGAGAAATGCGGTAGCAAAGTTCATTACAAATACTAGCCCAGGTAGCTGACGTATTGAAATCACCAATGTGATGCGCCATGAAGCTAGCGCGTGGAGAAAAAATGGTTAAATCAATTCCCCGCTCCTTCATTTTTGCAAGTTGATTTACTTCAATGGATTCTCTTAGCTCATCATCACTAATTTTTAAGTCGGCTACCTTTGGACCTAGATGAGGCGTATTGAGGTTATCAATTTGCTTATTACGCCAATCCTCTAGGGCCTTCGGAGCTGTCGTATAGTGCCCGTGACAATCAATAATCATTCTTGTTTTTCGCTTTAAAAATTTTATATCTTACTTAGTCGCTTACTTAGTCGCTTACTTAGCTACTTACTTAGTCGCTACACCACGCAAACCGGATCGATTAATAATAGTAGTTAATTGGCCAGAATTTTTCAGGGACTGAATAAACTCATTTAAAAAAGGTTTCACATTAGGGCGATCAATCGGTACGCCCAGCGCCATGCTTTCATAACCAATGATTTCGGGCATCACGCTAGACCCAGGAACCTGATCGGATAACTCAAAAAGAATGCCTTTATTACTCGAAAAAGCATCAATCTTTCCTACTGCTAGCTGAGCAATAGTATCTTGAGTAGAGTTCATTTTGACCAGCTTGGCCTTGCTTAATAATTCTGAGACTTCTTTTTCAGAACTGCTACCTACACTGACGCCGATTTTGATATTGGGATTATTTAAATCCTCAATACTGCGTATCCTGCTTTTCGGAGCGAGCAGGAACCCTTTCTCAAGCTTAATGACCGCATCAGAGAATTGAATAAACTTTGCTCTTGCAGGAGTGGCATTGGTAAATACTAAATCCACCTTACTCTCTTTGACGGCATCCAAGGCATCCGCATTCTTGGGATAAACAACTGGGACAAATGGCATATCTATTGTTTTAGCAAGCTGCTTACCGAGCGCAAATCCAATACCCCTGTTGTCTGTTAAGTTGCCATCACCCAAATAGGATGTTGGCGATCCCTGATACAAACCAACCCGTAGATTTCCTGTAGGCGCAATATCATTTTTAGGGCCACTAGCGCAAGCAAGCAAGAATGTTGCCGCAATAGTCACAACAACGTATTGCCCAACACGCTGAAGTAAATAGTTTGATGGATTTGACATCAGCACTCTCGTCTATAGATTAATCTGGCTGAATATTGGCTTCGCGAACCATTTTTTCATAGCGCCTAGTTTCTGATTTCACCAAGTTCACCAGTTGAGATCTTGGACCAGGCGTTACCTCGCCACCGGCCGAACTTAATCTGTCGGCCATTTCTTTGGATGCAAGCGATTTCTCTGCTGCCGCATAAAGTTTATTAGCAATAGCACTTGGCAACTTAGCAGGTGCTATCAAACCGTACCAAACGAAAGCCTCAAATCCTGGGTAACCACTTTCAGAAATGGTGGGCACTTCTGGAAACAATGGTGAACGCTTAGGAGTCATGACCGCTAAGATTTTGACTTTGCCTGCTTTTGCTTGAGGAGCAATTTCAAGCATATTAGTTGCAACAAGATCAATCTGGCCGCCAATCAAATCGGTAATTGCAGCCGTACCACCTTTATAAGGAACATGCTTTAAGGAAATACCTGCAGCTTGCTCAAAAAATTTAACGGCCATATGAGGAGTTGCACCATTACCTGGGGATCCAAAGGTAATATCGTCTGGCTTTAATTTGGCCGCCTTAATAACATCGGCTAGATTGGTGTATTTGCTATTTGCAGATGTCGCTAGAACTACTGGCACGTTGCCAATCAATGCAATTGGCGTGACGTCTAGCTCAGGATCAAACGGTTGCGGTTTGTAAAGTGACTTATTAGCTGCCAAAGCATTAGCAGCCAACATTAAGGTATATCCATCTGAAGGGCTATCAATCAATAATTTTGTGGCGATATTAGTTCCGCCGCCCGGCTTATTATCAACAACAATAGGTTGACCAAGTGTTTCAGACATGCCCTTGGCTAATGATCTAGCGATTAAATCAACCGCACCTCCAGCAGCATATCCAACAATAATTTTTATTGGTTTATTGGGATACTCTTGGGCATGCAAGCTGTAACTTAGCATGACACCCATTACCAACATCAGAACTTTTTTGATTCTAGTCATTTTTTAATCCTAAAAATTTGATAGGAAATTTAGTAAGGTAAGCTTGCTATCGAATCCAACATAAAGAGTATTCCATCACTCCTTAGGCGCCCCGGACATCTTCACAATTCCTTCATAGCGCTTAATCTCAGATTGTGAGAATTTTGTAAACTCCGCTACTGTCCCACCATCAACCTGCGCACCGATAGCCTGCAAACTTTTACGCACTTCAGGATCTTTAAGAACCTTATTAAAGGCGGCATTCAATTTATCAGTAATATCTTTAGGTGCATTAGCAGGAAGCATTACCCCATACCAAGCATTCGCCACCATGGGAACACCTGACTCTTTGAGGGTGGGTACATTTGGTAACTCAGGAATTCTCTTATCAGAAGCTACAGCCAAAGCTTTTAGCTTGCCAGCCTTGATATTGTTGAGTGAACCGGTATCCAACATCATGTCAATATGGCCCGCCATTAAATCTAGTGCAGCTGGACCACTACCCTTATAAGGCACATGTCGAATATCTAGACCAGTATCCGTTTTAAATTGAGCTCCTGCTAAATGCTGTGAAGCACCGATACCAGCAGATCCATACGTAAACTTGCCGGGATTTTGTTTTGCATCACTCATTAAATCTTTGAGACTATTCCATGGCGAAGAAGCGGGCACCACCATAATATTAGGAATAGTACATACTAAAATTACAGGCGTGAAATCTTTTGTCGCATCAAATCCTTGATTAGAGAATAGATGTGGTCCAGCAGCATTAGTCGAGCTCGTCGCCATCAAGATTGAATATCCATCGGGCTTGTCTTGAACAAAAGCCTGGGTACCGATATTACCTCCGGCACCACCCTTATTCTCGACAAATACGGAAACACCCAACTCCTTAGTAAGGGGCTGCACTAATAAACGCGCTACCTGATCTGTTGCACCACCTGGAGGCCATGGAACTAAAAACTTAATCGATTTATCTGGATAGGCAGCATACGAATTCATTGCAACAATACTGAGCGCTGCCACAACAAAATGCTTTAAGTTCATAGCGCACCTTTTTGCTTGAGGGCTGCGTCTACCCATGAGGCATCATATTTACCATCCAAAATCGACTGAATTGATTTGCGCTCGTGAGCCTCTTTTTCTCTGCCGAGCTTAGCTCCCAATAAAGCATCTGCTGGTGACAAGGCAATGATGCCGTCACAATCACCCAAAATAACATCTCCTGGATTAATTACCATACCCCCAATAACAACAGAGGTGTTAATCGTTCCTGGACCATCCTTGTAGGGGCCGCGCATATTGACGCCACGCGCCCAACAAGGGAATCGATGTTCTTCAAAAGACTCCACATCACGTATTGCTCCATCCAGAACGGCGCCTACAGCTCCATTACATTTGGCTATAGTCATCATGATCTCACCAAAAAGTGCACGGGTAATATCTCCGCCGCCGTCAACCACTAAAACATCGCCTGGTTGCAGGATTTGCAAAGCCTTATGAATCAGTAAATTATCGCCAGCACGAACACTAACAGTAACTGCATTGCCGCAGACCGATACAGAAGATTTATTCACTGGCAAAATACCTACCGCGCCAATACCCCTTCCCAAAGCATCACTGACAACAGAAGTTGCTAGTCCGGTCAAGGCCTCAATACCCTCTTTGAAGGCTTCTTTTCTAGGGTGAATTTCAATTCCAGAAGAATTCATGATGTCTCCGTATTATTAAATTAATTATTAGTTTCATGTAAAGTTTTACTTTTATCAATATATCGCATATCAGTTCAATTTTTATGGACATAAGACAATAAAAATGAAGAAAGTCCCTTGGTAAAAGATTTTTTATCCATCCCCCACTCCCTAGGAATTACGCAAGCATGCTCAAAGAACTAAATACAAATCAGCTACTTGATATTGCGCATTCGCCTATTACGAAGAATGACTGCGAACAATGCGCGTCATTAAGCTGTCAAGGATGGGAATCACTTCCTAGTGGATTTGATGCGGAAAAGTTAAGGCTTTTGGGCACACTGAGGATTGAGCGTGCAGAGGAGTGCTGGGATGAGCATCACCCCAACGGCACCAATCAATGGTCTAGCGATGCTCCCATCTCTCCAAAACACTATCCATACAACCGCTCAGATGTTTTTGAATGCGCATCTTGTAAGCGAAAATTTCTGCGTTATACAGAATATGGCGGCTACTATTTAGATGAAAGAATCAGAGAGTTAAATCCTAAATTCATCACAAATATTTAGGCATTTGGAGAAAAATCCGTTGCAGACAAATATGCAGTACTTTGAGAACCTAAAAGGGGACCATTAGCTTTTTCACTCTCAGCCTTAACTGTCTTCCATTCTTCATCCTTGGCAAAAGCATCCCAAGCGGCTTTTTCAGCCTCTTTATTGGTAAAGCGCACCAAATAACTAAAGCTATTAGGGTCATCCAAGCTATCCCAGCAATGAGTTACCTCAATACCTAGGCGACTAAAGATTGGCATCGTTTTTTCCTGAAACCTTTTCTTCAGGGCTTCAAAATTTCCATCGGTAGCTTTATAGGTTTTAAACTCGTAAATCATTTCATGCCTTTCAAAAAATGTAGTCTTTATTATTGATTACTGATTAAGGTCTATTTTGTTAGATTTAATCAAGCCGCCCCACTTGACGATTTCACTATTAATAAACACTTTGAATTCAGCAGGATCCGCTTTAATAATGTCCATTGTTTGAGCAGCTAATAATTTTTTAGTTTCTGGATCATCTAATGCTTTTGAAATAGCGATCGATAATTTATTGATTACTTGCGCATCAGTACTCTTAGGCGCAAGAATGCCAAACCAAAGAGAGACATTAAAATTTGCAACACCAGCCTCCTCTAAAGTAGGGACTGATATTAAAGGAGTGCGGCGATTACTAGTGGTTGCTAAGGCAATTAATTTTCCACTATTAATGTGGGGCAAAACACTGGAAGCCGGCGAAAACATTACTGGCACTAGTCCAGACAGTACGTCATTCATAGCCTGAGTACTACCCTTATATGGCACATGCTGCATTTGAATTCCGGTACGAGACTCAAAAAGCTCCGCAGACATATGCGGAGAACTACCGGAACCTGATGATGCATAGGAAATTTCGCCAGGCTTTGATTTGGCAAGAGCGATGAACTCTTGAACAGACTTCACTCCCAAACTTGAATTAACCACCAAGATATTAGGAATGCTTGCCACCAAGGCAATCGGGACTAAACTTTTATAAGCAAGTGCACTAGGGCTATTGCTGTGGGCCGCTGCATTAACCGTTGCCGAAGAAGAGCTAAATAAAAGTGTATACCCATCTCCTGGTGAGCCCGCAACTAATTCAGTTGCAATTGAGCTTGATGCACCAGGGCGATTCTCTACCAATATCTGCTGTCCAAGCTGGGGCCGCAAACGCTCTGCAACAATCCGAGCAGCGGTGTCTGTTGCGCTACCAGCAACAAATCCAACGATAAACTTGATAGGCTTGTTGGGGTATGGGTCAGACTGAGCATTAGCTACCGATCCGCATACTGCAAAAATACTAACGCAGCAACCTAGAATTAGCCCCCTAATAAAGTTCACTATGTGCGCTCCAGAATATTTAACCCACGCACTCGATCCAATAAATACATCAGTCCACGGTCATCAATGGTGACATCATTACTCTGGGGCCTTGGTAAGTGGCCCGTTGGGATAGGCAGGTAAGAAGCAATTTCTTTTATTGAATGAGGATTGGAGTAATCCAAAATACGTAGGCCATGCGCAAACCAAGCTACTGGTAACTCGGTACCGGTAATAATTTCACAAGGCTGATGACAGCCTGTATAAATTGGACGATTAGTACCATCTTCACCTTCCACTTGAAAGCTAGCAAATGGTACTGGTTGAGTTTCATCATTAATATCTACCATCCATAAAAAAGCTGGTGGATGATCATCACTACGAAACACATCTTCATCGGCTACGATCATCAAGTCTCTTCCGTAAACCTTAAATGGAACACGAAGAGCGGTATGGGTAGGCCATGGATATGTAGGCTGCCACCGTAATTTAGATACAACCTTTGGTCTGGCCATATCCTCAATATCCAAAATTACAGTGCCCCCATACCAGTAGCTTGTATAGAGTCGATTACCCACCCTTAAAGGATGATGACAGCGATGATCCGCGCCTTCCCAGGTTTTTTCTTCTCCACCATCAGTCCATTGACCAGGCATCCACCACCGACCAACTTCCTCCGGTTTTGAGGGGTTACGCAGGTCAATAATTTTCATGATGTGGCCTACATACCCTTTATCAGTAGACGATATATATGCAAACTCCCCATCAAAATCAAACCGATGTACGCCTCTACCTTCGGTTTGCCACTCTGTGATCAACTTGGGCTCTAGAGGTTTTGAAATATCGTAAATTCCTAAGCCACCCTTAAATCCTTCAGGGGCCATTTGTCCACGCAAGCCTTCGCGATTAACGAGCATTAAATCCCCCTTAACACGCACCTTGTGCGAATGTGTGCCGGGAAGCATTCCTAAATGGGAAACAATTTTTGGATTTTTGGGATCCTTTACGTCAACAATAGTAGTGCCATCTGGGTTACTCATATTACCTACATAGGCAACGTTATTTTGAACAACGACCTGACCGCCACCCTGGCAATCTACGTAAGAAACTTCTTTGATTCCAATACCGCTACCCATGTCTGCTCCTTGTATAAGCATTTTTTATTAATCGGTTAATCCCAGTAAGGGATTCTTCAGGTCTTTTCTATTTCAAAGCCTCCAGCACAGCCTTTGCCATCGATGCAGTATTGCCTTTGCCATTTACATCACCAGTTCTGGCATCAGGATTTGCAAGAGCAATCGTAGTGGCATCAGACATGGCTTTAGCCATCTTGACCGCTTCGGGAACATTACGACTATGGCCAAGCCAGTCAAACAACATACGAGTCGACTCAATCATCGAGTATGGATTAGCTATACCTTTACCAGCGATATCAGGGGCTGAGCCATGAGTAGCCTGTGCCATCACGACATCTCCATCCCCAATACATAGGCCTGGCGCCATACCCAAGCCGCCAACAAGACCCGCAGCCTCATCTGACAAAATATCCCCAAACATATTGGTTGTCACTACGACATCAAAGTTTTGCGGATCTCTCACTAAGCGCATTGCCATAGTATCTACGATGACATCATCAACATGAACATCTGGGTACTCTGCAGCAAGTTTTTTACACTCTTCAACAAACATACCGCAACCTAACTTGAATACAGTATCTTTATGAACATAGGTCAAATGCTTTTTTCTTTGGCGAGCTAATTCAAAGGCCGCTCTTGCTACCCGATTACTTCCAGTCCTGGTAATTACGCGCATTGAAAGCGTCATCTCATCGCTAGGACGGAACTCTGCATTTCCAACAAGCATATTGCGGTCTGGCTGAAAGCCTTCATTATTTTCACGCACAATAATTAAGTCAATATCGTTTCGAAGGCACCCAATATCAGGATATGAGCGAGTAGGTCTCACGTTAGCAAATAAATTAAATTGCTTGCGCAATATAGGATGGGGGTTGATGGCATTCACTTGTTTTGGATAGGCACGATGGCCAATAGGACCCAAAATCCAACCATCTAAGGTATATAAAGTTTCTAATGTCTCGGGTGGGAGGGTGTGCCCATGGGTATCTAGTGCACGACGCCCAATTGGGAGTGGTATCCATTCAATATCCACGTGATGCAGAGCGGCGGCTGCCTTAGCGATCTCTACGGCAACCGGAACAATTTCATGACCGATGTCGTCACCCTCTAAAATTCCGACACGTAATTTTTTTGACATGGTCTATTCTTCCAGCTGTATATTGCGAGCTTTTGCTAATGCAGTCCATCGCTTGTTTTCGTTTCTAATAAATTGCCCAAATTGCTCAGGTGACATAGGCATTGGCTCCACTGCCTCAATTGCCAACTTCTCTCGCATCTCTGGGAGCTTCAATGTTGCAACCTGTGTTTCATTTAAGCGCTTAACAATATCCGCCGGAATTCCCGCTGGCCCAACTGTCCCGTACCACTGCATGGCATCAAAGCCCTTAAAGCCCAACTCCTCCATGGTTGGGACATCTTTAAGCACTGCACTACGCTTTGGTCCAGTCACTGCCAATGCACGCACTTTCCCTGACTGTATATATTGCAAAGCTGCTGCGAGACCAGGAAACATAGTCTGGGTTTGACCGCCTAATAAATCATTAAAGGCTGGTGCAATTCCGCGGTAAGGAACATGCAGAATAAAGAGTCCGGTTTCTTGCTTAAACAATTCCATCGTCATATGCGTCAAAGAGCCTTGACCGGCAGTACCGTAACTGAGTTTGCCTGGATTCTTGCGGGCATACTCAATGAATTCCTTCATATTTTTTACCGGCACCTGACTATTTACTACTAAAACATTCGGTGTTGCACCAATCATGCCGATTGGCGTGAAGTCTTTAATAGGGTCATAAGAAACTTTTCTCGTAGCAGGAGTGGTTCCATGTGTGGCAACATAACCTTGCATTAAGGTATAGCCATCAGGTGCAGCACGCATAGTGGTTTGCGAGGCGATTACCCCTCCTCCGCCACTTTGATTTTCCACCACGAATGTTTGACCAATCATTCGCCCCCATCTCTCGGTAAAAACACGAGCAATCATGTCATTTCCACCACCAGCTGCTACAGGCACGATGTAACGGATAGGCTTACTAGGAAAAGTATCTGCAAAGCCCAATTCAGGGAGAAATACAGAGGCCGAGGCCAATAAGAAATTTCGACGTTTCATGTCTATGCTCCAATCATCACCAAAAAATAGGATAACTGAATTTAAAGCCCGGTGTTCATAAGAATCTCAGTTGTCCGTATAGGATCTCAAATGGTTAGCCGATTACGATCAGTGAAGCCCTTTCAGCCTACTGTGGCTTATTTTGGCAGCGCCTTTTTCTTCCTGCAGGCATCGGAACAGTATTTAACTGACTCCCAATTTTTAGCCCAAGACTTTCTCCAAGTCATCTCTTTATTGCATGCAACACAAAGCTTGCTTGGCAAAGAGCTTTTATTACCCTTAAAAGTCGATTTCATCCTATTAATCTATAGCTCATTTAAGTTATCAAGTAACTTATTAGCATGCTCCTGAATTTTTACTTGATCTTCATCACTAATGCGCTTTAGGTTTGCTGTCATCAATCGTGTTCTGGGGCTAGATTCAAATTGCTTGCGATGCTTGATCAAAAAGTTCCAATACAAATTAGTCATTGGGCATGCCTGCTCACCGAAACGAACATCAGGCTTGTATCCGCATGAGTCGCAATAGTTACTCATTCGCTTTATATAAGCACCACTGGCGATATAGGGCTTGCTAGTAAAACGCCCGCCATTGGCAAATAAAGCCATACCTGCCGTATTAGGAAGCTCGACCCATTCAATCGCATCTACATAAACCGCTAGATACCATTCGCATACTTGTGCCGGCAAGATTTCCGCTAACAAGGCAAAGTTACCGGTCACCATTAAACGTTGAATATGATGAGCATATCCATATTGAAGCGTTTGACCAATAGCGTCTTGCATACAGCCCATATTGGTTTTACCTGTCCAATACCAGTCTGGTAACTCTCGCTGATGTTGGTAGTAATTATCTTGAGCCATCTGAGGCATATCGAGGTAATACATCCCGCGAACAAACTCACGCCAACCTAGTATCTGCCGAATAAATCCTTCTATCGTTGACAATTCAATGTCATGTTTTTTCCAAGCAGTCAATACGGCGCTAATGACTTCACGAGGATTTAGTAACTTCAGATTCAGCGAGCTAGATAAAATAGAGTGCCAACCAAATGCAGTGTCAACCCACATTGCATCCTGGTAAGCCCCAAAATTTCTGAGGCGATACTCTACAAAATACTGCAGCGCTTCTAAGGCCTGCCCTCTACAAACAGGCCACTGAAAATTCTTTAAAGAGCCCGGGTGATTTGGGTAGTTACGCTCAACAAATTGCATTACCTCTTGCGTGATTTCATCTGGCGAAAATGCGACAGGCCCATCAATCATGCCGGGGCCCTTTTTAGGATAAGGCTTGCGATTGTCTTGATCAAAGTTCCACTGCCCGCCTTCAGGATTACCATCTGAGTCCACAAGGATCTTATGAGTCTTACGCATGAGACGGTAAAAATACTCGAGTCTTAACTCCTTTTTACTGCTAACCCAGGTGCTAAATTCCTGATGCGTGCAATAGAAATGATCATCTTCCCGCATATCTAACTGCAAACCAAGCTCCTTACCAAGTTCTTCGATCGCAATCTTTAGCCGCCATTCACCTGGCTCTACACAGACCAAATGCTGAATCTTATTTTTAAGGAGATGCTCTTTTAAAACTTCAGTGATTGCTAAAGGAGATTCTTTGATATAGGTAAGGGGGTACTTGAGATCTTTTAGTGACTGCGCAAAATGGCGCATAGCAGATAAAAATAAAGCGATCTTAGTCTTATGAGTCCAAACATAGCTGGCCTCATGTGCAGACTCAACCATGATAATTTCATCTAACTGAGGATTAAAACCCTTGAGCCCTACACCTTGAAGATCAAGCTGATCCCCAAGAATTAAAAAAAGTTTTTTGATTTGACTCATTTGTTTTTATATTGCGTAGGGCAATAGGCACGAGTCACATCATCACTACGTAATGCCATATGCTTTGTGGCTCTGCCTGTGACACGTTTGCGCCATAGCTCAAATGAACTTCTTTTGAGTTCCTTACGCATCAACTCAATCACCATTGACTCAGATAGGCCAAAGGTTTTCTCAATAGCATCAAATGGAGTTCTATCCTCCCAAGCCATTTCAATCACACGTGAGATATCGGACTCTAAAAGCTGGACTTTGGGTAATTTAGGCATCGTGCAAGTTTAAGACTTATTTACTAAACTAGTTGCACCACAATCAAACTAGAGTAAATGCCCCTATGATCGGGAAAATCCGCCAGAAATTAATTTCTGCCACCCCTCCCCTAGTATCAAAATATAAGGTTCATATTTGCCCGCTTTGCGATAGGGAAATCCCAGACTCACAAAAAGATGCTCATCACCTGGTGCCAAAGTCAAAGGGCGGGAAAGAAACTGAGTTTATGCATCGCATTTGCCACAAACAAGTTCATGCCTTATTCACTGAAACAGAATTAGCTTTCAATCTAAATAGTGCGGAAGCATTAAGAGCAGATCCTGAGTTACAAAAATTTATTACCTGGGTGAAAAGTAAGCCCGATGATTTCTATGAAAAAACTCGCAAAAGCGGGCGCTTAAAACCCAAGTAATGCGCCATAATCTATCAATACTTACTTAATCACCCCAAAGATCCTTACCCATGAATCTTCCATTACTTAGATTTGCGCTTGAAGCATCCGATATTGGGCTTCGCATCGAACTCATTTTCATCGTTCTATCTTTTTGTTTTGCGGTATTTTTTTTCGTACAAAAATTTTTTCCATCGCTTCTGTTTGGTGAAGACTCTGAATATGCTGGTTATATCTATAACGCAATGGGGGTTGTATTTAGCTTGGTATTTGCCTTTATTACCGTCCTCGTCTGGCAAAACTACAACGGCGTTAATGACGCGGTAACAAGGGAGACGAATAACTTAAACAATATTTATCGCCTTTATGCTGCCTTTCCCGCAGAAGTCGAAAAATCCGGAAAAGAGTCTTTAAGGGACTATGTGCAGACAGTCATTGATGAGGAGTGGCCGCTCTTAAGCAAAGATCAATTTAGCATTAACGCTTACAAAAAGTTACTCAAAATTGAAGACCACATCATTCTCTTTAAACCTCAGGATGTCGGTCAAAGCAACGCCCATCAACAGATGCTTAGATTGATTGCCGAATCTGCCGAATTACGAAGAGGTCGTATCTATAACGCCCGCTTTGCTTTGTCTCCACCTGCGTGGGTTGGCCTTGTGAGCAGCGCATACATTTTTTTGATTTTTTCTTGTCTCTTTAAGATGAAAGCATATCGCACCCATTTAATTTTAATCGTGTTCTTAGGGCTGACGATTGTAGGTGTCCTCTACTTTATGGTCATATTTATCCATCCATTTTTAGGGCCTATGGCTATTCCACCCGATTCATTTTCAAACCTCATTAATCTCTCTTGGAAGTATTAACGCTTTTTTTGCCTGCCTTATGATCAATACCAATCACCCTCGTCGCTCTGTTCTTTATATGCCTGGCGCCAATACTAGGGCGCTAGAAAAAGCAAAGACATTAGCTGCAGATTCACTGATTCTTGATTTAGAAGACGCTGTTGCGCCAGACGCAAAGGTAGCAGCCAGAGACAATATCCTTAAGGCACTAGAGTATGGATTTGGTTATCGTGAGGCAGTGGTTCGAATCAATGGTTTAAATACTCCTTGGGGCGCTGATGATCTCAAGACTTTTGCCAATAGCAAAGCGGATGCTATTGTTTTGCCAAAAGTAGAATCTGCTATCCAGATTCAAGAAGTAGCATCCCTACTTAGAAAATTCAATGCACCTGCAACTATGACTATTTGGGCAATGATCGAAACACCAAAAGCCATCTTCCAATTACAAGAAATTGCTCAATCCCATCCATTACTAGAGGCACTGGTCTTGGGAACCTCTGATTTAGTCAAAGACTTACATGCTCGCCACACATCTAGTCGAGTAGAAACCCATACGGCCCTATCACTCTCTGTATTGGCAGCAAGAGCCTATGGTTTATGTGTATTAGATGGCGTACATCTTTCATTGGATGATGAAGTGGGATTAGAGCAATCCTGCATCCAGGGGCGAGATATGGGTTTTGATGGCAAGACGCTTATTCACCCAAATCAAATTGCAATAGCGAATGCCACTTTTGGGCCTTCAGCTGATGAAATCAAAGAAGCCCAAGATCGGATTGCAGCCTATGAGTCCGCAATTCAATCCGGCGCAGGTATAGCAGTGCTTAATGGCAAACTGGTTGAAGAGCTACATATTCAAGATGCCAAAAGAATTCTGGCGCTTGCTAGCGCCATTGCAAAGACAACTACAAGTTAGTGATCTAAATCTAATCCCTGCACTAGACTGGCAAGCTTCACAACAGAGTCAAATGCGTTTGACTTGCTAGCTTCAACATCTAGATTCTCCCAATTAAACTCTAGGGAGAAATGGGCTGACTCAATAATTAATTCATAGCTCGAAGAGGCTTTATTTGCTGGATCGGCAGTAATTTCATCGACCACCGGAACTTTCAGAACTTCGATGGCCTCAATAATTAATCCAACCTCTGCCACTGAGAGCTCTCTTGTATGGAGCACGTCATCCGTCCTCTTAATCGAGATTCTGGGATTCTCATCAATGGCAACCTCATATTGATTAAGACCTAAATCAAACCAGACGGTTAACTCAAGTGCGATTGGGTAAGTTTTCATTAATCCACCTCATCGGCATGTGGTTCGTCAAAGTGTTCTTTATGGGGCTTTAGCCTTGCTTCCATCTGCGCCCACTTACTCTGCTGCTGCCTGTATTGGCAATCTGGAGCGTGATTTTCTAGTAAACCAAAAATGACCGTAGTGGGAATTTTGCAATATTGGCATCGATATGCGTGCTGATGCTCTTCAATCTTCTCTTGCGGGTAATCAATGTAGAAAGGCTTCATCTGCAATTTCCTAATTCATTGGGCTTTATTTAAAACATACTACACCGCAATAAACCTTTTTTCGCAGCTATTTTTTGTGCGCTGCAGTGATCAACCTATTCAATAGCAAAGCACTATTACAGGAATAGATCAAGCGCTCGACTTATTCTCACCTTCGCCATCTAGCGCACCCTCCCACTTGGAGATCACTGCAGTAGCTAAACCATTACCAAGAACATTGGTCGCTGAACGAGCCATATCTAAAAAGTGGTCAACTCCCAAAATAAGCAATACACCGGCTTCTGGCAGATTAAATTGAGATAGGGTTGCGGCTATGACAACCAATGATGCACGTGGGACGCCCGCAATCCCTTTGGAGGTAATCATTAACACTAGCAACATCAACAGTTGTTGAGTTAACTCCATCTGAATTCCATACACCTGAGCGATAAATACCGCAGCAAATGTGCAGTACATCATAGATCCATCTAAGTTAAATGAATAACCTACCGGCAAAACAAATGAGGCAATTTTGTTTTTACAGCCAAAACGCTCTACACGCTCTAGCGTCATTGGATAAGCGGCTTCAGAGCTAGCGGTCGTAAATGCCAGAAGCGCTGGCTCACGTAATAAGGATACCAAATGCCAAGTACGTTTTTTGAGAACTAAGGAGCTAATCAATGTAATGACTATCCAGAGGGCAAAAATCGAAGCATAAAAGCTCAACATAAATTTGCCGTACGTCATTAAGATTGCAACGCCATTCTCTGCAATCACACAAGACACTGCAGCAAATACTGCGACAGGAGCCATCTTCATGACTGCAGTAGTAATTTTAAGCATGATATGAGACAACATATCGAGGTTGCGAATGAACTCATCTGCCCTACTACCCATGCCCGCTGCACCTACGCCAAAGAAAACAGCAAACACTACGATTTGAAGAATTTCATTTTTGGCCATGGCATCAAAGATGCTAACTGGGAAAATATGCCTCACAAACTCAGGCAAATTTAATCCACTTTTATTTAAGCCGGTACTGGCAGCAACTTCTGGCAATACCAGATCCACACCGACTCCTGGTTGCAATAGATTAACCATCACTAATCCCAAAAGTAGGGATACAAAAGTCATAGATATAAACCAGGCAAAAGTTTTTAGGCCTACGCGACCAATCGTAGAGGCATCTCCCATTTTTGCAATTCCAACCACTAGGGTTGAGAACACCAATGGCGCAATAATCATCTTGATCAGGCGCAAAAAGACATCGGTCAATATGGAAACGTAAACAACGTACTGATCAGGGAAGCTGGTACCTGCCCCATAGGAATGGACTAGATACCCACAAACAACCCCCAAGACCATGGCGCCAAGAATGAAGCTTGTTAACTTTTTCGAATTCATATGGGTCCAGTCTCTTAAGGGGAAGTATTGGCAGATTTTACCCAGATATAGCCACTTTCTATCGAAAGCGTGGATAGGCTTTACCATATGTTCATTCAACAGAATCATTAAAAACATGGACTTCATATGGATCTTTTGCCTTGCATTGAATTTGAGACCTTTCCTAATCCAAGCGCATCGGTTATTTGGCTGCATGGCCTAGGTGCGGATGGCGATGACTTTGCCCCTATCATCCCTGAACTGGACTTAGCGGGTTGTCCTGGCATACGTTTTGTATTTCCCAGCGCGCCCAGTATGCCCGTAACGGTAAATGGTGGATACGTCATGCCTGCTTGGTATGACATCATCGGCAGAAATCTCATGGACCAGGAGGACGCAAAAGGCATTCAAAAATCCGCCGCCTCAATCGTGAATGTAATTGAACATGAAGCAAGTCGTGGTATTGCATATGACAAGATTGTGTTGGCCGGCTTTTCGCAAGGATGCGCGATGGCCCTACATATTGGCTTACGTTTTCCGCATAAGCTGGCTGGGATTATGGCGTTATCAGGCTATCTCCCCCTAGCAATGAGTGCAAATATTGAAAAGCATGCTGCCAATCAAAATACACCGATATTCATGGCCCATGGAGAATATGATGCTGTGGTCATACCAGAGCGCGCACGAACCTCTTATGACCTACTTGAAAAAATGGGCTATCAAGTTAGTTGGAATGAATACCCCATGGAGCATTCTGTGAATCATGAAGAACTAGCAGATATTTCACGCTTTCTTCAAGAGGTCCTTAGTAAGAATTCTTAATCGCACCAAGGATCCCCTATTAACAATCTATTAGGCAGGTAAACCTTTTTCGTCAAATACGCCTTCAAATAAAGCTGAACTCAAATATCGCTCAGCAGTATCAGGCAGAACAACAACAATGGTTTTACCTGCATACTCAGGCTTCTTGGCTAAGCGCACCGCTACCGCAGCAGCTGCGCCACAAGAGATCCCAACCAAGATACCTTCTTCCTTGGCAATGCGACGCGCAAATTCAATCGCCTCTTCATTGCTCACTTGCTCAACTTTATCGACTACCGATAAATCAAGATTATCAGGAACAAATCCGGCACCAATTCCCTGAATTTTATGTGGGGCTGGTTTGATCTCCTCACCATTTAATTTCTGAGTGATTACTGGACTAGTTGTTGGTTCTACAGCAACCACTTCAATATTCTTTTTCTGAATATTTTTAATATAACGTCCAACACCAGAAATCGTGCCGCCAGTTCCTACACCAGCAACAAACACATCGATCTTGCCCTCAGTGTCTTCCCAGATTTCTGGGCCAGTAGTTTTTTCATGAATAGCAGGATTAGACGGATTACTAAATTGCTGCAGCAAAACATATTTAGAATCAGACTGGGCAATTTCTTTCGCTTTGGCAACTGCACCATTCATGCCCTTAGGGCCTTCAGTCAATACAATCTTTGCACCCAAAGCAGTTAATAATTTACGACGCTCAATACTCATAGTCTCAGGCATCGTCAATGTGAGTGGGATACCACGAGCTGCCGCTACAAATGCAAGCGCGATTCCTGTATTGCCGCTGGTCGGCTCAACAAGCTCTTTACCAGGGCCCAATAGGCCTTTTTCTTGAGCATCGTTAATCATAGCCACGCCAATACGGCATTTGACTGAATAAGCAGGATTACGGCCTTCAATCTTAGCCAACACGGTTGCGTTAGCGCCATCAGTGACACGGTTAAGACGCACTAAAGGTGTCTTGCCAATGGTTTGAGAGTTATCGGTAAAGTAAGTCATGAGTATTCCTTAATGCAAAAAGATAAATAAAGATCTTATGGGTTAAAACGAGTCCTGTAAAAGAAGAGATTGTTATTAACTAAGAATCAAATCTTCTAAAGCCTACGCCTTAGGTTTTCTAAAAAAGGTAATCAGCAAAATCAGCAAGAGAGTCACAAACCACAACAAGGACCATTCCGGTACTTGCAAACCTAAAATGGCAGGAAGGTTTGCTGAGCAAAGCCCATCTGCCTTGAATAGCCAAGGTAGTCGGTTAACTACCTGAAATTGATTAATCCAGAGCTCCAAAGGATCTATTCCACAGGACTCACCTGGATTAGATAAAAGCCAAACATGATGTCCGGCAACCGCTACGCCATACCCTGCAGCTAAAATTGCCAGGCCGTGAAATAACTTTTTCAATTGCGTAATACCGGCAGCCAAAAGGCAAGAAATCGCAACCCCGAGATAGCCGACCCTCTGCAAAATACATAAAGGACATGGCAAGAAGCTCACGCCCTGGTATCCAGTCTGCTGCAAGAGCACTGCAAAAATAACCACACTGAAGCTAAAAATAGATAGGAATAGGTACTGGGCTCTTTTCATTACTAGATGATAGCCAATAGGCTTAACTGGCCCTATAAATTGATTCTTTATTACTAAAAGTCCGGTTTATATCACTACAGAGTCCTATTTTTGGCAGTTTTAGGCCCAATTTCTAGTCTCAAGAATGGGATAATCAACGTTTTGCTATCTTCTAACTAATACGCATTTATGGCCGCATACAACACCGAAACAGTCCTGAGCGTTCACCACTGGAACGACACCCTATTTAGCTTTACCACCACTCGCAATAAAGGCCTACGCTTTCGTAGCGGACACTTTCTCATGATTGGTCTTGAGGTTGAAGGCAAACCATTGGTGCGCGCTTATAGCGTTGCTAGCCCAAACTATGAAGAGCATCTCGAGTTCTTAAGTATCAAAGTTCAAGATGGCCCTCTTACATCACGTCTCCAAAAAATTCAGGTTGGTGACCCGATTCTCGTGAGCGAAAAGTCTGTTGGCACCCTTGTACTGGATGACTTAAACCCAGGGAAACATCTTTACTTGTTTAGCACTGGTACTGGCCTTGCGCCATTTATGAGCATCATTCGTGACCCAGAAACTTATGAGAAGTTTGAGAAGGTTGTTCTCATTCATGGAGTGCGTTTGGTAAGCGAATTAGCTTACGAAGACTATATTAAAAATGAACTGACTCAAGATGAATACTTGGGCGAACTCATTCGTGAAAAGCTCATCTATTACCCAACGGTGACGCGTGAGGCCTTCAAACATACTGGTCGACTCACAACTGCTATCGAAACCGGTCAGCTCTTTAAAGATATTGGACTCCCGCCACTCGATCCAGCAGTCGATCGTGCCATGATCTGTGGCAGCCCATCTATGCTCAAAGAAACCTCTGAGATGCTCGATGCTAAAGGCTTCAAAGTCTCTCCAAGCCTTGGTCAGTTGGGTGATTACGTCTTTGAGCGCGCTTTCGTAGAAAAGTAAATAATCTGACTCTATATATCTAAAAGTAATTTAGATATCGCTATATATTCCTTGTGGATATATAGACCGCTTGGTAAATTCTATATAACGAGATATTTACCAAGGAATTGCCATGTCGCCAGTGCGCGAACACTACAACCCAGTCATTACAAAGTTATTGCGTGAACATGACCGCCTACCCCATGACAAGATTGTCGAGCGCAAAAGTTTTCAGCGCCAAATTCTTTTTCTAATGAACGCTATCAAACTTGAAGAGTTTGAGCAGTCTCTTATCTAAATCAACCAAAGAAATCTAATGCTGCAATTCTTTCAAGACTCCTCACAATTTATTATTTCCGGCGCACTAGTAGGTCTATTGGTAGGGATGACCGGTGTGGGGGGCGGCTCATTAATGACCCCTCTATTAACCATCATATTTGGGGTTGCTCCAACAACAGCAGTTGGAACCGATTTAGCCTTCGCAGCAATTACAAAAGGTTTTGGCACTGCTGCGCATAGACTTCACGGCAATGTTCGCTGGGATATAGTGAAGTTACTTTGTATCGGCAGCCTGACTACAGCTATTCTTTCAATTCTTGCCTTAAGGTTCATTGGCCCAGTTTCTAAAGATTTCAATCACGTAATTAGCATCTCAATTGGCATATCTGTATTGCTAACAGCAGCATCGCTATTATTTAGAGCAAAGATTTTGAAATGGGTTCAAGACAATCCAAACTTTTTACCAAGCGGCACTAATTTAAAAATTGCAACTATTTCTGTTGGTGCTGTGATTGGTGTATTGGTCACAGTATCTTCAATTGGAGCAGGTGCCATTGGTGCCACACTGATTTTGGTTCTTTACCCATACCTAAAACCCGCACAAGTTGCTGGCACTGACATTGCTTATGCTGTTCCTCTTACGGCACTGGCTGGAGCAGGTCATTGGTGGCTTGGTAACGTGCACTTCGATTTGTTGTTTGGCCTCTTGCTGGGCTCAGTTCCGGCAATTTGGTTGGGCGCAAAGCTGTCAAGCACTCTATCTGAGCGAACAACTAGAACCACTCTTGCAGCGACATTGTTTTTAGTTGGCGTTAAGCTAGTTACCTCATGATTGCACCAGAATTTTGGTCCATTTCGCCGAGCACGCTTACCCCCGCTGAGCTTGCTCAAAAGTCTGCCGCTTTAAAGCAGCGCTTAATCGATATTACCAAGCGTTTTTCTGATGTACGTTTTGCAACCAGCTTGGCTGCAGAAGACATGGTGGTTACTGATGCTATCGCCAAGGCTGGCGCCAACATTAAATTATTTACCTTAGCCACTGGTCGTCTTCATCAGGAAACTGTTGACATGGTCAACACTACTGAAGACCATTACGGCATATCAATAGAAAAAGTATATCCAAACGAAGATGATGTTCAGGCCTTTGTTGATCAATATGGCATGAATGGTTTTTACGATGGTGAAGAGCCCAAAAAAGCATGTTGTGGTGCGCGCAAGATAAAACCACTGAATGCGGCACTGCTTGGTGCTGATGCTTGGCTTACTGGCCAAAGACGTGAGCAATCAACTACTCGCACCGAACTTAATTTAGAAGAACTAGATGATGCTAGAGGCATCGCCAAATTCAATCCTTTGTTTGATTGGAGCGAGGCTGATATCTGGGCTTTCATCAAACAAGAAAACGTTCCGATTCACCCATTACACCTTAAGGGCTACCCCAGCATTGGCTGCGAGCCTTGCACCCGTCAGGTCAAGAAGGGTGAGGATATTCGTGCTGGCCGCTGGTGGTGGCTACAAAGCGATAGCAAAGAATGTGGTTTACACGTTAATAAATAAATTCAATTCATCATTAAAACTTAGTAGAATTAACTCACAGAATGTCAGAACAAAAATTACTTGATGATCACCTAGATTGGCTTGAAGCTGAGTCGATCTATATCATCCGCGAAGTGGTGGCACAGTGCTCCAACCCAGCCATGCTGTTCTCCGGTGGTAAAGACTCCATCGTGATGTTCCACTTAGCACGCAAAGCGTTTCAATTTGGCGATCGTCCAGTAAAACTACCTTTTCCAATTTTGCATATTGATACTGGCCACAATTACCCAGAAGTCATTGCCTATCGCGATGCAGTTGTAGAGAAAACTGGTGTGAAGTTAATAGTAGGTCATGTTGAAGACTCCATCAAAAAAGGTACCGTACGCTTACGCAAGGAAACAGATTCTCGTAATGCCGCACAGGCCGTTACTTTGTTAGAAGCCATTGCTGAACATGAATTCGATGCCCTGATGGGTGGCGCACGTCGCGACGAAGAAAAAGCTCGCGCAAAAGAGCGCATCTTCTCCTTCCGTGATGAGTTTGGCCAATGGGATCCTAAGGCGCAACGTCCTGAACTCTGGAATCTTTATAACGCCCGTATCGCCAAAGGTGAGAATATGCGCGTTTTCCCAATTTCTAACTGGACTGAGCTCGATATCTGGCAGTACATTTCACGCGAAAAATTAGAGCTCCCAAGCATCTACTACACACACCAACGTGAAGTAGTAAAGAAAAACAATCTCCTCGTACCGGTAACCGATGTAACGCCAAAGGCATCTGGCGATGTGAGCGAAGTACTCAGCGTTCGCTTTAGAACTGTTGGTGATATTAGCTGTACCTGCCCTGTACTAAGTACTGCAGCCACTCCATTAGAGATTATTGCCGAAACTGCTATCACTGAAATTACTGAACGTGGTGCAACTCGTATGGATGATCAAACTAATGAGGCCTCCATGGAGCGCCGCAAGAAAGAGGGTTACTTCTAATGACTACCAATCAAAATCAAAACGTAGTGCGCTTTATCACTGCTGGTAGCGTAGATGATGGCAAGAGCACACTGATTGGCCGCCTGCTTTATGACACCAAGTCTATCTTGGTAGATCAATTAGAGTCGCTTTCTAAAACTAAACATGCTCGTGTTACCTCATCAGATGCCGGTGTTGATTTAGCGCTTCTCACTGATGGTTTAGAGGCCGAGCGTGAACAAGGCATCACTATTGATGTAGCCTACCGCTATTTCTCAACTCCAAAGCGTAAGTTCATCGTAGCTGATGCTCCAGGTCATGAGCAATACACTCGCAACTTAGTGACTGGCGCCTCTCAATCGGATGTTGCTGTAATTTTGGTAGATGCAAGCCGTGTTGATCTCAATACCAGCCCCGCTACCCTATTAGCGCAAACTAAACGTCACGCAGCGATTGTGCATTTATTAGGATTGCGTCATGTGGTATTCGCTGTCAACAAGATGGACTTGTATGAGTTTGACGAGAAAGTCTTCAACACCATCAAAACTTCTATAGAAGATTTGACCCACAAGATTGGCTTGCCCAAACCCACTTTGATTCCGATTTCTGCTTTACTAGGTGAAAACGTAGTAACTCCCAGTAAAAATACTCCTTGGTATAAAGGTCCTACCCTACTTCAATGGTTAGAGGGCCTTGATACCAGTCCTGAGTCTGAAAAGCTGGCTCTACGCTTCCCAGTTCAATATGTTGCCCGCCAAGACGGCAGCGCTTCTGATGACTTCCGTGGCTACCTTGGTGAAATTGAGTCTGGCAGCATTCGTAAAGGTCAAAAGATCAAAGTATTACCAAGTGGCTCAGAGGCGACAGTCACCGAGATCTATCTAGGTAATCGCTCAAGCAGCAAACAAATCAATGGCAATAATGCAGTGGAATCTGCGCAAACTGGCCAAGCAATTGCTATTCAGCTATCGGAAGATATTGATATATCACGCGGCTCTTTATTTATCAGCGCTGAAGATACTAATCCGCCAGTGCTAAGCAAACAAATCTCAGCTGACTTATGCTGGTTAGATAGCGAGCCACTCTCATTAAGTCGCAAATACGCTTTACGCCATACCACCAATACCGTTGGTGCTAAGGTGAAGAATATTCAGCAAGTATTGGATGTGCAAACTTTATCTCAAGCAAGCGATGTTCATGCGCTCTCAACTAATGAAATAGGTCGCATCAACTTCATTTTGCAAAAACCTATCGTTACTGACTTATTTGATCAATCCCAAAGAACTGGCGCATTCATCTTGATCGATGAAGCCACTAACCACACGGTTGCTGCGGGAATGATTCGTGAGGCATTAGCGCAGTAAATTTTTAGAAGTACGAATTAACAATGCGCTCAAAAGAAAAAGCCATCCCGAAGGATGGCTTAAAAGATTTTTTGGAGGTACTACCTAAAGAATGAACTACAAGTTCATATTAATCCCCTGGGGGAGTCGCTCAAATTAAGGATGCATCATTATGATCAAAATGCATCAAATTAGTGCATTAATGATTCTCTTTAGCGTGATTGATTGAATACTTGGGGATTTCAATCACTAAATCCTCTTTAGAAACAATGGCTTGGCAAGATAAACGGGACTGAGGATTGAGGCCCCAAGCACGATCAAGCATGTCTTCCTCATTCTCATCAGGAGGATTTAGGCTCTGAAAGCCCTCTTTCACAATAACGTGACAGGTGGTGCAGGCACAAACCATGTCACATGCGTGCTCAATCGGAATGTCATTCTCTAGTAAAGCTTCGCAAATCGAAGTTCCAGGCGCAGCTTCAACAACAGCACCTTCAGGGCAATATTCACTATGCGGTAGTACGACGATTTGAGTCATGGTTATTTCTACTTATTCTCTGTAAATATGTCTTGTTTAGATCTCAGCAACATTCTTGCCAGATAAAGCCTTCTGAATGCTGGCATTCATGCGTTTTTGCGCAAAGTCATCGGTTGCCTTAGCTGCATGATCTACTGCCTTACGAACAATGGCGCTATCTTTTTCTTGATTCAGAATCTTTTGCAAAACAGCCATCTCTTGATCAATCGCGAGCTGCTCTTGTTCGTTTAGTAATGCGCGATCGCTATTGAGTGCTGTTTGCACTGCATCAAGTAAACGCTGCGCATTGACCTGCTCTTCACGTAAAGAGCGAGAGAGCAAATCCTCTTTGGCAGAGGCAAAACCATCTTGCAACATGCGGGTAATCTCAGCATCCGTTAGGCCATAGGAAGGCTTGATATCAATAGAAGCTTGTACACCCAAACCTTGCTCAGTGGCGCTTACAGACAAAAGACCATCAGCGTCTACTTGGAAAGTGACTCGAATGCGCGCAGCGCCTGCAGCCATAGCGGGTATGCCACGCAACTCAAACTTACCTAAAGAACGACAATCCTGCGCTAACTCACGCTCACCTTGCACAACCTGAATAGCTAAGGCGGTCTGCCCATCTTTAAAAGTAGTGAAATCTTGGGCTCTAGCAACAGGAATCGGTGTGTTACGTGGAATGATTTTTTCCACCAAACCACCCATGGTCTCAATACCGAGTGACAGTGGAATCACATCCAATAGGAGCCACTCATCATCCTTGCTTTGATTTCCTGCCAGCAAGTCAGCCTGCATTGCTGCGCCCAGCGCAACCACTTGATCAGGGTTTAAATTATTTAATGGCTGAGTGCCAAAGAGCTCACCAACAGCACGCTGCACATTTGGCATACGGGTTGAGCCACCGACCATTACTACACCTTTAACATCTTCAGCCTTCAGGCCAGCATCACGTAAGGCTTTTTTACAAGCCATCAAAGTCTTGGTCACTAAATTCTGAGTAATCTCGAAGAATTGCGCCTGACTCACGCCAACATTGACTACCGTGCCATCAGCAAGAGTCTCATGAACGCGTGCCAGAGGGTTATGGCTCAACTGTTCTTTGGCGTGCTTACAAGCTTGCAAAAGTGTTGCATGATCATGAATCGATAGCGGCGGAAGCTTGGCCTGCTCTATTACCCAGCAATACAAACGGTGATCAAAGTCGTCACCACCCAATGCAGAATCTCCGCCAGTAGAGAGCACCTCAAACACCCCTCTACTCATACGCAAGATAGAGATATCAAAAGTACCGCCGCCCAAATCATAGACAGCATAGATACCTTCAGAGGCATTATCTAATCCATAGGCAATAGCCGCGGCAGTAGGTTCATTTAATAAACGCAACACTTCAATGCCAGCCAATTTCGCAGCATCTTTAGTCGCTTGACGTTGAGCATCATCAAAATATGCCGGTACAGTAATGACCGCGCCAACAATATCATCATTGACAGTGTCTTCTGCCAACTGACGCAAGCGCGCCAAAATCTCCGCCGAAACTTCAATAGGGCTTTTATCACCGGCCACTGTTCTGAGTTTCAACATGCCAGGCTGATCCACAAAGTCATATGGAGCACTTTCGATGTGTTCCACATCAAGCAATCCCCGACCCATGAATCTTTTCACCGACACAATTGTATTTTTGGGATCAATTACTATGCTTTCAAGCGCTTCAAAACCAGCCTGAGTGCGACCATTTGGCAAATAACGTACTACCGATGGAAGAAGCTCTCTACCCTGCTCATCAGGCAATACTTTTGGCAGGGCATCTTTGACAATGGCCACCAAAGAATTTGTAGTTCCCAAATCAATACCGACAGCAATCCTACGCTGGTGGGGCGCTAGCGATTTACCGGGTTCAGAGATTTGTAATAAGGCCATAGGAGATAGAGTGTAGCTTGGGTGTGGGCTAGATTAAGGCCGCGATAGTGTCATCAAGCTCAATAGCGAACTTATCAATAAAGAGTAGGCCGCGCAATAACTCTGCTGCACGCTCATAATTCTTGGCGCCATCAATTGCCTGAGTAATTTCTGTCAGAATATCTGCCTTAGATTGCTCCACTTCAACCATTAAGCCTTCGAGAGCCGGCAAATCTTCAGCCTGATCATCTAAGCTTTCGCGCCATTCCATCTGCTTCATTAAGAAAGCTGCAGGCATAGCAGTATTTGTTTCCAGCTTCGCATCCACGCCATGCAGCTGACAAAGATATAAGCCGCGCAAAATAGGATTCTTGAGTGTTTGGTACGCAGTGTTCGCCATAGTCGCCATTTGCATGGCTAGGCGCTGTTCAGTATCGCTGCCACGGGCATGACGATCTGGATGCACTTCTTTTTGAATTGCCAAATAAGCCTGATCTAATGCAGACAAATCGATTTTGAATTGCTGATTTAAACCAAAGAAGCGAAAGTAATCGTCAGACGCGGAAAGATTCGCCACAACCACACTCATCTTTTACGTTTGGATTTTGGAACTTGAAACCTTCGTTCAGACCCTCACGTACAAAATCTAATTCAGTACCATCTAAATAAGCCATACTTTTCGGATCAACAAACACCTTGACGCCATTAGACTCAAACACTTGATCTTCAGCTGCTGGTTCATCAACATATTCGAGTTGATAAGCCAAGCCAGAACAACCTGTCGTTCTAACGCCAAGACGCAAGCCGCAGCCTTTGCCGCGCTTTTCAAGATTGCGATTAACGTGTTTTGCAGCTTTTTCAGTTAAGGTAATTGCCATAGTTTTGACTTCTTATTTACTTCGCTGGATGCTTTTCTTTGTAGTCAGCTACAGCAGCTTTAATCGCATCCTCAGCCAAGATGGAACAGTGAATTTTTACTGGTGGCAAAGCCAACTCTTCTGCAATGAGTGAGTTTTTGATCTCAAGCGCTTGATCCAGAGTTTTACCTTTTACCCACTCAGTCACTAGTGAAGATGAAGCGATGGCGGAGCCACAGCCGTATGTCTTGAACTTTGCATCTTCGATTACGCCTTCATTATTCACACGAATTTGTAACTTCATAACGTCGCCGCAAGCAGGCGCGCCAACCATACCAGTACCTACGCTATCGTCACCCTTCTCGAAAGAGCCAACGTTGCGGGGATTTTCATAATGGTCGATGACCTTGTCGCTATATGCCATGGTATTTCCTCTTTGATCTTTATATTCTTTTTAGTGTGCAGCCCACTGAATCGTGCTGATGTCGATGCCGTCTTTGTACATTTCCCATAATGGTGAAAGTTCACGCAACTTAGCAATCTTTTCCTTAACGAGCTTAATTGTGAAATCCACTTCTTCTTCAGTTGTAAAACGTCCCAAGGTAAAACGAATGGAGCTATGCGCTAATTCATCATTTCGGCCTAAGGCGCGTAAAACATATGAAGGCTCTAAAGAAGCTGAAGTACATGCCGATCCTGATGAGATCGCCAAATCTTTGAGCGCCATCAACATGGACTCACCTTCAACATAGTTAAAGCTGATGTTAAGGTTATGTGGCACACGATCATCCATGTCACCGTTGACATAAACCTCTTCAATATCTTTTAAGCCATTTAATAGGCGGTCGCGCAAAGCACGAATACGTCTATTTTCTTCGACCATCTCGATACGGGCAATACGGAACGCCTCACCCATGCCAACGATTTGATGAACTGCAAGAGTGCCAGAACGCATGCCGCGCTCATGTCCGCCGCCATGAATTTGAGCCTCAATACGAATACGAGGCTTACGACGCACAAACAAGGCGCCAATGCCCTTGGGGCCATAAGTCTTATGCGCGGAAAAACTCATCAAATCAACTTTGATCTTTTCTAAATCAATTTCCACTTTACCCGTGGCTTGTGCTGCATCGACATGAAAAATCACCCCACGTGAACGGCATAAATCACCAATCGCAGGAATATCTTGAACCACGCCGATTTCATTATTGACATACATCACCGAAGCCAAAATCGTGCCAGGCTTCATTGCTGTTTCAAGTTGAGCAAAGTCAATTAAGCCGCTTGGTAAAACATCTAAATAGGTCACCTCGTAACCTTCGCGCTCAAGCTCACGACAGGTATCTAGCGTTGCCTTATGTTCGGTCTTTACAGTAATGATGTGATTGCCACGATCCTTGTAGAAATGTGCCGCGCCCTTCAATGCCAAATTAATACTTTCAGTGGCGCCGCTGGTAAACACAATTTCTCTTGAATCAGCATGAACTAATTGAGCAACCTCTGAACGCGCCCACTCAACAGCCTCTTCAGCGGCCCAGCCATAAGCGTGGCTTCGTGAAGCGGCATTACCAAATTGCTCACGCAAGTAAGGCAACATTTTGTCGACCACACGAGGATCAATCGGTGTAGTAGCTGAGTAATCCATGTACACCGGAAAGTGCTTAGGACTAAACATTGGAACCGGTTGCTGTGGCAAATCTTTTGGGGCGTTCATGGTTTATCTATCGGTTGGTAATACGTTATTAACTTTGTCGCGCCAAATTGAACACTGAATTAATTAATGGCGCTTTAGGAGTTGCTTCTTTTTTTGCTGCAAGCGCTGGAGCAGGTTTCTCTGTTTTTGCACTTTCAACTTTGATTTTCTTTTGGCGCATGTCTTGAATCACAATGCCGCGCCCTTCTTGTTGCTGCACTAAGTCTTTTAAGCTCACTGAGCTGAGGTACTCAACCATTTTTGAATTGAGATTACTCCAGAGATCATGTGTCATGCAGCGGCCATGATTCTCATCATCGGTGTGGCAGTTGCCTTTGCCGCCACATTGGGTTGCATCAAGAGGTTCATCAACCGCAACAATAATGTCAGCAACACTCACCTCAGAAGATGGTCGCGCTAGGGTGTAACCACCGCCAGGTCCACGAGTACTCTCCACGATATTGAAACGGCGTAATTTGCCGAACAATTGCTCGAGGTAAGAAAGGGAAATCTTTTGTCTTTGGCTAATTCCGGCCAAAGTTACGGGGCCATGCGTTTCACGTAGGGCTAAATCAATCATTGCGGTTACTGCAAAACGACCTTTGGTTGTAAGTCTCATATGTCACCTTGATAATGGATTGTTATGGACAGCTAACAGTCGGGCGGGTAATACCCGACCATTCCACTCAACTTTAACATATTCCCTAGCAATCTGCTCGGGAATTATCCCAAAAATCCCTCTGACTAACCAGGAATTAGCACATTAAATCCTTAGACTGAGTCCCTAGACCGAGCACCAAAGGCCATTTCCTTGACCTTTGTAAGCCTATCGCGGGTACTTGCAGCCTTTTCAAACTCCAGATTCTTGGCTTCAGCGTTCATTTGCTTCTCTAGACGCTTGATTTCAGCCGCCAGATCCTTCTCACCCATATCTTCATAGCGAGCCCGCTCCTGCTCAACCTGCATCTCCTGACGCTTCTCTTTGACGTCGTAGACCCCATCAATAATGTCTTTAATACGTTTTTGAACCCCTTTAGGCTCAATGCCATGCAGCTTATTAAAGGTGATTTGCTTAGTCCGACGCCTTTCGGTCTCCCCCATGGCGCGCTTCATGGAGTCGGTAATGCGGTCAGCATACAAAATTGCTTTACCGCGGACGTTTCGAGCAGCCCGACCAATGGTCTGAATCAAGCTTCGTTCTGAGCGCAAGAAGCCCTCCTTGTCTGCGTCCAAAATAGCCACCAAGGACACCTCGGGAATGTCCAAACCTTCACGCAACAAGTTAATACCAACCAGTACATCGAAGACACCCAAACGTAAGTCACGCAATATCTCTACGCGCTCCACCGTATCAATATCAGAGTGAACGTAACGTACTTTCACACCATTATCAGAAAGATAATCGGTCAATTGCTCTGCCATACGCTTGGTCAATACAGTTACTAAAACTCGCTCATGCACTTTGACGCGTGCATGAATTTGATCTAACAAATCATCAACCTGGGTACTCGCTGGCAATACTTCAATTTCTGGATCAACCAAACCAGTTGGTCTCGCCACTTGCTCGACTACCTGACCTTGATGTGTTTTCTCATAATCAGCTGGGGTTGCAGAAACAAAAATAGTTTGACGCATCTTTGTTTCAAACTCAGTAAATTTCAGCGGGCGATTATCCATCGCAGAGGGTAAGCGGAAACCAAACTCTACCAAGGTATGTTTGCGAGATTTATCACCGTTGTACATCGCATTGAGCTGACCAATTAACACGTGACTCTCATCCAGGAACATCAAAGCATCATTAGGCAGATAGTCAACGAGCGTAGGGGGAGCCTCACCAGGAGCAGCGCCTGATAGGTGGCGCGAGTAATTCTCAATCCCCTTACAAAAACCTAATTCATTAAGCATCTCAAGATCAAAGCGTGTGCGTTGCTCAAGACGCTGTGCTTCAACGAGTTTTCCATCTTTCACAAACTCGTCTAAACGCGAACGCAATTCAGTTTTTATAGTTTCAATAGCCTTGAGAACAGTTTCTCGTGGTGTGACGTAATGCGAACTTGGATATACAGTAAATCGTGGAATCTTTTGACGAATTTTTCCAGTGAGCGGATCAAAGAACTGCAAGCTCTCTACAACATCGTCGAATAATTCAACGCGTACTGCTAGTTCGTTATGCTCGGCAGGAAAAATATCAATCGTGTCGCCACGCACTCTAAATACACCGCGCTTGAAGTCTGTTTCATTGCGGTCGTATTGCATTGCAATCAGGCGCATCAAAATATCACGCTGACTCATCTTGTCACCAGGACGCAGTGTCATCACCATGCTGTGATAGTCGCCCGGATTACCAATACCGTAGATTGCGGAAACGGTGGCAACGATGATGACATCACGTCGCTCTAATAGACTTTTTGTCGCAGACAAGCGCATCTGCTCAATGTGCTCATTAATTGAGGAATCTTTTTCAATAAAAAGATCACGCTGAGGAACATAGGCCTCAGGCTGGTAATAGTCGTAATAGCTAACGAAGTACTCAACCGCGTTTCTCGGAAAAAACTCCCTAAATTCGCTATAGAGCTGGGCTGCCAGGGTCTTATTTGGGGCAAAAATGATCGCTGGGCGCCCTGTTCTGGCGATCACATTAGCCATCGTGAAGGTCTTTCCGGACCCAGTAACCCCTAGAAGCGTCTGAAAGGTCAAGCCATCCTCAATGCCCTCAACTAGGGCATCAATGGCCTGAGGCTGGTCCCCAGCGGGGGCAAACGGCTGATAGAGCTGGTACGGCGAGTCTGGGAAACTGACAAACTTAGCCGGATCGAGGTCGTGACCGGCTTCGCCCAAGGGATCAGCCGCTACGCTTTTCTTCGCTGCTTTTACTTCAGAATTTGATCCGTTTTTAGGTAACTTAGGGGGCATCTCGGCTATCATTTCATCTGTGAGATTTCTTCACAGCGAATTTTGTACAAACAATGATTTTGCCGTTTTTCTTTGGAAATAGTTGGTTCTGGCCTCAAAAACCGACAATTAAGCTGAATTTAACGTCAATTACGAACAAAACAACCTTATAACCATCCTTTTCGACCTCAAATGACCCTGTTTGCCTCCGTCCAATTAGCCCCTAAAGATCCTATTTTTGGCCTCACAGAAGCCTACGTTGCCGACCAACGTGCTGATAAAGTGAATTTAGGTGTTGGCGTCTATTACACGGATGATGGCAAGGTTCCACTTTTAAAGGCGGTTATCAAGGCAGAAGAAGAGCTTGTTGCTAAGCACTCGCCACGAAGCTATATCCCTATCGAAGGTCCAAACCCATATAACAGTGCAGTGCAAAATTTACTGTTTGGCGCAGACTCCTCCCTCATTAAAGAAGGTTGCGTTGTTACTGCTGAATGTTTAGGTGGCACTGGTGCACTGCGCGTTGGCGCAGACTTTATTAAGCGCCTAAACCTGAATGCACCTTGCGCAATTAGCAACCCAACTTGGGAAAACCATCGCGGTATTTTTGAGTCTGCTGGTTTTGATGTAGTCGAGTACACCTACTTTGATGGCAAAACACGTGGCGTTGATTTTGATGGCATGGTGAAGTCTTTAGAGTCTTTCCCAAAGAGCACTACTGTGTTGTTACATGCTTGCTGTCACAACCCAACTGGTGCTGACATTACCGAAGCTCAGTGGCGTCAAGTCATCGACATCTGCAAAAATAAAGGTCTGATCCCCTTTTTGGATATGGCTTACCAAGGCTTTGCAGCTGGGATTGAGCAAGACGGAATTGCGGTACGCCTCTTTGCTGAATCAGGCATGTCCTTCTTTGTTTCTAGCTCTTTCTCCAAATCTTTCTCGCTCTATGGTGAGCGCGTTGGCGCGCTATCCATCGTGACACAAAGCAAAGACGAATCTACTCGCGTGCTTTCACAATTAAAGCGTGTGATTCGTACTAACTATTCCAATCCTCCAACTCACGGTGCTGCCATTGCTGCTGCTGTTTTGAATTCACCAGAATTACGCAAGCTCTGGGAAGATGAGTTGGCAGAGATGCGTGATCGCATTAAAGCAATGCGTCATGGCCTTGTTGAAAAACTCGCTGCTGCCGGTGTAAAGCAAGATTTTGCTTTTATCGAAAAGCAGCGTGGAATGTTTTCTTACTCAGGCTTAACAGCTGAGCAAGTGGAACGCTTACAGAAAGAAGACGGCATTTATGCTCTTTCTACTGGACGCATTTGTGTGGCGGCCCTCAATACCAAAAATATTGATAAAGTGGCTAAAGCAATCGCCCGCGTCTTATCGTAACAAGCGGATATCCTGATTCACCGGAGGCAACATGCTATATCAGTTACACGAATTTCAAAAAGCATTACTTCAACCAGTTAGCTCTTGGGCGCGCGCCGCTTCTGAAGCTTTCATTAATGCCTCCAATCCTGCCTCTAAGGTTCCAGGCTCTGACCGTTTAGCCGCTAGCTACGAACTTCTCTACCGTCTAGGCAAAAACTACAAGAAACCTGAATTTGGTATTCGCTCTGTACAAGCCCATGGACACGAAGTTGCGATTCATGAGAGAACAGTCGTCTCAAAACCTTTCTGCAATCTGATTCGTTTTAAGCGCTTTTCTGATGATGTCGAAACCATCAAGAGCCTCAAAGAAGATCCGGCTGTGCTAGTGGTTGCTCCAATGTCTGGTCATCATGCTACTTTGCTGCGTGACACAGTACGTACACTCTTGCAAGACCATAAGGTTTACATTACCGATTGGATTGATGCACGCTTAGTACCAGTTGAAGATGGTAACTTTGGGCTTGATGATTATGTGCATTATGTTCAAGAATTTATCCGCACTATCGGCGCAAAAGATTTGCATGTCATTTCTGTTTGCCAACCAACCGTTCCAACTTTAGGCGCAATCTCCCTAATGGCATCTGCTGGCGAAGCAACCCCAGCATCGATGATCATGATGGGCGGCCCAATTGATGCACGCAAATCACCGACCGCAGTAAACAACTTAGCCGACCAAAAATCGTATGAGTGGTTTGAGAGCCACGTAATTTACAGCGTTCCACCGAACTATCCAGGTGCTGGACGCAAGGTTTATCCAGGCTTCTTGCAACACACTGGTTTTATCGCCATGAATCCGCAAAATCATTTGCAATCACATTGGGATTACTTCCAAAACTTAGTTCGTGGTGATGAGCAGGATGCTGAATCCCACATTCGCTTCTATGACGAATATAACGCAGTATTGGATTTGGATTCTAAGTTCTACCTCGATACCATCAAGACCGTTTTCCAAGACTACTCATTGCCTAACGGCACTTGGAAAGTAGCTGGTGAATTAGTCAAACCACAAGATATCAAAAAGACTGCCCTTCTCACTGTTGAAGGTGAACTTGATGATATTTCCGGTAGTGGTCAAACACGCTCTGCTCATGATTTATGTTCAGGCGTAACAAAAGAGAATAAAGATCACTACGAAGTTGCTGGTGCTGGCCACTACGGTATCTTTTCTGGTCGCCGTTGGCGCGAGAAGGTTTATCCAAAAATTAAATCTTTTATTCGCGATCATCAGAATTCTAAAAAAACCGCTACACGTACTACTAAATCTGCATAAACTAAAGGCTCTGCGGAGCCTTGAGTTTCTAAAGAAACCATCTCAAGCATGAAAATCAACCAGGTGAGCGAACTGACAGATCGCCTGGAGGATGCGCTTCCGCAAACCCAATGTACTAAATGCGGTTATCCAGATTGCCGCGGTTATGCAGAGGCAATGGCTAGTGGTGAAGCTTTGCCCAATCGCTGCCCTCCGGGAGGCGTTGAGGGCATCAAACGCCTTAGTAAGATTCTGATCCCCATCTATCCGCAGGATGCATTTGATATGCATCCCACAATTGATCCCGAGTGTGGTGTGGAGAGACCTAGATCTATCGCCTTTATAGATCCTCAGAAATGTATTGGTTGCACCTTATGCATTCAAGCTTGTCCAGTAGATGCAATCGTGGGCGCTTCAAAGCAGATGCATGTTGTCTTAACGGATTGGTGCACTGGTTGTGATCTATGTATTCCACCCTGTCCAGTTGACTGCATTAGCATGATTGATGTCACTGGTCATAAAACTGGCTGGGAAGCCTGGTCTACAGAGCAAGCTGATGTCTCACGCAAGCGCTATCACGAGCGCGAAGATCGCCTTGATCGTGAGCAAAAAGATAATGATGAGCGTTTGGCTAAAAAAGCGGCTGCTAAATTAGCTGCGGTAAATTCAGCTGACCCTCAATCCGAAGAAGAAAAGAAAGAGCAAGAGCGTAAACGCGCCATCATTGCTGCCGCTATTGCACGCGCAAAAGAAAAGAAATGATGAACCCAGAAAAGCGACGTGCTTTTTTCGAACAACTTAAAGCCAACAATCCTCATCCAGAAACTGAGCTTGAATACAGCTCCCCATTTGAATTATTAATTGCCGTTCTATTATCCGCACAAGCAACCGATGTTTCTGTTAACAAAGGTACGCGCAAACTTTACAAGATTGCGAACACGCCACAGCCTTTATTAGATCTTGGCGAAGAAGGTGTTCGACCCTTTATTCAGCATATTGGACTCTTTAATTCCAAGGGCAAACATATTCAAGAAACATGTCGACTTCTCCTGGAGAAGCATGGTGGAGAAGTTCCACAAACACGTGCGGAGTTGGAGGCACTTCCGGGCGTTGGCAGAAAAACTGCAAACGTCATTCTCAATACCGCTTTTGGGCAACCCACCATTGCAGTAGATACCCATATCTTTCGAGTTTCGAACCGTACCGGGTTGGCGCCAGGTAAAGATGTAGTAAGAGTGGAGGAGCAGTTACTCAAGCGAGTGCCCAAGGAATACCTACTAGATGCTCACCACTGGCTTATTCTCCATGGTCGATATACTTGCAAGGCACGCAACCCAGAGTGCACTCAATGCATTGTTGAGCCCTTATGCGGCTTCAAACAAAAAACAGGTAAAGGAAAAGTTCGTGACGATATTTAATCCGACCCGTGAAGAAGTACGACGCTTTTTCTGTGATACCTGGAAGAAAAAAACTGGGAATCATATTCTCGACCCAATGGAAACGCTAGCAAGCGACTGGATGATCGAGCATCCCGAATACCACGATCTACTTGCCAATCCAGAGGATGCCCTAGAGCAAGATTACACGCCCGAGCGTGGTGAAGCAAATCCTTTCCTACATCTCTCTATGCACTTATCTATTAGTGAGCAGATATCCATCAATCAACCACCTGGAATCAAAGAGGTTGCAGAAAAACTTGCTGCAAAACTTGGGTCAATGCACGAGGCTCAACATCAAATCATGGAATGCCTAGGACAAGTTATGTGGGAAGCGCAACGCGAAGGACAACCGCTTAATCCAGAGAAATACCTTGAAGCGCTAAAGAAATTAATCTAAGCCAAGCCCCAAGACGCTAATCTTTTATTTTTACTACTGATATTGCCCTGCTACCAACGATGAGCTTTTCTGCAGTGGGACAAATCAAACCATCCCTATAGCGAATGGGCGTATATTCATATTGCCCCCCAGGGAGCACTTTCCACGAAGATCCATCGTAAAGCGAGAATGTATCTCCTGAATTGCCATAGAAAGTTAGAGGCTCTTTGATAACGTTCTTGTAGCAAGTAACCGCATTTTTACTAATGATTTCTGAATGTACAACCCCTATCAAGGTAATACTCAATATGCAACCAAGGATCAATTGCTGCACTATTTTTAAGCGCGTAACCAAAGGAATTACCTTTTAGCTGGCGAACATAAAACTTCAGAGCAATCATGAAGCCACGCTAAAGCTAACTTAGTAGGAGAAACATTTTTGCGACGTCCATCCTCCTTCGAAACTTCGGTTTTAATTAATTTATTTTCAACTAAAGTTTTCATCACCCCATGTAGAGTCTCTTGAGAAGCAATCTCTTTTAATAGTATTAAATCCAATACAGTGAACTTAATCTCATCTGCATGAGCGGTTAGCACTACCTCTAGAACTCTGACTGCTTTGGGATCGTGTAATTTATATCGTCTGTTAATGTGACGAATAGCGTTTGAAAAATTCAGGAATTTTTTATGGGAGGGCGACATTGCGAAATAGTATTCGCCCTCTAGCTAATAGCCTAATAGTTTCAAATACAATTTTTATTACTAATATTTAAATCTATTATAGAAACTTAGAAAGTTAGACTGAACAGTTGCTCGATAACTTAAATTAATTTAATGCACGAGCTTTAACACTGGGAAATGGACGCCTTAGATAAGTCATCAGAAAAGCTCGGCGCACAGGTAGGATAGCAAACCCAAAAAACATCTAAAGGCTTTAAAGAGCTTGGTCTGTAAAAAAGTATTTAATCGCCGTGAGCACCCAGAATGACTGTAGCTTGACTAGACAGCACGCCACCATTGCCGTGGGCCAAAGCAATCTCGCAGTTTTCCACTTGTCGCTCACCGCATTCACCACGCAACTGGCGTACAGACTCAATCAATAAAAAGAGTCCGTACATACCAGGATGGCAATACGATAAACCGCCGCCATTAGTATTAACTGGCAAATGTCCACCTGGGGCAATACCGCCATTAGCTACGAAATTACCACCCTCACCTTTAGGGCAAAAACCTAAGTCTTCTAAAAACAAAATCGTGTTTATTGTGAAGGCGTCATACAACATGGCCAAATCAACTTCTTTGTGCGTAATACCAGCCATTGCATATGCCTTTGGTCCTGAAATCGCTGCACCACTTACCGTTAAATCAGGCATTCCAGAAATCCCAATGTGAGATAAATCTTCCCCCACACCTAATATATAAGCGGGAGATTTTTTTAAATCTTTTGCTCGCGCAGCACTAGTCAAAATAATTGCGCCCCCGCCATCTGTTACTAAACAACAATCTCGAATTGTTAGCGGTGAACTCACCATGCGTGCATTGATAACATCATCAATCGTTAAAGGTTTTTTCTCCCAAGCGACTGGATTCATTAACGCCCATTTTCTAGCAGCCACCGCAACATCAGCTAATTGCTCTCGCGTAGTGCCATATTGATACATATGTCTTGCCGCAACCATTGCATATGCCGAAGTTGGTAAGAACGGCTTGTATGGTGTCTCATAAGCGTTATATTCCCGTGGACTCGCAGCAGCACGGCTGACAGATTTCTGAGTACTGCCATAAGCAATCAACGCAACTTCACATAAGCCATTGTTAATAGCCGCCATTGCATGTGCAACATGAGACATAAATGAGGAGCCGCCCATCTGCGTATTGTCTTGATAACGAGGCTTAAGGCCCAGATACTCACTAAGGCCCAGACTAGAAAAGCGTGCTTGAGAGGTGGCTGTGAAAATACCATCAATATCATTTAGTTGTAAGCCACAATCCGCTAAAGCGCGATAAGTTGCTTGAGCCATTAAGTCATATGGAGTGGTTCCAGGGGCGCAAAGACCCAATTCGGATTCAGCCGCCCCAACAATAGCGACACTACCGCGACGAAGACTATGAGTCATTACGCAGCCTCCTTAACTGGGGAAAAAATAGGATACTTTTTCCCGTCATCAAAGGTCTTCATCTGCACTTTGACACGCATACCTATCCGCACATGTTCCGGATCTATGCCCTCTACACGCGACATCATTCGATAACCTTCATCTACATCAATTAAAGCAACGTTATAAGGCTTCTCATCACGCGAATAGATGACCGTTGTGGAGTAAACAGTCCCCATACCCTGACTAATCTCCCAGCGCAAGCCCTCGCCCGTCTTAGGCTCTACGATGCGTGGGTAAAAAATAGCCTTACCACTTGGGGAACGCTGAAAGGCTAACTGATCCTTTTGGCAGTAATCCATGAAAGTGCCATTGGGGGATGCCTTAGCTAAATCAAACTCACTCAAGATGGGTCTCCATGTATACGAACTAGCTCATTGAATTGTTATTTTGACTAAATTATGCCTCTTACTTAAAATCATTCTAATAAAAAAATATTTGAGACAACACAAATCAGCTCGTCAGCCAACAGACTGGCGATAGCAAAGAAAGAAAGCATGCAAAAAGCGATGTTAGTCACTCCTTTGGAAGTGCTAAATCAGTTTGAAGCACACAACTACACTCTGCCCGCCGCTTTTGAGAGCAGGTTAAAGGCAAATTCAGGCAAAGTATTTTGTTACTTTGATGGGAGGGAGATTAGCTGGGCAGAATTTGATGGCGATGTACAAAAGATGCAAGGCTTCTTACTGAGTCAGCAGGTTCAAGCTGGTGACCGAGTGGGTATTGTTGCAAAGAATCACTATGTCCATCTCTTGCTTTTATTTTCTTTAGCAAAGCTTTCAGCAACCTTGTTACCAATTAATCCAGAATTTGGCACTACCGAGCTTGGGTATGTGCTTAAAAATTCTGAACCTAAATTACTGTTCATTGAAAATAATCTTCTTGAGATCGTAGACGCAGCTTGCCAGGAAAATGACTTAGACCCACTGATTGTTTTTCTTGATCAAGGACAGAGCTCCCAACACAATAATCAATATCAAACTATTGATGCGGCACTAAAAGACTTTGAGAGTTTCAGAGGTGCTCCCTCAACCGCACAAGCTGATGACACCTGCGTCATTATTTTCACCTCTGGCACTACCGGGTTTCCCAAAGGAGTTATGCATAGTCAGCGTAGCTTTTTGCTTTGCGGCGAAGCCTATATTGAGCGCCTCTATATTCAAACTAACGATCGCATCATGGTGGTTTTACCCCTGTTTCATATGAATGCATTGTTTTATTCAGTCGCTGGTACCCTATGTGCGGGAGCGACATTGGCGTTAATGCCGCGGTTTTCTGCATCTCAGTTTTGGAAGCAAGCGGCAGAGTCAAAAGCTACCACCGTCAACCTCATCGAAGCAGCATGCAATATCTTAAAGTTGCGACCTAGAAGCGAGTTTCATACAGAGCATCAAATTCGTTGCGCTTACGGAGTTCGTAATAGCGCTCATGATGTCTTCTTAAATGAATTTCATATCCCTTATTTTGTGAGTGGCTATGGCATGACTGAAATTCCAGGTGTGACATGTAGTCCTTTTGGGGGCATACAAAAACCGGGCACTATGGGACCTATTGGCAAACATCCCAATCCTAATCAGTTATGGGCAAAATGTAGGGTGATCGATGAGGCAGGCAACGATGTGCCAATTGGAGCCACTGGCGAGATGGTAGTAAAGACTCCAATCATCATGCAGGGCTACTTTCGCGACCCTGAGCAAACTCAAGCAAGCTTTAAAGATGGCTGGTTTTTAACGGGAGATCTTGTTAGCCAAGATGAGGATGGTTATTACACCTTTGTTTCCCGGAAAAAGGACATCATTCGACGTCGAGGTGAAAATATTTCTGGTGCCGAATTAGACCGTATCATTAGCGCTCACCCCAATGTCGCAGAAGTAGCCGCTATTGCTGTACCCGCAGAACTTGGGGAGGATGAGATCCTTGCCGCTATAGTGTTAAAGCCCAATACCCAAACGAGTGCTCAAGAAATACAAGCATGGTGTGCACAGCGTCTTGCAGCAATGAAAGTGCCTCGATATATTGCCTTTGTAGAAACCTTGCCCTATACACCCACTCAGAAAATATCGAAAGCGGTATTGCGCGCAGATAAAAGCCTCATTACCAAGGCGGTAGACTTATTAAAGCCCAATCCAACACACCAAAGCCTTAAGCATTAGACTGTGGCTTAAGAAAAATTATTTCCATTGATACTGGCAGCTAAAGATTATGAAATTCTTCTATCAAAAAATCAGCCTCACCCTACTTCTCTTACTCTCTTTGAGCTCTAGTTTTGCGGCCGATCCCTATCCCAATAGACCTATTCGCATCATTGTTCCGTTTGCTGCCGGAGGCGGTGGAGACTTTTTAGTACGCGCCTGGTCAGAAAAATTTTCTGAGGCATTAAAACAGCCTGTCATTATTGAAAACCGTGGGGGCGGCAACACCACCGTTGGAACTGAGGCTGTTGCAAGAGCCGCACCTGATGGCTATACCTTGCTCTTTGTCAGCACTAGCTTTTCAACTAACCCAACCTTAATGGCTAGTCTGCCCTATAAGACACCGGATGATTTCGCGCCAATCTCAATGGTCCTTTCTTATCCGTTTGGCTTGGCAGCTAGAAGTACCCTCCCAGAAAATACGATTGGGGAGATTGTGGAGTTTGCCAAGAAGAATCCCGGAAAGATAACTATTGCCAATTCTGGAGACGGATCTGCATCACACCTATCTGCCCTGATGCTGGAGGATACAACCGGAACCGATATGACTACTATCGCCTATCGCGGCGCTGGACCAGCCATTACTGATGTTGCAGCAGGACATGTCGACCTCACCTTTACTGGCATGTCACAGATTAAGCCTTTCTTAGATAACAAGCGAGTCAAGCTCATTGCATCTTCAGGATCTAAACGTTTACATTCCAATCCAGATCTTAAGACAATTGCTGAGCAAGGCGTCAAAGACTACAACTCCTTTGTTTGGTGGGGTCTACTAGCGCCTGCCGGAACACCAAAAGATGTAGTCGATAAAATTTATCAAGCTCTAAAAGTCAGCATTGCATCACCAGATGTAGTGAAAAAAATAAATTCTATTGATGGTGAAGTAAGACTCTCCACACCACAAGAGTTTGATCAGTTTTTACGCGATGAAATTGCTCGCTGGAAAAAACTGCTGACGAAAAAGAAAACTACCGGCACTTCTTAAGAATCGCTTTATACCCACACCTAACAAACTAAATAAAACTATGAATAAATTAACCTTAGAGCAGTTAATGCAAGCACGTTATGGCAAGAGTATTCCCCTTGACTGCGAGATGAATGAGACGCTTGAGACTATTTTTCAGCATCGCTCGATTCGAACTTATTGCGATAAACCTCTCCCCAAAGATACGCTTGAACTTTTAATTGCGGCTGGACAATCGGCCTCAAATTCATCAAATCTTCAAAGTTGGAGCTTAGTTGCGGTTGAAGATCCTGAGCGCAAAGACCGGCTCTCAAAATTATCAGGCAATCAAGAGCATATCCGCACATGTCCATTGTTTTTAGTATGGCTGGCCGATCTCTCTCGCCTGGAAGCGTTAGGCAAAAAACGCGAGCTACCTTATGACGGGTTGAACTATTTAGAGCTTCTGACTGTTGGAATGATTGATGCGGCACTAGCGTCTCAAAACGCAGCCCTGGCAGCCGAATCGATTGGCTTGAGTATTGTCTATATTGGCGGCATTCGAAACAATCCAGAGGCCGTTGCAAAGGAGTTGAACCTACCCCCAAGAGTATTTCCGGTATTTGGGATGTGCGTAGGCTACTGCGACCCCGAAAAATCTAGCTCTATCAAACCGAGATTACCTCAAGCTGCGATTGCCCATCGCGAGCAATACAACGCACCTAGATCAATAGAAGCAGTCGAAGAATACGTCAATGAAATGAATGCGTTCTACGAGAAAAACAATATGAAAACCAACGGTGACTGGGTCCAGCATAGCCTCTACCGTATTCGTGGTCCTGAATCACTAAATGGCAGAGAGCACATGCATGAATGGCTTAAAAAGCTCGGGTTTGAGGTTAAGTAAACGGGTTTAACTGTCAAAACGCGGGTAATTTGAGGACTCTGCATTTAATAAACGGAGTAAGGCATGCCACTCTAATACCCCGTATGGACGTCGTGTACCGGGTTGATAGAGGTGTGCTGTTTTCTCTAGCACCTCTTTGGATGGAATCAGTAAATCAGCACGCGAGTTCACCGCATCAACCTGAGCCCTACAAGATAGCTCTAATTGGTACATCGTATTAAAGGCTTGCTGTATCGTTGCGCCGCAGGTTAATAGGCCATGATTACGCAAAATCATTGCATCATGGCTTCCTAAATCTTCTACCAAACGCACCCGCTCTTCCAAATCAATAGCAGGGCCTTCATAGTCGTGATACCCCATATGCCCAACAAAGCGCATTGAAGTTTGCGTCATCGGCAGCAAGCCCTCTTTCATGCTCGCAACTGCCATACCCGCCCTAGTATGCGTATGGATAACGCAATTGACATCCTCGCGAGCGCCATGAATCGCACCATGAATAACATATCCGGACTTGTTAATACCATAGTCAGTATCTGGCTTAGAAAGAATGTTTCCCTCTAAATCAATTTTTACTAGGCTAGAGGCAGTGATCTCCTTATAAAGAAGACCATACAAATTAATTAATAAATATTCCGTATTGGGGATTTTGGCCGTAATGTGGTTATAGATGAGATCGGTCATCCCATACAGATCCATTAATCGGTAGCAAGCTGCTAAATCAACTCGGGCTTGCCACTCCTCGGGACTCACTGAATCCTTTACCGACTTAAAGTTTGTTTCGTAATTCATTAGCCGCCCTTTTCCCATACAACAGAAACATTTATTTTTTTGTTAGAGTACTCTAATTGAAGATTCTATAACCGATTTGAAATAGCAACCCTAGCAATTAACGATGAAGATTTATATCCTGGATGCATTTCACCCGGCAGGCATTGAACTAGCAAAACAACATGCCCAGGTTGTTTGCTGGCCAGACCCTGCAATCTCCAATTGGCCAGAAGAGGCTGATGGTGTAATGGTTCGCATGACCTCAATTACAGGGGATCAGATTCGGAGGGCTAAGAAACTCAAGATAATCTGCAAACAAGGGGTTGGATTTGAAACAATTGATGTTGCAACCGCACATGAATTGGGTATCCCTGTTTGCCGAACCCCAGGAATCAATAGCGAAGCTGTGGCTGAAATGGCCCTAGCTTTATCCCTAGATGTTGCTCGTCGTACCTCACGCTTTGACAGAATGTTGCGACGCGGTGACAAAATTGTTCGCCCCCATCATCTTGGTATTGAGATGTATGGCAAGACTATTGGCATCGTAGGCATGGGAAATATCGGTCGTAATATTGCCAAAAAATGGATTGGCGCATTTGATGCCAAGATTCTTGCTCTAGATCCTAACGCACCCCCTGATAGATGGGCCGATATTCCTCATCAACGCTGTGCCAGTCTCCATGAATTACTTCCACAAGTAGATCTTTTGTCTTTGCATATACCCATGCGTGAATCTAATCGGCACATTATTGGCGCAAAAGAAATCGCTCTCATGAAACGAAACGCTATTTTAATTAACGTCTCGCGAGGCGGCTTAATCGATGAGACTGCATTATTTGAATCATTGAAAAACGGGCATTTATTTGGTGCAGGCTTAGATGTCTTTGAGGTTGAGCCCCCACCCCCCGACTACCACCTCCTTTCCCTCGAGAATGTTGTTGCCACGCCTCATGCTGCGGGAGGAACAGAAGAAACCCAAGAACGCAGCGCACTCCAAGTAGCCCAACAGGTAATTGATGTACTTGCAGGAAAACCTCCTACAAATTCGGTGTTATAAAACTGTTTAGCCCACTAAAATATATTAGCCATCAATAATAAAAATTATGAGACTACATACAATATTCAAAAAAATATTAGTGCTTACGCTCCTTTTTCCTATTCTCTGGATATGTAGCGCTTCTGCAGCAACCTTACCTAAAAAAATTCGGATTATTGTTGCCTTCGCTCCAGGCGGTAGCAATGACATTGTTGGCAGAGCGCTTGCTCAAGAGCTGAGTGCGCGTCTAAAGACCTCTGTCATTGTTGAAAATAAACCTGGCGCTGGTGGCACTCTTGGCGCAGATTTAGCGGCGCATTCCGATCCTGATGGCAGCACACTCCTACTGGTCTCATCTACCTTTACGATGAACTCTTCCATCATGAAGCTAAATTACGATCCAAATAAATCATTTATTCCGGTTGCAATGCTTGGGATGGGACCTAGTGTCATTGCGGTAAATAGCTCCTTTCCAGTCAATACAATCGGTGAGTTTGTTGAATACTCAAAAAAGAATCCTGGAAAAGTTAATTTTGGATCAGCTGGTGTAGCAAGCTTTCAGCACTTTGCACTTGAACTCATAAAACTTCGTTCAGGCGCCGATTTTGACATCGTTCATTACAAGGGAGGCGGTCCTGCTTTAGTAGATTTGGCAGCAGGGCATATACAGGGATCGATTGGCAGCTTGATTCAAATGCAAAGCTTCTTAAGTGCCGGACAAATTAAACTCTTAGCCGTAGCAGGACCTAAGCGCATCGGGATTATTCCTAAGGTGCCAACATTAATGGAATCCGGTATCGACGTTGATGCTAGTAATTGGTGGGGAATACTAGCACCAGCAGGTACTCCAATGAATATTGTCGATCAGCTTCATCAGGCCATCAATGCATCGCTTGCCTCTGCAGATATCAAGAAAAGATTTGATAACGAAGGAGCTGAAGCGATACCCATGACGAGGGCAAACTTCAAAAAGTTTATGGCCGATGAAACTAATAAGTGGGCTAAAGTGGCTCGAGAAACTGGCATCAAAGCAGAATAATATGACCATGGAAATTTCTCCAATATCACCTCATTTTGGCGCAAAAATTACGGCTATAGATCTCAAAAAAGATTTAGATCGGGATACTCATGCAAAACTCAAATCGCTATTGAGCGAGTTCGCTGTTCTGGTATTTCCTAAACAATTTTTAGGGCCAGCAGATTTAGTGCGTGCGGGAGAAATATTTGGTGATTTGATGCCGCAGCAACTCCAAAAGTATGTTCTTCCAGACTTCCCCATGGTGGGATACAACTCGACCAAGGATTTGCCGCTAAAAGATGGAAAACTACAAGTTCGCGGAGAAAATTACCATACCGATCACTCCAATTCAGTTTGTCCACCCAAGGCTACGGCACTTTCTGCTGTAACCATTCCTAGCAAAGGTGGTGACACGCAATTTGTGGATGTTCGCCAAGCGTTCGACGACCTACCACTCGGCCTTCAAGAAAAAATTGTTCATTTACGCTCTTTGCATGTGCATGAGAGTAGCCGCAGTCCGCGCACCTTCACCAAGCTTAGCGAAGAAGACTTTGCAAAGATACCGAAGGTATATCAACCTCTAGTCATTCGTCATCCAGTAAGCAAGCGTCCAGCCCTATATCTCAATACAGGACGTATGGAAGGTATTGAGACTATGGATGCTGATGAAGGCTTTGCGCTGATCAACTCTCTCTATGAACATGCAACCGATACTAAATACGAATACCGCCACCGTTGGGCAGAGGGTGACTTTGTCATTTGGGATAATCGTAGCGTGATGCATCAAGCAAACGCAGACTACAATCCCGAAGAGGGTCGCTACCTCTATCGCATCATGCTTGAGGGTGATGCATTACAAGCATTCGCATAATACTTAAAAGCGTTATCTATTAACCTGCTTTTAATAATAGGCCACCATCCACTGGAATGAGGACGCCTGTCACATAGCTTGATTCATCGGAAGCTAAAAAAACTGCAGTATTGGCAACGTCCCATGCAGTGCCCATTCGCTTCATAGGTACCAGCACTTCTCTCTCAGCGCGAATAACATCGCGTGAAACTTTACGCTCTGCCGCTCTGCGCTCAATTGCCATCGGCGTATCAATCAGCCCCGGCAAAATGGCATTCGCTCGAATGCCATACGCTGCATTTTCCATGGCAATATGCTGCGTCATTGTATTGATTGCGCCTTTACTCGTTTTATAAGTAATGGATGGGCGAGCAGCGAATGATGAGGTTGAGGATATATTGATGATGCTTCCCGATTTCTGCGCAATCATTTGCGGCAAAACTGCCTTACAAGTCATAAACATACCTTTGAGATTCATAGCCATAATCTCATCCCACATCTGCACATCCATATCAACTGTTTTGCGATCGCCTCTTGACCTACCTACGTTGTAATGCAGAACATCAATTCTGCCGTAACGCTCCACAGCCGTCTTAGCAATCTCCTGGCAGCTCTCTTCCTTGGTAACGTCAGCGATCAATATGGATGCCTGGCCGCCACACTCTTTCACCGCTTCATAGGTATCATTTACCCAGGCTTCATTAATATCTACTAAAAGTAGAGTAGCTCCCTCCTGAGCAAACCGAATAGCTGTAGCCTTGCCATTACCTGGGGTTTCTCCAGGCTGCTGACCTGCACCAACAATGACCGCTACCTTGCCATCCAGTCTTTTTTTCAAATTATTTGTTTTCATATTTTTTCTAGAGTTAGATGGTTATCTTGGCCTGATTGACTACTTTCCCCCAGCGCTCTTCATCAGTTTTAATTTGACGCGTGAGGTCCTGAGGATTTCCGATTGCAACTGTTAAACCCTCGCCTTCAATTCGACTTCTAAATTCTTCTGTATTAACAGCGGCACGGGCAGCGGTATTTAATTTCTTCACAATATCAGGCGGTGTTCCACCCGTGGTGAATAAGGCATACCAAACATCAGCCTCAAATCCTGGCACACCGGACTCTGCAACTGTCGGTATTTTTGGCCAGCTAGGTGAGCGGGCTGCAGAAGTTACTGCAATGCCATACATCTTTCCTGCATCAATAAACTTTCCCACCCCAGCAGCAGTTGCGAATACAAAATCAATTTGACCACCCATCAAATCTACATAAGCAGGGCCAGCACCTTTGTAGGGAACATGCGTAATATCTACCTTAGCCATTAATTTAAATAATTCAGCCGTTAAGTGCACGGCACTACCGTTGCCCGAGGACCCATAAGTTAACTTACCTGGATTAGCTTTCGCTGCAGTAATAATATCTTTAACTGTTTTATAAGGGCTATCCGGCCTAGTAACTAAGATATTAGGCCCCTTACAGATAAGGGCTACATCTGCAAATGATTTTTCGGTGTTGTATGGAAGATTTTTAATTAGACTGCTATTAATAGAATGCGCAGAGGTCGTTAAAAGCAAGGTATATCCATCCGGCGCAGCCTTGGCTACGTAATCCGATCCAATTACAGTCCCGCCACCAGGTTTGTTTTCATAAATAATGCTTTGACCCAGAATTTGTGACATAGCTGTTGCTAAATTACGTCCTACTAGATCCGTTCCCCCTCCTGGTGTCCAAGGGGAAATCATTTTGATTGGTCGGTTAGGATAGGCTTGTGCAGATGCAGGAGTGCTGAGAACAAATAGACTTGGAGCACTTAGGCTAGTTAAGGTAGCGGCACCGAGCTTGCACCATTGGCGACGCGTAATGGCATCTTTTTTCATATTGTCTCCTTATTCTTCTGAGATAAGACTCAACATTGTTCTTCTGACATTCGTGAAATGAGGTCTCACACGGTCACTCCATGATGTATATCTTATTTTCAACCACGGCTCACAACCTAGTACCTCAGGGTTAATGAGATCATAAAAAGCAATAGAGAATGGGCTATGGTCTAGATTAATGCAACGCATAGCGGCAATACATCCGGGCACATTAGCAAGTCCTGGAAGATGTTCTTGGTCGTACCAGGCAAATAATTCCTCTTGCCACCCTGTCTCAGGGTCCATCTCCACAACGTAGCGATTTACTGGAGCTAACTCTTTGGAGTATCCCTCAATCGAATCCTGAATGACTAAACGACTAATCTCAACATCTGTAAATGCATCAGCGCTCTGACCTAAGAAGGCCTTTGCATCAATTGGATTTAGAGCTGTAGGAGCATTTAAATAAAAATATCCATAGAAATCCAAAGTCTGCTCATTGCTAGTTAGAATGATTTTCTGATATTCATTCTGTTTGTCCAGTCTCAAGGTGGCGGCCACCTTTTCAATACTTTGGGAGTCTCCGCTTTTAAGCTTGGCACGCATTATCAATAGATTGATCGGCTGATTCTCCATCTCAATGCCCCACATGCAAAGCGTTTAATAGCCTAGAAACCATGTTGTAAGCCGCAATAGTAGCAACCAACTCAAGGCGTTCCTTGTCATTAAACATGGGCTTTATTCTGTCAAATAATTGGTCAGACACCTGAATCTCTTTTGTCATGACATCAGTTAAGTTCAGAACAAGCATTTCTTGTTCGGTAAAGAGATCGGGTATCTCTATCAGTCTAATAGCAGCAATTTTTTCTGGACTTACGCCCGCCTTTAAAGCATGTGGCTCGTGTGCATCGAACTCATAATCAGCCCGATTCAAAATGGCAACGCGCAAAATGATCATCTCTCGAATGGCTGGTGACAAAGAATTTCGATTGCGAATGGCCGTCAACAATGCCTCCCAGCCCTGAGCAATCTCAGGAGCATTTAAGAGGGTTTGATACAGAGGCGAAACACGGCCACGCTCTTCAATAATCTTTTTTTCAATCTCTGCTAATTCTGGCTTGCTTCCGGGCACAACTGGGTTGATTCGATTGCTCATGATGTTTATTCCGCTGTAATTTTCTTTGCTTTAATTAATTGAGACCACTTTGCAATATCTCTTTTTAGAACAATTCCAAGCTCTTCTGGAGATGAACCTACAGGCTCGCTGCCAGATTGAGATAGTTTTGAGTTTAAGGGGTCCTGCTTCACCACTTTTTTTAGCGCCATACTCAAACGCTCAATATCCGCCTTAGGTGTTCCGACCTTAACAAATACTGCATACCAATTATTTGTATCTACACCCTTAATACCCATTTCATTAAATGTTTTTACATCAGGAATGGCGCTATTACGCTTATCAGCAGCAAGTCCAATAGGTTTTAGTTTTCCACTCTTGATGTATCCAATTAATCCGGGAATATCACCAAAGAATCCATCCACATGTCCAGCCATTACATCCGTAATTGCTGGAGCAGCGCCCTTATAGGGAACATGCATGATTTTTACGCCCGCTGAGTCATTCAACTGCTCTAGGGCTAAATGAGGAACACTACCGGTACCAGAGGATCCCATGGTTAAGTCTTTGCTTTTGGCCAGAGCGACAAACTCTGCGGCATTATTTGCCGGACTATTTGGGTTAACAACTAATACTTCCACATTATTAGCAACCAAAGATACTGGGGCCAAATCTTTTACTGGGTTATATGACAGCTTTTCATAAAGACCAGGGTTAATAGCAACCGCTCCAGCACTGGTGAACCACAAGGTTTTTCCATCGGCCGGATTGGCTGCCAGATATTCTGCAGCAATAGCGCCATTGCCACCTGGCTTATTCTCAATCACGATTTGTGCATTGAGCTCTTTACCGAGTGGCTCCACTAAAGATCGTGCCATTGAATCAACTGGACCACCCGGAGGAAAGGCAACAATCATTTTGATAATGTTATTTGGCTGAGCATAAGTAGCCCCAGCAAGAACACCAATAAAAAGCAGAAGAAGGGTTTTAAAGATCTTCATGATTAATCACATCTTGCAGACATACCGCCATCAACAACAATCTCTGAGCCGGTAACAAAACGAGATTCTTCTGAAGCCAAGAAAAGAGCTGCATTTGCAGTATCGCGTCCATCACCCATGAATGGTAGCGGAATACGTGATTGCCGTTGCTTTAATAGTAACTCAACGTCCCCACCAACGCGCTGTTTAGCCAGACGCGTCTCTACCATTGGAGTGTGAAGCTGTCCAGGAACGATGGTATTGACTCGAATATTTTGCTTGGCGTATTGCACTGCTAAAACTTTAGAGAACTGAATCACGCCTGCTTTTGTGGCTGCATAGGCGATCTGTGCAGAACCAGTCCAACGAGTTCCAGAGGTAGATGCAAAATTAATAATTGATCCTTTTTCCTGCTTAACCATCTGTGGGAGCGCATATTTACAAGTCAAAAAGACACTTTTGAGATTGAAATCGACCTGTGCATCCCAAACCTCTTCAGTCATTTCAACAGGACCACCTTTAGCGGAGCCGCCTACAACATTCACCAAAATATTAAGAGCTCCGTACTTTTGAATGCAAGCCTGAATACTCTCTTCAATAGCGCTTGCTTGAAATATATCTAGCTTTGCTGTTGTAATATTTTTTGCAGCATCACCAGCCAAATGGAGCGTTTCATCTAAATTAGCCAAATCAATATCGGTGGCAAATACTTTTGCCCCTTCTTGCGCAAACCGAATTGCTGTTGCACGCCCATTTCCCCAGCCAGGACCAACTGATCCTGCTCCTGTTATAAAAGCAACTTTACCGTCTAATCGTCCAGTCATTACGCTATCTCCATTTAATTTTTTACAAACCGATAAAATTTTTCGGGATTACTTACCATTAATTTATTTACTTTTTCAGTCGTGGTGGCAATCCTAGGAATTAAGTCCACTAAATTTCCATCATCAGGGATGTGATGATGATTGGGGTGCGGCCAATCTGTCCCCCAAACACATTTATCAGTGAACTCATCTACTAATATTTTAGCCAAAGATACACCGTCATCGTATGGATGATTTTTTGAGATGCGATCAATGCCACTTACCTTGACATAAAAACGTGGGTCATCCAAAAGTCTTAGCAAGCCTTGAAAGTCAGGATGATTAGCGCCCAAAGTGGCATCTACACGTCCAATATGATCAACCATAACAGGAACAGCTGACTGCTTTAATAGCGGCGCTAATGAATGTACTAAATCGCTAGAAAAATGCACTTGCAAATGCCAACCAAATGGCTCCATCCGCTTAGTTAATTCCAAAATATCTTCCATGGAGTCACTATTCTTTAGATGCGCCATGAAATTAAATCGTATGGCCCGGAAGCCTTGCTGATCCATCTCTGCAATTTGTGCACTAGTAGTTTTTGCAGATGCGAGCGCTACCCCTAGGTATCGCCCTTTACGTGCCTGCATAGCATCTACCACCACGGAGTTATCAAAACCATGTAATGCAGTTTGTACGATAACGCAGCGCTGAATTCCTAAAAAATCATGCAATGCGAATAATTCTTCCTTGCCCGCATCAACTGGAGTCCAGGAGCGCTCTTGTAAATAAGGAAATTGATTTGCTGGTCCAAAAATATGGCAATGGGCATCACATGCATTTGGCGGCAATGTAAAGACTGGTTTTCTAGGATTAGTCAGATAGGTTTGCGTCAAACTTGTCATATTTCTACTGTCAGCCTTTATTGAGAAGTTAATAGAGACATGATGGGCCCTAAATCAGTAAGCTCTTCGAGCTTATCGACCAGCTCAATCATTTCGTCAATTTGAGAATCGCGCAGTATCCCCGATACAACATTGCGGAATTTAAATTGAATATCTTCCTTAGATAGAGGATTTTCTGGGCTACCTCTTCTGTCTAAAATCTCCTGCTGAAATACTTCACCTTTAGCCGTTGTCACTTTAACTCTTGAAGCATGTCTAAATGCAACACCCATAGCTTCGATATCTGAATCAATATACGCATGGACTTTTTGCATAAACACTTGCAACTTAGGGTCGGTCAACTTGGCATTTGAGTATTGCTCGGTAAATAGAACGCCATCAAATGCCACGCTAGCCATATTGAAATAAAGGTTCATTTGAGCGGCAGTGACACCTTGAGCCTTATATTCCCACGCGCAATGAGTGAAGGTCATCGGACTTAAGCCAACATCAATCCTTGCTATATCGTCGGGCTTTAATTGATGGCTCTTCATAATCAAGAGCAGCGCGTCTAAGGAGGAGTGAATGCTGGTGACACAAGCGTAAGGCTTAAAGCCAACTTGACCCGCTTCCCACACCCTCCCAAGACCAGATAACAGTCGCTCCGGTTTAGGCGAAGATGAGTAAGTGCTTAAGTAACCCCCATAGCCCGCCTCAAGAACATTAGAAATACCCGTCAAGCCTTTCTGAGCAAGCAAAGCAGAATAAATTGCGCTTTGCGCAGCTCTTCCCGAGTGAAAGCGCTTCACCATCGCCCCCTCTTGGGCAGCCATTAAGCCACCAGCTTGTGATCCTGCAATACCTAAGCAATCGAGCATCAGGGTTGGATTTAAATTGAGCATGCGGCCTGCCGCTGCTGCACCGACAAATACTCCTGAAGTTCCTTGAGGGTGAAAGCCATCAAAGAAAAGTTGAATAGAGGCAGCATTACCCACGCGCGTGCCAATTTCATATCCACAAACCATAGCCGTTAAGAAATCTTTGCCAGACACTTTTCCTACTTTTTCAACTAAAGCAAATAAAACTGGGATAGCGATCGATCCGGGATGCAAGATAGATTCTTTGTGCATATCATCAAACTCAAAGGCATGGCCCGCAGTACCATTTACTAAAGCAGCATTTCCAGCCGAAGTTTTTTGTGAAGTGCCAAATATCGAAGCTACTGGACTTGCGCCCTCATCCATCACCATATCCTCGACTGACTTTGTCCAAGGCAGAGTTACGCCATGTAAGCAGCAGCCAATACTATCTAGCACGCACATTTTCATGCGCTCGACTACATCGCGAGGAATATCTTTGTATTGAAGGTGGCTTGCAAAATCAGCCAAAATTTTGCTTGCATCTTGAACTAGCGGCGAATTATCTGTACTCATGATCTCATCAACTTGCTTGGTTAGAATTTTTTAATTTACCAGTTACTTTCAAACGCTTACTCAATTGAAATATTAGCTTCTCGTGCAAGCGTGCCAATTTTTACAGTCTCATCTTTTACTAATTTCTCAAATTGCGCCGTATTAATAGTAGATGGCTCGAATTCAAGCTCATTCATACGGTCTAAAACTGTCTTATTTTTTAGCGCTATCGCAACTTGATCTGCTAATTTTTTAACGATATCTTTAGGCAAATTAGCGGGACCCCATAGACCATACCAAGAGTTCATCTCAAATCCGGGAAGACCGCTTTCGGCAACCGTTGCTACATTAGGATAAGCCGCCATTCTTTTGTCGCTCGTAAACGCAAGTACCTTTAAGTGGCCGCTCTTAATAAAGCTAGTAACTCCTGGTAAAGGAGATATGGCAGCGGTGACATGCCCTCCCATCACATCCGTTAACTGAGGAACAGCACCTTTATAGGTAATGATCTCCATATTCAACTTTAATGCTCGATTGAGCATCTCTTCAGACAGGTGGCTAGATGTTCCTAAGCCAGATGTAGCCCAGGTATATTTACCAGGTGTTTTTTTAACTAAGGCAACAAACTCTTTAAAGTTGTTTGCCTCAAATTTTGGATACGTAACAATTGCGAGGGGTACATAACCAATTTGCGCAATGGATGTGAAATCTTTTTCAGCATCATACGTTTTCTTTTTCACTACCAGAGGCATATAAACCTGGCTAGAAGCATGGCAAAGCAGCGTATACCCATCTGCCGGTGCGCGCATTACTTCCATGGACCCAATCTGACCCGATGCACCAGGCTTATTTTCAACAACCACTGACTGACCTAACTGCTTTTGCAGTTGATCGGTGATTAATCTACAGGTGTTATCCACTGAACCGCCAGGTGTATAGGGCACAATTACTTTAATTGGCCTGTTAGGATAAGCCTGCGCAAAAATAGCTCCCGCAAAACATTGCAAACCCAAAAAGACCAACAAGAGATACTTCATTTTCATTTTTTGACCTATACCTAAACTAAAAATATGCTTCACATCCACTTAATTAAATAATTAGTCTGCTACTGCACCTGACTTTTTAATGACAGCGGCCCATTTTTTGCTTTCTGCCTGAATTAGCCTTGAATATTCAGCGCCATTCCCTAAGACCGGTACAGCACCTTCAGCGACCAATTTAGATTGGAATTCTGCGCCACTGCCAATTTTTAAGATCTGATTAGATAGCTCCTTTGCCATTGCTGGAGCAATTTTATTTGAAGATAAAACACCGTAAGAAACTGAGCTATCAAAATTACTCAGCGTCTTAATATTGGACTCGGCAACTGTTGGTACATCTGGAAATATCGGCAATCTCTTTTTGGATGTCACCGCAATTGCGCGTAGCTTGCCACTCTGTATCAAAGCCATCGCCGGGGGTATTACGGTAAACATAAAATCAATTTGCCCTCCAGCAACGTCCACTAATGCTGGCCCAGTTCCCTTGTAGGGTATATGTGACATTTTTACGCCAGTGATTTCTTTAAACATCTCACCCGTTAAATGACCACCGGTGCCATTACCACTAGAGCCATAGTTAAATGGGGCTGTGCGTTGACTAGCCATTTCAATGAGGCTTTGAACAGACTTAATCTTGGAGTCTTGCGCTACTACCAGTACCAATGAAGTAGAAGCTAATAAAGCAATGGGCTCCAAGTCTCGAGTGGCATCCATTCCAGTATTTAGCAATACAGGATTAATCGAAACAGTACCGGTATGCCCTAGCAATAAGGTAATTTCATCGGCTGGCGCTCTTACTACATAGTCCGTACCAATATTTCCACCGGCTCCTGGTTTATTCTCAACCAACACACTTTGTTTGCGTAACTCGCTTAACTCTTTGGCCAGTTGTCTTGCAATCACATCATTCCCGCCCCCTGGAGCAAAGGGAACAATAATTTTTATTGGTCTGTTAGATGATGACTGAGCCCACCCAAACAGTGGCAATGAAGTTGCAAGCGCTAAAAATAAAAAATTTCTACGTAACATATAAGCTCACAGTTTTTAAGAAGTACTTAGTTAAATTAACTACTAAGATGACTTGAGTAAATTTGTTCAGCAAACTCGCAAATCGCATCACACATTGCTTGCGGTTGCTCAGGTGCCATTGAATGCCCTGCATTGAGAATGACTTTTTCGGTAACACGCTCACCCAGGAAGGGCTTCATGATTTTGGGTACCACTACAGCGTCATATTCAGCCTGTAAATCCAAAATAGGAACTGAATTACCTCCAGAAAAGTAGTCGTCGATCGGTGTATTGGTTCTCGCGTAACTTTGCGCTTCATGCGCCTCCTGAAACCATCCACCAAGCCATGAACTCGGATCATGTCCTGGGGCAAAAAAGGCTTTTTGCAAACAAATCAGGCGCTCCTCATCCGATAAAGATGGGTTGCCAGCGCCATCAATTTCAGCACGAAGACGGCTATAAGGTTTTTCATTAGCGCCGGGCAATAACTTGCCGGCAGATGCCGCAGCCATTACAACTGCAAGCGCTAGATCAGGGCGATTGGCAGCCAACATTCTGGCGGGCTGACTTCCCCACGCGTGCCCCACTACAACTATAGGCCCCGTTTTTTCTTGATCTAATACAGCAGCTACATCACCAGCAAAGTCATGTAAGGATAAATTTTCCATAGGGCCATGACTTCCTCGAATTCCTCTGGGCTCAGGACGTATTACTCGATACCCCTTCGCAATGATTCGCGGCGCCACATCATCGTAGTCTCGACCTGATCGCGCTAATGATGGCAGCATCACAATAACTGGTCCAGCACCTTGATCAAGATACTCAATCGTTACAGACACCTGCTTACCAGAGGGTTGATAAGTAACTGATTTATAAAGGCTCATATTCCAGCTCAAAAGATGTTTAGTGAAATCCAGTATCACGCAATTTCGGCTCAAGATAAGCCTTCTATTCCACCAGATGGAATCAATTCTAAGGAGGCAGCCCACTAAGCAACGTCACAAAAGCGCAATTGATGACGCTCTAGTTATCCGAATAAGTTGAGTGTTTGTCTCTTGAGATTTGAATTACTTTTTGATTGAATTCAATCTAACACGCCAAGCCAAATTGCCTCCAATAAAACACCTCAGGGATAACCCCGAATTTCGAGTTAACCATGATCTAATTAGAGTTAAGCTTTCAAAATAAAAACAAACAAAAACTTAGGAGACAAAATGAGCCAAACGATTCGTCATGGCCTGCTAGTTTTATTGCTAGCGATTAGTTGTGGCACCCTCGCACAAGCTCAGTCATCAACTAATGCACCTCAATACAAAGTTGATCCATATTGGCCTAAGGCATTACCTAATAATTGGATATTGGGACAGGTTGCAGGCGTTGCCACAGATAAAAACGATCATATTTGGATTATTCATCGCCCTCTCACCATCACCGACGATGAAAAGGGTGCAACCCTTAATCCTAAAAGATCAAAATGCTGCATACCCGCTCCACCCGTTCTTGAGTTTGATAAAAATGGAAACTTGCTCCAAGCATGGGGTGGCCCTGGAAGTGGTTATGAATGGCCAAAAAATGAGCATGGCATCTACATCGATGCGAACAATAATGTTTGGGTAGGCGGGAACGACCAGACAGATCACATGGTCTTGAAATTCACCCCCCAAGGTAAATTTCTATTACAGATTGGATCTTCTGGTGCAAGCCTCGGTAGCAATGACACGACCCAACTTGGAAGACCTGCTCATATGAACGTTGATCCGGTTGCGAATGAAATTTATATTGCCGATGGATACCTAAACAAACGCATTATTGTGTTTGACTCCAATACCGGGGCTTATAAGCGTCACTGGGGAGCCTATGGAAATGTTCCCAGCGATGAAAAAATGGCCAGCTTTAATCCAACTTCTCCACAATTTTCAAATCCAGTACATTGCGCTCGTCTTATGAAAGACAACACGCTATTTGTTTGTGATCGCGCCAATAATCGCATTCAGGTTTTCGAGAAAAATGGGAAATACATTCGTGAAATTGCTTATGAAACTGAAACTAGAGGCTCAGGTTCTGTATGGGATTTGATTCCCTCTGATGCAAGTCAGAAATATATCTTGATTGCTGATGGAACAAATAATGAAGTCATCGTGATGCAACGTGATACCGGGCAAAAAGTTGGTTCATTTGGCAGAAGCGGTCGAAATGCCGGTGAATTTCACTGGGTTCACAATATTGCGGTTGATTCAGAAGGTAGCGTGTACACCACTGAAGTGGATACCGGTAAACGTGCTCAACGATTTACTAAAGCTAAATAGATACCTAAAGACAACTCAATCCTTTAAACCTCTTAATAGCAACTCCTTAGCATCCCTATACCAAGGAGTTAAATTGAGCGCCTTAGCGTAAAGTCAACCTGTATGAATATCCAAAGCAAAAAATTAAAAAATCTGTTGATAGCCATTCTGGTGCTTGCCGGCATTACCTCGGTGAGCGCAGCGAGTTTCCCACAGAAGCCGATTGCTCTGATTGTGCCGTTTGCCCCTGGCGGTGGTACCGATAGCATTGCCAGGGATCTTTCCAAAACTTTAAGTGAAAAATTAGGCCAGCCAGTCGTGGTTGACAATCGCGGTGGTGGTGGCGGTTCCATTGGTGCTTCCATGGGGTCTAAGGCAACCCCAGATGGATACACCCTACTTTTTGTTACCTCCACATTTGTAACACATGCAGCAACAGACGAATCAGCCGGTTACAACATTGAAAAAGACTTTTCTCCGGTAGCCATGATTGGTCGAGGTCCACTCTTGGTAGTGACCAATAAATCGGTGCCAGCCAAAACGCTTTCAGAACTCATTCAATTTAGCAATCAAACACGAGATGTTAATTACTGTTCAGCAGGTCTAGGTAGCATCAACCATCTCTCTGGCGAGCTATTTAAGCAAAAGACTGGTGCTAATTTGACCCATATTCCTTACAAGGGAAGCGGACCAGCAACTATTGACTTACTTGCAGGCAGAGTTCAGGTATTTTTTGCCACTATTCCCACGATCCTTCCTTATGTTGAAACCGACCGCGTTAATGTTTTAGCCATTACTAGTGAAAAGCGCTCGCCATTATTTCCCAACGTTCCTACAGCTGCAGAAGCTGGAGTGCCGGGATTCAACCTCAGTACTTGGTGGGGCATAGTGGCGCCAGCTGGAACTCCGCAAGCAATTGTTAAGAGGTTAAATGAAGCCATTAATGACGCTGCAAGTAAAGACCCTCTAAAATCCAGACTCGCCAAAGAAGGGGCTCAAGCCTATAAGGTCTCCCCTACTGAGTTCCAAAAAATATTAAATAATGAGCTAAAGCTTTGGCAAAGCGTAGTTAAAAGTGCCAATATAAAAATTGAATAAAAGCCATCAGAAAGAATTGAAATGAAAATAGTTATGATTGCCGGTGACGGCATAGGCCCAGAAATTAGCGTGGCAACTAAAGAAGTTTTAGAGGCGGCGAATAAGATCTTTAAACTAAATCTCACAATAGAAGATGAGATTGCAGGTCATGAAAGTCTTAAAAAGTATGGCTCAACCGTAACAGCAGAGCTACTTAAAAAAGTAAACGCTGCAGATGGTCTGATATTGGGACCAATGTCTACCTATGACTTTAAAGATGAATCTAAGGGCGAGATTAATCCCTCAAAGTTTTTTAGAAAATCTCTGGATTTATATGCCAATATTCGACCAGCTAAAACTTACCCCGGCCTGAAATCTCCTGTTCACGACTTTGATTTGGTTGTGGTTCGAGAAAATACTGAAGGCTTTTATGCTGACCGCAATATGGAAGAAGGCAACGGAGAAATCTTAGTGACACCCGATGTGGCTATTTCTTTAAGACGTATCACTCGTCAATGCTGCGAACGTATTGCACGAAGCGCCTTTGAATTAGCTCGCTCAAGAAAAAAGCATGTCACCATAGTTCACAAGGCAAATGTTTTAAAAATTGCCGACGGTATGTTTATAAAGATCTGCCACGATGTAGCTAAAGAGTTTCCAGAGGTCAAGGTAGATGATTTCATCGTAGATGCCATGGCAGCTCATTTGGTGAGAGCTCCGCAAAATTTTGATGTCATTGTTACTACTAATATGTTTGGCGACATTCTGTCTGATTTAACGGCAGAGCTATCGGGTAGCCTTGGTTTGGCAGCATCAGTTAATGCTGGGTTAAATCATGCAATGGCACAAGCCGCCCATGGATCTGCGCCTGATATTGCTGGCAAAAATATTGCCAACCCATTTTCTCTTATCTTATCTACTGCCTTACTCTTGGAGTGGCACTCGCATCGTTCCAATAAGCCAGAATTTGCCTTAGCCGCCAAGAGCATTATGTTGGCAGCTGAGCAAGCCATCCTTGCTCAGAATGTCACTGCAGATATAGGTGGAAATTTGGGCACTACGCAGGTCGGTAGCGCTCTTGCAAAAAGACTTTATTCAATCGAAATTTTGGATTGAGCAATAATTTTTCGCCACTTTTCAATCTCGCTTTTTAATAAAGCTGAAAATTGCTCCGGTGTTCCAGGCATAGGGTCTGCACCTTGTGCAATCAACTTATCCTTGAACTTAGGATCAGCCAAGATGCTTTGCAGCTCTTTATTCAGTCGATTGCGAATGTCAATCGGTAGATTTGCAGGCGCTACCAAACCATACCATGTGGCCATGTCATATCCTGGAAGACCGCTCTCAGAAATAGTTGGCACTCCGGGAGCGGCTAAAGAAGGTTTCGCAGTAGTAATAGCAATGCCGCGTAAATTACCTGCTTTTACATGAGGAAGTGCGCTGGGCAAATTAGGAAACAACATATCCACTTGACCAGAAATAACATCTGGTAATGCACTACCAGTCCCTTTGTAGGGGATGTGTACCATCTGAATTCCTGCCATCCTTTGGAATAATTCAGCTGATAAATGCACAGAGGTTCCGCTACCACTAGAAGCAAATGTGAGCTTTCCAGGGTTTGCCTTAGCAGCCGCAATGATTTCACTGACGGACTTATATGGTGAACTCATTGGAACTACCAACATATTGGGAGCAGAAAAAACTCCGCCAATCGAAGTAAAGTCTTTGATCGGGTCATAAGGCAGGTTTTTATACAAAGAAACATTTACCGCATGACCAATTGATGGGAAATACAAGGTATAGCCATCCGGTGCTGCGCGAGCAACGGTTTCAGCGGCAATATTTCCATTGGCACCCGCACGATTTTCAACTACCACCGGTTGTCCTAGTCGGGTAGAAAATGCCTCTGCCAAAGATCGACCTACTGCATCAGCAGAGCCACCAGGAGAAAATCCAACAATAATCTTAATAGGCTTAGTAGGGTAATTAGATGCTGATTGGGCATTCACCACACCAAAGCTCAATGTCCAAAAAAGCAATCCTAGAAAATATGAGTATCGACCCACGCTCATTTTTTACGCTCCCTCAGAGGCACATCACAAATCTCGCACAACTCTGAAAAACTCAAACCATCGATCCAATCAACTGCTTCTAGACCGTCCTCAGTTACTGCAATGGTCGCTAAGTCTGTATAGATGCAATCAACGGCCGCTAACGCAGTTAATGGGTACGTACACTCTGAAACAATTTTCGATTTACCGGATTTGGTGAGGTGCTCCATCATGACAAATAATTTCTTGGCTCCCAAAGCCAGATCCATTGCACCGCCTACCGCCGGTATTGCACTGGGGTCGCTGGTGCGCCAGTTGGCGATATCACCTTTTGTGGATACCTGAAATGCTCCCAATACACAAATATCAATATGCCCTCCGCGAATCATCGCAAAAGAGTCGGCATGATGAAAGATAGATGCGCCAGGCAACATCGTTACCGGTTGCTTGCCAGCGTTGACAATTTCATGGTCAATTTCATCGCCTTTTGCCAATGGGCCCATTCCTAATAGGCCATTTTCACTATGAAGCAAAATCTCTCGATCGGGCGGCAAGTAATTTGAAATAGTCATTGGCTGACCAATTCCTAGATTGACATGTGCGCCATCTGGAATATCTTGAACAATCCTCTGAGCAATTTCTGCAGCCGTGCGTTTGCGAAGGTTAGCTAAATTAATCATGATTTCTTTCCAGCTAAAACCACTCGTTTTACAAATATACCGGGGGTGACAATACTTTCGGGATCCAATTGCCCTAGCTCTACCACTTCATGAACTTGAGCAATCGTACAACGTGCTGCCGTAGCCATAATGGGCCCGAAATTTCTACCAGTACCGTGATAAACCAGATTGCCCCAGCGATCGCCTTTATCAGCTTTAATTAATGCATAGTCTGCCTTAATAGCTTTCTCGAAAACATAATTAATGCCATCAATTTCTCGGCACTCCTTACCCTGCGCCAAGTCTGTACCAAATCCCGTGGGGGTAAAAAACCCGCCGATTCCAGCACCGCCAGCTCTAACGCGCTCTGCTAATGTGCCTTGTGGAACTAGCTCTAATTCAATTTTTCCCTGACGATATAGCTCATCGAATGCGCCAGACTCAGGCTGCCTTGGAAATGAACAGATCATTTTTCTCACTCTGCCACCGGCAACCAATTTAGCAATTCCTACGCCTTGATTGCCCGCATTATTACTAACTAGCGTTAAGTCCTTTGCACCCTGCTCAAGCAAAGCATCCAAAAGAAATACTGGTAAGCCGGCGCCACCAAATCCTGATATCAATATGGTTGAGCCATCAGAAATGTCACGTAAAGCATCCGTGACATTGGGCATTATTTTTTGAATCACTCAAGTCTCCAATTTTTTTATTTTTAAAACTGCAACCCTCTTAGGAGTCTGTCAATACTAATTCAATTGAGAAATTTCTTCTCGAATTGCTAATGGTAGCGCTGCTGCTTGACGCCTTCTCTCTACCAAAACTGATTCGGATGTTTCGCGCAACTTGTTCGACCAAGTAGACCCCGGAAAGAAAGCATCATTCTTAAATCGCGGAATCACATGCCAGTGGATGTGGGGAACCATATTTCCTAGAGCAGCAATATTGACCTTATCTGGATGCATGATTCGTCGTACAGCAGATTCCACCGCAAAAACCAAGGTCATCAGGTGTTCACGCTCACCATATGACAGGTCGGTCATCTCGGAAAAATGACGATTCCAGATGACTCTACAAAAACCAGGCAGATCTGGGTCATGAACAAGAATGATGCGACAGTCATCGCCACGCCAAATGAGTTGACCTTCTTCGGGCTTGAGCTTGTCTTTACAGAGTACGCAATTTGTCATGAGAAGAATGTAAACGAAAACGGCACCTAAGTCACCCTTATGGGGTTATTTAGGTGCCGCGGCAGCATTTGTACTACTGCTTACTACGTACTACTTAGGGATTCTTAATGGAACTGCTCTTCTTCAGTAGAACCAGTCAATGCTGTTACAGAGGACTTACCACCTTGAATAACGGTAGTTACATCGTCGAAGTAACCAGTACCAACTTCCTGCTGATGTGAAACGAATGTGTAACCACGATCACGAGCAGCAAATTCTGGCTCTTGTACTTTCTCGATGTATGCAGTCATACCACGCTGCATGTAGTCTTGAGCTAAATCGAACATGTTGTACCACATAGAGTGGATACCAGCCAATGTGATGAACTGATACTTGTAACCCATTGCGCCTAATTCACGTTGGAATTTAGCAATGGTTGCATCATCCAAGTTTTTCTTCCAGTTGAAAGATGGTGAGCAGTTGTAAGCCAGCATCTTACCTGGGAACTTCGCACGAATTGCTTCAGCAAACTGACGAGCAAAATCAAGGTCAGGCGTACCAGTTTCACACCAAACCATATCGGCGTAAGCGGCATATGCCAAGCCACGCGAGATCGCTTGATCCAAACCTTTACGTGTTTTGTAGAAACCTTCTGGTGTGCGCTCACCCGTCAAGAATGGCTTGTCATTTGCATCATAGTCAGATGTCAACAAGTCAGCAGCTTCAGCATCGGTACGAGCCAAGATGATGGTTGATACACCCATTACGTCGGCAGCCAAACGAGCAGAGATCAACTTCTGTACGGATTCTGCAGTTGGTAGCAATACTTTGCCACCTAAGTGACCGCACTTCTTAACGGAAGATAGTTGGTCTTCGAAGTGAACGCCAGCAGCACCTTGCTTGATCAATGCCTTGCTCAATTCAAATGCATTCAATACGCCACCGAAACCTGCTTCAGCATCCGCAACGATTGGCGCGAAATATTCAATATATCCAGCGTCACCCTTATTGATGCCTTTTGCAGTCTGAATTTCGTCGGCACGTTGGAAAGAGTTGTTGATACGTTCAACCATCTTAGGTACTGAATCTACTGGATACAAAGATTGGTCAGGATACATAGCGGCATATGAGTTACCATCAGCCGCAACTTGCCAGCCTGACAAATAAATTGCCTGTACGCCAGCTTTAACTTGTTGCATTGCTTGACCACCAGTCAAAGCACCTAAACAGTTAACGTATGCTTCGTTGTTTACTAATTCCCAAAGACGCTCTGCACCATGCTTAGCCAATGTATGCTCAATCTTCAATGAGCCACGAAGACGTACAACGTCTTCAGCTGTATAGCCACGCGTAATACCTTTCCAGCGTGGATTGGTATCCCAGTCTTTTTGTAATGCTGCGATTTCTGCTTTGCGATCTGCCATGTTTTTCTCCCTAAGTTAAACAAGTACTTCAAAATTTGAGAACCCTTAAGACTGGTTTAAGTCTTATGTCTTATATAAGAGTTTAGACAGTTCAAAAAAGCAAGCAAGGGAAATTTCAAAAATTTATAAAAATATTTAGTTATTTATATTCAATAACTTACAGTATATTTTTTGTAATGTGGAATCAATATCCACTCTTTGGAATGCAATGGGACTACTTATGTTGCACTGCATTTTACGCAGTGTAATGACATTTCATATTATGAAAATATGGAGAGTGTTTTATGCGGACTTAGGAGAGGCGCTTGAAGATACTCTAAAAACCGTTGGAATAATCATCAACTGGAACAAGGCAATCCCCAAGAACAGTGCTTTTGGCAGGCCGGCATCCATAAAGAAACCAAAGATAAATGGACCAACTGCAGCGCCCAAATCTATACCCGAATAAACAATTCCATAGACCCGACCCGAAACACCCTTAGGTGTTGCCGCTTTAACCAATAAATCTCGTGATGGTGCAACAACACCATACCCAAACCCTATTCCGACAAATATGAACGGAATGATTTGAATTGAAGCCAAGCCTGTTGCCAACAAGAGGGACATCGCAATCGTAATAGACAAACAAAAACTCACAATACGTTCTGGCGTTTTTAATTTCGCCGCAAGATAGCCACCAAATAAAACGCCACCAACACTACCAAGAGCAAGTAAGGTGATGTAATAACTTCCCACATCTATAGGTATTTGATAAATATTAAAGAGCGCGCTCGGAGCAAATGATTGCAAACTCGAAGTAGATGCCATGCTAAAGAAAAAGAATATCCAACACAACCAAACAGCAGCAAGCTTTAAAAATGCAAAAGCACTTTCTGGAGCAACTCCAGGATTGCTAGCTTGAGTGCTTGCGTGACTTTGCTCATGACGCTCTTTAACATCATCAAGCAGATATTTTTTATTCAGCCACAGGACCCCCAAAATACAGGCTTCTAGCACGGCTGCTGCTAAGAAGGCAATGCGCCAATCGCTCAGTTGGGCAATGGCAACCATAAAGGCTGGTGCTGCAGCCCATCCTAAATATCCCGTTACTCCATGCATTGAATACGCATAAGGAAGATTAGGTGGTGAGACCTTGTGATTAATGAGCGTGTAATCGACCGGATGAAAAATTCCATTACCGCACCCAGCAATTACTGCACCCAATAAAAGCATGGCATAACCATTGCTTTGTGAATAGATGATAGCTGCAAGTATTAGCAATCCAATCCCGCCGAATAATACTGGTCTCGCACCAATGCGATCCACCAAAAATCCTGAAGTGGCCTGAGCAATACAAGACACCACAAAAAATACCGACATGAGTAAGCCGAGTTCTGCATAACTCAAGGCAAAAGCATCCATCAGCCATGGGAACATGGGAGGAAGTACCAAATGAAAGAAATGGGAGCTGCCGTGAGCCAGGCTAATGAGACCAATAACCCGGACATCACTGGCGCGCCCATTGAGCGCAACAGTCATGTACCGAGTTTACTGGCGCAGGAATATTCCTGCAGAACGACGTTTAATGACTAGTGAACTTGGCGGCTAAAGCTAAAGTCGCCTGCTTTATCAACATCTACTGGCACAACATCCTTAGGACCAAATTTTCCTTCCAAAATCATCTTAGAGACTGGGTTCTCAATATGCTGCTGAATGGCTCGCTTGAGAGGCCTTGCACCAAAGATTGGATCAAAACCTACTTCAGCAATCTTACTCAAGGCTGCATCACTAACCTCGAGCTGCATATCGACTTTTGCCAAGCGGTCGGACAAGTTTTTAAGCAAGACTTTCGCAATATTTGCGATATTGCCCTTATCAAGACCATGGAAGACCACTATTTCATCGATACGATTCAAAAACTCTGGGCGGAAGTGATTTTTGAGCTCCTCAAATACCGCTTCTTTAATCTCAGATTGCTTCTTATCAGTCATCGACTGAATCAAATGTGAACCAATATTGCTTGTCATAACGATCACAGTGTTTTTAAAGTCAACTGTGCGTCCTTGACCGTCTGTCAAGCGACCATCATCGAGCACTTGTAATAGAACATTAAAGACATCTGGATGCGCTTTCTCGATTTCATCAAACAAAATAACGCTATAAGGATGACGACGTACTTGTTCGGTTAAGTAGCCACCTTCTTCATAGCCAACATAGCCTGGAGGCGCGCCAATCAAACGAGCAACGCTATGCTTCTCCATAAACTCACTCATATCAATACGAATGAGATGATCTTCACTATCAAACAAGAAGCCAGCAAGCGCTTTACAGAGCTCAGTCTTACCAACACCAGTAGGTCCCAAGAATAAGAATGAACCATAAGGGCGATTCTCTTCTGCCAAGCCAGCACGGGAACGGCGGATAGCATCGGACACCGCAGTAATAGCCTCTTCCTGACCAACAACACGCTTATGCAAAAGCTCTTCCATCTTAAGTAACTTGTCGCGCTCACCTTGCATCATCTTCGATACTGGAATACCGGTTGCACGAGACACCACTTCCGCGATTTCTTCAGCGCCAACTTGAGTGCGCAGCAATTTGTTCTTTACGACGCCATCTTTATCGCCCTTAGCCTCGGCAGCAGCAGCTGATTTGAGTTTGGCCTCTAGCTCAGGTAGCTTGCCATATTGCAGCTCGGCAACCTGCTCCAACTTACCATCGCGTTGCAATTTTGCGATATCAGCCTTAACTTTTTCAATCTCTTCCTTAAGATTGGCAGCGCCAAGTACGGCGCCCTTCTCCGCTTTCCAGATTTCTTCTAAGTCAGCATATTCAGCACCAAGACGCTTAATTTCTTCCTCAATCAAGCTTAGACGCTTTTGCGATGCTTCATCTTTCTCTTTTTTAACTGCTTCACGCTCAATCTTCAATTGAATTAGACGACGCTCGAGCTTATCCATTACCTCGGGCTTGGAGTCAATCTCCATCCGAATACGTGAACCAGCCTCATCAATCAGATCAATAGCCTTATCTGGCAAGAAGCGATCGGTAATGTAGCGATGTGATAACTCAGCAGCAGCTACGATTGCTGGATCGGTAATTTCAATACCATGATGAAGTTCATAGCGCTCTTGCAAGCCACGCAAAATAGCAATAGTAGCTTCAACACTTGGCTCTTCCACCATAACTTTTTGGAAGCGACGCTCAAGCGCTGGATCCTTTTCAATGTATTTACGATACTCGTCCAGTGTCGTTGCGCCTATGCAATGCAATTCGCCGCGAGCCAAAGCAGGCTTAAGCATATTGCCAGCATCCATTGCACCATCGCCTTTACCGGCACCGACCATCGTATGAATTTCATCAATAAAGATAATGGTTTGACCCTCATCCTTAGCAACATCGCTAAGCACGGCCTTCAAACGCTCTTCGAATTCACCGCGGTACTTGGCGCCAGCCAATAGCAAAGCCATGTCTAACACCAAGACACGTTTGTTCTTCAGCGTCTCAGGCACTTCGCCATTAACGATACGCTGCGCTAAGCCCTCAACAATAGCGGTCTTGCCCACACCAGGCTCACCAATAAGAACAGGATTATTCTTGCCGCGACGTTGCAAAATCTGAATGGTGCGACGAATCTCATCATCACGACCAATAACCGGATCTAACTTACCCATGCGAGCACGTTCAGTTAAATCGACCGTGTATTTCTTTAAGGCTTCACGTTGGCCTTCAGCATCTGCACTATTCACCGACTCTCCTCCGCGCACTAAATCAATAGCCGCCTCTAACGATTTACGATTTAACCCGTTCTCACGAGCTACTTTTCCAAGCTCGCCCTTATCATCCGCTACTACCAGCAAAAATAATTCACCAGCAATGAATTGGTCATTACGTTTATTGGCCTCTTTTTCACATAAGTTCAGCCAATTACTTAAATCGCGACCAACTTGTACTTCGCCACTAGTTCCCTGAACTTCAGGGAAATTGCTAATGATCTTTTCTACGCCTTTTTCTAAACCCGGAACATTGACGCCTGCGCGAGTTAATAAACTTTTTGCGCTACCATCAGAATCACGCAACATAGCCATCAATAAATGGGCTGGCTCAATATATTGATTGTCTTTAGCTAAAGCGATGCTTTGAGCCTCACTTAAAGCCTCTTGAAATTTGGTTGTTAATTTATCTATTCTCATTTTTGCACTCCAGATATCTATCTATAGAATATAAGGGCAATATGACAGATTTCAAGGTTTTTACACCCCCTTTTTAAGCGAATTTATACAGATTTTGACCTGGATTGTTTACTTACTGGAATGCGCTGACGGCACTTACTATGCCGGCATCACCAACCGCCTAGAACATCGGCTAGATGCCCATAATTCAGGGCAAGGAGCGCGCTATACGCGATCTCGCAGACCTGTAATCCTTTTGGCCACCCAAGGGCACCCGAATCGATCTGAGGCTTCAAAAGCAGAGGCCCGACTAAAGAGTCTACCGAGATCAGAAAAACTGGCTTTTTTTAATTTGAAATAAAGTGGTCGCTCAGATTACTTCTTTTCCCAACGAGCCATTGCAGTCTCATCGGTAACGCGAGCATCTACCCAGCGTGCACCCTCGGGAGTATCTTCTTTTTTCCAAAACGGCGCGGCCGTCTTGAGATAGTCCATGATGAATTCACAGGCAGCAAAAGCTTCGCCCCTGTGAGCACTGGTTACCGCAACAAGAACAATTTGATCCTCGGGTAAAAGAGGCCCCACTCGATGTATGACTAGTGTTTGATAGATATCCCAACGTGCCTTGGCTTGATCCAGAATTTCTTGCAGGGACTTTTCGGTCATACCGGGGTAGTGCTCAAGTGTCATACCCTTTACTTGGCTGCCGTCATTCATATCGCGAACAGTGCCCAAGAAAGTAACCACTGCACCAACCCGTGGATCACCTTTGCGGAGTGTTGCTATTTCAGCACTGACATCAAAATCACTCTCTTGGATTGCGATTGGCATATCAGCCTCCAGTCACCGGCGGAAAGAAAGCCACTTCAGCACCATCTTGCAGTGGAGTGCTCGTATCAACCATATGCTGGTTCAAAGCGCAGCGTAATACCTTACCTTCAGCCAAGACTTCAGACCAAGGATTACCGCGTCCGATTAAATGCAATCTTAGATCAGCAATCGTTTTTACTGCTGCAGGAATGGTGACACTCTCTTGCGAGACGCCAAGCGCTTCACGCAATGAGGCAAAGAATCGTAATTCGAGTTTCATGAGTTAATCGTAAACCGATTATTTGAGAAGCGCATCAAAAGGAATGTACTTCACCAGATCGCCAGCTTTAATTGGCTGGTTTGGCGGGCAATCGACTAAACCATCGCCCCAAGAAGCGCTAGTGAGAACGCCAGAGCTTTGGTTAGGGAATAAATCTAAACCGTCGTTGTTATTCAACTTAACGCGCAAGAATTCATTACGACGATCCGCTTTTAACCAATCAAAATCTGCACGCATCAAATAGGATTGCGGACTCTTAGCTTCGCGACCCTGCAACTTCAAAATAAATGGCCGAACGAATAATAAGAAGGTTACAAAACTAGATACAGGGTTTCCAGGTAAACCGATAAACCATGCTTCGCCATCCTTGGGTTCGTCTGATTTACGTACCGCACCAAATGCTAATGGCTTACCAGGCTTAATAGCAATTTGCCATAGATCCAATCTACCTTCAGCCGTCACAGCTGGCTTGATGTGATCTTCTTCGCCAACTGATACACCGCCAGAGGTGATGATCAAGTCGTGATCTTTACTTGCTTTGCGCAGCGCTTCTCGTGTTGCATCCAAGCGATCGGGAACTATACCTAAATCCGTTGCATCGCATCCTAAGGATTTGAGGCAGGCCAATAAGGTGTCACGATTAGAGTTGTAAATACCGCCTGGCTTTAAGGGCTCGCCCGGGAGCGCTAATTCATCACCAGTAAAGAATGCTGCCACCCGAACGCGACGCTTCACATTTAAATGCGTCAGACCAGCTGAGGCAGCAACACCTAACTCTTGTGGTCGCAAAAATGTACCTGCAGCTAAACAAGTTTTACCTGTAGTTAAATCCTCACCTCTACGGCGAATCCACTGACCTGAGGCGGGAGCAATATTGACTTGAACTTGATCAGTAGAACCATCAGGAATGGCGCAATCCTCCTGCATCACAACCGCATCTGCCCCTGGGGGTACAGGGGCGCCAGTAAAAATTCTGGCGGCCGTACCAGGCTCTAAAGTTGTGCCAATCGATCCCGCTGGAATGCGTTGAGCAATTCTTAGAACTCTTCCAGTTACTTGGGTATCAGCAGTACGCACTGCATAACCATCCATCGAAGTGTTATCGAGCGGCGGAACATCAACTAGGCTATCAACATTCTCTGCAAGTACACGACCTAGGGTAGCTTGCATGGCAATCTTTTCACATTCAACCACAGGCTTCGCGTGAGAAAGCAAGTGATCTAAAGCCTGCTGAGCGGTCAACATCGGAGGCTTAGTCATAGCGCTTTGTGTATTTAATTAAGATGGGTAGTAATAAAGTTTTTAACTTGGGTAACATCTGCATCAATATTTTCAACTCGCTGTGGCTTAGATTTGATGTCTTTAAAAGCTGGCGGGCATTCAGCAGGACGGCCTAAAGCCACTTCAATAGTTTCTTCAAACTTAATTGGTAAAGCCGTTTCTAAAACAATCATCGGAATACCAGCTTGCAAATGCTCACGAGCCACTTTCACACCATCGGCAGTGTGAGTATCAATCATCACGTCATAGCGTTTATCTATGTCACGAATAGTCTCTAGGCGATTCTCATGGGTACTACGACCCGATTGGAAGCCGTACTTACCCAGTTCTTCAAAGACCGCATCTTTCGAGATGTCAAAACCACCCGCTTCATCAACCTGCTTAAACATCGCTGCAGTAGCTTTGCCATCCTGACCCATGAAATCAAAAACAAAGCGCTCAAAGTTACTCGCTTTAGAAATATCCATGGATGGGCTAGAGGTATGTAGTGTTTCTGCAGATTTGCGAGCACGATAGACCCCCGTGCGGAAGAACTCATCGAGCACATCATTTTCGTTTGTTGCGGCAATCAAATGCTCGATAGGCAAACCCATCATGCGAGCAATATGGCCTGCGCAGATGTTGCCAAAGTTACCTGAAGGAACAGTGAATGAGACTTTCTCATTACTAGACTTAGTTGCTAATAGGTAGCCCTGGAAATAATAGACCACCTGAGCTACCACACGACCCCAGTTAATAGAGTTAACAGTACCAATTTTATTATTCGCCTTGAAAGCGTGATCATTGCTTACCGCCTTAACAATATCTTGGCAGTCATCAAAAACGCCAGCTACTGCCAAGTTAAAAATATTAGGATCTTGCAAGGAGTACATTTGTGCAGACTGGAAGGCGCTCATCTTGCCGCGTGGTGAAAGCATAAATACTTTTACGCCTTCTTTGCCACGCATCGCATATTCAGCAGCACTACCAGTATCACCAGAAGTCGCACCCAAAATATTCAGCTGCTGACCTTTTTTCTTTAAGGCGTATTCAAACAGATTGCCCAGCAACTGCATCGCCATATCCTTGAAGGCCAAAGTTGGGCCATTTGAGAGGCTCAATAGGCCAATACGGGTGCCATGCTCTTCACCCAACCAATGGATCGGCGTAATGTCTTTTGCATTATCTTGAGAGCGCCCATTGCAGTAAACCTGTTCGGTGTACGTTTTACGCAAGAGTGCGCGCAAATCAGACTCAGGAATATCGTCGCAATACAAACTCAACACCTCATACGCTAAATCAGCATATGGCAAACCACGCCAGGAATCTAATTGCGCTGCAGTCACCTTGGGGTACTGCGTAGGCAAATATAAGCCGCCATCAGGCGCCAATCCACCCAACAAAATTTCTAAAAAGGATTGTTGTGGGCTATTGCCACGAGTAGATTGGTAACGCATTTATTTTGCTAAGTTTTACTTAAGACAGATTTTCTAAACGGATCTTCACTACTTTGCCAGCAACAGTCTTCAGATCTTGTATCTCTTTAATTGCGGCAAGCATGTTCTTCTCTTTGGTTTCGTGAGTCAAAGCTACTAAATCAGTTTGACTCTCGCCCTCATCAGCCTCTTTTTGTAAGAGTGCATCAATAGAAACACCATGCGAAGCCAGAATACGAGTGATATCCGCCAATACACCCGCCTGATCGGCAACACGTAAGCGCAGATAGTAGCTAGTAGTAATCTCACCGATTGGCAATACTGGAGTGTTTTGAACTGCTCCTGGCTGGAAAGCCAAATAAGGAACGCGATGCTCAGCATCCGCACTCAATAAACGGGCGATATCCACTAAGTCTGCTATGACGGCTGAAGCTGTAGGCTCAGAACCAGCACCTTTGCCGTAATACAAGGTAGTGCCGACAGCGTCACCAAATACCTGCACGGCATTCATGGCGCCTTCCACGTTTGCAATTAAACGCTTAGAAGGGATTAGCGTTGGATGTACACGTAACTCAACGCCTGTAGAAGTTTTCTTCGCAATACCAAGTAACTTAATGCGGTAACCCAATTGCTCAGCATATTTAATATCAATCGCATCTAATTTAGTAATGCCTTCAACGTGCGCTTTTTCAAATTGCATAGGAATACCAAACGCAATCGCACTCATGATGGTTGCTTTATGAGCGGCATCAACACCTTCAATGTCAAAAGTAGGATCAGCTTCTGCGTAACCTAGGCGTTGAGCCTCTTTCAACACGGTATCAAAATCTAAACCTTTGTCACGCATCTCTGACAAGATGAAATTTGTTGTGCCATTGATAATGCCGGCAATCCATTCAATGCGGTTAGCAGTTAAACCTTCGCGCAAGGCCTTAATGATTGGAATGCCGCCAGCTACTGCGGCTTCAAATGCAACCATTACCCCTTGAGCATGCGCAGCCTTAAATATCTCATTGCCATGCACGGCGATGAGCGCCTTATTTGCTGTGACCACATGCTTGCCAGCTGAAATCGCTTCAAGAACCAAGTCTTTAGCAATGCCGTAACCACCAATCAATTCGACTACAACATCGATTTCAGGGTTGTTGATGGCGGCACGAGCATCGCTCACTATTTGCGCGCGATCCTTAACCAATTCTTTGGCACGCTCTACATTAAGGTCAGCAACCGTATGAATGCGAATGCCACGTCCAGCACGACGAGTAATCTCATCCTGGTTGCGTTCGAGAACAGTAAATACGCCACCACCAACAGTGCCAATACCTAGTAGACCTACTTGAATCGGTTTCATGATGCCTTTGCTGCAGTTGAAGAAGCCTTACGGCTGTGCTTATTACGATAACGCTCCAGAAAACGTGCAAGGCGACTAATCGCCTCCTTCAACACATCCTCATGAGGCAAGAACACTACACGGAAGTGATCAGGCTGACCCCAGTTAAAGCCAGAGCCCTGCACTAACAATACTTTTTCTTCCTTTAATAGATCAGCAACAAACTGTTGATCATCTTCAATTGGGTAAACTTCTGGGTCTAGCCTAGGAAATAAATACAAAGCTGACTTTGGTTTGACGCAAGAAACACCAGGAATTTCAGTGATAAGTTTCCAAGCCAAATCACGTTGCTTTGCAAGACGACCACCCTCGCCTACCAAATCATTAATACTTTGATAGCCACCAAGAGCAGTTTGGATTGCATACTGACCTGGAACGTTTGCACACAGGCGCATCGAGGCCAGCATATTCAAGCCTTCAATGTAGTCACGAACCATTTCTTTATCGCCTGAAACCACCATCCAGCCTGCGCGGTAGCCGCAAGAACGGTAATTCTTGGAAAGGCCATTAAAAGTAATAATGACTACATCACTAGACAAAGAGGCTAATGAAATGTGCTTCTCGCCGTCATACAACATTTTGTCGTAGATTTCATCGGCAAACAAAATCAAACCATGTTCACGAGCAATTTGCGTCAACTCAAGCAAAACTTCTTTTGAGTAAATTGCGCCAGTAGGATTATTCGGATTAATCACCACAATTGCTTTAGTGCGAGGAGTAATTTTTTTACGAAGATCGTTTAAGTCTGGCGCCCAATCTTTAGATTCATCACAAAGATAATGAACAGGGGTGCCACTAGATAAACTGACTGCCGCTGTCCACAAAGGGTAATCAGGCGTCGGAACTAAAACTTCATCACCATCATTTAACAAAGCATTCATTGAAAGAACGATGAGCTCAGAAACGCCATTTCCTGTATAAACATCATCCAAGGTCACACCTTGGATGCCTTTTTCCTGGCAATACTGCATGATGGCTTTACGCGCTGCAAAGATTCCTTTGGAGTCGGAGTAGGCTGAGGCATTGCTTAAATTGCGGATCATGTCCAACTGAATCTCTTCAGGTGGATCAAAACCGAAAACCCCTACGTTTCCGATGTTTAATTTGATGATTTTGTGACCCTCTTCCTCCATGCGCTGAGCGAGCTCGAGCACGGGCCCACGTATGTCATAACAGACGTTATCGAGCTTTTGGGACTTTCGGATCGGTTTCACAATAAATTTAAAGGTAAGTTCTTGAAATCTTAGAAAAAACAGCTAGCTATAATCAACATAATTATGACAGAGAGTCCACTTGAAGCTGCAATCTGACCCCCACTCCGGAGCGAATACGATCACTGGCTATGGCGATGGCTATGTAGAGATCAATAAGACTCCTTACGCCCACGCAGTGCTACTGAGCTCAGATGGCGCAATCACTGATTGGCCTGTTCGGTCTTTTGAAGACTTAGCAACCGACCATTTCGCCCAAATGGTTGATTTAAAACCAGAATTAATCCTTATTGGGACCGGTAGCCGCCAAAGATTTCCCAAACCAGAACTACTGAAAGCTCTCATTGAGGCCAAAATCGGCTTCGAAATCATGGATTCTCAAGCCGCCTGCCGTACTTACAACATCTTGGTAGGTGAAGGACGTCAAGTCCTGTTGGCACTGATTATGGAGCCGGTTTAATGCAATTTGGCCAAATCAGGCAATCTTCGGCTCTTCATCCGGGCAAGATTCTCCTGTTGGTCATCATTTATGGCTTGTTATGGTTTGGAACCCTTAATTACCGCCACCTCATTCCATCTGATGAGGGGCGCTACGCAGAAATCGCCCGAGAAATGTTGGTCACCGGTGATTGGGTCACACCGCGCTATAACGGCTACAAATATTTTGAAAAGCCGCCCCTACAAGCATGGGCAACTGCAGCAGCTTTTCAAGTGTTTGGTATTGGTGATTGGCAAGCAAGACTTTGGACAGCATTAACTGGCTTTCTAACCATTCTTCTGGTTGGCTTTACTGGTGCGAGAATTTTTAACGCCAGAGCCGGATGGTTAGCAGCAGTTGTATTGGCCTCGAGTCCGATGTGGATTATTAGTGGTCACTTCAATTCACTTGACATGGGTCTGTCTTCTTTTTTAGTTGCAGCGCTATGTAGCCTACTACTTGCACAAACTTCTCATAACAAAAATAGCTTTCGCAATTGGATGTGGGCCTGTTGGATATTTATGGCACTCGCAACTTTATCCAAGGGCGTCATCGGCGCTGCCATCCCAGCAATGGTTTTCATTGCGTACTCCATCAGCACGTGGGATTGGAAAATTTGGGCTCGCTTGCGTTTATTTAGTGGCAGCATTCTGTTCTTAGTCATCACGGCGCCCTGGTTTATTTTGGTTGCGCAACGTAATCCCGAGTTCTTAGAGTTCTTCTTTATCCATGAGCACTTGCAACGTTTTACAGAAGATGCTCACAGTAGAACAGGCCCCATTTATTACTTTGTTCCGCTTTTATTCATCGGCATCCTCCCATGGGTTCTGCAAATACCCGGAGCCATTGCGCAAGCATGGAGTGAGCGTCGTCGTGAGTTCTCACCAGCTTGGTTATTGGTATGTTGGTTTGTAGTGATCTTTGCATTCTTTAGCGTATCGCAATCAAAATTGCCCGGCTATATCATCCCTGTTTTCCCAGCGCTCGCACTAATCATTGGTAGTCGATTAGATCGATTACTCAGCCATACCAACACAATGGCTTTACCTTGGAAATTACAAGCTCTTGGATTTGCACTGCTTGGATGTATTGGCTTCTTCTTCCTAGATGCCATTGGTAAACAAGCAAGGCCTGATGAGATTGAGGTCTATGCGCAATACACCTATTGGGTTATCGCCGCATTAGTTTCATTAGTCGGCTTTAGCACCTTTGCAGTATGGCAAAGCAAACGTAATGGTATTCAAAGTATTGTCAGTTTTGCTTGTGGATTTTTCCTCTGCGCCATTATTGCCGGAACCGGTCATGAGACTTTAGGAAGGGCTGTTTCTGGAATTGATCTCGTAGAAAGAGTGAAGGGATCTATTCCTGAAAAAATTAATTTCTACTCAGTACGACTTCTAGATCACACAGTGCCGTTCTATTTAGGCAGAACGATGATCATGGTGGAATCCCCTGACGAACTCGAATTTGGCGTCAATCAAGAGCCAAATTTATGGATGCCAACCCTCGAAGCATTCATTATTCGCTGGAAAGAAGATCAGTCAGCTTATGCCATCATGGTTCCAGAACAATTTGATGCCCTTCAGGCTCAAAATTTTCCTATGGTGGAAGTCGATCGAGACTCTCGTAGAGTCATCGTGAAGCATCCAGATGCATCGAACTTGACGCAGTAACGCAGTGAAGTAATATAAGACATCATGTCAAGCTCAAGCCAACCATTTATTCCCTTTACGCGCCCCAACTTCAATCAAGAAACGATTGATGCTGTTTCAGAAATATTGCGCTCTGGCTGGGTGACGTCAGGCCCTAAGTTGGCAGAATTTGAAGCAACTCTTTGTGAATACTTTGGCGGTCGCCCTGTGCGCTGTTTTGCCAACGGCACCGCAACGATGAAGATCGCCTTACAAGTAGCAGGTATTGGCATAGGTGACGAAGTGATCACTACACCTATCTCATGGGTAGCAACCTCTAATGTCATTTTGAGTGTTGGCGCAAAACCAATTTTTATTGATGTCGATCCAGTAACGCGCAATATTGATCTTAATAAAGTAGCGGCTGCCATTACATCCAGAACGCGTGCGATCATGCCAGTCTATTTGGCAGGATTACCAGTCAACATGGATCAACTTTATGAGCTGGCAGAGCAATACAACCTTCGTGTGATTGAAGATGCCGCACAAGCCTTTGGATCACATTGGAAAGGAAAAAAGATTGGTAGCTTTGGCGACTTAGTGAGCTTTAGTTTTCAGGCCAACAAAAATCTGACTACTGTTGAGGGTGGCTGCCTTGTTCTAAACAATCAAGATGAAGCAAAACTTGCTGAGAAATTTCGCCTTCAAGGATTAACCCGTCAGGGTATGGACGGTATGGATGTCGATGTATTGGGCGGGAAGGATAACTTAACCGACATCAATGCCGTAATCGGCTTACAACAACTCAAACATCTACCTGCCTACCAAGCTCGCCGTACTGCACTTGCACGGCAATACTTTGAAGTCATTCGTGCAGAATTAAAAACTGCTGGCTTAGAGCATTTGAAACTAGAACTGCCAGTAGAAAACTTTACTGATAGCAACTGGCATATGTTCCAAGTTGTTTTACCGCTTGAGCAATTAAATACCGATCGCGCCCACGTCATGACTGAGCTAAAAGATCTTGGTATTGGCACAGGCGTTCATTACCCAGCTATTACTGGTTTTACGCTCTACAAAAACCAGGGGTATAAAACGTCGGATACGCCAATTGCCGAGCGCGTTGGCCATTCCATACTGACCTTACCCTTATTTCCTGCCATGACAGATGAAAATATTGGCCGTATAGCCAGGGCTTTAGTCGGAATCTTGCTGAAATACCGCAAAAACTAACGTTCTTGGGCTAAGACCACAGAATCAGGCAAAATTGCAGCATGACTGCAAATTTAGTTGCCAACCCAACGCTCAGCATTGTTATTCCCGTTTACAACGAGGAAGATGGTCTCCAAGCCCTATTTGACCGACTCTACCCAGCATTAGATACGCTGGCTGCTAAACGTAAGATCAACTACGAGATCATATTTGTGAACGATGGCAGCAAAGATCGTTCGGCCGGTATTCTTTCTAAGCAAGTCGAATTGCGTCCCGATGTGACTCGCGCTGTTTTATTCCATAGCAACTTTGGTCAACATATGGCCATCATGGCTGGCTTTGAATATGCCAAAGGTGAATACATCATCACTTTAGATGCGGACTTACAAAATCCTCCAGAAGAAATTGATGCATTGACTGAGCAATTATTAAAAGGGCATGATTATGTCGGCACTATTCGCGCCGATCGTCAAGATAGCTTTTTTAGAAAATTTGCTTCACGCGCCATGAATCGCTTGCGTGAAAACATTACGCGCATCACGATGACTGATCAAGGTTGTATGTTGCGCGGCTATAGCCGTCGAATTGTTGATCTAGTTCGCCAATGTGATGAAAGCAATACATTCATCCCTGCACTTGCATATACTTTTTCTGCAAACCCAGTAGAAATTTTTGTTAAACACGAAGAGCGTTTTGCCGGAGAATCTAAGTACACTCTGTATCAACTGATTCGTCTGAACTTTGATTTGGTCACCGGCTTTTCTATCATGCCGTTGCAGATCTTCTCAATTCTCGGCATGCTGCTTTCACTGGCTGCAGGTAGCCTATTCGCCTATTTGCTAGTGCGCCGCTTTGTTCTGGGTGCTGAGGTAGAGGGTGTTTTCACTCTCTTCGCTTTAACCTTCTTCCTGATTGGTGTGATGCTGTTTGGCCTTGGTCTTTTAGGTGAGTACATTGGCCGCATCTACCAACAAATTCGCAAGCGTCCACGCTATGTTGTACAAACCGTTTTAGAGAAAAAATAATTGCACGCAGTCGTCTTTGCTTATCACGATGTAGGCGTTAATTGCCTGAAAGCACTTCTCGATGCCGGCATACAAGTTGATCTAGTTATTACCCATCAAGATGATCCCAATGAGAATGTGTGGTTCGGAAGCGTAGCAAAGTTGTGTTCCGAGAAAAATATTCCCTACATCACTCCACGCGCAAATGAATTGGTAGATTTAATTCCGAAGCTGCAATCCTTAGCGCCTGATTATATTTTTTCTTTTTACTATCGCTTCATGATTCCCGAGCAGATTCTGGCATGTGCCAAAATTGCCGCCCTTAATATGCACGGTTCGCTGCTTCCAAAATATCGTGGGCGTGCACCAGTGAATTGGGCCATTCTTCATGGCGAGACCGAAACTGGCGCTACTTTGCACATCATGGAAGCAAAACCAGATGCAGGCGATATTGTTGGACAGGCTTCAGTCGGCATTGGCCCTGATGAAACCGCCACCAATGTATTTGGCAAAGTAAGTCATGCAGCCGTCAACGTCATCGACCAAGTCTTACCCAGCCTATTAAAGGGAATCGTGCCCCGCCAACCGAATGAACTCCAAAAAGGCAGCTATTTTGGCGGTCGAAAGCCGGCTGACGGGCAAATTCATTGGGATCAGACTGCAAAACAGGTCCATGACCTTGTTAGAGCCGTTGCACCCCCATATCCCGGTGCATTTACAGACTATTCTGGCAAGACCATGATTGTGGCCCGTACCAGCCTAAGGGGGTCGTTTCCGGCGAACCTGAATCTTGGGGTTTGTGGCATCCAAGTGGTTGATAATCGAGTATTCGGCATTTGTGGCGACCGTCAGGCAGTCGAAGTATTGGAATGGTTTCCAGCAAGCAAATAAATTAGATTAAAACGAGGCAGTAAAGATGAAAAAAGTACTCATTCTTGGTGTTAATGGTTTTATTGGTCACCACCTTTCCAAGCGCATTCTCGAGACAACCGATTGGGATGTCTATGGTATGGATATGCAAAATGATCGTCTTGGTGACTTAATCGATCATCCACGTATGCATTTCTTTGAGGGTGACATCACCATCAATAAAGAATGGGTTGAGTATCACATCCGAAAATGCGACGTTATCTTGCCTTTAGTGGCGATTGCAACACCAGCAACTTATGTACAGCAACCGCTCAAAGTATTTGAGCTTGACTTCGAAGCCAACTTACCGATCGTGCGCTCTGCCGTGAAATACAAAAAGCATTTGGTATTTCCATCCACTTCAGAAGTGTATGGAATGTGCGAGGATAGCGAATTCGATCCAGCCAAATCAAATATGGTTTATGGCCCTATCAACAAGCCACGCTGGATTTACGCATGCTCCAAGCAGTTAATGGATCGTGTGATTTGGGGTTATGGCATGGAAGGCTTGCGCTTTACCCTCTTTCGCCCATTTAACTGGATTGGCCCTGGCTTGGATAGCATCTACACACCAAAAGAAGGTTCTTCCCGCGTAGTGACGCAGTTTTTAGGCCACATTGTTCGCGGAGAGCCTATCAATGTTGTTGACGGTGGTGCGCAAAAACGCGCCTTTACTTATATTGACGATGGTATCGATGCTTTGATGCGCATCATTGATAACAAAGATGGTGTTGCTAACGGCAAGATCTACAACATTGGCAATCCAAAGAACAATCACTCTATTCGTGAACTAGCCAATCAGATGCTGGAAATTGCTCGCAGCATTCCTGAGTACGCAAAGAATGCGAATGAGGTGAAAATTGTTGAGACGACATCCGGCGCGTACTACGGTGAAGGCTATCAAGACGTTCAGAATCGCGTTCCAGCAATCGATAACACGATGACTGAATTAGGTTGGAAGCCAACCACTACGATGTCTGATGCGCTCAAGAATATTTTTGAAGCCTATCGCGAAGACGTAGAAAAAGCGCGTCATCTAGTCGATAAAGAATAAGTAAAAGTAAATACAAAGGTACATGGCTAAGCTAGCTCTCAAGGTTGATGTTGATACCTTACGCGGGACTAAAGAAGGCGTTCCCAATCTTGCTCGTACCCTAGAGCGTTTTGGCCTTAAAGCTACATTCTTATTTAGCCTAGGTCCCGACCATACCGGCTGGGCCTTAAAGCGCGTCTTTCGTCCAGGCTTTCTGAAAAAAGTTAGCCGCACTTCTGTGGTGGAGCACTATGGCATCAAGACTTTACTCTATGGTGTTCTCATCCCCGGGCCAGACATCGGCAAAAAAGCAGCAGCGGAAATGCGTGCGATTGATAAGGCTGGACATGAAACTGGTATTCATACTTGGGATCACGTTGCATGGCAAGATGCAGTGCGCACTCAAGATGCTCAGTGGACTAAAGCGATGATGCAAAAGAGTTGGGATCGCTTTGTAGAAATCTTTGGCCATACACCAGTCACTTACGGAGCTGCTGGTTGGCAAATGAATGAAGCTGCTTTTGAGCAACTCGATCAATGGGGTATCGCCTACTCATCAGATGGCAGAGCTGAACCCAATCTCATACCCTATCGCCTTGCCTTATCTTCAGGTAAAGCCAAGCACGTACAATACCCAACAACGCTCCCTACCTTTGATGAGTTAATTGGCATTGATGGCGCAGATGAGTTTGGTGCCGTTAAGAAACTCCTGCAAATCACTCAAAGCAATCCAAATGACCAAGTCTTCACCTTACATGCCGAATTAGAAGGCCAAAAACTGTTGCCAGCATTTGAGCAGCTATTAGCTGGATGGCTAAATCAAGGTCACAACCTCGTCACGATGGGCGAACTCCACAAATCCTGGGAAGCTACCAAGCAACTCGATAAAATAGCGGTACTGCCACTGACTTGGGGGGAAATACCCAATCGCAGCGGTGATTTAATTATTCAAAGCAATTAGAACCTAGAGACAATCAACTAACGAAAGATCATCATGACAGTAGCCATTGGTCAACCTATGCCACAGTGCGCAATCCCAGCAACATCTGGATTAACGTTTTCACCAACGTCCGCGAAAGGTAAAAAGCTGGTTCTCTATTTCTACCCAAAAGATATGACACCAGGATGCACTGCCGAATCTGGTGAGTTTAGAGACAACATTGAGGCATTTACTAAAGCCAATACTCTGGTGGTAGGAGTTTCCCGAGATAGCCTCAAATCGCACGATAACTTCCGCAGCAAATTAGAGCTCCCTTTTGAGTTGGTAGCCGATACAGAAGAAAAACTTTGTCAGATCTTTGGCGTCATGAAGATGAAAAATATGTATGGCAAGCAAGTTCGTGGTGTTGAGCGCAGCACCTTCCTATTTGATTCATCAGGCAAGCTCGTTAAAGAATGGCGCGGGCTGAAAGTTCCTGGCCATGTGACAGAGGTATTACAAGCTGCTCAAGCTACCAAATAATTTTTACAATAATTTGATCTGAGGTGCTTGCAAACCCCAAAATTTGGGGTAAAGTGATTCATATGCACCGTAAACGACGGGAAAGTCTGACAATCCGTTTAAATCAAAAACCTGACCATTTCAAAGCAGGCTTGGAGAGCAACCCCCGCCGTTTTTTAGATATCAATGTAACTAGTTTCGTAATAAACCGTCAATGCACTTTGCTTGGCGGTTTTTTCTTTTAGGAGAGTCCATGCCCTTGCCACCCATCCCCACTCAAATTGCTGATCAAGTAAAACTTAGTCATAAGGACACTCCCGATTTAAAGAAACGTCCTGCTCAAGCAAAACCAGTGGTAGTGGAAGCCTCTGACTGGACAAATGAAGCTGAAGAGGATTTATCCGCGGCAGAAGTTGCTCTTGAAAAAATTAAGTCCGATCGTAGCTCAGTACGTAATGATCATAAGATTACTGCTCCAGCAAAACCGAAACGTGTTATTCGTACTGGGCCCCCTAGCCTCTTCGTATTAGATACCAATGTATTGATGCATGATCCGAGCTCATTATTCCGCTTCTCAGAGCATGACCTATATCTGCCAATGACTACTCTAGAGGAGCTAGATAATCACAAAAAGGGCATGACTGAAGTGGCCCGCAATGCCCGCACCGTCAGCAGATCGCTAGATCAATTGATTGCAGGGACTAGCGGCACATTAGATGACGGCATTCCACTGAATAAGCTAGGCAATCAAGATGTCACTGGTCGTCTATTCTTCCAGACTAAGTTAACTACCCAAGCTTTACCAGAAGGTTTACCTGAAGGTAAAGGAGACAACCTAATCCTTGCGGTAGTTAGCGAGTTGCAAAAGACTCGCAAAGGTCAAGAGGTGGTACTAGTATCAAAAGATATCAATATGCGCATCAAAGCACGCGCACTTGGCTTACCCGCTGAAGATTACTTCAATGACCAAGTATTAGAAGATCGCGACTTAATGTATGCCGGTGTCATGGCATTGTCGGCAGATTTTTGGCCAAAACATGGCAAAGATATGGAGAGTTGGGCCGACTCTAAGTCAGGCACGATGTTCTACAGAGTAACAGGCCCTGCAGTTCAAAGTATGTTGGTAAATCAATTTGTCTATCAAGAAAATCCTGATGGCTCAACACCATTCTATGCACAGGTTCGTGAAATCAATGGCAAGACTGCCCTCTTGCAAACTTTGAGGGATTTCTCGCATCAAAAGAATAATGTGTGGAGCGTGACAGCCCGCAATCGTGAGCAAAATTTTGCGATGAACTTGTTGATGAACCCTGATGTCGACTTCGTGACTTTATTGGGGCAGGCAGGCACAGGTAAAACCTTGCTGGCCTTAGCTGCTGGTCTAGAACAAGTGCTAGACAGCAAGCGCTATAACGAAATCATCATCACCCGTGCAACCGTGCCAGTTGGCGAAGATATTGGCTTCTTGCCGGGAACTGAAGAAGAAAAAATGCAGCCTTGGATGGGTGCATTTGACGACAACCTTGAAGTGTTACAACGCAATGAAGATGGTAGCGCTGGTGAGTGGGGTCGTGCTGCTACACAAGAACTGATTCGCTCACGCATCAAAGTGAAGAGCATGAACTTTATGCGCGGCAGAACCTTTGTGAGCAAGTTTGTCATCATTGATGAGGCACAAAACTTAACACCAAAACAAATGAAAACCTTGGTTACCCGTGCGGGACCTGGGACAAAAATTGTTTGCCTCGGTAATATTGCACAGATTGATACGCCTTACTTAACAGAAGGCTCTTCTGGTCTTACTTATGTAGTCGATCGCTTCAAAGGCTGGCGTCACGGTGGTCATGTGACCTTAGCTCGCGGTGAGCGCTCACGTCTCGCGGATCATGCTGCTGACGCACTTTAAGCAAGCTATCTCATGCCGCACTCTTATGGGGTGCGGCATTTTTATTTGCACTCTACTGATATTGAGTGGGTGCAGTACGTTCGGAAATAAATCACCAAGCCCAAAAATTGCGCAATTTAAACAAGACACCAGCGTTGGTACTGAAGATATTTCGATTGCAGCTGTAGGTCTAGTGGATGTTCCCTATCGCTATGGGGGCAACACTCCCAAGGGTGGGTTTGATTGCAGCGGTCTAATTGTCTATGTCTATAACAAGGCGGCCGGCATAAAACTGCCAAGAACAATTCAGCAGATGAGTTCACAAGGAAAGAGTGTTGATAACCAAGCTCCAGCTCCTGGAGACCTAGTGTTCTTCAACACTACTGGTGAAAAGTACTCACACGCAGGCATCTATGTAGGGCAAGGAAGATTTGTTCATGCCCCGAGCGCTGGTGGAACCGTACGTCTCGATTACATTACGTCACCCTATTGGGCGGCGAAATTTACTGAGGCACGTCGAATGGCGCCCTAGTATGCCCATCCTAAATGGTTAATAGCGCTTACCCTATGTTTCCTAATATCTGAATTTTGTTTAAAGTATTCAATGAAGCAGTCTATTATTTAATGTACTTGCCACTGGAGATGCCATGAAGAAAATCATCATTGCTTTAAGTATTGCCTTAAGTTTTGCAATTCCTACTTATGCATTTGCCGATCAAGCGGCCTGCGAAGCTAAAGCAGTGAGCAAAGATGGTAAGCCGCTCTATGGCGCAGCTAAAGATGCTTCAATTAAAAAATGTATGGGTGGCGCAAAAGCAGATGATTGCGAAGCCAAGGCCGTAAGCAAAGATGGTAAGCCGCTCTATGGCGCAGCTAAGACAGCCTCCATTAAGAAATGTGAAGGCAGTAAGTAAAGTTTTCATCTTCATCATCCAATTAAAAAGCCTCGCAATGCGAGGCTTTTTGTTGACTGCGCTTGATTATTTAAAAGGGCTCGTAACCACCAGAAGAATAACCAATTGATCCCATCGCCAAGTTATCGAACTTGGTATACGGACCTTGCCAGCTTAAGCGCACTGTACCGATTGGACCGTTACGCTGTTTACCGATGATGATCTCGGCCACACCTTTATCAGTAGTGGTATCTGGGTGATAAACCTCATCACGGTAGATGAACATGATTAAGTCGGCATCTTGCTCGATAGCACCTGACTCACGCAAGTCAGACATGATCGGACGCTTGTTAGGGCGTTGCTCGAGGCCACGGTTTAACTGGGAGAGTGCAACTACCGGGCACTGTAATTCTTTTGCGAGAGATTTGAGTGAGCGTGAGATTTCAGAAATCTCCGTTGCACGGTTCTCGGATCCAGAACCACTCATCAATTGCAAGTAGTCAATCACCACCAAGCCAAGAGTGCCGCCAAAGTTTCTGGCAATCCGACGCGCGCGTGCGCGCAATTCAAGACTGGATAAAGAGCCGGTCTCATCAATCAAAATTTGGGTATTACTTAAACGGGCAATGGCGTCGGTAACTCGTGGCCACTCGTCGTCTTGCAACTTACCAGTACGCATACGACCTTGGTCTACGCGCCCCACTGAACCAAGTAAACGTGCAGCCAATTGCTCGCCTGACATCTCCATAGAAAAGACCACTACTGGCAAACCTTCAGCCAGCGCAACGTTCTCAGCAATGTTCAATGCGAACGCGGTTTTCCCCATCGAGGGTCTTCCAGCGACAATGACTAAGTCACCTTTTTGCAAGCCGCTTGTTTGTTTATCTAAATCCAAGAAGCCTGTTGCAATGCCAGTAATATCGCTACCGCCTTGGCGGTTATAGAGTTCATCAATGCGCGCAACAACGGTGCGCAATAAAGGCTCAATCTCAAGATAGTCGGCTTTGCGACTACCCTCTTCACCGATTTGCAAAATGCGTGATTCAGCTTCATCCAAAAGCGTTCTAACGGTACGGCCTTCTGGCACGAATGCTGAGTTAACAATACTGTCAGAGACTTCAATTAAGCGACGCAAAATACTGCGATCACGAACAATATCGGCATAGCCTTTAATGTTGGCAGCACTAGGCGTGTTTTGCGCTAAGGAATTAAGGTAATCAATACCAACTAGATCACCACCCTGCTCAGATTTAATTGCATCGTGAACAGTAATGACGTCAGCTGGATGATTGTCACCAACCAAACGAGCAATTGCCTTGTAGATCAAAGCATGTTCGGGGCGATAGAAATCTTTATCGTTTAATACTCCGCCAAGGTTATCCCAAGAAGAGTTATCGATCAGTAGACCGCCGAGCAGAGATTGCTCGGCCTCTACAGAATGCGGCGGAACTTTTAAAGCCTGCACGACTGCATCCCCAGAACCCATCATGCCGGGATTCAGCGTAACGGAACGTGAACGGGATTCAGCCATGTGGCTTATTTACAGTTCTAAAACTTAAGCTTGCTCGCCAACTACACGAATAGTGATGTCTGCTACT
>CANFMT010000002.1 GCA_947448415.1 Burkholderiaceae bacterium | reverse complement strand
TATCTCGTAAATCAATGGGAATGTAATAACTGCTAACGACGAACGTTACGCACTAGCCGCTTAATTGCGGTTGCCCCTGAACTGATTCTCTCTTGGGTCAGGTAGCGCAAGCTACATCAGGGTCATATACAAGAGATAAGACTATTTTGCGTCACGAAGAATAGTACGAAAACTTAGTGAATCGCCAGTGTGGAACATGTCAATCTGTGACTAGCTGGCTAAATTAAATGATATGACTAAGTATGTAGAACTTGTTGTGGAGGATTTGCGGACGCGGGTTCGATTCCCGCCGACTCCACCATTTTGAAGTATGTAATAGTCTAACGCCACCCTCGAAGGTGGCGTTTGGCTTTATGCGTCAAGGGTAGAGCCTACAGAAAGGTGCTCTGGCTCTAGATTTTCTCGATAGCGCTTGGCCATTTTCTGGTACAAGACCTCTAAATTTCTAGTGAACAGTTGGGTATTGAACAAAGACTTACTTTGTCGATGCGCCAACAACTTATATTTGATAGCTTGTAATTTTTCGGGGTTATTGGCTAGTTCAATTGCAAGGCACTCGTAATCACCCATTGAGTGAGTAATTAATTCGGGTAAATCTATAGCCTTTAATAAGCTGGAGGCCACCCTTCCAGGGAAGGTATTGCCCATACAAGTTAATGCTGGCAGCCCCGCCCATAATGCATCGCTTGCAGTGGTATGAGCGTTATAGGGCAAAGTATCCAAGAAAAGATCAGCATTTCGGTGTCGGGCTAAATGCTCTGGCAACTGCAATCGTGAAGCAAAAATAATACGATCAGGTGATACACCCCTTTTTTGCGCCTCTGCCTTGAGATTATTTGCAGCAAAAATATTATCCTCAATTAACCAAAGAACGCTTCCTTCAACGGCCTTCAGAACTCTCATCCAGCTATCGAAAGTTTGAGGGGTAATCTTGTAATTATTATTAAAGCAACAGAATACAAAGCCTTGCTCTGGCAATCCCAATTCAGATCTAGAAAACTGCCTATCAGCAATAATCCTGCTTGAATCATTCGCCTGATAGCTATGAGGCATGTAGGCAATTTTTTCAATGTAATGCTCGCGACTCGCAGGGGGAATGACGATTTCATCTGCAATCAAATAATCTATATAAGACGCACCTAATGTACCCGGGAATCCCAGAAAATTGACTTGAATTGGCGCAGCGTGTTGGGCAAATACATTCGATCGCGCTTCCCCAAAGTAGCCATTTAAATTCACCAGAATGTCTATGTTCAGCTCTTTGATCAAATGGGCTACAGCTAAATCAGGCATGGTGCTAATGTCGATAATTTCCTTAAATGCCTTTTCCATGCGGGCTCTCAATACACCCTTGTCATTCCATCCATTATCTAAAGCAAAAATCTCAAATTTTTCGGGGTCGTGTGACTCATAAACACCAGTCATGAGTACCGAAGTTGCCTGATCCCTAAATTCACCACACAAGTAGGCTACTCTGATTTTTTTACCACCTACGTTATTAGGTGAATGATGAGTATTTTGGGATGCTGGATATCGCTCTTGGGCAAATATTTTTGCTGCCAGCAATAGATCGCTTTCTGAATCTGAAATTCCCTGAAAACCAAAAGGCTCAACAACTTTTTGACCCTGCCTTAAATCCTGCTGTACACGGTGATATAGGCCATCTAAATCCGACCAATCACAAATCAACATCTTGTAATGCAATATGATCCCCAGTAAAAAGGGTTCGTCTGGTCTTAACTGATAAGCCCTCACATAGGAGTACAGCGCCTCTTGATAGCGCTTTAGCTCCCCCAAAATTTTGCCCTTGTTAAACCAGGCCTCCATCAAATTGGGGTTTAACTCGGCAGACTTCTCATAACAGACTAAAGCCTCTTCGCGCTGTCTCAGGTTATCAAGGCTTCTACCGTAATTGACCCAAATTTCTGCATTGGCGGGATCCAAGATAGTCGCCTGTTCATGGTGCTCAAGCGCCTCTTTATCTCTTTGCAAAGTAGACAATGCTTTTGCTAAATTAAAACGCAACATGGCATTTTGAGGTGCCACTGCTAAGCACTGTTGAAAATAATCTAAGGCCTCATTAGGTCGCCCCTGCATGCCATAAACCACCCCCAATAAATGTAGAGCATCAGGATTGCCTGGCGAAGAAACCAGAATCCCTTTTAGAAGAGATTCGGCTTGCTCCAAATCATTTGCTTGCAAGGCTCCAAAGACTGGCGTGAACATGCGGATTTATAAGGTGAATAAAAAATGAATTTTAGGTTGATTTAGCGCGCAAATGCCATAGCGATGTCACTTCCTGGGATCTTGCTGTATACAGTGGATCAGTCTTATCAAATGCCTTTTGATGGACGGGTTTAGTATCTTGGCGCCTGCTAACTACCAGACCTGCTTGTTCAATCCACTCCAACAACTCCTCTCGGGTACGTAGCCCTAGATGCTCCGCAAGATCAGAGAGAATCAACCAACCCTCTCCCTCAGGAAGTAAGTGCATCTTTAAGTTACTTAAAAAACCTTTAAGCATTTGACTTCCAGGATCGTAAACCGCGTGCTCTAGAGAAGAGCTTGGCCTTGCAGGTAGCCAAGGTGGGTTACAAACAATGAGCGCCGCTTTTTCATCGGGGAATAAATGGGTTTTCATTATCTGCACTTGAGACGATAAACCTAAGCGCTCAATATTCTCTTGCGCGCAAATAACAGCCCTCTGATCTGAATCTGTTGCTACTATCTGACTAATCCCTCGTACCGCCAATACAACAGATAAAACACCGGTACCAGTACCAATATCGAATGCAACAGAGTTTTTCTGCAGAGCATTTGGCAGCGGCACCTTCAAAAGCAAGTCAATATATTCGCCCCGGACCGGAGAAAATACGCCGTAGTGAGGATAAATACGTATCTCTTCATCATCTCTAGTTAGCACTTGCACACCATTCTTGCGCCATTCATGGGCGCTTATAACCCCTAGTAATTCACGTAATGAAACAACATAGGATTCCGCACATCTTCCATATGCTTCTAGGCAAGCTTGCGCTACATCTGGTGCGCGCCTAAGAGAAATAGAGTGATCAGCGTTGATCTGTATAAGCAACATTCCCAAAATCCGGGCACGCTGTGACTGAGAAAGGCGATGTAGATTGAAAAGATCTATTGGGGTACGCGTTTTCTCTTTCTCTACCTTCTCAACCCTTTTAGACTTCTTAGAAGGCTTGTCCACCCTTCTCACCAGAGCCTGCAAGAGTTGTCGAGCATTTTGAAAATCGCCCCTGTAGAGCAGTGCAGTTCCCTCACAAGCCAATCGATAAGCAATATCGGCGGTTAGGGTGTCATCAACTATTTGAATTTTTTGATGTGGGGCAATGCCATTTTCAGAATGCCATTTAGCTGAGCATATTTGGTCTCCCTCAGACCACTGAAGCATTGCGCCCTGACTCACTTAAGCGATCACAAAGCGATTATTTTGATAATCATCGACTGCTTGCTCAATCTCAGCACGTGTGTTCATAACAAAGGGGCCATACTGCACAATAGGCTCATTCAATGGTAATCCTGCAAGCACAATAAATTGCGCTCCTGCGGCACCTGATAAGACTTTTAATCGATCCCCATTACCCAAAACAATCGCAGCCTGTTTTGGCGCAGCTTGCTTTGGTGCACCAAGCTCCAAGTCACCTTCATACATATAAACAAAAGCATTTAGCTCTTTTGGAATGCTCTGCTCAAATTCCGCATTGGGTGGCAAATGCACATCTAAAAATAATGGTGCAGTTGTGATCCCCTGAATTGGGCCACTAACAACAGTACCTTCATTTTCGTAAGCACCAGCAATAATTTTGACTGAGCCGCCATTTGACAAAGCAATTTGAGGGATATCCTCAACTTGAATATCTTGATAACCTGCCGGCTTCATCTTTTCTTTTGCGGGCAAGTTAATCCACAACTGAAAGCCGCGCATTGCTCCGCTGACCTGCTGAGGCATCTCCGAATGAATGATGCCTCGCCCAGCCGTCATCCACTGCACTCCGCCGGTCTTTAGGTGCCCCTGATTTCCAAGGTGATCTTCATGCAGCATGTGGCCTTCGAGCATATAAGTGACCGTCTCAAAGCCGCGATGCGGATGAGCAGGAAAACCCGCAACATAATCATTTGGATCATTTGATGAAAATTCATCCAACATCAGGAAAGGATCAAGTCTGACTTGATTTTGCCCTCCAATACTGCGACGCAATTTAACGCCCGCACCATCAGAGGTGGCAATTCCTGGAATGATTGTTTGAATGTTGCGGATCATGAGAAGGCTTAGTTAAGCCGGAGGATGATCTTCAGGATTCACATCCAAAGCGATCAAGAAGCGTGACACCATGTTGTAAGCGGCAATCACAGTCACCAACTCAACTGCATCGGTATTACCCAAAGACTTTTGCAGTCGCTTCATCAGTTCTGGCTCAACTTTAATATTGCGCGTCATCTGAAACGTAAGATCAGCCGCATCATTTTCCAACTGAGAAAACAAGTTTCTTGGGAAATTTGGCTGACCAATTAAACGAAGGCCTTCTACCTGCTCCTCTGTGCCACCTGCCTTCTTAAATGGCGGCGCATGATGAAAGAATTCATATTCAGCGCCATTAAGGACCGCAACACCGCACATCGCCAACTCACGTAGCTTGGGGTCTAGTGACAAATTATTGCGAATTTCACCAATGAAATGATTCCACCCCTCGGCAATTGGCACGCTATGCAACAGCATACGATCTAAGTTAATAAATTGACCGCCACGCCTTTTACGAATAGCAGCAACTAACTCGGCTGGCTCTGCCAAATCCATGGGTTGATACGGGATTAAACGTTCTGACATAAGGACCCTTTACTGACCAGTTTCTTTAATATTATTTTCGATAACAAACTTACCCCAGATACCAACTTGCTTACCAATAAATTCTCTTGCAGTTTCTGGAGTGCCGCCAACAATCTCAATTCCTTGGGACTTAAACTTCTCGGCAACTGAAGGTGTTTTGAGTACTTTGTTTAAAGCCTTATTCATGGCATCCACAATTGACTGTGGAGTTTTACCTGGAGCTAAAACTGCCCACCATGCTGGCGCACTAAATCCTGGGAAACCACTTTCGGAGATGGTTGGAACTTTAGGTAATGAAGGTGATCTTTTGGCTGTCGTAATCACCAATGGAACCACACCGCCGCTATCAATATGTGGCTTCACCAAAAACTCAGATCCAACTGCTAATTCAACCTGACCACCTAAAGCATCTTGCATCAAAGGACCGCCGCCACGATAGGGAATATGGTTCCAATCAAAACCTGCTTGCTTGGCAAGTCGAGCCATCGCTAAATGCCCCAAGCTGCCGATACCAATTGAGCCATAGCTAAATTGCTTACCAGTCTTAGACATATCTACCAACTGCTTAAAGCTAGTGATACCGGATTTCTTGCTAGCTACCAAAACCATCGGCGAGGTACCAACCAAAATGACCGGACTAATATCTTTAATAGTGTCGTAGGGAAGCTTATCTTTGAGGCTTGGGTTTACTCCATGAGTATCAAATACCACCGCAAAGGTATAGCCATCAGGATCGGAGCGCGTCATGGCTGCCGTACCAATAACACCAGAGGCACCGCCAACGTTCTCAACTATCACGTTTTGCTTCAGCTCAATCTGCAATGCAGGGGCCAATACACGAGCCACTTGATCTACTGACCCACCTGGCGGGAATACCGCAATCAAACGAATCGGCTTTTGAGTAGGCCAAGAACCCACGCCAGCAGTTTGAGCAAAACCTAAGGCGCTGACGGCAAATAAAGCAAAAAACAGGACGCTTTTTGCTATTTTGTCTAAATACGGCATGAAATGTCTCCTTTAATCAGCCCTCAAGATTACCACCCAAAAGGCCTATTTGCTCGATAATGCTGGGGTTGTTATGTGAGAGAAAAAATGAAGTCAATTTTGAATATTGCTGCGTACTTGTTTGTCAGCCTAGATGGGCTGCCAGAGTTGCGCACCAAGATGCTGGATCAATGCAATGAGCGCCAACTGAAGGGCACCATCCTATTGACTGGCGAGGGCATCAATATGTTTCTTGCGGGTAAGACAGATCAATTGCGTGGATTTTTAGACTGGCTGCGCTCTGATTCACGCTTTAAACCACTAGAAGCAAAAGAAAGCTGGTCAGAGGATCAACCTTTTAAGAAGATGTTGATCAAACTCAAGAATGAAATCATTCGCATGAATCATCCAGCCATTCGCCCAGAAGAAGGGCGAGCTAACTTTATTTCTCCAAAAAAGTTACGGGAGTGGCTTGATCGAGGAACAGACGATCTTGGTCGTCCAGTAGTGATGGTGGATACGCGTAATGCTTTTGAAGTTGACTACGGCACTTTTGAAAATGCACTTCACTTTAATATTGAAAAGTTTACTGAGTTTCCAGATGCGATTTCTGCCCGCAAAGAAGAACTAGCAGATAAAACATTAGTCAGTTTTTGTACTGGTGGTATCCGCTGCGAAAAATCAGGTCTTTATATGCGCGAAATCGGTATGCAACATAGCTACCAATTAGAGGGTGGCATCTTGAAATACTTCGAAGAAGTTGGATCCGCTCACTACCAAGGTAGTTGCTTTGTTTTTGATACTCGCGAAGCTCTTGAGCCCGACTTAAGTGTCATTCCAATAGAGCATTCTGCTAGAAAAAACATTAAGACGAGTTAAGAATTGCTTAAGCCTTTCGAGTTAAGGCTGACAACAGTTCGTAAAGCTTCTCTGCAGCAGGTGCAAGGCTACGGCCTTTCTTTTTAATCAAGCCAATACGCCTTGATACAACAGGATCAATCAAGGGAATGCTGGCTAATACCGGATGGTCTTTACTTGGCATCGCCAATGAGGGAACTACTGCAATACCCATGCCAGCCTCAACCAAGCCTAATAATGTGGTGACGTGTTGCGCCTCATAAATAATATTTGGAGCTTGCGATTTTCCTGCTAAAGCTAAATCGATCAACATCCGATTTCCCGAGGACTTTGAGACAGACATAAAATCATATTGACTCACCTCTTCCCAAGTCACTTTTTTCTTCTTACTCAGAAGATGATCTTTGCGGCAAGCCACTACAAATAATTCCTCGAAGATCGTTTTGAACTCAATATTGGATTCATCGCTACCCACAAAATTCACACCAAAATCCGCCTCCCCACTAGCGACGATCGAAAGCACTTCATTTGCGCTAGCGTCATGTATCTTGATGCGAATCTTTGGAAAGATTTCATGGTACTTACTCAGTACCTGCGGCAAAAAGTAGTACACCGCCGAAGGAACACAGGCAATCGTAATTTCTCCCATACGCCCTCCCCAAACCCCCTCAATACCTAAAAGCGCTTCGTCAAGACCCTCTAAAAGCAGTTTTGATTTTTTGGCAAAGTCGCGCCCGATAGAGGTTAATTCCATATTTCGAGTATCTCGATCGATGAGCTTTACACCCAAAGCAGATTCAAGTTTTTCAATGCGGCGACTAAAGGCAGGCTGAGAAATATTGATAGATTCCGCGGCTTTTTTAAAGCTTTTAATTTCTGCGGCAGCCACAAATGCTTGTAAATCATGAAGGTCAAAGTTAATTGGCATCGTTATTGATGTGTATTATGCATTAATACTTAATAATATTGCAATATGCAAAATCAAGGAATAGTGCAAAAATCACGGCAAGCTAGAAACAAAATCTTACGGAGACTTTCAATGAAAAAGATACTAAAAGCCATGATATTGGGCGCCTTATGCCTGCCAGCCTTCCTGAATGTGGCAACCGCTGCGGAGCCATATCCCAATAAAACCATTACCTTGGTAGTCCCGACTGCACCAGGGGGCGCCAATGACGCAATGGCTCGCATCATTGCACAGGGCTTAAGTCAAAAAATGGGTCAGCCCGTAATTGTTGACAACAAACCAGGCGCGAACGGTGCAATTGCCGCCGAATACGTGGCGCGTGCAGCACCAGATGGCTACACCATTATTTTTGGCTACATTGCCACTCACGCCATCAACCCTGCCTTGCAAAAACTTAAATACGATCCGATTGCTGATTTTGAACCAATCGGCATGGTGGCAAATTCACCAACCCTATTGGTAGTCACTAATAGCCTACCTGTCAATAACGCTAAAGAATTAGTGGCTCTTTTAAAAGCCAAACCAGACTCCATTAGCTACGCTTCTGCTGGCAAAGGAACCGCCCCTCATTTGGCAGCTGAACTCTTTCAAATCAGCACTGGCACCCAGATATTGCATGTTCCATACAAAGGATCTGCCCCTGCGATTGTTGACACTATTGGTGGCACCACTCAAGTGATGTTCCCAAGTTTATTTAGTGCATTCCCACAAGTTACTGGTGGCAAGCTAAAAGCCTTGGGCATTGCAGGTGAAAAACGCTCGGCCGTACTTCCAAATGTTCCCACATTAAAAGAGCAGGGCATCGCCAATATGAACGTTACACAGTGGTACGGCTTATTTGCTCCAGCAAAAACCCCTAAGCCAATCATTGACCGCCTCAATAAAGAACTTAATCTCACTTTGACTGACAAGGCAAATGAGAAAAAGATTGAAGACCAAGGCGCAGAAGTGGAAACAGGAACCCCTGCGCAACTGAAAAACTTAGTACAAAAAGAAGTAGTGCGTTGGAAAAAATTAGTAGATAGCGCAAAAATTACTGCTGATTAATATGACATTAAGAAGCGTAACCACTTCGCCGCACGGCCCCTTGCAAGTAATTACTTCAGGGGCTTTTGCTGCGGCTCTCAAGGATTTGCTGCCCCTCTACGAGCAAAAATATCAAGTCAAAGTTGAGCTATCGTTTGGCTCATCCATTGGTGCGGCCCATGACTCCATTCCAACCAGATTGAGTCAGGGACAAAAATTTGATGTTTTTGTATTGGCTGGTTCGGCCCTCGATAATTTTATCCATGAGGACAAGATTAAAAATGGTACTCGAGTTGATTTAGTGTCATCGCAAATTGCAGCTGCCATTCGAGAAGGCGATCCCGTTCCTGATATCAGCACACTAGAATCTTTTAAACATACTTTGCTCACCATTGGCAGGATTGCTTATTCAGCCAGTGCAAGTGGCACATATCTTTCTACGGAATTATTTCCTCAATTAGGCATTGCGGACGAAATGTCAGTTAAGGCCAAGAAAATCTTTAGTGAACGAGTTGGCACAATCCTTATGAGAAATGAAGCTGATCTTGGCTTTCAACAATTGAGTGAATTACTACCGATTCAGGGGATCAAAATCTTAGGCGACTTACCGCCTGAGGCGCAACGATCTTTTTTCTTCTCAGCGGGCATTGGAAGTAATACCCAAAAAGAAGAGCAAGCCCGCCACTTGATTGAGTTCCTGGCCTCTACTGAGGTTGCTGATCAAATACGTAAAACTGGGTTAAAGCCGGTGCTAGCAAAGGCGCCTTGGCTTAACTAAATCAAAGCTTTGAGACTGATGGTTTGGGGCTTGATACTCTTTCAAGACCCCTTTTCCACCTTAATTCAACTTTCAAATATGATTAGGTTTCATCAAACCCTATTCTTCATTGAGCTTATTTGAAAATGCATACAATCCCCCGCTTTATCAAAGAGATTCTTCTGGTAGCTCTCTGCCTTTTTGCTCAAGCGCTCAACGCCCAAAGCTACCCTACTCAACCAATTAAGATTGTGGTGGGCTTTTCTCCTGGTGGAGTCCCAGATATAGCAGCCAGAATAATTGGCCAGCATATGAGTGAGAACTGGAAACAGCCAGTTGTAGTGGAAAACAAATTAGGCGCTGGAAGCAATATTGCCGCTCAGTTGGTCGCTAACGCTCCTTCCGATGGCTACACACTACTCTCCATCTCATCTGCATTTGCTATATCACCAGCCATTTATTCTTCTATGGCTTTTGATCCAGCGAAAGATTTTTCTGGGATCACCTTAACAGCCACTGGTCCTGCCCTGGTTTTGATTTCCCCCAATCTAAAAATCAGTAGCATGAAAGAGTTGATTGACTATGCCGCAAAAAATCCAGGAAAAGTTACCTATAGCTCGGCTGGGATAGGCAGTGGCTCTCACTTTGCTGCAGAGTTAATACAAGCTAAAGCAGGAATTGATTTATTGCATATTCCTACAAAAGGTATTCCGGATGCGATCACTGAAGTGATGTCTGGTAGGGTGGATTTCTTTATCAGCCCATACGCCAGCGCTATCAACTTAGTTAAATCAGGCAAAGTGCGTGCGATTGCTATCACCAGTACAAAAAGATACAAAGAGCTCCCCGCCCTGCCAACGGTCGCCGAGTCTGGTGTCCCTGGATACAAATGGGAATTTTGGTACGGCCTAATTGCTCCAGCCAAAACACCTAAACCCATCCTTCAAAAAATATCTGCAGAAGTAAAGCGCATTCTTGAGTTACCAAGCGTAAAAGAACGATTTGATGAGCTGGGAACAACTGCCGTATCAAGCACTCCCGAGCAATTTGATAAATTAATTGCATCAGAGATTGTTGAGTTTGCTCGTTTAGCAAAGTTATCCGGAATCAAGCCTGAGTAAAGTCTCTAACTCATGAATAGTTTTACAACTAGCCAAGGCAATCAAATAGCCTACTTAATAGAAGGTCAAGGCCAGTGGCTTACCTTGTCACACTCTTTGGCAAGCAATATGAGTATGTGGCAGCCGCAGATGTCGCTACTCACAAAGCATTTCAAAGTATTACGCTTTGATACCAGGGGTCATGGTCAAAGTTCAGCACCGTCGGATTTATATACACTCGATGATCTTGCGCTCGATGCATCTGAATTACTGCAATCTCTTGGAATAGAGCATACTCACTGGCTTGGTCTATCGATGGGCGGCATGATTGGGCAAACACTTGCACTCAAATATCCGCATTTATTTCATTCCTTAGTACTAGCAGATACCACTAGCAAACGCCCCGATAATGCCAGGCAAATGTGGGGGGAGCGGATTGCAAAAGCGAAAGCTGAGGGTATGCCTGCAATGGTTGATAGCACTCTCAAGCGATGGTTTGAGGAGGATTTTCGAAACGCCAATCCCGCAATCATCCAAGAAATTACCGAAGGAATTACAAGTACTTCAGTCAACGGTTTTGCGGGTTGCTGCGAGGCAATCTCCCATATCAATACTTTTGATCGCCTTCACGAGATTACTTGCCCAACACTCATTATGGTTGGTGAGCATGATCATGGCACCCCTCCACCCATGGCCAAAGCCATGAAGGAAAAAATGCCAGATGCTAGTTTTTTTGAAATCCCCAATGCAGGACACATCTCTAATGTCGAGCAGTCAGAGATATTCAATCAACATTTAATGGATTTCTATCAGCGTTATCACTTTCTATAACGCTTAAAAGTCGTTGATTTCTTATTGAGACTTCCCAACCAAAGTCATATGTTCGACTAAAGGCGGCTTAACAAAAAATGGCCCTACGATTGCGCGCCAATCAGCAAACGCTGAAGATCCTCGAAAATCAACCGTATGGTTTTCTAGTGTGTCCCAATAAATCATCAGCAGATAGCGGGATGGGGTTTCTATGCTGTGATTTACCTTAAAGCCCTGAAATCCCTTTGCCTTGGAAATCACAGTCTCTACACCATGCAAAATGGCTTTCTCGAACTCTGCCTGCTTTGTTGGGTCTATTTCTAGGTCGCAATGCTCCAAAATCATCGAATTTCCTCACTCAAAAAAAATTTGTCATCAATAGTAGAATTATCATGCAGCAGCACCTTATTTCAAACTAAAAACTGGACCCGAGACATGTCTAAATCCCCTATTCGGCTCATGCCGAATTTTTTATCTGCTTTACTGGCCATAACCGCATGTTTGACCTGTGGTTTTAACGCCAACGCCCAAACAAGCACAGCGGCCTACCCTACAAAACCGATCAAACTGATTGCACCAGTTGCTGCTGGTGGAGGCCTCGATAATATTGCGCGTACTCTAGCCGAAAGAATGTCAAAGTCCCTAGGCCAAACCATTATTGTTGAAAACATTGGTGGTGGTGGTGGCTCAATTGCCTCACAAGCGGTAGCTAAGGCTGCGCCAGATGGTTACACCTTATTGGTTGCATATGTAGGAACCCATGGTACTAATCCAGCAGTAAGAAGACTCCCTTACGATGCCATTAAGGACTTCTCGCCGATTGGCATGATTGGCGCTACACCAAATACTTTAGTCATTAACCCTGATCTACCCATCAACAATCTAAAAGAATTTGTTGATTACGCGAAGAAAAACCCTGCCAAATTGAGCTATGGATCAGCCGGTCCAGGAACGCTGACTCATCTTGGTATGGAGCAATTTAAACTTGCGGCCAATATTTTTATGGTGCATGTCCCTTATCGCGGTGTTGGCCCGGCTTATACCGACTTATTGGCAGGCCAAACACAAGCAATGTTCCCAACCCTTTTTGCTGCAATGCCCTACCTAAAGTCCAATCGGGTGCGTGCACTTGCAGTTACCGGGCCCAAACGTAACCCTGCAGCCCCGAACATTCCAACCTTCAAAGAGTTGGGCTACAACGGGTTTGAAGGTCAACAGTGGTATGGCATTGTTGGCCCAGCAAATCTGCCAGAGCCAATCATCAATAAATTGAATGCTGAATTAAACAAGGCTCTAGCAACCCCAGAGTTTTCAGAAAAAATGACAAGCGAAGCAATGAACTTAATGCCGATGAATCCACAACAGTTTGGTAATTACATTAAAGAAGATATTGCACGCTGGACCAAGGTTGCAAAAGATCGAAAAATTGAGATTGAATAAATCTAACCATTAAAAAATATAAACGCCTTACTTTTTGATATTACATAGGAAATAAAATGTCACACGCAATTGCTGCAGCAGCAGACCTTAATGCACCACCAGTCACTAAAATTTTGGCTGAGTTTGTTACCTCGCATCCTAGCCAAGGATGGACACCGGAAGTTGATCATGAAGCTCATCGCACTTTTTTAAACTGGCTTGGCTGCGCAATTGGTGCGGCTAACCATGAAAGCGTTGAATCTTCTTTGGCCGCTATTCGTGAATTCCAACCAGCGGCACAAGCTAGCATTCTTGGTAGAAAAGATAAAGTAGACATGGGCGGCGCTGCCCTCATCAATGGTATTAGCTCGCATACATTTGATTTTGATGACACGCACTTAAAAACCGTGATTCACCCTGCCGGCCCTGTGGCATCAGCCATTTTGGCCTTAGGTGAGCACACCCATGCGAATGGTCGTCAAATCATTGATTCGCTGATTCTCGGAATTGATGTTGCTTGCCGTGTTGGTAACGCTATGTACCCTGATCACTACCATCGTGGCTGGCATATCACCGGCTCAACAGGGATGTTGGGATCTGCAGCAGCTTGCTCACGCCTCATGGGATTAGATCTTCAAAAAACAACTATGGCTTTGGGTATTGCAGCTTCTCAGCCCGTTGGTATGCGCGAGCAATTCGGCACGATGACAAAACCATTTCATCCAGGTGGTGCAGCTCGTGCAGGCCAGTTATCAGCACTCTTAGCAAAGCATGGCTTCACAGCCAGCCCTAAAGCCTTGGAAGCAGGGCGTGGTTATATGCAGACTGTTTCTACCAAATGCGATTGGTCAGAAATCGACCGCGCATTAGGTAAATCATTTGAAATTTCTTTAAACACTTACAAACCTTTTGCCTGTGGCATCGTGATTCATCCAGCCATTGATGCCTGTGCTCAATTGCGCGCCCAAGGTGTTAAGGCAGAAGATGTAGAGCGCATTGAATTACGCGTTCATCCGCTGGTTTTAGAGTTAACCGGCAAGAAAACTCCTAAAGATGGTCTTGAAGGTAAATTTAGCGTCTATCACGGTTGCGCTGTTGGCCTGATTTTTGGTCAAGCTGGCGAAGGTGAATATGCCGATGATATTGTTAACAGGGCAGACGTAGTGGCCTTGCGCGCTAAGGTTAACGCCACCACCGATACTTCTATTAGCGAAGCATCAGTAGATGTCAAAGCATTCTTGAAGGATGGCAAGGAAGTTCATATTTTTGTTAAGAATGCCATTGGATCCGTAGAAAATCCAATGAGTGATGCAAACTTAGAACAAAAATTTACGAGCTTGGCAGAACCAGTGATTGGCAAAGAAAAAACTCGTCAATTAATTTCTGCCCTGTGGAAACTAGGGCAAGCTTCTGACTTAAAGCAAATCCTCAGCCTGTGTACACCCGATTAATTTTTTGGAAGTATTGATTACATGACTTCGTTACCAAGCATTGTCATCCTGGGAGACTATGAGCGTGCATTGCGACGCTTTGCTAATTGGGATGCCTTAGATCAAAAAGCAAAGCTCACTATTCACCATGAACCATTGCGTGATGAGGCTTTGTACGAAGCTGTAAAAGATGCTGATGCAATCGCTATCGTTAGAGATCGCGCTCCATTCAATGAAGCGCTGATTGCCCGTCTGCCGAAGTTGAAGTTCTTGATGTTTACTGGTGAGCGCAACGGTACCTTAGAGGCATCCGCTCTAGTGGCGCGCAATATTCCCATGGCATGTACTCCTGGCGGCCCCTCTAAAGAAACTACTGCCGAACTAACCTGGACACTGATTCTTGGGGCATCCAAGCGCTTGGTTGAGCAAAACAAATTAATTTCCTCTGGTGGTTGGCGTGATCCACTTTCTGTTTTACCAATGCTTTCCGGAGAAAGGCTTGGCGTCATGGGGTTAGGCGCAATTGGTAGTCGTGTTGCCAAGGTCGGAGCTGCATTTGGAATGGAAGTGGTGACCTGGAGCCCCAGAATGACTCCCGAAAGAGCTGCTACTGAGAATGCTAAGTCAGTTAGTCTTGAGGAATTATTGAAAACCTCTAAGGTTGTCACGATGCATTTAGTGGCAGGACCAGGGACTAAAGGACTCATTAGCGCTGATCAATTAGCCCTCATGCGACCGGATTCAATTCTAGTCAATACTTCGAGAGCAGCACTCATCAACATGAGTGATTTAGACAAATCGCTTGCCTTAGGGCGCCCCGGACAAGCTGCTGTCGATGTATTCGATATAGAGCCTTTGCCTGCAAATGACCCCCTGAGAAACACTCCCAATCTTTTGGTTACGCCTCATTTAGGATTTATTGCAGAACCTGTTTTTGCAACGTTTTCAAAAGGAATTACTGAAAGCTTGGAGGCGTGGTTAGATCAAAAATCGGTGCCGCATCCATTTCGACCACAGTAAGTAAGCCATTGGAAGCAGCTACTCAAAAAACAATCACCCCTAGTCAAATTTTCTGGGGGTTCACCAAAATTGGAATGTGCGGTTTTGGTGGGGTGCTACCTTGGGCACGGCGTACTGTTGTTGAACAAGAAAAGTGGCTCACCTCTGAAGAATTTAGCTCGATGATGGGTATCTGCCAAATAGTTCCAGGCCCCAATATCGTCAACTTTGCAGTTTGTCTTGGTAGTCGGTTTGCTGGTATCCCTGGCGCATTAGCAGGCATCTTCGGAATTCTGACCGGACCCGTCACCTTGGTAATCCTTTTAGGAATGCTGTATGAACACTACAGCTACCTACCAATAGTTCAAGGCATGTTGAGAGGCATCTCTGCTGTTGGTGTTGGCTTAGTTGCAAGTACTGGCTTTAAGATGCTTCGCACCGAATTAAGCTACCCGCCTATGCTGACAGTCATCTTGGTAATTTTGCTGGCATCGGGATATTTTCATCTTGGTCTTGGCTGGGTGGTTCTGATTGCTAGTCCACTCGCCCTCTTTTTGGCATGGAAGAAGGCAAATAATTCATGACTGTATTACTTAGCCTATTTTTAAAGCTTTCGGCCTTCGCCATGGTGGCGTTTGGTGGCATCAATGCCCTATTACCTGTTTTGTATGATTTGTCCGTGAATCAAGAGCACTGGATTAGCCCTCAAACATTTGCAGATTACTTTGCAATCGCTCAAGCCGCTCCAGGACCCAATTTAATGACCGTAACCTTGATAGGATGGAATGTTGGCGGAGTTCTAGGGGCTGCCCTAGCAACCTTTGCTATCGCTTGGCCCTCCTCCATCGTTGTTTATTTTTTACAGGGCTATATTTCCAAGATCCAAAATAAGCAAAGGCAAAGAATCATTCAATTTACAGCAAGTGCACTCGCAGTAGGCTTGGTGTTAGCAGCAGCTTGGAAGATTTCTCTTCAAATGAATCAAAGCCTTGCAGCTGTCATATTGACGATCGTTACAATAAGTATTACCTTCTTTACGCGGTGGCATCCTTTATATTTAATTGCCGCTGGAGCAGCATGCGGACTACTCGGTTTCATTTAATTCAACCAAAGAAAGCACTATGAAAATTCAAAAACTAATTTACCTCTCTTTAGTAGGAATTAGCACCCTCTTTTCATCGGCATCGTTTGCACAGGCGAACTATCCAAATAAACCCATTAACTTTATTGTTCCTTACGGCGCTGGTGGTGGAGCAGATTCTCGTAGCCGTCAAATTGCACAAAAGATGAGTGTCATCCTCAAGCAACCCATCATCGTGGATAACAAACCAGGGGCCGGCGGAAATATTGGAACCGAGTACATTGCACGCGCAACACCTGATGGCTACACCATTGGCATGGGAAATTTTGCGCCACTGGCAGTGAACAAAACTTTATTCGGCAACTTAAAATACGACCCTGAGACAGACTTGACTCCAATTGTCTTAATTGAAAAAGGTCCATTGGTATTAGTTGTTAACCCAAACTCTCCATTTAAGACTGTTCAAGAAATTGTTGCGACTGCAAAAGCAAAACCAGGTGAGTTAACTTTCTCATCTGGTGGTATCGGTGGAAGCCATCAGCTCTCAGCAGAACTCTTTGAGCAAAATGCTGGTATCGAAATGATTCATGTGCCTTACAAGAGTGGCTCTGCTGCCTTAACCGATCTCATGGCGGGACAAGTTTCTATGATGTTTGACCAAATGTACTCGGCAATGCCAAGCATCAAGGCAGATAAATTGCGTCCAATTGCCATTACCAGCAAAAAGCGCTCTCCTTTACTGCCAAATGTTCCTAGCTTTGGAGAAGTGGGATACCCTAAAGTTGAGGTACTCAATTGGCAAGGTTTAGTGGCTCCAAAGGGCACGCCTAAAGCCATTATTGACAAACTCAATGCTGCTGCTAATGAAGCTTTAAAAGATCCGCAGTTACGTGAACTCATGCTTTCACAGGGCAATGAAATTGGCGGAGGAACTCCAGCTGATTTTGCAGCCTTAGTGAAGTCTGAGTCTCAAAAATGGAGTGCTGTTGTTAAGATAGCCAACATCAAGCCAGAGTAAATATTCTGAGAAGCAATAAATAAGGGGGCTACTAAGCCCCTTTATTATTTCAGCGCCTGATAAGTCAGGATGCCTAAGAAAGTTAATACCAAAGAACCGATCAAGTGAAGTAATGCTGTGGCAAGCGCCCAACTCAATTCGCCGCGCTGCATAAATCCAACCACCTCAGCAGAAAAACTCGAGAAGGTTGTTAGACCGCCCAAGAATCCCGTAATAACAAAGAGTTTCCACTCTGGGGAGAGGTTGGGGTTATTTCCAAAAAATGCAATGGCAATACCAATGAGGTATCCACCAACCATATTGGAGATAAAAGTTCCCAATGGCATGATGGATGCAACTCCGACCGTTAAGAAATTAAAGCCTGCTCTCAATAAAGCCCCGAGGCCCGCGCCAAAGAAAATTGCAAAGATAGATAGCCACATAGCCAATACTCTATTGAATTGAAAAACCAAGCATGCTGATTGAGCTCATTTCAATCCCATCCACATAAACTGTCGCATGCTCAGACTCATCCTGCAAAGCTAGAGTGTACAGAGCGGGCCAATAATGCTCTGCAGTAGGAATCGACAGATGGGCGGCCTCACCATAATGATCCCACTCAATCAGGGAGTCATGATGTTTCGCATGCAATTGAGATACAAAGAAGTCGTTGAATTCTGTTGCCCAGGGATAAGGCTCTGCACCATCTTGCCAATGCAAGGTGCGTAAGTTATGCACTACATTACCACTCGACAGAATGAGAATATTTTCGTCACGTAAAGGGCGTAACTGTTTGGCTAACTCATAGTGTTCACGCGCAGACATTGAGCCATCTAGGCTTAACTGCACTACGGGCACATCAGCATTTGGATAAAGATATTTCAGAACGGACCAAGCGCCGTGATCAATACCCCATTCATTCTCTTCTAGAACAACTGGAATATTTAATAACTCTTTGACACGATCAGCCAAAGCAGGGCTGCCGGGAGCAGGATACTGAATCTCAAACAAAGCTTGAGGAAAGCCGCCGAAATCATGAATGGTCTTAGGCTTTGGCATTGCGGTAACCCATACGCCTCTTGTTACCCAATGCGCCGAAATTACCAAAATGGCATCAGGTCGTTTTAAAGACTTTCCTAATGCAGACCATGCCTCGGTGAACCGATTGGGCTCTAAGGCATACATCGGACTGCCATGGCCAGCAAATATTGCAGGTTGGCGATGGCTAGTCATTCGGACTGGTTAACCGAATACGTAACCAGTGTGCGCTGCAACCAATGCAAACAAAATAGCCAAGCTAGTAGCAGCCGCCAACATCACGATCAAGGTAATGATCTTTTTGTTGATTTCTTCTTTAGATTCGTTATGCCATTCGTTCATGCTAAATCCTCTGTAAATACATTAATTAATAGCGCAATTATCCACTATCGTCCGCGGCCAGCCTTACGCATCATGCCTTTTCCGCCACCAAAGCCTGCCTGAGGCCTTCCTGCTGGGCCAGATGGGCCTTTAGGGGCCGGTGGGCGTGCAGGTGGCTTAGCAGAGATAGCTTTTGCTGGGGTTTTTGAATCAGTTTTCTTTTCGTCAGTCACTTTGAGCTCCTATGGATATCATATTGCCATGATTACTGACTATTCTATCCAAGCCGTCGCCATTAATGCGATTCCCTTGATTTTTGCCATCACCATCCATGAGGCTGCCCATGGATATGCCGCCCGTAAATTTGGGGATAACACGGCCTATATGCTGGGGCGCGTTAGCCTGAACCCCGTAAAACACATAGATCCCGTTGGAACCATCCTCATTCCACTAGTACTAATCCTGACTGGATCCCCATTCTTAGTGGGCTATGCCAAGCCGGTACCAGTCAACTTTGGCAGGCTGAGAAACCCCAGAATTGACTCGATTTGGGTTGCCTTGGCAGGTCCTGGGTCAAATTTCATTCAGGCACTTATCTGGCTAACACTCCTCATAGCGCTGGTTGGACTGGGAATCAATGAGAAATTTCTGATTTCTATGTCTCAAGCCGGCATTACCTGGAATCTTGGGTTGCTGGTATTTAATCTCTTCCCGCTACCGCCTTTAGATGGTGGGCGCATTCTAGCGAGCCTACTTCCAGCCCGCCAATCCATTGCGCTTGGCCGACTAGAGCCATGGGGCTTTTTTATTGTTTTGGGGTTAGTGTTCACGGGAATTATTGGCACTTTATGGATGCAGCCTCTCATGAGCTTTTTTGAATGGCTGATTCTGCTCTTGACTACCCCCTTAAGAATGATTTTTTAAATCCAGCAAAAAATACTGTTCTGGGATATTCTGATCCTAAGCAATCCTCACTGACCGAAGGAGAAAATCCATGAAATTACAGAAAATTATTTTGGCAGGCACTGCAACCGCACTCACCATTAGTGCTGGCCTTGCATTTGCTCAATTCCAAAAACCAGAAGACGCTATTAAGTATCGTCAAAGTGCCTTTACGGTTTTAGGTAACTCATTTGGAAAAATTGGTGCTGTTGTTAAGGGTGAAGCTCCTTACAACAAAGATGATGTAGCTAAGAATGCTGCCATTGTTGCAACTCTCTCATCATTGCCATGGCAGGCTTTTGGTCCTGGTACCGAAGGTGGAAAAGCACAATCTGATATTTGGTCTGAAAATGCAAAGTTCAAAGCAGCAGCCGACAAGATGCAAGTAGCTGTAGCCAACCTCAACACTGCGGCTCAATCAGGTGACTTGGATAACATCAAGAAAGCATTTGGCGCTGCTGGTGCAACCTGTAAAACTTGTCATGATGATTTCAAAAAGAAATAATCATCGACTAATAAAATAACCCACAGTCACCGCGATTACACTCAATAGCAGCAGAGCTAAACCGCGCTGAAGCGCTCCATCCTTGGAGGCACGACCCAAGTCAGCTGGCAAGTATTTCGCCTCCTCGCTTGGGTCGATTTCTTTATCGCCGCTAATCATCGGCTTAATGAGATTCTCCCCTTTGAATTTGTTGTAATACCAAATTGCGGCAATATGAATAGTAATAAGGATATAGATTACCCCTTGATTGCCTTCATGAATCTGCGATAGAAAAGAAACTACTGAATTGGATACATATTTTGCTAAAGGGCCTTGGAAGGCTATTTCATCATCGACAAACAAACCTGTGACAACTTGCACACTCAAGGCAAACAGCAAAGCAAATACCGATAATGCGCCAATTGGATTATGCCCAAGAAAACGTGGTGATTTTCCCTGCAGATAATTGAGGATACTTTCACGGCTTGGCATAAATGACGCAAAACGTGCATGGGTAGAGCCAATAAAACCCCAGATGATCCTAAAGATCAATAAGGTCAAAACGCTATAGCCAAAATAGGCATGCCATTGAATAGCGTTGCCACCAAGATTGATGCTGATTAAGCTTCCAGCAATACAAAGCACCAGCAACCAATGGAATAGGCGTATCGGGAGGTCCCAAATTCGAATAATTTTCTTCATACCTAAAGGATAAAGCAGCTTCTGTCTTAAACTAAGCAATATTCATGAATCCAAGTAAAGCTTTTAGAACCCTGCTGCTGTACCGTGTTGGCGCAACACTGAGCTATCAAATTATGATGGTTGCTGTTGGCTGGCATCTTTACGAGATCACCAATAGCGTTGTCTCCTTGGGCTTAATTGGGCTAGCTGAGCTAGTTCCCTACTTTGCATTAGCCTTGTACTCCGGGCACGCGGTGGATCATTACTCACGCAAGTTGATTGCTGCTATTGCTTGCTCAATTCACATTGCGGTAGCTTTATTACTGACTGCAATAGCCCTGGGCTGGTTAAAGCCGCCTGTGCCTCTGATATATATCGCGGTGGGAATGCTAGGCATAGGGAGAGCATTGCTAAGGCCATCCTATCAAGCCATATTTGGTCAAATAATCCCTAGAAACTACTTGCCCCGCTATACGGCTTACGCATCATCGGCCTTCCAAATTTGTGTAGTTGCAGGCCCAGGTCTTGGTGGCTTGATGATTGGCTTTGCCGGACTTGAGTGGACTTATTTGTTGGCAGCAATTTGTGGCGCCTTGGGTTTATATGGCATCACGTTTATCAATGCGCCCCAAGAAAAATCCAGCAATCTATCCGGAAATTTCTTAAGAAGCTTTTTTGAGGGCTTTCATTTCGTTAGAAAACATGAGCTTATTCTGGGCATTATGGCCCTTGATATGTTTGCAGTTCTCTTTGGCGGAGCTGTTTCGATTCTGCCGGCCTTTGTAAAGGAAGTACTGAACTCAGGGCCAGAGACTCTAGGGATTTTGCGCGCCGCACCGGCTGCGGGAGCGGTTATTACTGGTATCTATCTAGCAAGGCGACCCATCCTCTCTGACTCTGGAAAACACCTCTTTTTATCTGTCGCAGGATTCGGTGTAGCCATTATTGCCTTTGGCATCTCTAGTAACTTATGGCTATGCGCATTCTTCTTATTTGTATCGGGATGCTGTGATTCTGTATCAGTAGTGATTCGTAGCAGCATCATGCAGCTGACTACACCAGATCATATGCGAGGCAGAATCAGTGCGATCAATGGAATCTTTATTGGATCATCCAATGAGTTGGGAGCGCTCGAGTCTGGCATAGCAGCCAGTATGATGGGCCTTGTTCCTTCAATCGTATTTGGTGGAGTAGCCACGATTGCCATCGTGTTGATCACATACCGACTTGCTCCACACTTAAGCAAGCTACACCTCAAAGATATTTCCTAAGATATAGTTGCCTCAAAAGCGATTGAAATTATTTAATTTCAGGCAGCTCTTTTTGAATAATTTTGAGTCCTGCACGCAGCGCGTCTTGGTAACGCTCACGCTCTGCTTTGATTGTTTCCGCAGTCCACGGATAAAAACCTTCACCAGTTTTCATACCAAACTTGCCACTTTCAACGCGCTCACTGAGGCACTTGGCAATGGTGGATGAATTATTGAGAGATGGATATATTGTTGTGCCTCCTGCAGCATGTACTTCAAGCCCAGCGTGATCCCGCTGCATAGCAGGCCCTGCGGCAATATAACGAAAGCCAAAGCCAAAACGCACAGCCTTATCAATATCTTCCGGTGTGCAGATACCTGCATCAACCATTGCAAAGGCTTCGCGTGATAAGGCATGTTGTAAACGGTTTGCCAAGAAACCTGGCAAATCTTTTTTAACCGTTACAGGAACCATGCCGCAAGCAGTCATGAGTCTTGAGAGACTTTCACCAACCATTGGAGAAGTTTTCTCTCCATAAACTACTTCTACACATGGAATGAGATGGGCTGGCATAAAGAAATGCAAACCAATCATGCGAGCAGCTGTTTTTAGATCCTTAGCAATTGCGCTGATTGGAAAACTTGTGCTGTTACTAGCTAATACCGCTTCTGGCTTGGCATATTTTTCTAGCTTGGCAAATAACTCTTGCTTAATATCCAGACGCTCTGGGATGCACTCAATGACAAGATCAATATCAGCCCAATCTACTTCTTCTAGGGACCCTGCAACTGTCAGCAAGTGAATGCGATTTTCATAACCGAGATCAGTCATGGAATTTGCAAAATAATCCGGTAAGAGTGCTCTGCGCTCTGTAGTTGGCTCTACAACTTGAACAGCACAGCCACCGCGTGCACAAACAGCGGCAACATCTGCACCCATCGTGCCACCACCTACGATCACCACTTTAGTTTCGGCTGGGTTAAACAACATTACTTATTCTCCTAAGGGCATGGCGCTTTTAATAAAAATCCTCTTACAATGGGCACATTATTTCAATAAAAAACATAGTGAGACATGATCCCCGTCAATTCGGTGCTACAGGTCGGCCATTTCCCTGAAATTATGCAGGCAGAAATTGATCGCCGCTTAACCCCTGCCCGCCATCTCGATCCTCAAGCGCCTGCACCTGCCGGTAACTTTCAAGCAATCTTGATTCGCTCCAACACCAAGCTCCCAGAGGAGCTGGTCAGACAAATCCCCAGCATCCGCATGGTGGCAACCTGTGGTGTAGGCTACGACAACCTGCCTTTAAGCTATCTCCATGAGCAAGGCATCAAAGCCAGCAATACGCCAGGCGTCCTAAATGATGCTGTCTGTGAGCTAGCGATTGGCATGATGCTTGGATTATTGCGCCGCATTCCTGAGGCTCAAGACTTCCTCAAGAGCTCCCAATGGTCAAAAGGGTTATTCCCGCTAACCACAACGTTAGCGGGTAAGCGCGTAGGAATTGCCGGAATGGGACGAATCGGTCAAGATCTGGCAAAACGTCTAGAGCCATTTAAGGTCCAGATTGCTTATTCAGGCCCCAACCTAAAACCAGTCCCGTACCACTATCACCCGAGTGTTAAGGAATTGGCAGCCAATAGCGACATCCTATTTTTGGCATGTCCTGCCACGCCTGATACTGAAAAAATGATTAATGCTGATGTTTTAGAGGCTTTGGGGCCGACCGGCTATTTAATTAATATTGCTAGAGGCAATGTAGTCGACGAGGCCGCTCTTTTATATGCACTGCAGCATAAAAAGATTGCTGGTGCCGCACTAGATGTATTTGAAAATGAACCCAATCCAAATAACGCATTCTTAAACTTAAATAATGTACTGTTAACCCCTCATATTGGTAGCGCTACCTCGGAAACACGGATAGCCATGACTAATTTAGCAGTAGATAATTTAGAGGCCTACTTTAAACAAAAACCACTTCCATCAGAAGTTAAAAATTAAAAACGGAGACAGCATGACAATTTCCTTACACCCTTCAACCTTACCTGCGGTACTTTCACCGGTATTAACACCATTTACAGCAGACGGCAGTCCAGATGCTGCCAAATTATTAAAGCAATGTAAATGGTTGGAGGCCAATGGTGTTGGTCAGGCCATCTTCGGCACCAACTCCGAAGCAAACTCCATGTCTGCTCCCCAAAAAATGAGTGCGCTGACAACTCTAATTGAAGGCGGGCTGAATCCAGAACATATGATGCCCGGAACTGGTGCTACCTCCATCGATGCAACAGTGAATATGACACGTCATGCCGTCAATCACAAATGTGCAGGCGTTCTGATGCTGCCACCTTTTTATTACAAAGACATTAGCGATGATGGATTATTTGCCTACTTTTCAGAAGTGATTCAAAAAGTAGGAAGTGCAGCGTTACAGGTTTATATCTACAACATTCCACCCGTAACTAAAATTAACTTAAGTCTTTCTTTGCTTGAGCGCTTAACAAAAGAATATCCAAAGACCGTTGTGGGCATGAAAGACAGCTCAGGTGATTGGGCTTATACAGAATCAGTAATTAAATTGTTGGCTCCTGCTGGTTTTCGCGTTTACGCCGGTAGCGAAGTATTTTTGATGCGCGCCCTTCGCGCAGGCGGCGTTGGCTGTATTTCTGCCACAGCCAACGTTAACCCTAAAGCCATTGCTGATTTAGCGTCACACTGGAGAGAATCTAATGCTGACGAGCGTCAAGCAGGCCTAGATCAAGTCAGAGCAATCTTTGCAAAGTACCAGATGATTGCCGGCATGAAGACAGCCGTCGCTCACTACAGCAAAGATTCTGAATGGCTAAGAGTGCGCCCACCATTGATGCAATTAAGTGCCGATCAACAAGCTCAGTTACTAAAAGAATTGCAGCAAATTAATTTTAGTATGCCGGGCCTTTAATTCAACAACACAACAAAGATAAATAGGAGGTAACGATGAAACTACTAAAGGTCATTGCGCTTTCGCTAAGCTTCTTATGGGCCAGCGCGCAAGCACAAAATATTTCCATCGCAACGGGTGGCACGGGTGGCGTTTACTATCCTATGGGAGGGGGCTTAGCCTCAGTACTCTCCAATAAAGTACCCGGCATGTCTGCCACTGCCGAAGTTACCGGTGGCTCGATTGATAACCTCAACTTGATTGGTACTGGTAAGTCATATGTTGGCTTTTCCATGGCTGATGCCGCAAAAGATGCACAAGTTGGTGATGGTAAATTTTCCGGGAAAAAAGTTGATCTACGTACACTCGTGGTTCTCTATCCAAACTTAATGCATGTAGTAACAGTAGATTCAACTGGCATTAAGACCATGAAGGACCTCAAAGGCAAGCGCGTTAGCACTGGTGCACCTGGTAGTGCAACCGAAGTCATGGCTTTTAGATTGTTGGAAGCTGCGGGCTTAGATAAAGATAAAGATGTAAAGCGTGAACGTTTAAGCGTTGCTGAATCTGTAAATGCTGTTAAAGACCGCAAGATTGATGCCTTCTTCTGGGTCGGCGGCTTACCAACAGCTGCAGTGACAGATTTAGCGAATAGCCCAGGTATGAAAATTGTCATGGTAGACACAACTGATGAAGTGCCAGCTATGAATAAGAAGTATGGCAATCTTTATTTCCCTACATTGATTCCTAAAGCTACATATAGCGGCATGACGAAGGACAATAAAGTTGCCGCTGTTGCGAACATTTTGGTGGTTAATGCCAATATGCCAGATGATCAAGCTTACAAAATTACTAAAGCAATATTTGATAACAAACTTGATCTAGTAAGAACCCATCAGGAATACATGAATGTCACTTTAGAGGGACAAAAAGCAAAATCAACTCCAGTTGATTTTCATCCTGGTGCCCTAAAGTACTTTAAAGAAAAGAATGTCAAAGTAAATTAAATAAATGAAGTGAAAGGGGTGAGTTAATCTCACCCCTACTGTTTTAAGGCAGTCCATAAAAAAATATAGGTTGAGACATGAATCAAAACGTGATTGACAACGAAACCCAAGAAAAACTAGATGCCTTTATTAAGCAGGAAGAAGGTGACTCTAATGATTACAAAGGTCTTCTAGCCAAATTTATTACGCTGGTTGCTGTAGGCATGTCCCTCTTTCATTTATATGCCGCCTACTCTATTGTCCCAACACACCAGCTACGCGTTATTCACGTGGCCTTAGTACTATTTTTAGTATTCCTGAGCTTTCCAATAGCCGCTCGCTTTAAAAATCGCCTCATGCCTTGGGATGTGTTATTCGCCGTAGGCTCCGTATTTATCGCCTATTACATTTTGAGCGGTGGCGATGATTTTATGGATCGCAATACCGCCCCGAACCCAACAGATGTTCTCGTTGGTATTGGCTTGATTCTATTGATTCTGGAGAGTGTCAGAAGAACCAATGGAATGGTTTTAGTGACAGTCACCGTCTTATTTTTACTCTATGCGCTCTTTGGGGACTACCTACCAGCACCATGGACTCATAAAGGTTATGGCTTAGATCGTTTAGTGGGCTATATGTATATGACACTTGAGGGCATCTATGGAACAGCTGTTGATGTCTCTGCAACTCTAATTATTCTCTTCACAATCTTTGGCGCATTTCTGCAATTTACCGGTGCAGGTAAATTCTTTATCGACTTCTCTTTTGCTGCTATGGGCGGAAAATCCTCAGGGGTTGGCAGAACTATTGTGATGTCTTCTTTTTTGCTGGGCGGCCCCTCGGGATCTGGTGTTGCCACAACAGTAACTGTGGGCTCAGTTGCTGCGCCCATGCTAGATAAAGTAGGTTACGACAAAAACGCTGCTGGTGGACTTTTAGCAGCAGGTGGTCTGGGTGCCATTATTTCCCCGCCTGTACTTGGCGCAGCTGCATTCTTAATTGCTGACTTTCTCAAGATTTCTTATTTAGATGTGTTGCTCATGGCGACGATTCCAACCATTCTTTTTTATCTTGGCTTATTCGTCATGGTAGAAATTGATGTCCGTAAATACAATATGAAGAGCATTCAGTTTTCTTCTGCTGAATCTGCATGGCAACTCACCAAAAAATACTGGTTTCACTTTTTCTCCCTCATCTCGATTGTGGTGTTCATGCTCATGGGCTTCTCACCTGTCATGTCAGTATTTTGGGCGACGGTTGTCTCGGCTCTATCGAGCATGCTCAGAGAAGATACTGCCATCATTCCATGGTCTTGGTTTAAGGGTAAAGAGCCAATTCTGTCTGGTCTCTATAACTCAAACCTTACTAAGGCCCTTGCCTCTGGCTCGACTGGAGTTTTAGCCATTGCTGCTACTTGTGCCGGGGCGGGCTTAATTGTGGGCACCGTTACCTTAACTGGTTTGGGGCTTAAATTTAGTTCCATCGTGATTCAATATGCCGGTGGATCTCTTTTGTTGACGACTATCTTTACGGCTTTGGTTGTATGGGTTGTTGGTCTAGCTGTACCGGTTACCGCCTCTTATATTATTTGCGCAGTAATAGCAGCACCAGCACTGATCAACTTAGGCGTACCTGCATTTGCGGCGCATATGTTCATCTTTTACTACGCCGTGCTTTCAGAGGTATCACCTCCCACAGCGCTGTCTCCATTTGCAGCCGCCGCGATTTGCAAAGGTAACCCCTATAAGACGACGCTCCAAACTTGGAAGTATGTAGCGCCAGCCATTTTGGTTCCCTTTATGTTTGTTTTAGATAAGTCAGGAGTCAGTCTCTTGCTGATGGGATCTACAAATGCTTTAGAGCAAGCAGACTGGATGCAGATTGCCTGGGTCTCCTTTACAGCAGTTGTGGGGATTATTTGCCTTGCTGGCGGTCTTCAGGGATGGTTCATTGAAAAGACCAAAGTATTTGAGCGCATCATCATGGTGATCTCTGGAGTTGCTCTAGCCTATCCATCCACAGAGGCAGATTTGATTGGATTTATTGGCTTTGGCTTAGTATTGGTCACGCAGTCCATGACCTATTTCAAGTTGAATCGAAAGCCTACTTAAGCACGACAATTTCTCGCTTGAGTGCCAATCAATAAACATTGCTAATGATGCTCAGGAGATCGTGCTCCAAGCTGCCTTACCAGCGTATTTCTTAACGGCAGCCTCATCGAATTCAAAACCCAATCCTGGAGTTTTGTGCAATATCAAATCACCATTTTTAAAGGTGAGTTGCTTATTAATCAATTTACGGAAATTGAGAACTTGATCATCCAAGAAGAATTCAACAAAACGAGCATTTGGTGTTGCCGCTACTAAAGGTGCGTGTAGATCATGCATCCAATGTGGGCACACCGTGACACCCTTAAGATCAGCATAGGCTGAGATACGTCGCCATTCAGTAATACCGCCACAAACTGCTGCATCCGATTGCAATATCGCCGCGCCACCCGCATCAATTAATTCACGAAAACGCCAACGACCAGCTTCCATCTCACCCGTGGCTACATTAATCTTAGTTTGACGTGCTAATGCAGCATGTAAATCAATTGCATCCGGTGAAAATGGCTCCTCTATCCAGTAGGGGTTATAGGCCTCAAATCTACGAACATACTCAAGCGCTGTCGGTAAATCACGCCACGCATTATTTGCATCAAGCGTTAGCAGAACGTCGTCACCCACTGCTTTGCGGGCCGCCTTAACGCGCGCCTCCTCTTGAGCAGGAGAGAGTCGACCAACTTTCATTTTGACTGCCTTAAAACCCTGCTTTACATAGGATTCCATCTCTTTACCAAGCATGGCAGGAGTTTTACCCTCCAAGTAATATCCACCGCTAGCATATGCAGGTACCCGATCATCAACCACTGAGCCTAGATAATGATGGAGTGGCAAACCTACAGAGCGAGCATTTAAATCCCATAAAGCTGTATCCAGAATAGAAATGCCCCGCATGACTGCGCCAGCACGCCCCTGCAAAATGGATTCGTTGTACATTTCCATCCACAAGCCTTCAGAGCGATGACTATTTTGACCAATTAACTTTGGCGCCAATAATTGTTCTACTGCAACTTTAGCAATGTCACCGCCAGCGCTACCAACATAGCAAAATCCAATGCCCTCATTGCCATCTTTAGAACGTACCTTCACCAAACAATAATGGCGCTCTGAAACGGTGCGCGTTGAAAATGAAGTGACCTTATCCAAAGGCACTGCCACCGAGGCAACCTGGACGGATTCAATAATGGGCATGAAGACTCCTTATGCAAAAAAATATTGTATCGAGATTCCAAATCCAAGGTGTACGCACAACCAGCAAATTCAACCTTGGACTTTAAGCATCACCAGAGGCTCTGCATTGAGAAAAGCCTTAATTTGCTGCAGGACAGCATAATTCTCGGGAAGGTTGCTCACATTATTAGATAATTAGCGGGTGAATAAAAATGTAACTCGTCACCCCCTCTTATCAAAGGGCGTAATCATATTGACGGTCTGGGCGATCCTGGATTTAATGCCTGGCTTAACGCCTATAGCGCAAGCTCAGAATACCCAAAGCCAAAAGGCTGCCCAGCCACGCAAAAAAGTCATTGTTCAAAATACCAAGTCGATCGGCTTCAAGGATAGTGCAGCTAGTGGCTCATCGAGATCAAGCAGCTTAAGCCTTAATCCATCCTTATTTCAGAGAAAAGACCCAAACGAGCTAGTTCTAGATAGCACCGGTAACTTGGATTATCGAGTTACCCAAGGATGCTTACGCCGTAGCTTTAACGAAGATAACTTACCCTCAAGTATTGGTATTAATAACGCTCAATTTTCTGAGTTCTTTAAAAACCAAACCAAAACCTTCTTTGATCGCATGCGCGGGGACTGCATTCCTTATGCGCTTGCCTTGGGAAGCCGCAATCGTTTTGACTCTCTTAGCATTATGAATGGACCAATACAAGATAGTAAAACTGAGGTGTGGACATTTACGCCATCCGCTGTAGGTGGATTTCTTATTCAGCAGGACTACTTAAAAAGTGAATCTCAAAATCTTACGGAAATCCGCATTCCATTAAGAGATGTCTTATACGACCCCAGAAAGGTCAGCGATAAGCTGCCAGTAGAGCTGGTTTGGGAATTAAATTCCATCATTAAACAAATCTACCCCGAAGAGAATAATTCTTTAGAAAATACAAACAGTGTGGTGCGTATTATTGTTGACTTCGGTGATCGAGAAAGATGGGCGCAAATTTGGGCTACAGAAATATTAGACCCGACCAGTAAAGAAGTTTATGCCAGCGCATTCTGGGTTGATCGCCCGGATATACCAGGTGGCTTTTTTACTGGAAGTGGTGAATCCCTAGAGCGCTCTTTCTGGACTAACCCCTTGAGCTATCGACGCATTTCACGTGGCGTGGGAATGGTACGAGCCTCCTCTGCAAAGCGCAGTAAAGCCTCTGCACCAGTGGCTCAACCAGCACCCCAAAAACAGCGCTATCGGGCGCATATGGGTATCGACTATTCAGCGCCTATTGGTACGCCCATCTTTAGCGTAGCAAATGGCAGAGTAGCCCACATCGGCTATAGCGGCGCATTTGGCAACTTAATTGTCTTAGAGCATCCAGGCAACTATCACACTTACTATGCGCACTTAAGTAATTACAACGTAGAGCTAGAAGTTGGGAATGAGGTACGACGCGGCCTGGAAATCGGTTACGTTGGATCTACCGGAAGATCAACTGGCCCCCACCTCCATTTTGAGTTGAGAAAAAATGGAATCTATGTAGATCCATATGGATCAAAGACTCAACTTGATTTATGGTCTATGCGCGATAACGAAAGCGGTCAACTGACAAGAGAAATACTTTTGCTCGGCAGCCCAATTAAACAAAACTAATCAAGTAATAAAAAAGGGTCCAAGCGGACCCTTTTGTTAGTGCAGACTAAGATTATCCCAGAACCAATACGGGTAACTTTGAATGAACAATGACTTCATGCGTTTCGCTACCGAGCAAAATTCCTTTGATACCGGTACGCTTATGAGATGCCATAACAATGACATCGGCTTTTGCTTTTTTAGCGCCATCCAAAATACCTTCAGATAAATTGGAATTAGCAATATGCAAAGTTTTAGCCTTCACGCTAACGCCCAGTGAGGTCGCAGCCTTTTTGAATACATCTTTCGCGTAAGCCTCGCATACTTTCTGATGTTCTTTTTGCGAGATCCCATAGCCCATAGTGCTATCGGAATACACCATCGGTGGCATAGGATCAGATACATACACCAAGGTAACAGCAGCGCCGTCAGACTTAGCGAGTTCAGCAACTTTTTTCAAGGACTTTCTACTTACGTCCGAGCCATCTACAGGCACCAATAAATGTTTAAACATATTCACTCCTTTTAAATTGAACCACTAATCTACTCTTTCCATCATAATGCTTATTATTGGCCTATAAAAGTAGAAAAAGGTAAATTAATTGCTCAAGTATTTTAGCGTCTACCTATCATTCCTTATTGCGCTCATCGCAATCGATCTCATCTGGTTACTAGGTATAGCCAAAGGCCTATACAGAGAGCAAATGGGGGATCTGATGGCTACCGAACCCAAATTGGCTGCTGGCTTAGCTTTCTACCTAATTTACGCTTTAGGAGTCTGTATTTTTGTCATCCTGCCGGCCCTCTCTAAACAATCCTTGATGTATGCACTGCAATATGGAGCCCTCTTTGGCTTTTTTTGCTACATGACTTACGACCTCACCAATCTAGCAGTCATTAGAAATTTTCCTACTCAGCTTGCCTTCATCGATATCGCTTGGGGAAGTTTTGTGACCGCCATTTGTGCTGGGCTTGCCTACTGGGTAGGAAATCGACTCGCCTAGAGCCACATTAACCCTCACTCCTCAATGATTTTTCGCCCCAAAATTCTTGATTCATTTGCTGGGTATACCCGCGGTTTATTGATTAAGGATGTTCTTGCGGGTCTGACAGTAGGCATAGTGGCGCTTCCACTTGCGATGGCTTTTGCAATAGCTAGCGGTCTAAAACCAGAAGCCGGAATTTTTACCGCCATTATTGCCGGAGGCTTGGTCTCCTTACTTGGGGGAAGCCGCGTTCAAATTGGTGGGCCCGCTGGCGCTTTTATTGTCATCGTATACGGCATTGTGGAGCACTATGGTATTCCCAACCTATTACTTGCGACAGCAATGTCTGGGGTGTTCTTATTTCTGATGGGGGTGTTTCGTCTGGGAACGCTCGTACGCTTTATACCGATTGCAGTAATTATTGGTTTTACTAATGGCATAGCACTTCTCATAGGTATATCCCAAATAAAAGATTTCTTTGGCCTCACCATTGAAAAAATGCCTGCTCAGTTTTTTCCCGCAATGCATACGCTATATCAGGCTGCCAATACCGTTAACCCAATAGCTTTAGGAGTCGCAGCTGCCAGCCTTGCTCTCATCATTATCTGGAAGTTATTTCAAAAACGACTTGGTTGGTTAAGTCACTTACCCGGCACTGTAGTTGCGATGATTGTTGCAACCACAGTCGCAAGTGCATTTGAGTTGCCAATCGAAACGATTGGAAGTCGTTTTGGAGGAATTCCTTCAAGCCTTCCTAACTTTGAATGGATACCAATCAACTGGGGAAGCGCTCAGTACATGCTCATGCCAGCTTTGACTTTGGCCTTGCTGGGCGCAATTGAATCCCTTCTGTGTGCACGTATAGCAGATGGCTTGATGCATGATCGTCACGAATCCAATCAAGAATTAATGGCCCAAGGCATCGCCAATTTAGTAACGCCCTTCTTTGGCGGAATGCCTGCCACAGGAACAATTGCCAGAACAGTAACCAATGTAGAAAGCGGTGCTACCACTCCAATTGCAGGGATTGTGCATGCTATTACATTGTTGGTCATCGTGTTATTTGCGGCTCCGCTTGCAAAAGACATTCCCCTCTCATGTTTAGCTGCGATCTTGATGTATGTAGCCTGGAATATGGGGGAGTGGAAAAAGTTTATCGACATCAGGCAATTTCGCCTGCCTTATCAAGTTACCATCCTTAGTGTTTTTTTACTCACAGTCATCTTAGATTTAACCATCGCCGTTCAGGTAGGCTTGCTGCTGGCATTCATCACCTTCGTGTACCGCATCTCAAGCTTGTCACGTTGCGAAAGAGCTAATACAAAAGATTTTCCTGAACTCCAACATCTCCATGGTGAAATTGATGCCTATCGTATTTACGGCGCAATCTTTTTTGGTGCTGTAAAGTTACTAGAGAAAATTGAAGAGAACTTACCATCACAAATCCTCTTGATCGATCTTAAGAATGTAATTTATATCGATAGTTCTGGCATGGATACAGTCATGGAGCTTACACATCTATGTAAGATTCGCAACATTCGACTGATCATTTGTGGGCTTGACCACCAGCCTCTTGAGATGGCAGAACGCAGTGGCTTTATCGAACGTCTGACTGATGATTGCCTTTATCCAGACCTTAGCTCTGGAATCAAAGCTGCAACTCATTCCTAAATTTAGGAAATACAGAACCCGCCTTTTAATAAGGCCTCAGGCAAAACCCAGGCGCGATACAAACCAAAACCACCTGCGCTAAATAAAAGTGATGCCGCTAGATATCTTACCCATACATACTGACCGAATTGTGTCAGCGTCGCAGAAAATTTAGAAATCAGCAATAAATTTGGCAGTGTTCCCAAACCAAAAGCGAGCATCAACGAAGCCCCAGTCAATACATCGCCCGACAAAAATGCCAACGGTAAGACGCTATAAACCAAACCGCATGGCACTAAACCCCAGAGCATCCCACTAAACCAACGAGATGGTCCGCTAGCAATACGGCCAAGATACTTTGCCCAGTAGCCTGCAATTTTACTGCCAAGCCATCTGCTTCCAATTGGACCGCTAGATTTACCAAGTCTTAAAAGTCGAACACCCATCAGAATTAAGATGAGGGAAGTAAAAGCAAACAAGGGTCGCTGAATCGGGATGATGTTTTGCTGCCAGACCACCACCCCTATCCAAGCCGCCAAGGCGCCCAATAGCACGTAGGTAAACACACGCCCCATATGCATGATTAGCTGCAGGTAGAAAAGCTCAGATTTGCTTCTAAGAGGGTTTTCTAGGGCAATTGGCCGCTCAATTGCAGCAGCTATGCCGCCACACATAAGAGCGCAATGCCAACCACTCACTAAGGCGCCTAGAAAAACAGCTAAAAGGAGGCTAGAAGTTAGCATCTACTATTGAATTGGACTATAAAAATGAAGATTCATCACCCTTATAGAATAAACTGACTGCATAATTAGGTACAAGATGAATTACAAACCAACCGATAGCCCAAGCAGCAAATGTTCAGTTTGTGTACTGGGCCAGTTTTGCCTTCCGGTGGGTCTCAGTAGCAGCGATGTTTCCAAAGTCGATTCGCTGGTCAAAGAGCGTGTCCACCTCCAAAAAGGTGAAAGTCTTTATCGCCATGGTGACCTCTTAAGCTCTGTATACAGTGTTCGTTTTGGAACGCTAAAAACTGAGTACTGCCTCCAAGACGGTCGTCAACAAGTCATTGGCTTTCATCTGCCGGGAGAAATTCTAGGGCTTGATGGTATTGGCGATGGCCACTATCAATCAGATGCCATTGCACTAGAAGAAAGTGAAGTCTGCATCATTCGCTACGAAGCCTTTGAAGATTTAGCGCGCCAAATACCGGTGCTTCAAAATCAATTTCATAAGATCATGAGCCGTGAGCTGACACAAGATCAGCGCCACCTACTATCACTTGGCACCATGCGAGCAGAGGAGAGATTAGCTGCTTTCTTGCTCAGTCTTTCACAGCGACTAGCGGCACGAGGCTATCTGAATAATGAATTTGATTTACGTATGAGTCGCGTCGAGATTGGCAGCTACTTAGGTATTCAGATTGAAACGGTTAGCCGTATGCTTTCGCGCTTTGCAGAATCCGGCCTCATTCAAATTAAGCAACGTCATATCAAGCTAATTGATATGAATGGACTCTATGAGTTAGCGGGCATTCCAAATCCCGATAGAACGCATTGCGTCAGCACTGATGTCCCTCTAAAGCACGCTTAAAGTAAGCTGCGATCGACCTCTTTGCTGTCCGGCGACTCAATACCAGGAAGAATGTAAGCAGTTAAAGCACTAGAGGCTGCGCAGAATATCCAGATTACAAAAAAGCCAATGGTGTAAATCCCCTCATCAGAAATCTCTGGGTGATGTCCAAAAAATAGCAAGTCTTGTGGATGAATCACGGTAAATAGCAGCCCTTCAGCCATACCAGCCACTAAAAATGAAGGCCACAAGATCCAAATGAGTAGGCGATATTTCATTTGTTGGCCTGCGTATCTTTCAGTTGCTCTACCTTTAAACCTTGCTTCATAACACCATCGCGTAATGGCTTATCAGCATGAAGATTGATCGCCAGATAAATAGTAATCATGCAGCCAATCATTGCAATTGCAGGACCACTAATTAATAGCCATGGCCAAAGCTGCTTAAACCAAGGTTTATTTAATTGTTGTTCTGACATACTCATCCTCTCCATCTTTTGCTAGACAGCTTAGCGGGGAATAATAAAGCTAGATTTTTCATCACGCTTTCTGGTGATAAGATCATTTCCAGAAAGTTCTTGAGCAACTACATCAAAATGAATGGGGTAGTTACCTGGTTCATTAACACCGGTTGCAGTACTCACTTTAATTGGTATGAGCAAGTTGCTTGCGGGGCCAACCTCAATATCAGATACCACCTGTCCTTGAGAGTTTAAAACTCTTAGACCCTCTAAACCAGTAGCCACAACCTGTACCTTCATCTTATTCTCTGAGGCATTCATGATCTGAATACGGTAGATGTTTTCAATTCGAACGCCATCCACCTCACGCGCTAGGGCGCCACGATCGCGCATCACGTCGACACGCAAAGGATTGCGTGTTACTAAAGAAACCAAGAATGCAGAAGCCAACACCGTGATAAATGCTGTGTAAATTAATACTCGTGGACGCAGAATATGTCGAATGGCACTTTGATTAGATTCTTGATCTTCAATTGCACGTTCAGTGGTGTAGCGAATTAACCCTTTTGGATAATCCACTTTCTCCATTACTTGATCGCAAGCATCAATACAGGCACCGCAACCAATACACATATATTGCATACCATCACGGATATCAATACCCGTAGGACAAACCTGCACACAAATGCTGCAATCAACACAGTCGCCCAAACCTAATGAAGCGTGATCAGCAGATTTACTGCGACTACCTCTTGGTTCTCCGCGCACTTTGTCGTAAGTCACCAAAAAAGTATCTTTATCCACCATCACACTTTGGAAGCGGGCATATGGGCACATATATTTGCAAACCTGCTCACGCATAAAGCCTGCATTACCCCAAGTAGCAAAGCTATAGAAGCACAACCAGAATGTCTGCCATGGTCCAAGTGACAAATGAATCAGAGCTGATCCTAAAGTCGTGATCGGTGTGAAATAACCAATGAAAGTAAAGCCCGTCCAGAAGGCGATCAGCAGCCATAGGAAGTGCTTAGTAATCTTAAGACGCCACTTACGAATACTCCAAGGCCACTCTTCCCCATCTAGACGAATTCGTGCAAAGCGATCGCCCTCCACCTTGCGCTCGATCCACATAAAGATTTCGGTATAGACCGTTTGCGGACAGGCATAGCCGCAAAATAGACGCCCCGCAACAGCAGTAAAGAGAAATAAAGCTAAAGCGGAAAGAATTAATAAAAGCGTGAGATAGATTACGTCTTGCGGCCATAGCACCAGGCCAAAGATATAAAACTTACGCTGAATTAAATCAAAGAGAACAGCTTGACGACCATTCCAACTCACCCATGGCAAGCCATAGAATAAAAGTTGGGTAGCAAATACCAGAATTAAACGCCAACGTGCAAAGAGTCCTGATACTGAGCGTGGGTAAATCTTTCGCCGGACCTCATAAAGAGACTCCTCTATAACTTCTATTGGAATAGGTTTTCCACCCGGCGAATTGTCTGACACTTATTTTTTTACTTATTTAGCCGCTGCTGGCTGCTTATTGTTAGAGAGGCCCCAAACATATGCAGTCAATAACTGAATTTTCTCAGGACTTAATACTTTATCCTGAGCGGGCATCATTGCCATGCGCCCTTTGGTCACCGTCTCAACAATCGTTGCTTCTGAACCACCGTATAACCAAGTTTTATCAGTAAGATTAGGTGCGCCCAATGCGATATTACCTTTACCATCAGCGCCGTGACACGCTACACAGTTGGCTTTAAATACCTCTGCACCACGAGCTGCCTTCAGGTCGTCCGCTGGTAAGCCAGAAAGACTGCGCACATAGTTGGCAACATCGACAATTTGCTTGCCATCTAATTGCGGGAACGGAGGCATCACACCACCGCGACCATTAGTAATGCTTGTCTTAATATTTTCAGGGGAGCCGCCGTATAGCCAGTCACGGTCCGTTAAATTTGGAAAACCTTTGGCGCCACCAGCATCAGAACCATGGCATTGTGCGCAAGAGTTCAAGAACAAACGTTGCCCCATTTCACGCGCCTGAGGATCTGCAGCAACTTGCTCGATATCCATCTTTACGTATTTTGCATATACGGGCTTTAACTCATCATTAGCGGTTGTCATGGACTTCATCAGCGCGCCATCAGTGCTGTACCCCAAAACACCTGGATATGAACCTAAGCCAGGATAGAGAACTAAATAAACCAATGCAAAAATGCAAGAAATTAAGAACATCCACATCCACCAGCGTGGCAACGGATTATTCAATTCGCGTAAGTCGCCATCCCAAACGTGACCAGTATCTTCAACTTGGCCATCAGGCTTGAGCTTCACCTTTACTTTAAGTTGAGAAAATAATAACCAGACGCACCAAACAATACCGACTAATGTTACTAAGGCGATATAGGCACTCCAACCGGCACCAAGAAAGTCACTCATGATTTATCCTTACTGAATTCATCGGGAAGATCGAACGGAAGTTCGGCGGATTCTTGATTGGCAGGCTGTCTTTTTGCAGACCAAGCCCACCAAACGATTCCTAAAAAAACTACCAAGCCAAGCACGGTAGATATTGCTGAGAGATAGGGAGCAATGTTTTGCATAGTGTCTCAGTTGCTAAGTCTTACTTAGCAACAACCTCGTCAACAATGATGTATCTACGATTTACACCAAGCCCCTGAAGGTATGCAATCAATGCATCTTCTTCAGTCTTACCTTCTAATTCTTTTGGCGCATTAGCGATTTGTTCGTCAGTGTAAGGAACACCTAAGCGACGCATTGCGTTCATATGAGAAGAAATAGTGTCGGCAGCTGCCGGCTTTTGCAAATAGGGGTATGCAGGCATATTAGATTCAGGCACCACATCACGCGGGTTACGTAAGTGAATACGATGCCAGTCATCTGAATAACGACCACCTACGCGAGCCAAATCTGGGCCAGTACGCTTGCTCCCCCACAGGAAGGGGTGATCAAACACTGATTCGCCAGCTAAAGAGTAAGGGCCGTAGCGCTCAACTTCTGAACGCAGAGTACGAATCTGTTGTGAATGGCAACCCATACAGCCTTCGCGCTGATAGATATCGCGACCCGCTAAACGCAGAGCAGAGTAAGGCTCAACTCCAGGACTGGGCTCAGTTGTAGAGTGCTGGAAAAATAATGGAACGATCTGCACTAATCCAGCAACCGAGATTGCCGCAATAGTTGCGATGATCAACCAACCAACATTACGCTCAAGCGTTTCGTGGGAGAAAAATCGACGTTGTTCTGACATGTTCTTTTCCTTAGTGAGCGGCGATAGACGCTTGTGGAATAGGAGCGTCAACGAATTTTTTGTTAATCACTGTTTTGTAGACGTTGTAAGCCATCAATAACATACCGCCTAAGTAGCATAGGCCGCCTAATAAACGAATGACATAGAAAGGATAGGTTGCCTTTACAGACTCAACGAAGCTGTAAGTCAAAGTACCATCTGGCTCAAATGCTCTCCACATCAAACCTTGCATGACGCCGGCAATCCACATTGCAGCGATGTAAATCACCACGCCAATAGTAGCAATCCAGAAATGCAATTCGATCAACTTAGTGCTGTACATATCTCTTTGACCAACCAAACGTGGAATAAGGTAGTACAGAGAGCCTATAGTAATCATGGCAACCCAACCCAAGGCACCAGAGTGAACGTGGCCAATAGTCCAGTCTGTGTAATGAGACAAGCTATTCACAGTCTTGATGGACATCATTGAGCCCTCAAAGGTTGACATACCGTAGAAAGACAATGCCACTACCAAGAATTTCAAGATTGGATCACGACGCAATTTATGCCAGGCGCCAGATAGAGTCATGATGCCGTTGATCATGCCGCCCCATGATGGTGCTAACAAGATCAATGAGAAAACCATACCTAAAGATTGAGTCCAGTCAGGTAGTGAGGTGTGCTGCAAATGGTGAGGACCTGCCCACATATAGGTAAAGTTCAATGCCCAAAAGTGAACGATTGACAAACGATATGAGTAGATTGGACGCTCAGCTTGTTTGGGAATGAAGTAGTACATCATGCCCAAGAAGCTAGTGGTCAAGAAGAAACCCACCGCGTTATGGCCATACCACCACTGAATCATTGCATCTTGTGCGCCAGCATATGCTGAGTACGATTTAAAGAGACTTGCCGGCATTTCAATATTGTTAACAATGTGCAATACAGCAATTGTCAAAATATAAGCACCGAAGAACCAGTTAGATACGTAAATGTGTTTAGTCTTTCGCTTGATCACGGTACCGAAGAACACAATCGCATAGGCAACCCAAACAATCGTAATCAATAAATCAATTGGCCACTCTAATTCTGCGTACTCTTTGGATGTCGTAATACCTAATGGCAATGTGATGGCAGCAGAAACAATGACGGCCTGCCATCCCCAAAAGGTAAATGCTGCTAATTTGTCACAGAACAGTCGTACCTGACACGTGCGCTGCACGATGTAGTACGAAGTGGCGAACAGCGCTGAACCACCAAACGCAAAAATCACCGCATTGGTGTGCAATGGACGTAAACGACCATAACTCAGCCAAGGAATATTAAAAGTGATTTCTGGCCAGATGAGCTGGGCTGCGAGGATAACCCCCACGAGCATGCCAACAATTCCCCACAGCACAGTAACGATGGCAAATTGACTGACAACCTTGTAATTGAAGGTATCTTGATTACTCCCCACGGTAAGTCCCATGGTTTCTCCTTTTTTGTGACCAAACAACGACATAATCCAAATAGACTGAATGAATTATGAAAGTAAGGTCATCAGGGGAGTTTGATCTACATCAAAAAGGGTGGGCCAAATTCATGCCCCTCCTAAAAGGGAAACCCTAACCCTATATAAACTCAATAGATATATGATTAATTTTGAGAGTGTTTACTAACTTTTTGCGGCTCTGGAGCATCATCATCCATCAAAATAGACTGCCCTGGCCCATCAAGATCATCAAATTGCCCACTCTTAATAGACCAATGCAAAATCCAAACTAAAAGTACTATCAATACCAGCGATAAAGGAATAAGGAGATATAGGCTTTCCATCTCTATAGTCTAAGCTTTTCGCAAACGCCAAGCATTTAATGTGACCAGCAAGGAAGATAGGGACATGCCAATTCCGGCAACCCATGGATTTACCAGCCCCATCATTGCTGCCGGTATTGCCATCAAGTTATAAACCAGCGCCCACAATAAATTTTCTTTAATGATGGCTTGAGTTTTATCAGCCAGTAACAAGGCTCTAGCAAGAGGCTTCATGGAAACTGCCGTCAATATTGCATCAGCACCTGCAGCAGCCAAAGGTGCTCCAGTACCAACTGCAATAGAAACGTCTGCGCGCGCCAATAATGGTGCATCGTTGACTCCATCGCCAATAGCCCATACAAAGCATCCTTGTTTTTGAAGACGCTCTATATATTGGTATTTTTCCTCTGGAGTGCAACCACCTTGATAGTGATTAATACCTACTTTTCTTGCCCACCATACAACAGTTAATGGATCATCACCTGAAACCAGATGCACTACTATCTTTCTAATGCTTGCTGCCTTCAGCAAATCTTCAAGTCCACTGCGTGGCGTATCCAAAAAAATAAAGCTAGCAATTAAACCTAGCTCATCAGCTAAATGCACTTGGCCATATTGCCCGACATCAGCATCTTGCTCTACGCCAACCCAAAAGGCACTTCCAAGTTTATATGCCCCTGAACTTAGACCTTTGCCCAACTCATTGGAGACTGGATTTGCTAGCACTGGAAGACTCAAATGTTCTGCCTCAGCAGCACGAAGCAATGAAAGCGCCAAGGGATGCTTTTGACCAGACTCCAGTGCCGCAGCTAAAGCTAGCGCATCTTCACGCCTAACACCTGAACGCAAACGAATAATCTTTTGCAACTCTGGCTGACCCATAGTGAGTGTGCCAGTTTTATCTAGTACTAAATCAGTTGCTTTTGCCAACCCCTCCATAACATGGCCACGAACAATCAATAAACCTAATTTTGTTACTGCACCTTGTGCTGCAGCCATTGCAGTAGGTACTGCAAGCGAGAGTGCGCATGGACAACTTGCAACCAAAACAGCAACGAGTACTGTCCAAGCCTGGCTTGGATCAAAATACCACCAGATAGCAGATGAAACAAATGCACTTAACAAAAGAATGGCAACAAAATAAGCGGTCCATCTTTCTGCAAGACTAACCATTACCGGCTTAGCAAGCAGGGCTTGATCTAATAATGATGCAATGCCGGCGATGCGTGTCGATTGCCCTACCGCATCAATGCGCATGAGAAAGGGATTGAGAATGTTGTGAGTACCAGCATAAACATGGTCACCAATATATTTATCTACAGGCTTAGATTCGCCGGTCAGCAAAGACTCATCTAAAGCACTAACGTTTTCAATCAAAATACCATCGGTAGGTACTACTTCACCGGGTGATACACGCAATATTTCACCAGGGTTGCAATTAACCACTGGAACAACCTCAACCTCTTGGGAGGCGGGATAATTAGGCGCTCGCTCACAAGTTGCTGGTAATTGTTTTGCTAAAGCCTCTGCCCCACCTTGGGCATCTTGTCTTGCTAATAACTCTACATATCTAGCGGCCAAAATAAATGCCACAAACATGGTGATGGAATCAAAATAACTTTTTCCGGAGCCCGTTACTAAATTAATTGTGCCAGCACTAAACGCCAAAGCTAGCGCCAAGGCAATAGGTACGTCCATTCCAAGCATATGCGTCTGCTTGAATGACTGCACGCTGCGCCACGCCGCTTGAAATATGGTCCCAGCTGAATAGACTAGCACTGGAACTGTTAAAGCCCAGCTAACCCAACCCATTAACAAATCAAACTCAGGCGTGATATCGGCACCGGTATAGGTAGGCCACGCATACATCATGACCTGCATCATGCCGAGCATAGCCACACCCAACCTCATGAGTAACTGACGCCGCTCAATTTTTGCCCTATCAAGAGACAGTGATGGCTCAAACGGCCATGCCTCATAACCAATTCTTTCGATCTCAAAGAGCAATCTGGCTAGACTTGTTTTTTCAGGAGAAAAACGCACGATGACTTTTTGAGTGACGTAATTAATTTGTACATCTTTAACGCCATCAATACGTCGTAAATGTTGTTCACATAACCAGACGCAGGCTGCGCATCGTATTTTTTCCAGGCGCAAGGTAGTTACCAATTCACCACTATCACCCTCAGGACGAGTAAAGCGCCCTAACAAAGAGGGGTCATCGTAAGGCTTAAGCTTTTCAGGAATCTCATTTTTAGCAAGATATGACGCAGGTTTTTCACTTGACTGAGCGCGCCTCGCATAGAAAACTTCCAGGCCTTCCCCATGAATGGTTTGGGCAATAGCCATGCAACCAGGGCAGCAAAATTGACGGGCTACCCCATTAAGATCAGCCTCTATTAATTCATTGGGCAAAATCTCATTGGAACAGTGGTAGCAGTGAAATACGCTTTGCTGATGCATTGCCTGGTCCATCAGCTAACCTTATCAACCCAGCCATTACGGCGTTCATACATCACAAATAGAACGCCCCACATTACTACTGCAACATAAGCCCATATCCAAGCTGATTGCGACGTACGCGAGCCAGAGATATCCAACACCAAACCAAAAATAGCTGGGCCCAATAGTCCGCCGCCAAATCCCATTAAAGAATGTAAGCCCATAGCCGCGCCCTTGATATTTTCTTGCGCGCTAATCACCAGTCCAGCAGTTAAGGTTGATGAGTCAGCCATAATAAAAATGGCATGACCTATAGCTAATGCAACAATTAACCACCAAGACTGTCCAGTGGTACAAGCCAATGCAATGCCCATTACAGCGCTGGTCAACATCACAATGCAAACCCATTTTTGACGACCTATACGCAAAGCAATTTCGTTACCAATAATGGATGAAGGGACTCCAAAGAAATTAATGACTCCTGCTAAGGTAGTTGCAGCCAAGAAAAAAGTTTCTCCAGATAGCGCAGCACAAAAAGCAAAGAAAGCAACAATCCAGCTGCGAGATGCAAACAACTCGAGAGAGTGGGCGGTGTACCCAAAAATAAACCCAGATGCTTTCTTATCCTGCAATACTAATTTCCATTTACCTATTGGAAAGATATCGTGCAATTTAATGCGCATTGGACCTTGCCACTTTTCATGTGCAAGCGGTGGAATCAACCAGAAAACAATTAAGAATGCGCAAAAGGGACCTAGAGCAATGAGGCCAAATACATAATGCCAACCCAACGAATTCAAGATCCAGCCCGAGCATAAATAAGAGAAGCCTGTACCAATTCCAAAGAAGGCGGTATAAAAAGCGATATGCCTGGTTAACTCACCGGACTGAATACGGTCTGACAAAATTTTGAGGCCTGGCATATACGTACCCGCCAAACCTGCGCCATTAATTGCCATAAAAAATATTGCTGTCCAGAAGTTATCAGCAAATAAGCTCATTCCTAATAGTCCGGATGTTGCCAAGAGACCACCAACTAAATAAACCTTGCGTGCATCCACTCTATCTGTCAACGCGGTAGCCAAAGGAACGGCCAACATATAACCAAAGAAAAAAGCGCTGGCAATAAGCCCGGACTGCAAGTTACTGAGATGCCACTCATCTTGCAGGGTGGTCAGCACTACCGCGTAGCAAGCAAACCCCAGTAAGGCACAGGTTTGCGCCAAGAGCATAAGAGGGGTGTAGCCTGTTGATTTAAAGCGCATAAAGTATCAGTAAAAACGTGAACTCATTCTACTCGCCCAAAGCTGCCAAGACCCGCTACACTTATAAAAACAATGGAGACAATATGAAAAGTAAGCAAATCTCAGCACGTTTAATACAAATCTTTGCTGGCCTAATATTCGGCCTGAGCGGCACAATAGCCTTAGCCGATTCCTACCCCTCAAAACCCATCAAAGCAATTGTGCCATTTGCACCTGGAAGCGCTACCGATCAAATTGGTCGTGCCTTTGCAGCCAAAATGACCGAAATTCTGGGGCAACCGGTGGTCATTGAAAATCGTCCGGGCGCTAATGGAATGATCGGCGCCGAACAGGTTGCTAAAGCCCCCGCTGATGGCTACACCATATTATTTGGTACCAATAGCACGAATGCTGCTCTCAAAAGTCTAGTCAAGAATCTCCCCTATAACCAAGACACAGCATTTACTCCAATTGGCTACTTTGGCTCCGTGCCACTGATTGTTGCAATCAATAATGAGGTCCCAGCAAAATCACTCAACGGTTTTGTTGCCCTTGCTAAAGCAGACCCTGGAAAAATGACATTTGCATATGCCAGCACATCTCAACGTGTCTCCTCAGAAATGCTCGCAAATGCTGCTGGAATTAATATGACTGGTGTTTCTTATAAGAGTGGGCCAAATGCGATGACTGATCTCATTGGCGGGCAGGTCAACATGTTTACTGCAGACTTTGCGGTTACTTTGCCACAGGTACAAGCTGGCAAGATTCGCGGTCTTGCAGTAACCTCACTTAAGCGCTCCCCAGCAATCCCTGAACTACCAACCGTTAACGAAGCACTTGGTATCAAAGGCTATGAGCTGATTGCATTCTTTGCCGCCTTTGGTCCAGCTGGAATGCCAAAAGATGCAGTAATCAAGTTAAATAAAGCGATTAATGATGCTGCTAAGTCTAAGGATTTGATTGAACGCTTTTCTGCCATGGGCTTTGAGTCACAACCTGGTACTCCTGAGGCGCTTGGCCAGAAAATCAAACTAGAGACAGCTAAATGGGCCAAGGCCATTAAAGAAGCTGGCATGGAACCAGAATAACTAGCTCAAAAACCTCTAATAAAAGTCAGCGTTAACTTCCATTGCTAAGAGCCAGTAAGAAAGGCTCTTACCATGGGAATCCAGATTTAATGAGAGATTGACACCACCGTCCAACACATCATCAATCACAAAATTTAACGCCATTAAGTTCGGCAGTTCATAACGCTTTACTACGCCGGGACTACGAAACCCAAAATGTGCTTTTACCTTTTCTTCCGTTAACTCTTTTAGCAGCAAAGAATAATCCTCAGAGTGATAAGCGACCACGCTAATATTCGAGCGATTACCTTTATCACCCGTTCTGGCATGAGCAAGCCTATAAAGAGGAGTTGTTTTATTCATTTTGCTTAGCCCTTAAAGAACTCAAAAGATGCATAAACCAATTCTCTTGGAATAAAACAAACCAGTGTATTTAAGCGCGGCTTCAGGCTTGTTCGCACCCCACCGCCCCCTGCTGGACCACATGTATAAAGCGCAGTTACTTCCCTGCAAACTCGCAGAGCTTGCATGCGATCATCATGAGCGGCGGCAACCCGCATACGAATATCCTCAAATCCTGCATCTGATTTAAATTGGGGGCCTTTACCAGTGTCGCTAGCAAATACGCTAGAGGAGCCAATGAAATCTATACGTAAATTCAAATGACTTAAACGCTCTCGAATAATCTTAGCTGCCAATTGAGCCCTCTCATGCGCATTAAAACCCGCATAAGAAATTTCAGCCTCAGCCAACCAACCTCCATCAATACATATATTGGCTTTTAAGTTAGGGGGTCTTGGATGCCCTTTAAAGCCTGTAACAACCACTCTATCATTGCCTAAGTCACTTATCTGGGCTTGGGTAATATCTGCCACAACATCGGGTGTCAAATACATAGCGGGATCGTGCAACTCATACAAGAGCTGCTCTGTCACTGTCATACGATTTACCAAGCCACCAGTGGCAGGTGGTTTAGTAACGCAAATTTTTCCTTTTGCATCAAACTCAACAATTGGAAATCCAAGATTAGACATACCCGGTACATCCTTTAGTCCAGGATCAGCAAAATATCCACCCGTTACCTGGGCCCCACACTCTAATAAGTGTCCCGCCATAGTGGCTGCACCCAAAAAATCCCAATCGCTCCAATCCCTCTTAAAGTGGGCCATTAAAGGCCCAACCGTCAGTGCTGGATCAGCAACACGCCCAGTCACCACTACTTGCGCACCGGAGATCAGCGCATCAGCAATCTGTTGCGCACCGAGATAAACATTAGCACTCACCAATCTACTACCTGCCAAAACTTCTTGATCATCTGGAGAAAGGAATGTATTTATTTTGGGTAGAAGTTCTGGTGTCGCAACATCATCGCCCTTAACAATAGCAATTCGTATATCTGCAATACCCTGTTGTTTTGCGAGGGAGCTTATTAATCTGGCCGCACCCTCTGGATTCGCGGCGCCAAAGTTTCCAACTATCGGTATACCGCTCTTTACACAATCAGCCAAAACTGGTGACAACATCTCCGATAACAGGGGCTCATAACCCAACTCAGAATTTTGATCTCGCTCTAACTGAGCAAGCGCCAAGGTTCTTTCTGCAAGACTTTCAAAGATTAGGCAACTAGGTCCACCTTGCCTTATAAGCTCATCTACCAGAGGCCTAGCAACATCCGTTCTGTCACCCGAAAATCCTGCAGCGCAGGCAACTCGATAGATTTCAGTCACGTATTTAATGAGCTTTATTGTTGACTACGTTGTGGAGAGTCCTGGAATCCATTAGATCTATAGGTAAGAACTAATGTATCGCGATATCCATAGTCTCCAAGAGGCTGAATAGGTGTTGACTCATGGATCATGCGCTCATCATTCATGATCAGCACCGACCAAGACTGAGCTAAGGTGAAACGTAATCCTGCTGAACCTCCAGCCTCAAAAATTCTGGTTTCTCCACCCTTCACGCCAACTCGATCCAACAAGAAGACTGCCACGAAATCCACACCATCACGATGCGCACCCTCAGGGGTTGGCCGACCAATACCATCAGTAGTATCAATCCGAAATTGATGCGCTTCCACAAACCAAGTATTTGCCGCCTTTAATCCACTGAATACATGAGCAAGCCCTAACAATACTGCCTGCCATGATGGATCATTTAGCAGCTGATCTTGCACTGGCTCAAACCAACGCTCAATACCGCCATGTAATGCGTTGTAGTTCACCGACTGCCAATGCGCGCGATGGGGAACTAAATTAAGATGATCACCCTTGATTTCATAACTAGCATGACGGCGAAAACGATAACGGCCACCATCCTTCAAATATGGATCCCGCGGCAACCCTTCCCAAAACTGCGTCAAACCATTAAGCCTCGCAAGCGAAACTTTGCTGATTTCAGCAACCGTTTCCGCCGAAGCTATTACGTAGCCATTGCTACGCAAAGCATTACCAAGATCTTTAGCGGGCGTAAGGGGTGGCGCGAGATTGGCGGTAGTCATAGCTTTATTTTAGAGCTAGTCGAGTTGAGCCCCGGATGCCTTAACAATTTTTGCCCATTTAGCCAATTCCTCCTTAAGCAGTGTGCCGAGCCTAGCCGGCGGAACTGGAGCGAGATCTAAACCCTGCGCAGTAAGCTTTTCACGCACATCGGCTCTTGCCATCACTTTATCCATTGCTATCTGATTTTTCTTCACCACATCTGCACTTACGCCAATGGGAGCAAAAATGGCAACCCAAACCTCACCCACACAATCCGCGTAGGTCTCGGCGATTGTAGGAATTTCAGGAGCAGCACTTGAGCGCTTAGCTGAGCTAATAGCAATTGCCTGCAACTTGCCGGCTTTAATGTAATTTAAGGCCGAAGGCAGACTCGCAAATGCCAACGGCACTTGACCGCCCAACACATCATTGATTGCTGGTGCAACCCCCTTATATGGAATGTGCTGCATCTCAACACCAGCACTAGTATTAAGCATTGCACCCAGCAAATGACTGATAGTGCCATTACCTGCAGATGCATAAGCCAATTCTCCAGGCTTCTTTTTAGCAGCAGCAATGACATCAGCTAATGTTTTATATGGTGATCCAGGGGGTGATACCAAAACATATGGCGTAGCCCCAATGTAATACAGCGGCACAAAATCATTTACCGGATCAAAACCAGGATTCTTATACAAGTAAGGGTTGATTGCTTGTGCACTATTGATAGTCAAGAGCAAGGTGTACCCATCTTTAGGCGAACGCGCAACTCCTTGGGTGCCAATATTGCCTCCGGCGCCAGGCTTATTTTCCACTACGATTGATGTGCCAAGGGCCTCACCATAAGCAGGAGCAATCAGGCGCGCAACGATGTCATTAGTTCCGCCCGCAGTCTGGGGTACAACTAATGAAATCGGCTTGCTTGGATAAGCTTGCGCATACACCACAAAAGAAGAAAAAGCCCCTAGCACAACAATTAAGGCACTACTAATTTTTTTATTTAGCTTCATATTTTTTGTCTCCCTACCCAATCAATCCTACCGATTTAAATTTAAGCGTGCTCGCACATCCCCTACATGTCCTTTGAGATCATATAACTCTTTTGCGTCGAGCATGGAGACTTTAATGTTGTCCACTCGCTTCTCAATCTGCTCTAAATCTCTAAAGTTCTTTTCTTTCAAATCAGGGTTAAGCGCATTCTTTTCAATAATCTTTAGCTCTTCATATACTTGCGCAAGCTTTAGTCTCAATAAAAAATTCTTAGTAGAGGGAACGTAAGTAAATAAAGGAATGAGAATTACTAATAAAGGAATAACAATTTTTACAAAACGACCGACCCAAACGGCTGTCCAGAATGGTAGATGACGATGCAGGAAGGACGGCCCATCCTTCAGATAAATTTCTGCATCAACATGTAATGGAAAATCTAAACCAGCCGCAGAAGGAAACTCTCCTGATTTTTGTAAGCGTGAATAGGACTTCAAGATATCGTATGAGGCGCCCAATAGTAAAGAGACGAGCGCAGGACTAATGTCCTCTTTGGCAACTAAAGTAGCAGTAGGTGCAATCACCTGAATATCTTGACGTGGTAAGTCATAGGCAATACTTAAGAGGCCTCTAGGAACCATCACTTTGGAGAGATAAGGAAGATTGCGGGTAAAAGCATCAGCTTGCTCAAAGTTCATTAAACGAATTCCAGGAATTGCGTAGAATTTTTTCAAGACAGGCGCCTCAGCAGCAGCGACTATAAAAATAGCATCTAACTCACCACTACTAAATTTTGCGATAGCATCATCTGGTTTTAATTTCTGGGTATAGATTTCATTCTCAGAAATATCGCTTGCTTTTAAAAGCGCCTGACTAAGAGCCAATGTACCGCTACCTTCGTTACCAATAGATACTCGCTTACCTTTTAACTGACCCAGAACTCGTAATTGTCCGCCTTCATTTTTAAAGGCGCTCTCTCGATACCAGACCCAAATTGGCTCATAGAACATTCCCGCCAATGAAACTAGATTGGGGTACTTATTAATATCTGCAACGCCCCCTTGAACCATACCAAACTCGATACCAGACTTTGGATCACTCAATAGGGCGAGATTATCAACCGTACCTCCCGTAGTCTTAAGCTCTAACTTGACGCCATCATGCGCAAGCTCAGACTTCAGGCGCTCACCAAACTGATAGTAAAGACCTGTCGGAAATCCCGTAGCCATCTCTATCACTTTGGGTGGGGGCGGAATCAGCACCCATAAAACCCCAAACAGGATAATTAAAGCCACAAAGAAGGCAGCCAAAATGGCTAGAGGGTTATAAATTTGTCGTTTGATGGAATTCATTAAAGCCTCAAGTATTCAGAATCTAGTTTTTGCATTATGCCCCGATGCCGATAATAGGCAAAGGGTTGAAACTGGGCCAAATAATTCGAGATAAGATTGGGGTATTCTGACCCAATCAAACCAATCATGGATGCTATTAAATTAAAAGTTGCCCTAGTTACAGGTGCTGGAACTGGAATCGGTAAGGCAGCCGCCAAATCACTGCTAAAAGGTGGTTATCGAGTCGTTTTAACCGGACGCAATCTTGATCGCCTAAAACAAGCAATCATCGATATTGGGGGCAATGAAAGTCACTGCTTAGCCATTGCATGTGATGTTGGAAAACCAGAGGATGTCAAAAAACTATTCTCTGAAGTCAAAGCAAGGTTTGGACGAATAGATGTCTTATTCAATAACGCAGGCATGGGTGCACCAGCAATTCCCATGGAAGACCTGACTTATGAGCAATGGATGAATGTTGTTAATACCAATTTGTGTGGAGCATTTCTTTGCTCGCAAGAGGCAATTAGGATGATGAAGGCACAATCACCCCAGGGCGGGCGCATTATTAATAATGGCTCTATATCAGCGCATGCTCCAAGACCAATGTCGGCGCCCTACACGGCTACCAAACATGCGATCAGCGGACTAACGAAGACTATTGCATTAGATGGGCGCCCATTCAATATCGCCTGCGGTCAGATTGATATTGGTAATGCCGCTACTGAGATGACTGAGCGCATGGCTGCGGGCATTATGCAAGCAGATCAATCTATTAAGGCTGAGCCCCGCATGGATGTCAATCATGTTGGGGAGGCTGTGCTGCATATGGCCCAGCTCCCCCTAGAGAGCAACATACTCTCGATGACCATCATGGCAACTAATATGCCCTTCGTGGGCAGGGGCTAGAGACTTCCTACCACTTATTGGCGCACCTGATCAACCAATAGTCGGATATTTTTTGATCCAACTTTGACTGTTTGCGAATTAGAAAATAAATCGCCAGCCTCAGGTTTAGCCATGCCAGTTTTTGAAATTCTCACCTCAATAGATGCCTCAGATAATTTGGACAATGGCATGTTTGGATTCATAGCCAAGGCATCATTTAATGTAAAACCTATCGGGAAGTCCGTCACAGCAGTCTTAAGTACTGCAACAGGCATACGCTCGCCAGGTTGACGAGCAATCACCATCACAACATCTCCAGCTTTTAATTTTGCCTTCATATCTGCAGAAATTTCGATTGTGCCGCTAATTACTTTATCACTCATAACAGCTGGAGCTGCCGATGGAAGCCCTGCCTTAGAACGTGCTTCAGTAATTGAAGCCTCAATTGATTTCGCCTCTTCCGTGCCCGGAGGGATTTGCTGAGCGAGCTTTTCCCAGGTTCGCACTGCTAACTTGTAATTGCCAGAGTCATAAGATGCTGTTCCGGATAACCAGAGTGCCATCAAGTTATTTGGGTCTAACTTCAAAGCTTTATTAATAAGTTCAGTGGGCTTGCCAACAAAATTACCACGAGCATTAGTCGCAAGTGCATCTGCATAGTCAGCTAATAACTGGGGATCAGAATCAATAAAATCACCTGCACGAGCATACGCAACAGCAGCTTCTTGATTAAGGCCCAAAATACGATATGAACGGGCTAACATAGCCCAACCTTTGAGATTGCTTGGATCCTCCTTCATCTTGGCCGCAAATTCTGCAACCATTTTCTCAACACCTTCTCGGGTCAGCGGCTGCACTGCATTTTGTTCGGTAATGCGTGTGGCATCACCCAAATAAAAATATAAACCAGAAGATAGAACGGTAATGAAGATGCAAAGACCAATAACCGTCTTCTTGCCTGAGCCCATTACCGAGCGATCGTCCTCTTCGCTAGTGTCTTGAAACAAACGTTGGCGCATTTCTGCATGCGAAATTTCATAATCAGCTGAGTTGATTACGCCGCTTGCACGCTCGGCCTCCAATTTATCCAATTCTTCACGATAAATCTCTGCATTCATTTGGCGACGAGAGGTAACTTTGACATGCCCCGGAAAAATAAAGGGGCGCAGTAAAAGCACCAAAACTAAAGCCAGCAAGAGAAATGCAGGGATGAGAAAACTTATCATTGAGCGCCCTTATCTTCTTTGCCGATATTTCTTAGCAAAGTGTCGATTTTTTGATTGTCCGCATCTGATAGAACGGTACTTGGTAGGCTACTATTTCTTCTGCGCAAATAAGACAGAAGAACCGCTATACCAATAAGCAAAATAACAAAGGGTCCAATCCAGAGTAACCATGTGATGGGCTTAACAGGTGGGCGATACAAAACAAAATCGCCATAGCGCTCAACCATAAATGTTCTGATTTGATCGTCGCTTTTACCCTCTTTAATGAGAATACGAATTTCGCGACGTAAATCATTTGCTAAGTCAGAGCGAGAACCAGCAAGCGACTCGTTTTGACAGACTAAACAGCGCATTTCTTCAGAAATACTAATAAGTCGTTGCTCAGTCAGCGGATCATCTGCTAATGGCGCAGCGTCTTTAGCAAAAGAAATATTAAGACTTAAAGCACAGAGCGTAATGAACAATAATCGCTTGATCATTTTTTAAGCTCACTAATCAAAGGAAAAATCTTTTGATTCAAGATATCAATCGTTAGGGGGCCAATATGTTTAAAACGAATAACGCCCTCTTTATCGATAACATAAGTCTCGGGCACACCATAAACACCATAATCAATTCCTACACGACCATTGGCATCAAAGACTGACAATAAATAGGGATTGCCTTGTTTTGCCAGCATCGCCATCGCATCTTCGCGCTTATCTTTATAGTCCAAGCCAACTACAGGGGCGACCTGGGATTTAGCAAGCTCCACTAAAACAGGGTGTTCCTCTCGGCATGCAACACACCAAGAAGCCCATACATTCAAAATCCAAACTTGGCCCTTCATGCTAGCCGGTGAGAAGCTTTTAGTAGGGTCGGCTAATTGAGGCACTTCAAAAGCAGGTGCTGGCTTATTAATTAAAGGGGATGGCACCTCATGTGGATCTCTATTGAGTCCGATTGCCAAAAAGACAATCAGAACCACAAAAAGAATTAAAGGGATTAAAAATTTGGCCTTCATGAGATATGTCTTTTTAATTTCATGCGATAGCGCTTATCTGAAATCGCCAATATGCCGCCAAGGGCCATGAGCAAGCAACCACCCCAGATCCAATCTACGAATGGCTTGTAATAGACGCGCACCGCCCAAGACTTGTCATTCAACTCCTCCCCAAGGGAGACGTAGATATCACGAGTAAGACCAGCATCAATTGCTGCCTCAGTCATAGGCATAGTGGATGAGAAATAGCTGCGTTTCTCGGGATATAAAGTAGCTTCTACATTGGCGTTCTTCATCAACAAGAAAGTGCCACGCATTGCGGTGTAATTGGGACCCGGAACATCAGCAACGTTTTTCAACTGAATTTGATATCCACCTACAGAGACTGTGTCGCCAGCCGACATGCGCACGTCCTTCTCTTCTTGATAAGCGCCCACCATAGTTACGCCGATGACAAATACCGCAATTCCAAGATGAGCTACCTGCATGCCAATAAATGAGCGAGTAGGCTTGCCTGCTTTTGCTTGACGAATGACCTGCAAACAGCCGGATGCAATTACCCAGAAAGCTAATAAAAATCCAAGGCCAGCTAACCAAGTAAATTGACCCATGATGAGCGGTATAGCAACTCCCGCAATCACAGCCACCAAACCAGCTAGCCATAAGCGCTTAATAACAGTAACTAGGTCTGTATTTTTCCAGCTAGTCCAAGGACCAACTCCCATCAATACCAGTAAAGGAACCATGATGGGTACGAACACACTATTAAAGTAAGGAGGACCTACAGAAATCTTGCCCAGATGCAAAGCGTCAATCAGTAATGGATAAAGCGTCCCTAGTAATACTGAGCCGGCAGATACAACTAAAAATACATTGCCAAGCAAAATAAAAGTTTCTCTTGAGCTCAAGCTAAATTTCCCACCTAAGGTACTTTTTGGAGCACGCCATGCATAGAGGACCAAGGAAGTTCCCACTACAAGAGCCAAGAAAATCAGGATAAAAATACCGCGCCTTGGATCTGTCGCAAAAGCATGCACAGAAGTCAGTACACCAGAGCGAACCAAGAAGGTTCCCAATAAAGATAGTGAGAAGGCAGTAATAGCAAGCAGTACGGTCCAGCTTTTGAAGCCGCCGCGTTTTTCTGTAACTGCTAATGAGTGCAACAACGCAGTGCCAACTAACCAGGGAATAAAAGAGGCATTCTCAACAGGATCCCAGAACCACCAGCCGCCCCAACCCAATTCGTAATAAGCCCACCAGGAACCTAGAGCTATACCAAGCGTCAGGAATACCCAAGCCGCTGTAGTCCAAGGACGAGACCAACGCGCCCAAGCAGCATCAAGCCTTCCCGATAAAAGAGAGGCAATGGCAAAAGCAAACGCCACAGAAAAACCAACATAACCCATGTATAACATCGGCGGATGAAATACCAAACCAGGATCCTGCAAGAGCGGATTTAAAGAGCGGCCATCTTGCGCAGCAGGCAAGAGACGCGTAAAAGGATTAGAAGTAGTCAGAACAAACAGTAAGAGTCCGCTTGTGACTAAACCCAGAACACCAATGACTCGCGCCACCATGAACTCATCCAAGGCCTTAGATAATTGAGCCACCAATATGGTCCAAGTACTCAACAAGAAAATCCACAGCAATAAAGATCCTTCATGCCCACCCCAAACGGCACCTAATCGATAAACTATTGGAAGCTGCGAATTAGAATGCTCGGCTACATACATTACTGAAAAGTCATTAACGTAAAAACTCCAGGCGAGAATTCCAAAAGCGATTGCTAGCAGCAGGAAAACAGTTTGGGCGGCTGGCCTAGCCAACATCAACCATTCACGACGACCCTGATGCGCACCAATTAAGGGAAGTACGCCTTGAATACAAGCAACACAAAGCGCAAGAATTAATGCGTAATGCCCAAACTCAGGAATCATTTAGCACTTCCATTTTTTTGGGCTTGATCTAAGGCATGCTTTGCCTCTGGTGGCATATAGTTTTCATCGTGCTTAGCCAATACTTCGCTCGCAACAAAGTCACCATCTACATTAAGGCGTCCTTGAATCACCGCGCCTTTGCCTTCTTTAAATAAGTCAGGAAGAATGCCTGTATAGGAAACCGGGATATCTTTCACTAAATCAGTAATAACAAAGTGCACTGTAAGTCCATCCCGTTTTAAAGACCCATCTTTTACCATGCCGCCAATTCGAAAAGCTTGACCGCTTGGAGCCTTTCCTGCCGCCACCTCGCTAGGAGTAACGTACAAGGCAATATTACTATTGAGCGCATTCAAAATTAGAAGTGCAGCAACCCCAATCACCGCTAGTGCCGCAACAATCAGAATTGCACGTTTATATCTAGGCTTCAATTGCCACCCTTTTTATCAAACTCTTTGGCTAAACACTCTTGCTTTAGCCTATGTAAAACCGCTTTATAGCGCATGCGAATTGCCAAAGGCTCAATGAGGATTACTAAAGCGCAAACGCCAAAGCTACTCCACACATACAGCGCATAACCGCCCATAGCGAAAAATTCAGAAGGGCTATTCCACATTAATTTTTTACCTCAATTAGTTGCCCAACCCAATCAGTATGCGCCTCGCGCTCCAATATGATTGTTCTAACCCTCATTAAGCCTACCGCTATGGAGTACATCCAAAAACATAAAGCCATAAGAAGCATTCCTAAAAACATGGTTTGAGCCATTGCAGGCGCTTTAGTTAAAGAAACTGAGGCACCCTGATGCAAGGTATTCCACCATTTAACGGAAAAATAAATAATGGGTACATTGACTACGCCTACTAATGCCAAAATAGCACCGGCTTTATCTGCCCTTCGAGGATTATCAATAGATGCCTGCAAAGCAATAAACCCTAAATACAAGAACAATAAAATTAATTCAGATGTAAGACGTGCATCCCAAACCCACCAAGCACCCCACATTGGCTTACCCCAGAACGCACCGGTCCACAAAGATAAGAATGCCATCCATGCGCCTACGGGAGCCAATGCTTGAGCCATCATTGCTGACAAACGAGTATTGAAAATTAATCCTATGCCTGCCCATGCTGCCATTACTAGATAGATGAACATCGACATCCATGAAGCAGGTACATGAATAAAAATGATGCGATAACCTTGACCCTGCACTGCATCTACTGGGGCAACAAAAAAACTCACCCACAAACCGGCAATACCAAAAATAGCTGTTAATACCCAAAAAACCGGAATGAGCTTTCCCGCCACCGGATAAAAGGTGCTGGGACTTGATAACTTAAACAAGTTAACCAAGCGGTTTTTTGAAAAATTATTTATATCAGTCATTCAATCGCAATCTTTACTGCCGCAGCACTTACCCAAGGTACAAATGCTAAAGCCAAAATCAATAATGCGCCTAGTAATGAAAAATGCCCTACAGTATCGAGCCCAACGCTATTGGCATACACAGCCCCAGCGCCAAATATCAATACTGGGATATAGAGAGGCAAGATCAATAAGCTCATCAGGACGCTACTCCCCCTGACTCCAAGGGTGAGGGCTGCACCAATCGAGCCAAGCAACGATAACACCGGGGTACCCAATAACAGGGTTCCCATTAATACATATAAAGACCCCGAATCCAGATCAAATTGAATCCCAATAACCGGCGCCAATAAAACCAGAGGTAGGCCACATACCACCCAATGTGCAATGATTTTTCCAGTGACCAACAACACCATTGGCTGAGGCGCCAAAACCAACTGTTCTAATGATCCATCGGCATAATCTGCCGCAAACATTCGATGTAAACCTAATAAAGTTGATAGCAAGGCCGCCACCCAGATCACCCCTGGAGCAATCTTCCTTAATAAAGCAGCGTCAGCTCCTATTCCAAGAGGGAACAAGCTAGTTACGACTACGAAGAAAAATAAGGCTGTCAGCACCTCGCTTTTGCGGCGCATGACCAACAATAAATCTCGATGAATAAGTGTCAGCAAGGCGTTCATAAATCGAGCACCTGTAAATTTGGGAGCCTCACTTCTTGATGGCTTGTCAATACTACTAAGCCCCCATGATCAAGCTGCTCGGCGATCAAATTTTGCAGCTCATGAACAGCACCAACATCCAACGCGTTAAAAGGCTCATCTAAGATCCATAACTTTGCCTCACGAGTAAGCATACGCGCCATTAATACACGTCTCTTTTGACCTGCTGATAAAAAATTAACCGGCAAGTGCTCGCGCCCCCGCAAACCAAAGCGCCACAAAGCAGCCAATGCCTTTTCACGACTGAGCGCGACATCATCAAGCGCTGCATACATTTGTACATTCTCTAGGGCAGTTAGATCTTCTTTAAGGGCGTCTCTATGGCCCAAAAACAAAAGATCTCGGTGATAAACAAGTGGTTCCTTAGTAATGGATTGATTACTCCAAAAGACTTCCCCGGAATCAGGTTTAGCCAGACCAGTAAGAAGGCGTAGTAGGCTCGTTTTACCCACACCATTTTCACCGCGAATATGAAGACAAACTCCGGATACTACGCGTAAATTGAGGTCAGAAAAAAGTCTTTTTTCTCCGCGTACACAAGCGAGCGCACGAGCTTCAAGCACATAGTCAGAAATACTGGAGGTAGGAGAAATATTGTTTGTCATTAAAGGCTTATGGCTTGAATCAAACCACCCCAAGCATTGTCCAAGAGCCCATGGGGACTGTCAAACGAGCAAAAGTCGATTTTTGAGAATAATCTCTTTTAATTCAGTTAGTTAGAGAATTATAAACTGACTTGTAGGGGAAATAAAAACCACCCGAAGGTGGTTTTTTGTCAATCAGCCCATTTTAAGAATTACTTTAGGCGCTGCGTGATTGCCGCAATGCGCTGCCCATATAGACGCGCAGTCTCTAAATCTCCTGCATTCACCTCATCAGCGCTAGCATCTGATGGGGTTTGCATCATTGCCCCGGCAGATGACCCCACGTAATTCACATCATCACGCTTAGCCGCTTTCGAATTAGATGGCATTAAGCCAGTACCAACCCATAATCCAGAATGCTGCATTGCTAGAGTAAAGAAATAGTGCAAGGTTGAGTGCTTATCGCCATTCATCGTTGCCGAGTTTGTAAAGCCGCCAAATACTTTGTCTTTCCATTGCTGAGAGAACCATTGTTTAGAAGAGGCATCCGAAAATTTCTTGAACTGCCAGCTAACAGTCCCCATGTAAGTTGGTGACCCAAATACGATTGCATCTGCTTCATTTAAGGTGGCCCACTGTGCATCGGTAATATTTCCATCAGCGTCGATTGGAACTAATGTAGCGCCCGCACCCTTGGCTACGGCCTCAGCTTGTTTTACTGTGTGACCATAACCACTATGAAATACCACCACAATTTTGGACATCTTGTTCCTTTTAAAAAATGACTTAGTTTTAGCTATTGATGTAGCAAGTTATTAGGGCCATTAAAACTGAACCGTCTCGCCCTCAGTCATGGGAATTACCTTGATATTGCTGCCCTTCATAGCAGCCTGAAATTCAGCCAAAGTACCTTTTGCTAATGGGTTAGAGTTGTAATGCATTGGGATCACCATTTTTGGCTTAACCCAAGTACGCAGAGCAAAAGCGGCATCATCCGGAGCCATGGTGAAATTACCACCAATCGGAATCATCACTAAATCTGGTTTGTAGTGCTCACTGATAAATTTCATATCGGTAAATAAGCCTGTATCGCCCATATGCCAAATCTTAAAACCATTCTCAAGCTCAATGATGTAGCCCATTGCCTCACCACCTGGATGAGACTCGAGTTTGTCAGTCGCTGGATTTTTCCAGACCAATAATGAAGAGTGTTCTGCCTGTACCGCTGTAACCTTAATTCCAGGCAAAGGAGTAACGCGACCGGTTTTATTAAAACGATGCGTCAAATCTGCCGGCATCACGCCAAGAGTAGTTAATGGAGTGATCATATCCGCAGGGCCGTACAACTTAGTATTGTTAGCCTTAGCTATTGCTGGTGCATCTCCAATATGATCGACGTGAGCATGGGTTACAAGCAATAAATCAATCGGTCCAATAGCTGAAAGATCATTCTTGTATTGTGGCGGGGTCTTTGGACCACCAGTAATCCAGGGGTCAATCACAATCATCTTCCCTTGAGGACTTTTAATCCTGAAGGCGGCTTGACCAAACCACAACACATCTGTTTTACCCTGAGCGCCGGCACCAGCAGTCTGTGCATTTGCCAGCGAAGGGACGGACAGCACAGATGCTGCTGCCAATAACATACCAATACAAGACTTTAGTGAAATGACTTTCATAAGGCTGACTCCTAATTTATCTTTATATGCGACTAGAAATCATAGCCCAAAAAGGACATCCAGGTTTATGTGGCATTGCACCAATAAATGACTTATTTCCAAAAAAGTGAAATCTTTTGTGGGGCATTCGTTTTAATACTCACAGATCTTGTCTGAGCAACGCCTTGATAGCTTGCTTCGATTAAATAATCACCGGCATCTAAGTTAATCAACATGTATGGGCCATTGGCCTGTGCGTCAAAAATGATCTTCTTAGTTGAATTGGTTATCTTGATGTTTGCGCCAAAAATCCACATCCCCCTACCATTCTCTAGTTGAGAGAGCTCAAGAAGTAGTGACCACTGCTTTGCTTCGGCAAGAATAGCAGCGGTCTCGCCTTCACCAACTCCGCCACTAATATAAGGAATACCTTCGGAGCGCTGAGTCTCTGAAATTTGTGCGAACCCAAAAGAACTGATAACTAATAATTGGGTAGTAAGAATAAATCTGATGAGTGTTTTCATTCATTAATACTACGCCTATTTTTTAATAAAAAACCCTGCCGAAGCAGGGTCTGTGTGGGTTAGCGCACATAACTTAAGGTATCAACACAATGGCTCCGGCAACTTTGCGACCTTCTGCTGCGCGATGCGCATCTGCAACTTCTTCTAGGGGAAACTTTGCACCAATTTGAACTTTAACGTGTCCCTTAGCAATTGCATCAAATACTGCCTTGGCATTTTCTTGCAAGAGCGCTGCTGTAGCGTTGTGTGGAAATACTGAAGGTCGAGTTAAAAATAAACAACCTTTTTTATTCAGTATTTCTGGTTGAATTTCGGGAGCAGGTCCAGACGCAGCGCCAAATAAAGCAACGGTGCCAAAAGGCGCAGTACAGTCCAAGGATCCTAGGAATGTCGTCTTAGCCACTGAGTCATAAACAACATTAGCTTTTTTACCGTCAGTTGCTTTCATAAACTCCTCAACCCAATTGGGCTCAGAGTAATCAATTACCGAATCGCAACCCGCTTCTTTAGCGGCAGCAAACTTTGCCTGAGAGCCAACAGTACCAACAACAAATGCGCCCAAGGCTTTTGCCCAGCCAGCCAAAATTTGTCCAACGCCACCAGCGGCAGCATGCACCAACACGACATCACCAGCTTTTACTTTGTATGTCTTTTGTACCAAATATTGAGCTGTCATTGCCTTGAAAAATACTGCCGCAGCAACCTCATCTGATATATTGTTTGGCAGCGGGACTAATTTATCTGCCGGTACATTGCGAGCACTTGCATAAGCGCCAATACCAGCATTCATGTACACCACGCGATCACCTATCTTGAGGCTTGTAACGCCCTCACCCAGTGCCTCAACAACACCCACCCCCTCGTGACCTAGCCCAGTGGGCAAATCGAGAGGATAGATACCTGAGCGCTGATATACATCAATGAAATTGAACCCTACAGCAGTTTGACGAATCTGCACTTCACCTTTTGCCGGTGAAGGCAATTCCTTATCAATCAACTTAATTACTTCTGCCCCACCAAGTTCTGAAAGACTAACAACTCGAGCTTTTGTCACGTGTCACCTTATTATTTTTTATTTAGAAAAATGATTAAACAGTTAAAGCGTCTTCCTCAATTACAGCCCAAGTACTATCGCCCAACTTCTTTACCGCCATCGAATACGTCCAACCATCCGGAATACCGCAACTCCATTCTTTTGGACCATTCTGAATTAATACATTCACAGCATTTCTAGCATCGTAGTAAAGATGATAAATCTTGCCGTGGATAGGATTGAAACTAAATTTTGCACTATGCACCATCTCAGTAGCATCCAACCTAGCTTGAAGCGCTCTAGCTTGCTTCATTAAGACTTCAGCCTGCTCCATAATTCTGTCGTATTCCAACTTAGCGTTTTGACGAGCTACATTGACAGCTTTATCTTTTTCCTCAACTACCTTAATAGGTGCAAATACAGGGGCGCCAACTTCCATCGGATATTCAATTCCCGCATGCCGCGCTGGATCGGTATCTTCAATTCTCATCAATTACCCTGCTTCTTCAAATATTAATAAACAAAATCTAATTACTTAATTAAACCGCAAGCAATACGTGGCCCAGAATTTCCGGCGGGCTGAGACTTATAGTCATCCGGATCTCGGTGAACAACTACTGAGCGCCCAACAATTCCAGTGGGGCCAGTATTCACAGCAAAACCATGTAGCTTTGCAGAATAAGTCGCGTTGCCATTGGCATCTGATTTAATGTTGGGCAAATCACCAGCATGATTCATCCCGCTGTTTGGCATTCCGTGAGCTTTTGTCTCGGGGTTAAAGTGGCCGCCAGCACTTGTCGCATCCGGTGCAGAGCAATCACCTTTTTCATGCACATGAAAACCTTGTTCTGAATTTGGCTTCAGGCCAGAAAATTTTCCATTAATCAGTACATCATTGCCTTGCCAAACAAAGTTAACCTCGCCCTTGGTTTGTGAGCCAGATCTTGAGTCGAGCATTGCGCTTGCTTTTTGGCCTGTGCCCTGCTCCATAGACTGGCACGCTACCAAGCCCAATATCCCTGAAATTGACATAGCAATTGATACTAGTTTTAACTTGGCATTCATTTGAATCTCCTTGATTTGAGCGCTCACCTACGCCTCAAGGAAAGTGTGACACAAATTCAAGTCTTTTGCTTAGCGCTTATAGAAGCTCAAAGTCACCTCACCTAGCTCAATACCAAACTTGCTCATCTTGGCCTTATTTAGCATTACCTTGGGGGTAACTAAGTACATCCAATCATTAAATTGCACGTGGTAAATGGTGCCATCCACCGGCAGAGCCAATGTGTAGGTCCAATTTAGGGCGTTTCCAGCCAATTGGCCTTGAGCATCACCCACCACATCATCAGCGTTACCAATATAGCTACCAGGGGATGTTTCGGTTAAGGTCCAAATACGCTTTTGCTTAGTGCCGTCGGAATACTCAAAGCTCTCATCCAAAGTGCCGACCTTCTTGCCATCACGAACAATCCAATTCGCTTTTATTAATACCGTAAAGCGCTTTTTCACCTCACCACTGCGATCCGTGAAGATACCGTAAGCATCGATCGTGCCAGAAAAATAATCACTCAAATCTAATGCCGGTTTTTCAGAGGCATATTGAGAGACTTGAGGCGAAGAACATGAGACTAGTAATAACCCACAAAAAGCTATGCAAAGTAAGCGCAAAAGAAATGGTTTCATGAGTTAACAAGCCTCGGTAAATAATGGTGGTGGACAAGTTTGTCCCAATAAGTCTGAGCGCAATTTAGGGACACTCGTTTTTGGATCAAGCCAAATTCCGAAAAAGGCTTTGGGAAATTCAGATCCTGAAATCTGGGCAATCTTCTTGCCTTCGTGATAGAAAACCGTACCTTGCTTAGGAGAATATATGGCCGTTAAAGTTTGTCCAGACTCCACATTAGGCAGAAAAGTTGTTAACTCTCTTCCCCAAAGTGCTGCTTGAGTATCTGGAACGCCAATTTTTTTCATCTCCTCAACGCTTCGATTAGCAATGGACCTACCGGAAAATGATTTCTGATAGCGCAAATCTAAAGCAAACTCTGGCGACGATAGGGATCCAACACGATAAAAAGAGGCATCGTAAACATTAAGGCCCCACCAAGTCAGACGTCCACTCCCCTGAAGTGTCGCGCTGATCAAATGGTCAGGCAATTCTGCCGCATCACGGGCAGCACACACTGGCATCAGTACAGCTAGTAGCACGGTCATTAGAAAAAAACGAATTGTCGTCATTTTGATGTCGCAGAGGATTTTGATTTCACCAGACGAAGTGCTAGTGGTCCGAAAAGATTGGAAATGGCATGCCTATGTTTCGCAAAGAAGCGATAACACATGCGCCAACAAGGCTGCAATACTCTTATAGAAAATATCCAGGCTAAAGTCGGCAGATTTGCCCTTCTATATGCCTCAGGAAATACTGCGACCCCCTCAATGAGAGTACCACTGGCAAACTGCCCATACATTGCAGCCAAAGCTGCCTCACATGAGACTCCAACCAGTGCTGGATCAAACTTTTCAGAATTGATATCAATAAAGTCTAGAAGCCCTGCTTGATTACGTCCAGACAAAAATAGGATCTCAGCCTGACACAAGGGACAAGCTCCATCGTAAAACAAGGTCAATTTTTCTAATTGGGTCATCGCTCAGCAAGTTTAAGGCTTATTCAATAAACTGGCTGACATCAAAATACTAAAGATTGCTATGCAAACAGAATTCGCACTAAATGTTTTTGGAGAGCCCCTTACTCCCTGTTCCTTTGATCCTCTCACAGGATTTTTTAGGGATGGATGCTGCAAAACCAATGAAGAGGACATAGGCAGCCACTTAGTTTGCGCCATTGTGACAAATGAATTTTTGCAATTTAGCCTAGAAAAAGGCAATGATCTCGTCACGCCAAGACCGGAATATCAATTTTCTGGGTTAATTGCCGGAGATCAATGGTGTTTATGCATCAATCGCTGGGTTGAAGCGCTTAACGCCAATTGCGCCCCGTTCATCAAACTAGAGAGCACCCACATCAAAGCCTTAGAAGTTGTTCCGCTCAATATTCTGAAGGAATATGCGAGAGAAGTGTGAAGGAAGCGTGAAGGCATTTTATACAGATCATTTCGTATTACCTCTACCTGCGGGTCATCGCTTCCCAATGGAGAAGTATTCCCGTTTGCGGGATTTAGTGGGTGCACTACAGGGCATAGAGTTGGTTGAGGCTCCAGCAGCAACAGACACTCAGATTCTTTATGCGCATGATCCAGGCTATCTTATTAAAGTAATAGAGGGCAGTCTCTCAGTACAAGAGCAAAGAGAGATTGGCTTTCCCTGGAGCGAAAAAATGGTGGAGCGCTCGCGACGCTCGGCAGGTGCAACAGTGGCAGCATCCAAAGCAGCACTTGAAGACGGAATTGCCGCCAACCTGGCCGGTGGCACACATCATGCCTATCGAGATATTGGAAGTGGCTTTTGTGTCTTTAATGATTCTGCGATTGCAGCGCGCGCACTACAAAAGGAGGTAAGCTCATCCCTCAAAATTGCCATCATTGATTTAGATGTTCACCAAGGAAATGGCACCGCATCCATTTTGCAGAATGATCATTCTATTTTTACCCTCTCCATTCATGGGGAGAAAAATTTCCCATTCAAAAAAGAGCAAAGTGACCTTGACCTAGGCCTTGAAGATGGCTGTAACGATGAGACCTATTTGCAATCGCTAACTCGATGCCTAGATCAACTAGACTCTCGCTTCAACGCGGACTGCTTCATATTCTTAGCTGGAGCCGACCCCCACGAAGGAGATAGGCTAGGAAGACTCAACATCAGTAAGAATGGAATGCGTCTTCGTGATGAGATGGTATTTCAGTATGCGCTAGATCAACAAATCCCTGTAGCTTTCTCCATGGCGGGCGGCTATGGAAAAGAAATTGATTCTACTGTGGATATCCACTTTCAAACCATTCAAACCGCCCTGAAATTTCAGAAGCAATATTAAGTCGCCCTACCTTTTTTCTTGGGGACAGCTTTACTATTCACCAAATTACTTACATTCCCTACGCTTTTCTCAAAGTTTGAAAAAGAGTCAGCCATAGCAGCGCGCATCAACTCAAAATTTTGCAAAGCATGATTAAATGAAGTTTTAAAAACTGAAACATAGGCTTCGCTACCAGCCGGAGCATTGTCAGTCGCTTCATTTACAAAATGAATGAGATCCGCTTTGGATTCTTGAATCATAGTTTCGGCTATATCAGCCAGTTCTTGGTTGCCGCCCTTTAGTATCTGTAGCAATTGATTGTGATATTGGGTAATTTCCTTAGCAGCATCTTGCAATACTTCGGCATGAATGTAATCAAAGGCTGCGCGAGGATCTTGAGTTTTCATCAACTCAGATACTCGTTTTTGAATAAGTTCTGCTAATTCTTGCGTAGCTTGCTGGTTAATTTGAGCAATAGCCTGAGCACTCTCCATCGCGACCCGTCCAGCAGCCTTGGTTGCCTCAACAGCTCTCTGTTGACCCATTACACCGTTTGCATCCTGCGATTTCTTGCTCATATAGACCTTTCAGATGGAATTAGCTATCCATCAATCTACACTCGTTCAGAAGGGTTTCTATAGAGAAATACCAGTAGATTTAGGTAAATCGGAAAAAGAAAACCCCGGCTACTTCTAACTAGGGCTTCTAAAAAACAAAAAACTCTCTATACAGAACAGGATTACTTCTTTTTAGGTAAGCTATTTAATAGAGCGGGATCATTTAATTGCTGATCTACCAAATATAAAGTTCCGCCATAGTTAGCCTGCAAGTCATATCCAGAAAGACCAACTGTATAAAAGGTGATTTCAGGATTAAGCGATCTAATGGTGCCGCCTGAACCTGCTGAGAAATTAGCATCGACATCGACGCCACCCCGCTGACCATCAATTGAAGTCAATAAAAATTGATCGATGGCGTCAGGAGTCTTAAAGATCACTACTTGATATTGATTCTGATAGCCCGCCCCTAAGCCCTCGCCTGTTTTAAGATCCTTCATAAAGATAGGATCCTTGCGCCTCTTATCAAATAGCACCCCATCACCGCGAGCCAAGACCACCAAAACAATATTGACATTGGTGGCGCTAAAAACAGCATACCCTGCTGCACGGTCAATCTCTTGTTTAACTTCTGGCTTTTGTTTTATCAAAGCATCAAGACCGGCTTTTGACATCTGCAAAGTCGCATCACGCTTTTGGATAATCTGAGCCTGCGTTAGCGGCTTGCCATCTGTACCAGTAGATTGACAGCCAGACAAAATGATTGCCGCCAGCAATCCAACTACAGCAAAGCAGCAATAATTTTTGAAAGGGCTATTGATCTTGAGCATTAATTAACAGAAATAGTAGCTAAAGATTTATCTAACTTTGTGTACTTAATTTCTTTAGCGTTAAAGTCCATCTTTTTTAGATCAAAGGTATAAATATTAGTGGTCTCAAACATTTTCAAGTTATAGATCATGTTCTTGTTATCCGCTACAACTGACCACTCAGTAATTTCAATTCCACCAGCGCCTCCGCCATAAGCATTTGTAGCTGGTAAGCTGATTGCTCCGGGAGGAATATCAAAGCTACCCAAGATATGCCAAGCGGTATTACTTAACTGTGCCGTTGGATAAGATGCAGGAACTGATTTGGTTAAGAACAGAGCACGAATAAAGCGGCTTGGACTTAGGTAATCACCTGGCAGGCCATGCAGTCCGCTTCCAGAACTAGGTGGCACATAAGAAGCCCCATTAATAACAATTGGATTCTTTTCAACACTCGTTAGATTGGCGTAGTTTCCAATAGTATTTAATTGCTCTCTGAATGGCGGATCATTTGTCATGACGCCAGTTGGGTTATCAGTAATTACTAAATCACCCTTTAGATATTCGATCACAATGCTTTTACCTTTTGCATCGTGCAGAGTCATGCGAACTGGAGCAGACTGGTTGTTATATGCCGGAATAGTCGAGCGATTAATTTTGATTTTCTGAAAGCCGGCTTTTACTTCATCAATAGAAGCAAAGTTCGTTAAGGCATAGGTCAGCATCTGAACGGACGCAATACTATTGGCAGAATCGGCAGGGCTCACAACTTGATAAACCGCTGTATTAGGTGCATTCAGCAAGCCACCTACTAAACCTTTTTCATTCATGCCGTCCAATAGAATAGGCATGCCTAAACCATTCATACCAACAGCAGCATACTTAGTAGTCCAATTAAGACCGGTACCAGGCTTACCATCCACACCGACACCAGCCATAGCTAGACTTCTAGGGATCGTTGTTAACTGGGATTTCAAAGGCAAACCAAATTCCATGGTACGGCCATAAACAAATCCACTATCGCTACCTTTTAATAAAAAACTAGTGCATGCATTACTAGCTATTGGTGCAAAAGCCAATGAAGCAGTCACAGCTGATGCCAGAACGCGTTTAATTAATTGTTGATTCATCTTTTATCCTTATCTTTATTGCTAACTGTAATAAAAACTTTATGCGTAACCAACCATCAAAGAAGTAGTTGGATTAATTAATATTGATACATCAGCTTCTGCTGGTTTGGTGCTTATATACGCAATGACACACGCCACAATAATGAAGCACACGCCAACAGCCACACCCCAACTTCGCGAATTCTTGCGCACTCCGACCCCCATATATATTAACTCCTGACATTTTCCACTAGAAACCTCTGCTCAACAAGCTTAGGGTGGGCTAATGCGCTCAATTTTCGGTGCATACTAGAGCCTCAATGAAATCAATCCACTGGACCCAACATTGGCACTATATTAGCGCCACCCTAAGACTCGCTACCGCCGCAACTGCTGGGCTGGTGACCTTTTTACTACTCACATCAGAGACGCCGTTGGCGGCTCGCTTAGCCCTCACTTGGATGGTTACCGGAATACTATATCTAGCATTTAGTTATTGCATGATGTATTTCTCTGCAGAAGAAGACATTCTCACTCTCGCCAAAAAAGAAGATGATGGTGCTACTACTATCCTGCTCATCATTATTTTTGGGGCTATAGCCAGCCTCATTTCGATAGTATTTATTTTGTCGGAAGTTAAAGGGCTATCACCCGCATCGGCTATTAAGTACATCGTATTAGTTTTGGGTACATATTCTGTCTCTTGGTTTTTTGTACACACTGCCTTTGCTTTGCACTATGCACATTCCTACTATCAGGAATATACAAAAAGTGGGGAACCCCCTCTGTTATTTGCATCTAAAACAAAGCCTACTTATGTAGACTTTCTATACTTCTCAATGGTCATTGGCATGACCTGCCAAACAGCAGACGTCAATATTGCCAACTCCAGAATGCGTTTCTTGGTCATGATTCAAGGGTTGGTGGCATTTGCTTTTAATGCCTCTTTGCTTGCCCTGGCAATCAACCTGATTTCAGGGGTGGTAGTTTTTGATTAATCAAAATAAATAAAGCCAACCATCTGGAATGATCCAAAGGCTGGCTTTGTTATCAACCCCTAAAAGGTGGATTAATTCAAAGGTCTCGGTTTTTTAGTTTCTGACACAGGAATAACCTTGCCACCTAAGACAGTTGCGTACACCCCAACATCTTTAATGTTGATTGCAGGAACTGTTTGGGGATCAGAATTGAGAACTGCAAAATCAGCATATTTCCCAGGCTCTATAGATCCAACCTTATCCTCTACACCTAGGGTGTAAGCGGCATTAATGGTGATCATTTTCATAGCTTCCGCTGAAGACACAGCTTCTGCAGGGGCCCATACTTTGCTGTCGTTATAAACATCACGACGAGTAACTACTGTCCAGGCTTCTTTCAAAGGATCAGGGGCTGCAACTGGGGCATCTGAGTGAATAGAGGTAACGATGCCGTTGCGGACTAGGGTTCCAACACGAGTAGCATAAGAAGCACGATCCATACCAAGAGCTGCATATTGAAGTTTTGCACGCTCAGAGACATAAGTGATGTTAGCGCTTACCACTGCATTCAATGCCTTAATCTTAAAGACCATAGCAGTTGACGGAATACCAAAATGATTTACTGTGAAACGGTGATCAAAGCGCGGCTTGGAATCTTGTAAAAGCTGCAAGGCGTTAATGGTGTGCTGATTGCCGATGTCACCATTGCTATGTACATGAATATGAAAGCCAGCATCCCACCAAGGCTTCATAGCAGCAGAAAATTCTTGGGCGGATTTGTAGGTAGATTGTCCAATAGTGCCATTCACAAAACTAGGATGCTCCATGCGCATCGTTTCAGGCATGTAGCCAGCATCGCTATAAAATTTGACGCCTTGGAAAATCAGTTGATCATTGTCATACTGATTCAAACTTAAAGCCTCTTGGATTGTCTTGTCACCAAATTTGGCTTTAAATGGATCGGCATAAATTACTGGCACTACTCGAATAGAGCTAGCAGGAGATTTAGAAAAAGCTTGAGCAACTTTTAACTCCGCATCAAAATCAAGTGACCCAAAAGCTAAGTCACCAGTAGTAGTAATGCCCGCCTGCTGCATGAGATCACTCATGTAGAGGTAATCATTGGGCACCTCATTTGGCTTGAGAATATCCTTGCCAGCAAGCTTGAGCAGGTACATTTCAGCAGCCAGATCGATAAACCGTCCATTAAGCTGACCATTCTTATCAATACCAACACCTGCAATGTCTTTTACTTTGTCTGGAGTAATGCCATAGTGATTAATCGTACCGCTATTGACATACATGTCATGCCCAGAACCATTCCAAATAATAATTGGTCGAGTTGCAGAGACTTGATCTAATAACTGTCGGTCAGGGACTCTACCCATAGCCACTTCGTCCCATCCCCACACTAAAAGTGTTTTATTGGGATCTTTAATATCAGCGGAATACTTCTTTAAAGCATCCATAGCTGCTTGCACATTAGGCACGCCTGCAAATGAGGGGCCCCAAGGGTTTGGCATTGGTGAAGGCGTGAGCATTGGCTTATTAAATAAGATTCCTCCTAACAAGACATGGGCATGAGGCTCAACGAATCCCGGATAAATAACTTTGTCCGCAAACTGTTTGTTAATTTGAGTTGGATACTTATCGGTCCAAGGCTTCATATCCGCTAACGAGCCCACTGACAAAATACGGCCATCAGCCACTGCTACCGCGGTTGCCGTAGGAATTGCTGGATCCATTGTCACCACTTTTTTAGCTACAAAAACAGTAATATTTGAAAGCTTCGGAGTGGATGGAGGATCAATCAATTGGACAGCGCTGGCGAATGAAGAAAAGAGGCCAATAACGCTGAGATAAATAAATTTGGACTTGAGATTCATGAGAATTCCTAGGGTGAGTCAGGCTTTAAACATGATACCGAGGTAGTCACGCTTAACAATTGGGGTAAGTCAGGTAGCAATTAAAAAGACACCCGCCAAAGCGGGTGTCGTGTGTATTAAGCATTTGCCACTAAATCAATTACTTGAGGCTAACAGGCTTTCCGTCAACCCATGTGCCATTAACCTTAATATTGCGAATATCAGCAGGAGGCGTTGTGCGTGGATTCTTTTCGAGAACCACTAAGTCCGCCTGCTTACCAACTTCTAAACTTCCAACAATATTGTCAGCAAAGAGTTGATATGCCGCATCAATTGTTACTGCGCGAATTGCATCATCGACTGATACAGCCTGGTCAGGTCCCAATACCTTTTGTGGTGGCAACTGCCATAAGCGCGTTACTTCTTCGCTAATATAGTTTAAGGGACCCACATTTGATACTGGACTATCACTATGCAGCGTAAATTTACCACCTGCACGCTTGAAATCGCCAGCTGGGTCTATCCGCTTTGCACGATCTGCGCCAATGATTTCATTATTAAATGCAGAACCCCAATAATCAACGTGGCCAATCGTAAAACTTGGAATTACACCCAACTGCACTGCTTTTTTAACCTGAGCTTCGTTGTTTACTGTGAAATGCTCAATACGCAAACGACGATCCTGCGCTTTGGCATCGCCAGTCAAGACCTTTGAATAGCTATTCAATGTTTGCTCGATGGCTTTATCGCCATTCGCATGGGTAGAAATTTGCCAACCTTGATCAAAGAAGCCTTTCATAGAAGCATAAATATCAGCATCCTTGAAATTGAGAGCTCCACTCCATTTTGAATTTTTTGGATAAGTGTATGGGTCCTTTAATGCAGCTGTTAAGCCTTGAGTAGATCCATCAGAGATATATTTGATACCAATAAAACGTAACTGGTCATCACCCTCGTTTGGCTTAAGAGATGTTTTTCCTGTTGGCATAGACTCGCTAAATAAATAGCCGCGTATACGAATAGGCGAAGCATTTTTTGCAAAAATTGACTTGTAGATCGCTACTTCTTTGTCTACACCAAAATTACCACCAACACTCATCTCGGAAGCAGTTGTGACACCAGTTGATGCCATCTTCTTCAAGGTGCCCTGAATAGCGCCAATTAATTGCGCTTCAGTTGGGGCTGGCATCTTGGCCATAAATGGTAAATAAGAAGGTGGCTCAACTAATTTTCCAGTGAGCTTACCTTTTGCATCTTTCACGAAAATACCGCCGCCAGCGGGATTTGGTGTTTTATCGGTAACGCCAGCTAATTCCAAGGCCTTATGGTTGACGTATCCAATGTGGCCAGATTGATTCACGATGAAAATAGGAACGTCTTTAGACACTGTATCCAAATCATCAGCAGTTAACTCGGCCATAAAAGGTGTGGTGCGCGATGGGTCTACACCAAACCCAAACAACCAGCCGCCAGCAGGCACATCCTTAAGGGCAGCCTTCATTTTTTTACTCAAGGTCTCTTTGGTGTCATAAGGTAATGTGAAATTACTTAAATTCAGACCCAAACCTTCAAATACTGAAGTCACAATAATATGTACATGGGGCTCAACAAATCCAGGCATCAATGTTTGACCCTTAAGATCAACCACTTTGGTGCTATTTGATTGCCATTCCTTTGTCACCGTATCTTTAGTGCCTACAGCAACAATCTTGCCATTTTGAACTGCGAGAGCTTGAACTTCTTCGTTCTTAGCATTGACGGTAACAATTGGGCCACCATAAAAAATGGTATCGGCATTGCCTTTAGCAAAAACTAATGCACATTGCGCCATCAATAAAGTGGAAATTAACTTTGGTACGAATTTCATATTCAAATCCTGATATTTAAGAAAGTATTACTTGAGAATAACAAGGGTAACTGTAGCGCGAGCACCCCAACCGGATGGACCGCCAGGAGTATTGCTAACGTAATAGATTGGACCTGCGCCAAAAGAAATTGGTACCCCATCAAACACTGCAACCTTGGATACGCCTACGTAAAGTGGATTGGTAGTCCGATGTGCATCGTAGTTGTATTGCGCTTGCATGTTGGCCGTGTAAGTCCACGCTGTCTTAGTGGTGTATGCAAGAAAGGGCTGGCCATATAAATTGTTTTGAGTGCCATAAGTAGGATCACCGCCTACATTCCATGATTGATAGCCGAGTAATCCATAAGTCCAAGGGCCTTGGCGATTGAGTACTACCCCCGTAATACCAGCACCCGTCTGCTGCGAGCCAAACTTACCGCTATTTCCTGAGGGTGATTGGGCGTATGGACCAACACCCCAAATCCAAGAAGAATTAGTGTTGGGGGCATAGAAAGACTCGATAGTCACGCTTGAAATGCCATAACCAGAAAATGGTGCGCTACCAGGGGCGCCCTGAACACTGACTTCTCTCACGCCAGCCACAATTGGTCGCACAATAAAAGTATCGCCACCACCCAAGTTAAATGGCATCACCGGCTGGAACAAGAGAGTTTGCTCAGATCCGCCTTGATTTGCGCCTACACCACGGCTAAATTCATACTGCAGCGGAACAGAGATCATATTGGCAATTGGATTGGCCAACTTCTTGCCAATGTCCTCAGCAGATTCAGCTGCCTTGGTAGGGGCTACTGAACCAGATTTTTCAACAGCAACCGTTCCAGAGCGCGCAGGAATTTCTTGGGCAAAACTAGAAGACAAAAATACAAAAGCAGATACCGTTATCGCTGCTATTTTGAGATTATTTTTCATAAAAGTACGCAAGAAATTTTAGAAGCGGAATGTCGCGGATAACTGCGGGCCCTGAAAGGTAGTCTTTTGGAGCAGGCCCTGACCGTTAGTCTTTGATGTGCTCATATCGTAGTAAAGCCCGCGATAAACCAAAGCAACATCAACCCATTTCTCAATTGTCTTGCCAATACCAGCAATCGCCTGCCAAGTCATGTTGGTCGTACCGCCACCGCCGCCAATATCTGCGTAGAAGGGGACATACCAGGTCGAATCTGCAATACGGTAGCGTCCTTTAAAACCCACAATCGGATCTACAGTGCTCATAGTCTTAGAGTCGCTCAGGGAATAATTTGTCCCATTAGCCGCAAGATTAAGAGTGGCGGTCATACCAATCCAACGAACACCTACCAAACCATCCAAGGTAGCATTTGTATTGGTAAGCAAGTTATACGTTGCGGCACCAGTCAAAATGGTTTCTTGGAGGGTAGGCTTATACGCCAACTGAAATGTTTGCCCTGGAGCAGGAGTTACTGGTGTAGTACCAGATTTTTGCAAGGTTGCCGATACCATATCCGCCATGATTCCCCAGTTACCATAGCGGGCCTCACCTGAAATCATTCCGCCGGACTTAAGATTGCTAATCACATTATTCGCATTCAAGTCGGCAGTATTAAGATATTGACCTTTGTAGTTCAGAGTTGAACTAATTGAGGGCGCCCATAAATATGGAGTAACTTCAAACTGCCACTCATTTGATACCTTTGGAATAGGTGTGAGCGCATCTTGCGCTTGTGCAGCACTCAGAAATACAAATGAAATAAAAGCCACTAAAAGGGGTGCAACAATTTTTTTGTTCATAAAAACATCACTGGAGTTAGGTTAATCATTAATCGGGATCTATAAAGCAATCACTAGAGGATGCAAATCGCACGTGGCGCTTTATTCAAACTAAGTGAGCATTCAGTATCTAAATGATTTATTTAGGAAAATTACCAAAAACGCATGAAATTTTAACCTTTAAACCCAATTAACCTCTCTAATTCCTAGGTATAGATTGGATTGCTAAATAATTTTTCACATTATGAAATTAGACGCAATGTAGCGCCCCAAACCAATGAATGAGGACTTACGTTTGCTTGATCAATCACCCTTCAATTCTAAAAATTGAAGGATATTTTTGCGTAAGAAGACCAGTCGTACTGCTTATAAGTTTGTACAACCTGCTTACTAGCGCCCACCGCAAAAACCCAATTCTTTGAAAGTCGATGGGAAACCATTGCGTCAATCGGAACAAACCAGCCACCCCCCGCTGAGTTGTAGACCGCTCCGTTCTCATCCCAAAAACGCAACAGAGTGTTCGGCGCCAACTGAAAACCCAAGGTCGGAAATAATTGCAGACTCCTTTGAAGAGGTGGCTGACTTGGATTAACGGTAAGGCTATTATTTTTGGTATCAAAACCATACATATAACGAATCAATGGGGAGAAGTCCGTAACATGAAGCATTGAATCAACCTGGGGTGAGAAGGTCCAACTTAATTGGGGCCCTACCGCCCACTGGCCGTTATTTCCAAAGGGGAAAATCACCCTCCCACCAACTAATGCTCCCAAAGACTTTAAGAAGGTCTTATCCTGCCCCCATACAGTCAACATAGTGTTGCCGGAGCTATATTGTCCCGAGTTATTTGAAGTGGAATTTGAGTTGTAGTTTGCAACATACGAGGTATCCAAACGGATACGTCCGCGCCAATCATCCCCCTCGAGAGGGTTGTAATAACGTAACTTCAGAGTATTTTGGTATTGATCGTTGCCCTGGTAATCGTGATACGCCCAAAATTCCAAAACTCGCTCTTTTGATAGCTGCTGAGAATCGTTATCGAATTTTGAAATGGGCACCAACAAATCTTCGGCATGGGCAGTCGCCATAAAAGCACAGAAGATAAGATTCGCAAAATATTTCATAAAGCAAGATTATCAATCAAAACTTCATCAGGATTAATAGCCTAAATTTGCCAGTTGCCTGTTTTCTATAGCTATTTTGGGCTTGTAAAGGCCTCTATTTGTTATCGATATTTTAGATAACAAATATTAAATTTATTCATTAGACAAATAAATATATGAGGCTCAAAATAGGGGCTGTTGTTATATACCGATTAACCAAACAAGGAGCACAGTATGTCCATTATTAACACCGCAGTTCAACCATTTAAAACCGAAGCTTTCCACAATGGCAAGTTTGTAACTGTTACTGACGAAACCCTCAAGGGCCATTGGTCAGTTTTGATTTTCATGCCAGCAGCGTTTACTTTTAACTGCCCAACAGAAATTGAAGATGCAGCAGAGAACTATGCTGAATTCCAAAAATTAGGTGCTGAAGTTTATATCGTAACAACCGACACCCATTTCTCACACAAAGTTTGGCATGAGACATCTCCTGCTGTTGGTAAAGCAAAGTTCCCACTCGTTGGCGATCCAACACACACATTAACAAATGCTTTTGGCGTTCACATTCCTGAAGCAGGTTTGGCATTGCGCGGCACATTCATCATCAACCCAGAAGGCATGATCAAGACTGCAGAAATTCACTCTAATGAAATCGCTCGCGATGTTTCTGAAACATTGCGTAAGTTGAAAGCAGCTCAGTACACAGCCGCTCACCCTGGTGAAGTTTGCCCAGCTAAGTGGAAAGAAGGCGCAGCAACATTGACTCCTTCTTTGGATCTCGTAGGCAAGATCTAAGTTAAATAGTTAATCCATAGACTCTCTTTAAGAGAGTCTATTGGAGAGGACCAGATCCTGCCCAATAGACTCACCTAAATATTTCCAAGGAAATCATCATGCTCGATACCAATATCAAATCTCAATTAAAGGTTTACTTTGAAAAGATTGTTAGCCCAATCGTTCTCGTAGCTAGCCTAGATAACGGAGATAGTTCCGTGCAGATGCTAGAACTCTTAAATGAGGTAGCCGAACAATCAGACAAGATTACCGTTAAGACTGACGGTAATGCTGAGCACGTTCCAAGCTTTACCGTTGGCAAGACAGATAGTAAAGCTCGCATTACTTTTGCCGGCCTGCCAATGGGTCACGAAATGACCTCGTTCATTTTGGCCATTTTGCAAGCTAGTGGCTATCCACCAAAAGTAGAACAGGAAGTCTTGGATCGCATTGGCAAGTTAGATGGCAAATTACACTTTCAGACATTTATTTCGCTGTCATGCCACAACTGCCCAGATGTTGTTCAAGCCCTGAACTTGATGGCTGCACTCAATCCCAATATTGAACACGAGATGATTGATGGAGCACTTTTTCAAGGCCTGGTAGATCAACATCAAATCATGGCAGTACCAACCGTCATCGTGAATGGTGAAGCATTCGGCCAAGGTCGCATGAGTGTGGAAGAAATTATGGCTAAGCTCGATACCTCTACGCCTAAGGAAGAAGCTGCAAAACTTTCAGCTAAGGACCCTTATGATGTTTTAGTGGTAGGTGGAGGCCCAGCCGGCGCTGCTGCGGCTATTTACGCTGCACGTAAGGGAATTCGGACTGGCATCATCGCTGAACGCTTTGGTGGACAGGTAATGGATACCTTGGGAATTGAAAACTTCATCTCTGTAGAGCACACCGAAGGTCCAAAGTTAGTTCAAGCTCTTGAGCAACACGTGAAGAGCTATGAAGTGGACATCATGAATTTGCAACGGGCTACTGCCTTACGTCAGTCTTCTCACGGTGTTGACATTGAGCTAGCAAATGGCGCGATACTTAAAAGTAAGTCGGTCATCATTAGTACAGGCGCTCGCTGGAGAGAAATGAATGTTCCGGGTGAGCAGGAATATCGTGGCAAGGGTGTTGCATATTGCCCTCATTGTGATGGCCCGCTGTTCAAAGGCAAGCGTGTGGCGGTTATTGGTGGCGGTAACTCCGGCGTAGAGGCGGCAATTGATCTCGCCGGCATCGTGAGCCACGTCACTTTAATTGAGTTTGATAGTAAATTGCGAGCTGACGCTATATTGCAAACCAAGTTAAATAGTATGCCTAACGTCACTATCATCAAGAGCGCTCTGACAAAAGAGGTTATTGGTGATGGTAACAAGGTTAGCGGCTTGCGCTACCAGGATCGAACTAACGATACCTTGCACAGCATTGAACTAGAAGGAATCTTTGTCCAAATTGGCTTGTTGCCGAATACCGATTGGCTAAAAGGCACTATTGAGTTATCAAAACATGGTGAAGTTATTGTGGATCCCAAGGGAGAAACTTCTATGCCAGGCGTATTTGCTGCCGGAGATTGCACCACCGTTCCATACAAGCAAATCATCATCGCCATGGGTGAAGGTGCTAAAGCGTCCTTAGGTGCATTTGATTACCTCATTCGCTCCTCAGTTGTCGAAAGCGAACCTGCACTAGCTGCTTGATTGGCTTCTTGAAGCAAAACAAAAGAGGGTCATTACTGACCCTTTTTTTATCTATAAAAAACTATACAAATTTAGTTAATCAGACTCTTTATCGGAGCCGGGTCTTGGTGCTTGCCATGGCCAACGTCCATCGATTTCTAAAGTGAGAGACCAACTTAAGAAGCATCGAATGAGGACAATCGCTCCTCAAACTATCACACTACTCAATGTTGGACTAATGGCTACTGTACGAATCACATCACCCGCAACCAAAATCTCCAGACCCAGAATGAGTGCTCGCACAATTTGAATGCGAAACGCCTTATAAGCAACATCCGCTGTTTGAGTAATGAGGTCTTTTATAAAAACATACAAACCCCAAAGCACCCCAACCGATACGGCGGCTACGCCTAGGGCATCCATTACATCACTTACCCCTCGAATTACATCAATTAGATTCATAATCAGATTCGCATTGGTTTAGACGTCATATGGTAACCGCTTTAAAGACTGAGAAACATCCGACTACCCAATAACGCATAGAATAATGAAAAATCCCCATTAAAGGTTATGTAATGCTAAGCGATGAAAAAAAATCCCTAATTGAAGCCGAAGAGCGCTACCGTCATCAAGCGGCGAGCAAAATTCGCTCTGAGCTTGGGATAATTGGTCAAGAAATTGAATCAATTGAAAAAAGTTTTTGGGGCAAAGTAAATGAATTGCTCAATAGCAATGTAGGCATGTGGTTCTTATCCTCTGTATTGGTGACCGGTGGGGCTGGTGCTTATCAAATAGTCCAACATCACTATGAAGTTCAATTGCGTAATCGAACACAACTCATTACTCATCAGTTTGAGATCGGCAATCGCATTCAAAATATGAAGTATTTTCTTCGCAAAGCCAAAACGGTGGGGGAAGCTCAGTTTGCACTTAAAAGTGTTTTTCAAAGTAAAACCCCTGTTGATCCCTCTGTAGAAAAACTTAGCCTCACAGTTTTGTATTTCAATCAATACCAGATTAAAGGAAATGAAAATGCAAAAGTATTGGAGATCGTCAGAAAACTAGAAGACCAAGAATATCTTCTACAAAGTCAAAAACCAACAGATCCGTTTCCTGAAGAACAAAAAGAAAAATTACTGGAATTAATTAATAATCTTGAAAAAATTCAGCTACAAGAATCTAAAGAACGTAATCACTAAATTTAATCCGGGGGCAATACAAATGAGTCTTATCGATAAACTGCAATGGCGCTATGCCACTAAAAAAATGGATTCTGCCAAATTGGTTCCAGAGGCAAAGGTAGATCAGATCCTAGAAGCTATTCGTCTAACTGCCAGCTCCAGTGGACTTCAGCCCTATGAAGTCCTGGTTATTACCAACAAGCCTATTAGAGAAAAAATTAAAGATATTGCTTGGGGTCAGAGCCAAATTACTGATTGCTCTCATTTATTGGTATTTGCAGCCTGGGATCACTACACAGCAGAGCGAATCAATCATGCATTCGATATGACTGAGAGGATTCGTAACTTTAAAAGTGAGGCTGGTACTATCTACCGTCAAAAATTACTAGTTGACTATACCAATAGAGATCCAGAACTCAATTACACGCATGCTGCCAAACAAGCTTATATAGGATTGGGAACCGCATTGATTGCTGCCGCCTACGAACAAGTCGATAGCACGCCAATGGAGGGCTTCGATCCAAAAGCCTTAGATGAAATCCTCAATCTAAAGGAAAAAGGTTTGCGTAGCGTTGCCATAATGCCGCTTGGATATCGAAAGACTGATGAAGACTGGTTAGCCAATCTGAAGAAGGTCAGAAGACCCATTAAAGAGCTCATCACGCGAATTGACTAAGATCACGTATGATCTCATTACCGCAAAAGGTTATGGGCGACAACCTTCGCTCATAAACCTCTTTGCGATATCATCGCCTACTTTGCTAAATGCACGGCTTTGAGCGGCAACTATCGAATCAAATCCAGATCCTGAAATTGACTCATTAACCAAGGAGCGCCCTGTAAAGGCTCCTTCTTTGCAAGTCGCACCAGCATGGGACTTAGCGGGATTCTTCGAAGACTTGGAAGATGACTCTACAGAAACCTTTTGACTCGATGGCTTAATCGTCCAGAGTACATCTAAGGCTACATTTCCTTTTTCTGAACTATCTAAATTTTGTACATCTACAAGCACCTGGTAATCGAATTGCGCTTGGGTGCTTTGAGCAAAGTTCCACACATCCGAAGTGCCAAGATCCTGGGATAGCTTTGAAGAAATCACCTGACCAATATCACTCTTAAGTGAACCTGCCCAGCGATGGTATTCATGCACCTGCACCTCATTAGCCCCGCTCTGAGTAATCAGTTGTGGCCTATCCATGCTGGCGGGTAGTGTTATAGGACCAACCATCAAGCGCATTGAATGATTGGTAGTTGCTGACGCCGCAATAGGACTTGCGCTCATTCTGTAATAAGAAGTTTTTGGAGAGCTACACCCAAGCATGAATAAGGCTAAAAATATTGAAGTGGAAAACAATCTCATTGTTTAGATCCCTGTGATGGCTTACCGAATATCAGTGACTGTGGCTGTTCATCAAGCATATCAGTCAATGTCTTGACAGAGGCGGCTGCCTTGGTTAATTCGCGCAAGGAGTCTCGCATATCCAATAGCAATGGCGAATCACCTTCGGTAATTGCATTAACGTTCTTCAAGGTCTTATCAAACTGTGGAATGAGTTGCTCATCAAGCTTTTTCATTACCCTATCAGTGCGCTTAACCACGCCAGCCATTGTTTTTTCAATATCTGCTAATTCATCTGGTACAGCAGGAATCTCTAAAGGTTTGCGAGATGCATCTAAAGTGTACTTAGGAGCATCAGGGAAAAATTCGAGCGCGATATATTTTTGACCAGTTATATAGCTACTGGTGTTTAGCTGTGCACGCAAGCCTTTGCCAATTAAGGCCTTTAATCGATCCAGTTCGTTTTTAGGGGGTGGCAATAATTTACCCGTCTTGATTGAGCGAACCTGCAAGCGATCAGGATAAATAAAAATCTCGACTGGCTGAATAATTTCATAGGTCTGAGGATCCATGGCAGCGCCGATGCTTACGACTTCGCCCATATTGACACCACGGAACTCAACGGGGGCGCCAACCATCAAACCACGAACAGATTGCTTGAAATTAATCACGAAGCGTTGAGCACGTGCATCTGGCTGCTTCAAAGCTACATCACGTGTTGTAAATAATGGGAAAACAGTATCTTGCTTTGCTCTGTCTGCAAGAGTGCTATCAGCTGGATTTGGTGAATTTGGATTCGCGTGCAAGGGCTCTGGGGCCTCAAAAGCAATACCGCCAGCTAGAACCGCAATCAATGACTCAGTTTGCACCTGAATACCTGAAGCATTTAAGGTGACATCTACACCAGTAGCATTCCAAAAACGGGTGTTATTAATTACATACCCATCAAAAGGAGCGTTGATAAAAATTCTTATAGAAACACTCTTGCCATCTTTATCCAAGTCATGAGCGACCACTTGTCCAACAGCTATACGACGAAAATATACAGGCGTACCGACGTTATGAGAACCCAATGTAGACGCCTTCAATATAAATTCGCGTCCAGGCGTATCTCCTGTCAATATGGGCGGCACTTCAAGGGCTATAAAATTACTTTGGACCTCCGCCGCTTTACCTAAATCAGCCGCAATAAATGGTCCATCAAGGAGAGTGCTTAAACCAGTCACGCCATTAGCAGTGATACGTGGACGAACAATCCAGAAGCGAGTATCTATCTTTGCAAAATCAGCCGCATCCTTATTTAACTGAATAGTCGCAACAACTTGCTGATGATCCTCAGATAACACTACGGTTTTAACCAAACCAATGCTGACCTCTTTATATTTGACGGCAGTTTTTCCGGCTATCAATCCATCGCCGGTCTTGAAAGAAACGGTAATGGTTGGGCCATGATCAACGATCGATTTGTACATTAAGACTAAGCCAACTAAAACAGCCACAATAGGAACGATCCATATGATCTGTGGAGCCCAATGTCGCTTTGCTTGACTGAGTGCTACCGGTAAATCTGGGATCTCAGGCCCTTGATTTGTATCAGACATGCAATTCCTCTGAAATTATATTTTTACTCTTTAATTGATCTGCAGAATCCCAAATCAGCCGTGGGTCAAAGCTCTCTGCTGCAAAAATGGTTATCACCACAACGGTTGCAAAGGCAATTGCTCCTGCACCAGCACGAATATTCATTAAGTTACCGAATTGTACGAGAGCTGTAAGCATAGTAGCAACATATACGTCAATCATGGACCATCGTCCTATAGCCTCTACCATTCGATACAGGCGCGCCCGAAACTTTGGATTCCAGCTAGAGTGAATCTGCACACTAATTAGTAGAAAGGTTAAGGAAAAGAGTTTTGCAAAGGGGATGATGATGCTTGCACAAAACAGAATAATGGCCAATAACTCAGAATCTGAAGTCCATAAGTACACCACTCCACCAAAAATAGTATCTTTTTCAGTGCCAAAAAGAGAGCCTGTTGCCATCACTGGCATCAAATTGGCCGGAATAATCAATACATAAGCTGCAATGAGTAGCGCCCAAGTGCGACTGATACTATTTGACTTACGAAAATGCATATCGGCTCCGCAGCGTACGCAAACCATGTGCTTAGCCTTAGGTGATGCGTGTTGAGCGAGACCGCAATCTTCGCACCCAATAATTCCTTTTGAGCGAGCCATCAGCATAATTGTCCCTGCAACTTCTTAATGCCGTCCACTCGTTCCCAATAGCCGCGTCGATCAAAGTTAGCTGCTGCTGCAGTCACCGAGAACATTAATAAAATAAAAGAGCCTAGAGCAATATTCGGCACAACCGAAGCAAGTGCGCTGAGTTTACTAATAGTAACGAGTAGCCCCAACATGAATACCTCAATCATGGCCCAAGGCTTCACAAAATGAATCAAGCGAAAGGCCACTGAAAACCCTGGCGGCAACTTTTCAAAATGCAAAGGGAGTAATAAATAAATCATGGCCATAATTTCTAAGGCCGGCATCAAAAAAGTTGTGGCAAATACTAATGCGGCAATACTTGGAATACCATCATCAAATAGCCTCTCTGCGGCATCTAGCAATGTCGTTGAATTAGTCAACCCCTGAGAATCAATCGTAACAATTGGAAATGCATTAGAGATTAAAAATAAGGCTGCTGCAGTAAGAGAAAATATCAAACTTAATCTTAGGCCATCTGGCTGACAACGATATAAAACATTGCCACAACGAGAACAAAGTGCCTTGCCGCCAGGCTCTAATTGAACCTCTCGCAATAGCAAATCACATTGATCGCAAACTAGCAGCGCTTTTGAATCCATGCCACCTAAATCCAGTCATAAAAATGGTATTTAACAAGGATACAGTGTTTTACTTTGAATCTTTTGGTGGTGTAAGAAAAAAGCCCAGCATAGAGTACAGCCCAGCCCCCGATATGGAAAAGGCAAAAAGCCCTGTAAATGCAATGATGATGGATAAGCTTTGCCACTGCTCTCCTGGAGATTGGCTTGAGCCGATAGTGGTGTACATACCACTAACGTAATACAGACTAGCCAATGGATCGGTGAATATTTTTAAGGAGTCCAAAACCCAGGCTAGAACAAAAATGTCATTACAGTGAGCTAGCACGACAAGCAAGATGGCTACTAAGTATGACAAAAAGCTTGCGCGCAAGCTACTGCGCAGTTTCGTGTCCATAACGAATTTTTTAAATAAGCGCGTTAGCCAAAGGATGTAAAACCCGTGAAATGCCAAAATTAGAATGACATCAATTAAAACAATTTGGAATTTCTCTCCAAATGCATGCGTCATATAAAAAGATGCCAACTCTAGTGGGTTGGACATCGTAGTTATGTGGCTTAACCAATTCATCTTAATTATTCACCCGTAAAAATCAATACAAGAAGATTAACCCATTACTTTGGCAATAAAGCCGTTAAACCAAAATACCCCCCAAAGCCCTTTGCACTGCCTGGGAAGGTCGTCACCATATAGGTTGGCCCAACTTGCCACTGAAAGTGATATTCCCCAACTTTGAATGTTTTGCCCCCACTCAGAGTCAGTTGATTGCTTGCTGCATTAGTGTTGTAGTTGTAAGTGATCTGACTACCTAAGTTATAAGTCCAGGCGCGATCAGTTGTATAAGAAATTGTGGGCTGGGCATTGAGTACGTTGGCAGATCCGCCAGTTAAATCATTGCCGATACCCCATGAGTTGAACATGGCAACCCCCACAACCCAATTGTCTGGTGTGTAGAATGCCCCCACAGAAACACCTGCCCCAGTTTGTTTTGAGCCATTGTTTGCATTAGTCGCCGGCACCTGCAAGTAGGGACCAATACCGTAGTACCAAGTTTTTACGTAGGTAGGTGCAAAAAAAGTGGCTAATTGCAATGGCTGATTTTGGTTAGTGACTTGTTGGTTGTTGGCGTTATGGTTATATGTCAACAGGGGATTAATAATGAGCTGAAGATCCTCATGAATTTGTACGGGGATGATCGGATTAAATCCAATTTGAGTCTGCTGTGAAGCACTATTGACCCCTACCCTTTGGTTATAGTTATAAGTAAGTGGTAACTGTATTTGGGGGTAAAGCGGGTTTTGCATTTTTTGACCAGCTTTTGCCTCTTCACTCATGGTACTTTCCGATGACTGCGCCATAACCATGCCACCCCAACACAGTATCGCCAAATGACAGCAAATCTTGAGGGTGCTAGCCATCAATGCAATACGGCAGTCAGAGGGATCCAGAAAACGTTTCATATTTTCAGTTAATTTAGCATCACTAAGAATAAAACCACCCAAAGGTGGTTTTATTCTTCCATCATGTCAAGCAGCAAAAGAAATTAATCGACAGTAATTTTTGCTTTCTCCACTACCTTAGACCAGCGAATTTGCTCTGATTTAATAAATGCACCAAACTGAGCAGGTGTATCGCCTACTAAAACAGCGCCATCTTCCAACATCTTTTTTGAGTCCTCTTTAGACTTTAATGACTTAGCGATATCTTTTTGGAGCCTATCGATAATTGGTTGCGGAGTTCCAGCAGGCACCATAATTCCGTACCACTGTGATGTCTCAAAACCTTTATAACCAGACTCCGATACGGTTGGAACATTAGGCAAGACTTTTGATCTCTCAGCAGAGCCAACTGCTAATGGGCGTAAAGTACCCCCTTTAATCTGGCCCATTAAGGATGGCAAGCCATTGAATGTAGCTTGAATTTGTCCGCCAATCAGATCGGTCAACATCGGTCCGGATCCCTTATAAGGAACGTGCACTAGATCAATACCTGCATCTGCGGAGAAATACTCCATCGCCAAATGTCCGGCACTGCCATTACCAGCAGATCCGTAATTAATCTTGCCTGGATTTTTCTTGGCATCAATCACCAAGTCACTCAGAGTCTTATAGGGACTCTTTTCGCTTACCGCTATAACGTTAGGCACTTTTGCTACCAGTGTGACAGGTGCAAAATCTTTGTTGGGATCATATGGCAACTTCTTACCAAATAAAGCAGGGTTTACTGCAAGCGTTCCAACATGCCCCAAAATAAGCGTATATCCATCTGGATTGGCACGCTTTACTTCTTCCATTGCGATATTACCCGCGCCACCTGGCTTGTTATCTACATAAACCGATTGGCCAAGACTAGTGCTAAGACTACTAGCAACTGATCTAGCAACAATCTCAGAAGTACCGCCAGTAGCAAAAGGCACGACCAAGCGTATCGACTTCTCAGGGTATGCGGCCATGGCAATTTTTGAACTAGCCAGCACCATGAAAACTAGTAAGTATTTTTTCATCAACATTCTTTCAATTAACCAAGCTATCAAAGGACCTCATTAAAACGGACTAATCCACGGTAATCTTGCCGCTCTTCACTAATTTAGCCCACTCTACCATCTGGCCCTTAATAAACCTATCAGCCACATCGGGACCACCTTGAAATGGCTCGCCCCCTAGACTCAACACCTTATCTTTAACCTCTGCCGACTGCATCACTTTGGTAATACCATCCGATATCTTGACTAAAATGACTGCTGGCGTTGCCGCAGGCGCAAAAATTCCATTCCATTCATACACCTCATAACCGGGGACTCCTGCCTCAGCCATGGTGGGTACGCTAGGCATTGAAGAGGCTCTTTTCTTGCCGGTCACGGCCAAAGCGTTTAACTTGCCAGAATCAACATACTGTTTTGTGGACGCTACGCTACCAAAGAAAACTGGTACTTGACCGCCCACCACATCATTAAGAGCTGGGCCACCACCTTTATAAGGAATGTGCTGCATTTGCACATCGGCCTTCACCTCAAACAATGCACCAGCTAGATGTTGAGCGGAGCCATTTCCAGAAGAGGCGTATGCAATGGAGTTGGGCTTGGCTTTGGCCATAGCCACCAACTCTTTCACTGACTTCGCAGGAAAACTAGGATGAACTAATAAAACATTTGGGTACTGCGCCAAAATCGCCAATGTTTTGAAATCTTTATTGGGGTCATAGGGTAACTTTGGAAACAGCGATGGATTTACAGAGTAAGAAGATGCGTCGAGCATCAATGTATAGCCATCTGCATTTGCTTTAGCCACATATGCAGCCGCAATCTGTCCACTCGCCCCAGGTTTATTTTCAACTACAACCGTTGTGCCTAGCGCTTTACCTAATGGAGTAGCAATAGTTCTTGCCATTAAATCAGCAGTACCTCCAGGAGGGTAGCTAACAATTAAAGTGATCGGACGATTTGGCCACTCCTGGGCACCGGCAAAACCTGATACGCCAATGAAAATCAAGAGTGCATATATTTTTACTAGTTTCATTGTGACCCCTTAAATAACTTCTGCCAAATACTCACTATTTTTTGCGACTCACTCTATTTATGAGTTCTTAACTGCCCGTATGGCATTGAATTTCTCTTCAAGCTCTTTGCGCATTTCTTTTCTGAGGATAGCGCCTTTGTAGCGCCTTTCTTCATCTGGTGTTGCTGGAGAAAACTTAGGCACAGCAATAGGTTTTCGATTTTCATCCATAGCAACCATAGTGAGAAAGCAGCTATTTACATGCCTAACGACTTTCGTGAGGATGTTTTCGGCAATCACCTTAATACCCACCTCTATTGAAGAGGTACCAGTGTAATTTACTGAAGCTAAAAAAGTGAGTAGTTCGCCAACATGGATGGGCTGCTTGAAGGTAACCTGGTCAACACTCAGAGTGACAACGTGTCTACCAGCGTATCTACTGGCACAGGCATAAGCAACCTGATCTAAGAGTTTTAAAACATCGTCACCATGAACATTGCCAAAAAAATTTGTCTTATCTGGCGTCATTAAGACAGTCATCGTTAATTGATGATTTGGCAAGTTCATAAAGCGCTTATCTAAAAGTAGTGATTAAAAAAATAATACCCCACTTTACTCACCGGTGATTTTTCTCTCCCGAATAATCTTGCCCCATTGAGCAGACTCTTTTGCCATATATTTAGCAAGCTCATCACGTGAAGTAGGCATTGGTGTCAAACCATGATCATTGAGTTGCTGTACGACATCTGGTGATTTGAGCACCTTTACTATCTCAAGGTTCCAGCGATCCAAAATTGGAACAGGTACTTTTGATGAGGCTACAAATGCATACCAATTAGTCGCATTAAATCCTGGATAGCCAGATTCAGCAATCGTTGGTACTTTTGGTAAAGACTTTAGACGTGTCGGACCAGTGACTGCCAAAGGAATTAACTGTCCATTGGCAATATAGGCCTGAGCAGTACTATAAGTAGAGAAATATGCTGCAACGCGTCCACCCAATAAATCCTGTAGTGCTGGAGCACCACCTTTGTAAGGTACGTGCACTGTTTCTATACCAGCCATCTCATCTAACAATTCACCAGCGAGATGTGATGCAGAGCCTGGGCCAGTAGACGCATATTCCAGTTTGTTTGGATTTTTCTTTGCAAAAGCAATGTACTCAGCAAATGTTTTAATTCCTGTGCCGGAATTAACCACTAGTATGTTCGGAAAGTTCACGCCCATAGTAATAGGCGCAAGATCTTTAACTGGGTCATATGGCAACTTCATCATATGCGGAGCAATAGTTAGCGGACCGACAGAGCCAAATAAGATTGTGCTGCCATCGGTAGGGCCGTTAGCTGCAAATTGATGCGCTATATTGCCACCTGCACCAGGGCGATTATCAACCAATATATTTGCACCAATATTGTCACCCAGCTTTTTGGCAATAATGCGGGCGGCTGTATCGGTTGCTCCACCAGCCGCAAAACCAACTACGATAGAAATACTTTTCTTAGGCGGGAACTCTTGAGCACCAGCAGATTGGCCGAGAAGGCTTAATGTAATTACTAACGATATGCTGAAAAAAACATTCTGCTTGAGTATCTTCATTTTTAAACTATTCTCCGCCTAGGCCAACTTTATTTACCTGTCTTTTTTCAATCGCATTCTTTAGAAGTGCGGCCGCTCTATACAAACCATGTGCAAATTTTCCATACGGCATTGTCAAGAAAAAGCCCATGACAAAACCCAAATGAATCGCTAGCAATGCAGCCATATAGACAGTATCACGATAAGCCAGCAATGCAAGACCTGAGGCGCTAATTAAAAGCAATAGCAATATAAATGCCCTATCCATCGGTTTTTGTGAAGCATCGCCATGCTCAGAACTGCGCACCAGGTTCAAATAAAGCAGTCCAGCAGGCCCAATTAGCAGGCCAATTCCACCAAGAGTGCCCAGAATCACTGGCAGGCTATTTAATGCATATGGCGCATGTAAGTCCAAAAGATAGTGGTAAAGAGTAGCAACGCTAGTCGCTGCAAAACAAAGCATGAAACCATAGAAGGTGAAGTGATGAAAGCGTTTGCGCCAGAGAGAAAATGCATCATCTTCATTATTACAACCTTCGCCATGGCCCCCGCCCAGATACTTTAAAGTCAAAGCATCGTGAGTAGCTTCTGCCAATGCAGCACCAGAGGCTTGCCCGGGCGTAATGCGTACCCAAAAATTACTTAAGCCCATAAAAATTGCAAACAGGGCAAAGCAAAAGACTGCACCAAACATCAACGCAAGCGTGTTATGCGAAAAAATAGCGTAAAAATTGCCATCTGATGGACCGCTACTAAGGTTCCCATTGATGGCAAGAGTGAGAATTAAAAATAAAGCAATTGATAAAGAACTGGCGAGCGCTACCGTTACACCATTACTTTTATACAGCTCTCCAAATGCTTTTGGCCATGCATAAGTAATATAAGTTTCTTTGCGGACCTGAGCCATTACCTTTGGAATATTGACCGCAAACTCATGCGGTGGTGCATATTGACAAGCATGCAAACAAGCGCCGCAATTATGACAAAGATTTGCCATGTAATTAACATCTGCTGGCAAGAACTCTATACGGCGAGTCATAGCAGGAAAGACGGCGCAAAACCCTTCGCAGTAGCGACATGCATTACAGATAGAAAGCATGCGCGCCGCTTCAATCTCGGGCATGTTGGCACCTAAGGCATTCGCTTCAGCTATTAATGAATTAAGTTGTTGCACTGACTTGTTCCTCTTGATGTAATGCTGCTTTAGCAGCTGATACGCCCGCAGCGCGCCCAAAGGCAGTACCAATTGCCATTCCAATTCCAGCGGCATAACCCTTACCTAAGACATTGCCTGCCATCATTTCGCCAGCAACAAATAAATTTTCACTTGGCTTGCCATTAAAGTGAACAGCCGTAGATTCATCCGTCTTTAAACCAAGGTAGGTAAATGTCACGCCTGGGCGTACGGTGTAACCATAAAAAGGGCCTGTATCGATTGGAATTGCCCAATGGGTTTTTTCAGGCGTAATGCCCTCGGTATGGCAATCATCCATGATGGTGTGATCGAAGGTTCCAACGCGACATGCGCTGTTATAGACCCTAATCGTCTCTTTCAGAGCCTCTGGATCCAGTCCAAGCTTAACTGCTAACTCCTCAATCGTATCGGCCTTTTCGCCAGGGAACACGGGCGGCATAAAACGTCCCAATACTTTGGAGTCAATGATGGAATATCCAATTTGACCTTGTTGCTGAGCAACTAACCTGCCCCAAAAAGCATATCGCTTGGGCCAAAAATCTTCGCCCTCATCTGAGAAGCGTTGCGCAAATTTATTCACAACAATTCCAAAAGATACGCAGTCAATACGAGTACAAATTCCACCATCATATAAAGGCGCTCTGGCATCAATAGCCACCATGTGGGCCTGAGTGGCATCACTTACTGAATCTGCACCCATATCAATTAACTGCTTAAGTAATACGCCATTATTAAATCTAGTACCACGTATTAAGAAATTATCTGCCGGCGCTTCGCCCCATTGATTAACACCCCAAGCTTCTTTAAGCCATTCGCGATTCGACTCGAAACCACCTGCTGCCATCACGCATGTTTTGGCTTCTATGCGCTCACCACCAACATTGGCAGCAACAAACTGACCATCGACAATCTCTAAAGAGTCGACTGGCGAGTTATAGCGAATCTCGATACCTAATTTTTCGGCGCTTCTAAAGTAGGCATTAATGAGTGCTTTGCCTCCACCCATAAAAAATGCATTAGTACGCGATAGATTGAGCGTGCCAGAAAGTGGCGCCTGAAAACGCACCCCATGACTTTGCATCCAGTCACGGCAATTAGAAGATGCGCGGATAACAAATCTCGCCAATCGTTCATCCGTCAGACCGCCGGTAACCTTGATGACATCTTGCCAATACTCTTCTTCTGGATAAGCTTCCATCAAGACATCTTCTGGAGCGTTATGCATAGAACGAATATTCCGAGTGTGGATAGAGTTTCCTCCGCGCCACTCCTTAGGAGCTGCCTCCAGGATTAGAACTGTAGAGCCAGCTTCACGCGCCATTAATGCTGCACAGAGCGCAGCATTGCCTCCCCCAATGACCAAGACATCGGGTTTATTGTGTTTTGAATTGATTGACATGAACAGGAGTATCGAGCATTACGTTTATATTGATAAATGAAATATTAGCTTTAATTATTTCATTTATCGCAATAATAGTATGCCAACACCCTCAAGTCACACACTTTTCTGAATTAGCTTGAAAAAGGCCTGGGCCGCCGGGGATAAGCTAGTATTCTTGTGTCGTAAAAGCGTCACTTTGCGCTTCACCAAGGGATCTTTTAAGGCAATCTTCACAATGTGCTGTCTATCACCATCATTTAGTGTTGAAGAGGGCAAAATCGCACATCCTACCCCCGCTGCAACTAAATTAATGGCTGTTGCATGGTGCTGGACTTCATAACTGCCATTGAGATGGATGCCATGTTGAGCAAGCTGATAGTCCATTAAGACACGGGTAGCCGTAAAGTTACTAACTACGACTAAACCTGTATCACGCATATCTGACCAAGAAACAGATTTTCTATCCTTAAGTGGATGTGTATCGCGGCAAATAAAAACTAGTGGATCATCAAATAAAGATGTCTCAATCAGATCCGGATGTTTTTCACCATGCAAAGCAATACCAATTTCAGCTTGATGATTAATGACTGCCTTTCTTACCTCACTAGAAATCGCATCAATGATACGAATCCGATTATCTGGATAGGTATTGGCATATTGACGAATGAGTTGCGGCACCATGCTGACCGTAAGACTTGGTATACAAGAAAGCGTAAAGCTTCCTTTGGCATTCTCAGACATATCTTTGAGATGATCTACCGCTGAAGTCATCTCATTGACGATTGCACGGGCTTGAGGCAAGAACTCCCTGCCTATCGCAGTTAACTCTACATGACGTGTAGTTCTATCAATTAACTTTAAGCCCAAATATGACTCGAGCTTTTGCATCCGTCGCGTCAAGGCGGTTTGCGTGATGTGTAGTTGGTCTGCGGCCTTATTAAATCCGCCAAGTTCTGCAATGACAACGAATGCTTGGATACCATCAAAATCAATTTTCATATCATCTATTCTAGATGATGGGCTGATTTACGAAGAGAGCCTGATGACTTCGCATCAAACTAAAGCTCTTTCATTACATGCTGCATCTTCAAATAACAATAATCTACTAGTTGACAGACATCTTGGATTCTTTAACCAAGATCGCATTGGCATCCATTTCAACTTTTACCATCTGATCAAATTTTAGAGGGCTCATCAATATAGGCTCCGCTCCAAGCTTATTTAACTGCGCAACGATTTGCGGCTCTTTCATGATCGTAATGATGTTTTGATTCATTTGATCAATAATTTTTCTTGGGGTTTTTGATGGCGCAAAGAGCCCTACCCAGAATGTATAAGAAGAATTTGGCACCCCTGCTTCAGCAGTAGTTGGAACATTAGGAAGAACGGGAGATCTTTTATCGGTACCAACTGCCAAAGCTTGTAACTTGCCATCTTTAATCAAAGGAAGAGCCGAAACAACTGGGGAGAAAAACCAATCTACCCTTCCTGCAATGGTATCGGTAATTGCATCAGGCGTTCCTTTGTAGGGAATATGATTTGCATTAATTTTTGCTGCCATTTTAAATTTCTCTGCGTTCATATGAGTGGCAGAACCATTACCAGCAGATGCATAATTCTTTGTTCCAGGAGCTGCCTGAACTTTAGCAACTAAATCTTTTACCGATGAATAACCCGCATCAGGAGAAGTAACCATCACATTGGGCAACTCCACCAAGGATGTAACACCAGAAAAATCTTTCAAGGTATCGTAGGGAAGATTGGTATACAGCGATGGGTTAACGGTATGCCCTGATGATGTGATTAAAAACGTGTAGCCATTTGGCTCTGCCTTGGCAACGATAGCTGCGCCTATGGTTCCACCTGCTCCTGGCTTGTTCTCAACAAATATTGATGTTTCAAGTTTCTCTGCCAATCTATTAGCCAGTACTCGAGCTATGACATCCGTGCCACTTCCAGGCGTAAAAGGAACAATAAATTTAATGGTTTGCGCCTTGGGCCAGGGCGTCTGAGAGTAAGCCGCACTAATTCCAGAAAATATAAACACCAGGAATAAAGTGATTGTTCTTAATAAATGCTTAGAAGTGCTCTGTAGTGGTCTCATGATTTATTTTTATATTGAATGGTTTAAGGAAATTTAAGGTGATGCCATCACCAGTACAACCTTTGCAACTTGATTACTCAGATTCTTTAACTGCCTCTTTTCACCAATCAAAAAAACACATGAATCATTAGCAAGCAGAACTGCTTCTGACTTTTCACCGCTCGCAGATTCACAATAAACGGTGATCTCACCCTCAACAACAAAATAAATCTTTTCTACATCCGATCCATCTAATCCGGTCTGACCACCCGGCTCAAACACACTCATGCCCATCCACATCTGATGGCATGGGCTAGCCTCTTTGCCTTGCAAACGCAAGCAAGTCATGTTGTCATGATTATTTGCCTGGTAGGTTTTAGCTTCGTTAAAGCGGGTAATGTGCATCATTGCTCCAGATAAGTTAAGGCTACAACTTAAATACCACTCTATTTTGTGATCCGCCCAATACGAGCTTATATGCCTCAAGGGCATCCTTAAGCTCGAATACTTGATCGACTTTAAAAGGCTTTAATTTGCCGGACTCAAACCCAGGGCGTAATAAGTTAAGCAGCTTTGTAGATTCAATGCAATCCAATGCTAAGGTATCGATACCTACATAGGTATGCATCCCGCGGTAGAAAGAAAAGATATCAAATGGAACTGCTCGGTCTTGGGTCGCAATAAATATCTGCGTACCACCCTTGGCTAACGATTTATTAGCAGCCTCAAAATAGGCGCTACCTACCGTGTTGAAAATAATATCAGCGCCTTTACCGTTGCTAAATTGCAATAATTTTTGAGCAATTTCATCTGGACTTAATGTTTTTGCATTGACAACTTGTACAGGAGTAGATGAAAAAGTCTCGTACTTTTCAGAGCGCTGAACAGCAATGACATTGGCGCCATTCATAGCGGCAATTTGCACTGCAGCCTGCCCAACTTTTCCATTTGCGCCCATGACTGCAACCGTTTGACCCGCCTTGGGCAAGCCACTTCTTCGGAAGCCCTCATAAGCAGTTACAAAAGGCACGCCTACTGAGCCAGCCTCATCAAAATTCAAATTGATTGGCTTTTCATATAAGGCTGAGATGGGTAAAACTAACCACCCAGCATGAGAGCCATCGCGTGTAATGCCAACATCTCCACCTGATCCCCAAACTTCTTTTCCAACCCAATCAGCTGGGCCATCCGCCACTACACCTGAAAAATCACGACCCGGAATGCGAGGAAAAACCGCTTTTGGCATGATGCCAAGGGCTGCTTTCACATCACTTGGATTTACGCCTGCGCTACTAACCCGCACTAGAGCCTCTCCACTTTTCAATATAGGAGGAGATTGATTCTCAATCGATACAACCAGGTCATCTATAGAGGCAACCTTATTGTTTAGGCGCATGGCGCGCAATTCTTGCTTACTTACTGTCATGGTGTTTTCTTGGTGATATCTGAGTCTCTAGGCTGTTATAGGTGTCGGCCACCATCAATCACAATCCGTGTTCCCGTTGAAAAACGTAATGTTGTGGCACACGCCTCAATCGCAGAAGCAACATCATCCGGTGTACCAATTCGCTTTAAGGGAGTCGTTGCTGCAGTTTTTTCATTAAAGTCGCCAGCGCGCCCCGGTACAAAACCAGAATCAACAACACCTGGTGAAACACACAAGACTCGAATCGTCGGCGCAAGCACTTTTGCCAAAGACTCACTCACAATATCAAGGCTTGCCTTTGCCGCAACATAGGCGAGATTGCTACCAACACCAGTAAATGCCGCAATAGAAGATACGTTGACGACTAAACCATCGCCACTTGCTTTTAGCAAAGGCTGAAATGCTCTGATCGAAGCAAACACTCCGCGAAAATTCGCTTTTAATACCTCATCAATTAAATCATCCGTGAGCAATTCCAAATTCGCAGCAGGTACTGGCTTAGTAAAACCGGCAGAGTTTACTAAGATATCGCAGCGGCCAAGACGGCTTTCAACCTCTTTTGCAGCAGCAATTAAGCTTGGCGAATCGATAATAGAAGCGTTTAAACAAAAATGTTTGCCGCCAGGCAGCTCTTTAATTTGCTCGACGCCCTTTTCTAAGGCATTACGACTAATCAACACACAGGTTGCGCCAAGCTTAGCTAAACGCTTAGCCGTTGCAAATCCAGCGGCACCATTGCCTCCAATAATGACTGCTACTTTGCCGTTTAGTTCATCAACAGATTGAAAAGTACTCATAACTTGCCTAAAACTCCTAAGGGATGGGGGGTGCTGGAAAAACCATTTCTCCAGCTTGTAATACAAAAGAATGGCTTAACTTGCAGATGCCGGTTGCTTCATCAGTAAGATACTTGCCAACTAACTGCTTAGAAACACCGAACACCGGATCACTTTCTAAATTTTCATCAGTTGAATCAAAAACCTGCGTTATTAAAACTTTATAACCAGGCTTTGAAATCATGAAATGAATATGGGCCGGACGATTAGGATGTCGCTTTTGAGCGCGCAATAATTCGCCGCACGGACCATTTGTTGGAACGGGATACCCAGCAGGGCGAATAGTTCTGAAGAAAAATTCCCCATTTTCATTGGTCTCAAACCTGCCACGTAAATTCATATCCACTTGTTGATCGTCTTGATTTTCATAAAAACCAACTGGTGAGGAATGCCAAACATCAACAATTGCAGAGGCAATTGGTTTTTTGGACTCATCCAAAATCAACCCACGAACCTCCATGGGCTGACCCCCCAATTCGGTCCGAGAAATATTTTCCCCCCAAGCGCATAAGGGGGCATTTTTACGCCAAAACGGTCCTAGCAAGGCAGCATATGAGCCGCCATCTAGATCAAGATTATTGATGGTGGATACCAATGAAGAAACACCCAAAATATCTGCAGCAAGTACTACTTCATTAGTATTCTTGCCGGTAGCTTGGCCTATGCCAACAATAAATTGGAGCGCCCGTTCAAATTCAAGCTCAGTAAGTTGGTTTTCCAATACAAACTGATGTAAATGCTTAGTCAGCGAGGTTACTAAAGTTTTTAGGCGCTGATCTTCCGTGCTCTGCATTGCTGCAGTAGCGATGTCCAAAATAGATTCCGGACTGGTGATGAGCGTCATAGTTAAACCCTAGTAATTTCTCAAAAACAGTATATGTCAATCCTTGATAATGCACTGCATCCAAAACAGCAAGATACACACCAGGAAGTTATTACTAAACAATATTTTTCATGACATCGTAGAGGGCATTTTGTCCCTCAAAACCAATTCCTGGTCTATCCGATAAATTAATTTTTCCATTACTTACTTTGGAATCATCCGCAAAACCTGCAAAGACTCCAAAGGTGCCGGGGTAGGCCTCACACCCACCCAAACCAAATCCAGCAACAATGGCTAAAGTCATCAAATTTCCTCCATGAGGAAAAACAGAATGCCGCCCCCAACCGCGATCCTCGAGCATTTTTAGGGTTCTACTAAATTGCACGATGCCATATGACTGAGGTACATCAATCTGAATAATGTCAAGATCCTTGCGCATACCACCGAAGGTAATCAAATTACGTATATCTTGTGTTGAAAAAAGATTTTCCCCGGTTCCAATAGGTGCTGAATACACATCTGCAATTTCTGCTAGCAGTGCAAAGTCCAAAGGATCGGTAGGCTCCTCAAACCAACGCAAGTTGTATGGCTGCAAAGCTTTAGCGTACGCAAGCGCTCGCTCTGGTGTTAGTCCAGCATTTGCATCCACAGCCAAATGCTGCCCTCCCCCAACAACATTAAGCGATGCCTCCAGGCGAGCAATATCCTCCTCAACCGAAGCGCCACCGACTTTAATTTTCATCGTCGTATAGCCCTCATCAAGGCGGCTCTTAATCTCATCTAATAACCCAGGAATTCCTTTACCAGGGGCATACCACCCTCCACCCACATAACAAGGAATTTCTTTTTGCACTTTGCCATCGGAGAACTGGCTAGCTAGTGTTGCATGTAATGGACGGCCCTCAATCTTTGCAACCGCATCCCAGATTGCCACCTCAATAGTGCCTACAGCTACTGATCTCTCTGTATGCCCACCTGGCTTTTCTCGCTGCATCATGCAAGCTAGTATTTTTTCTGGATCTAAATTATTACCAGCTTCATTTAAAAGAGATTCAGGCTTAGCCTTCATAATGCGCGGGATTAAGCGGTCTCGCATTTGCGCGCCACAGGCGTAGCGCCCAGTCGAGTTAAAGGCAAAACCAACCACTGGCTTTCCATCGCGAATCACATCCGTTATCACTGCGACAACTGATGTTGTCATCTCACTAAAATCAAACACTGCATTACGAATGCTTGAATTTAGCGGTACTGAATGCTCTCGAATATCAACGATTCTCACAATTTTCTTTCTAAAACTTCAATCAATTTTGATATTTGCCTGCTTAATAACTTGAGCCCACTTAGGAATCTCGGTACTTAAAATCTTTTCATAACGGGCACCCGTAGCAAAAGATGGATCAATACCTAAACCAATTAATCTCTGATTTACATCGGGACGTTTCACTGCATCGTTAATAGATTTAGCGAGCTTTTCGGTAATTTCATTAGATGTACCAGTGGGTGCCATCACCCCCCAATAACCAATCACTGTTGCTTGCGCAAGACCCAATTCAGACAAGGTTGGAACTGTAGGCAATGCAGGAGAACGACTATCACCCGTAACCGCTAAGGCAATTAATTGCCCAGACTTAATATATTGAGCCACTGGACCAATACTGCTAAACATCATTGGCACCTGACCTCCCAATAAGTCCACTACGGCAGGCCCAGTGCCCTTATATGGAACATGAACAATATCAACGCGAGCAACTTGCTTAAACAACTCTCCAGCCAAATGCGTCATCGTTCCATTGCCACCGGATGCATAGTTTAAGGTTCCAGGCTTGCTCTTCGCTAAAGCAATCAGACTCTTTAAATCACGGACAGGTACTGAAGCGTTAACGACAATCACTGAAGCCGCTGTTCCAACAAGTGCTACCGGCTGAAGATCTTTTAACGTGTCATACGGCAAACTTGGAAACAAACTCGGGTTACTAATCAGCGCTTGGTCCGCCATCAGCAGCGTATAACCATCGGCTGGAGCTTTTGCAACTACATCAGTTGCAATAGAACTTCCACCGCCACCACGGTTTTCAACAACCACTTGCTTACCCAATATTTCAGTCAATTGCGGAGCTAAAGTACGCGCAACTCCATCCGTTAATCCTCCAGGCGCATAACCCACCATCAAGCGAATAGGTTTTTCTGGATAGCCTTGGGCGCTAACAGAGTATGTTGGCCCTAGAAAAAAGATGGCACAGATACAAAATACTTGGCGCAAGAATAGGTTCACGATTTACCTCAAAAGTGTTTTTGAATCTCAGGATCAAACTTGCCATCAATCAATACAAAAAGCATTTTGCAAGGCTTGCCAGAACGATTACTCCAAGCGTGATTTGTACCTCTTTCCACCAAAAAGTCGCCTTGTTTCATGAGACGCTCTTCCTTATCCAATACAAGATAAATCTCACCCTCCAGCACAACTGCATAATCCACTGTTTCAGTGCGATGCATCAGGGGATGGGATCCTGGTTGGTAAGTGGACGCCTTATTGGTTCCCATTGATCCAAAGACGCTTTTTGCCCCATCACTAGCAAGCTTATGCAGCCACTCCCCCTCAGGACCAAATTCAATAATTCTTACCACAGTGCCATTTTTAGGTGGCTCTAGTTGCAATGGACGAGAGGTGGTATCGGGCGCATTATCAACCGGCACCGGCATCGCATCGGTATGCCACAAGTCCGTTAAATAAAATCCCACTCTAAGAGGATTGGTATGCACAGAGGGTGCTGCGCCATCGTGTGTAACGATGGCATTCCCCTCTGCATCATGACCTGTAACAATACGTCGTACGTAGCCTTTTGGGTGCTCCATTACTGCCTCTATGAATTGGTTTTCTTGAGACCAAGCATTTCGCGAGCTTCATTTGATGAAGCTAGCTCACCACCCATGTCCTTAATGATTCGATGAGCGCGCTCGACTAGCTGGGCATTGCTCTCACACAACACACCTTTTTCAAGGTAAATATTGTCTTCCATACCAACCCGAACATGTCCACCATACAACCATGCTTGCGCAACGATTGGGAATTCAGCACGGCTAATACCAAATGCCGCCCATTTGGCGCCTGCAGGCAGTTGATCGCGCATGTACAGCAAGGTTGCTGGATCAGTATTTAGGCCATACTTCACGCCCATCACAAAGGTATACAAACCTGGGCCTTCAAGCGTTCCATCCTTAATTAAATCTTTTGCTAAATTTAAGTCACCAGTATCAAAGATCTCCAACTCAGGCATCACGCCAGCATCACGAATGACTTTTGCCATTTTGCGAACGTTAGAAGGAGTATTCATCACCACGTCAGGTCCAGAATTCATGGTGTTTAAGTCTAGGGAGCAAATATCAGGCCTGAGCTTTGCAACGTGCTCAACACGCTTTAACGGGTCACATAGGGTTGTACCCGGTGCAAATAATTTAGGATCTCCCTCAGTAGGCACATATCTGCCTCCAGGGCCTGTCGTTAAATTGATAATCAACTCTTTATTGTGCTTTTGGATTAACTGAATGACCTCAGCATAGTGATCAATTTCCATTGATGGCTTACCAGTATCTGGATGACGTACATGGATATGCACTACTGCAGCTCCTGCATCACCAGCACCCAAACATGCGTCAGCAATTTGCTGAGGTGTTATAGGAAGATAAGGGGTCATCTCTGGTTTTGTTAAATTACCAGTAACGGCACATGTCAAAATTGTTTTGCTCATCGCATTTCCTTTTGTTAAAGTGATTTGAAGTTAATATAAAAAATAATGATTAAAAAAGTACGCCCTCATTCGAGCAATACAACTGCTTCGCGCCTGCTGGATATTGCAGAAGCTTTGTTTTCTGAGCATGGTTATGCCCTGACTACGGTTCGAGACATTGCAACCCGCGCCAAAGTCAATCAAGCGCTGATTAACTACCATTTTCAAAATAAAAAGGGCTTGTTTAATGCAGTCTTTGAGCGACGCGCCAGCATCATCCTTGAGGAGCGCAACACTCTTTTGGGCGAAGCCAAAGCACGAGCAAAAAAGAAACCCATCCCTTTGCGTGAACTGATTTACGCATTTGTTTATCCTCCATTGCGTATGGCCAATGAGGATAAGGGAGGTAAAAGCTTTGTAAAGCTGCAAGCTCGACTTCATAACGAACCCAAAAGCATTGAAAACGCCTTGCGCTCAAAGCTATATGACAAAACTAGCTTACGCTTCATGGAGGAGCTCAAAATAACACTCCCGCAATTAAGCGAAGAGTCCATTTCCTGGCGTTTGATTTTTGTCATGGGGCTATATTTGTATGTAGCCTCTAATACGGGTCGCATAGAAGTCATCTCAAAAGGTCGATGCAAAGGTGGAAACCTCACACAAGCTATCCCTGAAATTCTGGATTTTTGTGAACAAGGTTTCCTAGCTCCACCTACTCAACCTTAGCCCCAACTGCTTTCACAATTTGGGACCAACGATTTACTTCTTCCGTCATATATTCATTGGCCTGCTGTAGATTTCCACCCATCACAACCAAACCAGCTTTATCCATCTGCTCTTTGACATCTGGCATCTGCAAGACTGTATTAACAGCTTGATTCATCTTCACCAGAATATCGTTTGGTGTTTTGATAGGCGCCATCATTGCAGACCATGTGTAATCCTTAATTTGCGGATAACCCAACTCAACCAATGTTGGAACTTCAGGCAAATTTGGTGAACGCTTATCGCTAGAGATTGCCAAAATACGAACCTTACCCTGCTTGGAGAACTGATAAACACCCGCTACAGCCGTACAAGCAATAGGAGTCTCGCCGCCAACTACCGCCATAGATGCGGGACCTGCTCCCTTATAGGGGATATGACTAATGTCTGCCTTCCAATGCACTTTAAAAACGTTTTCACATGTTAAGTGGGGAGTTGTTCCATATCCTGGACTGGAATAGGACAACTTATTTTTAGCCGCATACTCTTTGAGTTCGGCTAATGTTTTCACTGGAACCGCTTCGTTAACGCTAATAACGTTAGCTTGAGTAGAAGCAAAGATCACGGGAACAAAGTTCTTATCAGGACTATAGCCAGCAGCTGCGCCATACAAAGCTGGATTTACTGCAAAGGCTGCTGAGTTGAATAAAAAAGTATATCCATCAGGAGCGGAGTTAGCGACAACTTGCGCTGCCACATTGCCGCCAGCCCCCGCCTTATTCTCAATGATGACCGACTGCTTTAATAGATCACCCAATTTTGGCGCAATAATGCGAGCCGTCATATCCGTTGGCCCCCCGGGAGGGAAACCTACAATCAATTTAATTGGTTTGTCTGGATAAGCAGCCCAAGCGGCCGTAGCCAAAAGGCCAAGACCCCCTATCAAACCAAGCCGTAATACCTTACTAAAAATACTTTTTGTATAACGAGCAGGAATACGCATTTCGTCTCCAATCCACTTAAATAGAATTTATTTTTATCGTTAGTACTTCTTATTTAATTGCCAAGGGATTGGTTGGCGAACCAACAGCACCAGTAATTGGAATAGCAGGCGCAACGAACATGAATTCATAAATGCCATCTGCTGCGCAATCGTCGGCAATATCTTTTACATAAAAAATTTCACCCATAGTCATTCCCATAATTGGGATGGTGATCCAGTGCCATGGCTGATTAATTCCGGCTTCAGATTCATTTGGGCGAACTTCGCATCCCCAAGTATCACTAGCTAAGGCTGCCAATTCAGTACGCTGAATCCATTCAAGAGTTTCAAAAGCAAATCCTGGAGCATCACCACCTGGATATCCATCCCAGCTACCAGCTTTGATTTTTTCTTCCATTTGACCGGTGCGCACAATGATGTAGTCGCCACGCTTAATTTCAATCCCCTGCTTTTTCGCAGTGTCGTCCAAGTCCTTACAGGTGATGCCATAGCCCTCAGGCAAGCAATCCATGCCTTTGGCCCTTGCTACGTCAAGCAAAATTCCTCGGCCAACCATCTTAGATTTGGTCTTCTCGATGCCGCACTTTGCTGCGCCAGCTGAAGATACTTCACGGCAGTCATAGCCGTTGTACATGTAGTTTTCATAAAACACATGTCCTAAGCCATCCCACTGAGTTCCACATTGAAGAGGCATTACCACCATGTCATCTGCAGCACGAATACCGCGTTTATCCAATACTCCCGAATAGGCATCGGTGCCGGTGCGAAGCATCGTATGCACTGGGTTAATGCGTCCCATCGAAGGGTACTTTGTTTTAGCGCCTTGTGGACCGCTGCTGTCAAAATTAAGAGCTAGTGAAATGACTTTGCCCTTACGTACCAATTGTGCTGCCGCAACAATATCTTCTGGGCTTGTGAAATTGAGCGTTCCAATTTCATCATCCGCACCCCACTTACCCCAATTCTTATATTTTTCAGATGCAGCAGTCAAATCCGCGCGAGTAATTTTTTTCATTGTCTCCGAGCCTTATAAAAATAATATTAAACAGTTGTTTAAATTATCAGCGAAAGCTCTTCGTGTCAATAGATCAAATCAATACCCGCTAATTTCTATGAAATTTGAGGCAAATCAAGGGGTTTAGTGGGGGGGTATCCGCATAAGTCATTTTTTCAAAGAGGGCATCTGAATTCCCCCTTCTGGGACGGGCTGACGAATAGCATTGAGAATGACGGAGACAAAGCCGAAATAGGCCGTAGTCGCCAAAATATCAAGCACCGTTAGCTCACCAAATTTGGACACAGCTTTGGCGTAGGTGTTGTCACTAATATCCTTGTCATTCAGAATTTCCGTACAGAACTGATAGATAAGCTCTTGGTCTTCAGGTAGGTTTTTAGGGGCTTCGCCCACGCCAATCGCATCGATTGCTTCCTGACTAATTCCTAGCTCCAAGGCAAGCTTACTATGCGCATGCCACTCATATCGTGCCGACCAGAAGCGTGCCGTGATCAAAATAGCGAACTCTCTTAGGGCTGGGGGTAGAGAATTTTCGAAACGAATACTGTCACCAAGTTGACGGACACGATCAGCCAGCTTTGGATTACGCAAGAGGGCATTAAATGGGCCACGAATCCCGCCACGCGGGCCATTAATTAATTCTTCTGCTGCAGATTTCTGCTCTTGAGTCATTTCCTCAAGAGGAATTGGAGCAAAACGTTTTGGAGATGAAGTCATTATGCGGGTACCCATGCCATTTGAGCTTGATAGGCAAACTCAGTCTTTACATCAATCACTGCAGGCAAATTACTTGCAACTGCTGCCTCGAATGCTGCCTTAAAGTCTTTAGGATCTTCGACTGTTGTCCCAAAGCAATTAAATGCTTGCGCGATTTTTGCAAAATCTGTTTTTTCGTAAACATAGCATTCTGCTTTACGCCCCTCAGGTCTATTGCCATAAGCAATGTTTAGATTCTTAACCCCTTGTGAGAGACATTCATTGTTATTGACGATCACAATGACATTCAAGCCTAAGCGTTTAGCGGTTTCCAGTTCAGGCAAGTGATATGAGAAGCCGCCATCGCCCGTAAAGCAAACAACCGTTCTATTTGGAGCTGCTGCCTTAGCCCCAATAGAGGCTGGGAATGACCAACCTAGAGAGCCTGCGGCACGCATGTAAGTTTGACCTGGATGAAGCATGTCTACTAAGTTTCCAGTCCAGAGTGCTGAATACCCAGTATCAGCAACCAAGATGGCATCACTTGGTAACACTTTAGTTAGTTCATGACAAAGCCTTTGGGGATGCATTGGAATCTCGGCTCGAGTCAGCTCTTTTTGCATCTCAAGCTTCCACTCATCCACCATAGATTGAGTGTGCTGCAACCAATCATCATGCTTGGCATGAGTAGCTTTACTACTTAGCGCTTCTAATCCTAATCTCACGTCACTTTGGATGCCGATCGTACCGGGGTAATTTCTACCTATTTCAACAGGATCTAGATCGATCTGAATAATTGGCGTACCAAGTTTTGGTAATTTCCAATTGGCGGTAGTGTGGTCACTAGTATTGCTACCAGCATAAATAATGAGGTCTGCTTCATCGACTATGTGATTGGTACAACTACGGCCATATAAACCGACCATCCCCCTAAATAAGGGATCGGTCTCTAAGATTGCTGACTTAGCATCTAAAGTTGCAGTAATTGGGGCTTGGATTTTTTCGCCAAGAGCTCTTAAAGCATCTCTTGCTCCTGAAATAATGACGCCTCGATCAGCAATAATGATCGGTTTTTTGCTCGCTTGAATCGCCTTTACCGCACGATCAATTACACCTGGCTCTGGAGCTGGTCTAAATGCTGGGAATTGAGTATAGCAAGCGTCTACCGTAAGGTCTGCATCTAGCTCTAGTGGTGTTAAGGCATCGCCTGTAAATCCAGCAACATCAAGATGAACGGGTCGTGGGGTTGCAGTAGTAGCCTCGCGAAATGCTTGTCGAATCAAATGAGGCATTTGTTCGACAACTTCCATCTGTGCGTGAAACTTGGTAACCGGAGTAAATAGCGGACCATGCTCTACTTCTTGGTATGAATTGCGATACTGCATTGCTGCTATATGTCTACCAGTCAATGCAATCACAGGTGAATGACCAAGATAAGGGTCTTGCATCGATGCGGCCAAATTGGCTGCGCCCACAGATTGCGCCATACAGATTCCAGGGCGCCCAGAAATTCTTGCATAACCATCAGCCATATAGCCAACGCCTTTTTCTGAGTGGCCTAATACACGCACAATATTGGTATCTTCTACTTCAGCCAAAGCGCGACGCAAAATTGCATCCATAAAGAAGATATGGGTTACACCATAAGCCTCTAAAAGCTTTGCAAAGTACCTTGCTCCGGTCATCTTGTTCGACATTTCTATTCCTTGTGAATTGATATTTAACTTGGCTGAATATTAATTTTTTTCATGATTTCGCTATAACGACGCACATCATCCTTGAGTTGTTTTGCAAACTCAGTGGGAGAGCTACCGTCAGCAACGTACCCCGAAACACCACTAGCCCATGATTGTCTTAGGGCGGGCTGCTGAATGGACTTGGTAATAGCTTGGTATAAACGATTGACGATAGTAGGAGACAAGCCTTTAGGCCCAAGCATGCCCATCCATGTACCCTCGAAAACGAAATCACTCACACCTGCTTCCGCCATAGTTGGCACATCAGGTAAATCTGGCAAGCGCTTTTTGCCTGTGAACGCTAAAGCTTTTAACTGTCCAGTACGAATGAATTGCATCACAATACCTGGGGGCATGATTCCAATTTGCGCCTCTCCAGAGAGAATCGCATTTAAAGATGGTGCACTGCCCTTGTAAGGGACGTGTAAAAAATCTGTGCCAGCTTTTTGATTAAATAATTCACTAGCGATGTGGATCGTATTGCCCACGCCAGGTGAGCTATAGGTCAATGTATTGCCACTTTTTTTACCAAGTGCAATCAGCTCTTGTAATGAATTCGCCGGCACTGCACTATTTACAATTACTACAAAACCTACGCCTTGCATTAATGCAGATATTGGCGTGAAATCTTGCAAAACGTCATATTTCAGATTTTTATAAATGCTTGGGTTTAGTACAAAAGAAGCTGATGTCGCAATTAAGGTATAGCCATCTGGAGGAGAGTTAGCAACATACTCCGCAGCAATCACTCCATTTGCACCCGGGCGATTATCTAAATAAACCGTCTGACCCAAAATGGTTGACATTTGCAAACTGAGTGGACGAACTGCAACATCTAGGGTGCCGCCTGCTGCAAACGGAATCACGATACGGATCGGTTTGTTTGGATAAGATGACTGAGCGCTTGAAATTTCAGGATAAGCAGCAACGCCAGTCAAGGCTGCGCCTACGCTTTTGATAACTAATCTACGCTTTAAATTAGTGTGATCACTTGTACTCACTTTAGAGTTCTTTCCCGATGGTAAATTTCCAGCCAAGAGTCTCTAGCTTATCGACCATACCCTGACCATATTTTTTTGCAATCGCATCAGCAGTTTCTGGTACGCGATCTACATCATCAAATTCATCTCGCTGCCCCTGAATGATGACCATCAGATGCGCATCTTCATCGGAGCGATTAATAAATCTTCTGGTAACCCGTGGGGGCATAGCGATTAAATCTAAGTGATCCAACATAATTGATTCTTCACCATGATCACCCCACTGAATTTCCCATTTTCCAGTGAGAGCCATAAAAGTTTCATGCGTGTTGTAGTGAACATGCAAGCCTGGGCCTTGATTAGGCGGACAAGTTGCAATTCCTAGACGAAAGACTCCAGCATCGCCACCTTCTACTGCTGGCTTCGGAGATAACTGTCCGGGAAGGGGGCCTGGTGACATGACATTACGGGTTGTCTTGGCCATAATCATCTCTAAAACATCAGGGGGGATACCTTTTTCTTCTAGATGGAGCTTCTTAACTGATGCCACTTCTTTGAAGCGAGCAATTCGGGGTTTCATTTCTTCTTGTGTTGGTGTCCAGCGCTGCATAAGTTCTCCGTTGGTATGGTTATTTTTAATATTTAGTCATGCATAAAACTACTGGATGCTAGCGCTGCTGTTTTTAGCGCTTCATACGCAGGTTTTAATGTGCCGCTATACATCACAAAAGCATGTGGAAGATTTGGATAACACATAAGAGTTGATTTTCCGCCGGAAGCGAGAATTTTTTTATTCACTTCCACGGTATCCTTCATTAAGGGATCGTCTTCACCAACACCAAGCCAAACTGGTGGCAGTCCCTTTAAATCATCTAGCAACGGTACTGCATTAGCATCCGTTGATAGCCCATCGTGCCCTAGATATTGTTTCCAAACCCACTGAGAGTAAGCTCTAGCTTTTGGATTGGGTCCGCCAGCATTGTTATAAAACAGTGTTAGACCTGAAAGCGCTTCATCGCCTTTATCTCTCAAAGACAGTGCTGCAGAAAGTGCAATAGTTGCTCCTGCCGACTCCCCAAACAATGTGATCTTGCCATTAATGCCAACTTCACTAGCATTCTGCTTTAACCAAGTAATGAGCTGAAGAACCTCATCTCTTTGTGTTGGGTAATGAAATTCAGGGGTGCGTCGATAATCAATTGCGCAGACCACACAATCACTTAGCAAAGCAAGGCTGCGGATAGTTCTTGCATGCGAATCGAGAGAGCCAGCCCAAAATCCTGCGCCCCTAATAAAGATTATGCAAGGAAGTGGTTTAGAAGCATTCGGATAAACCAAGCGAATAGGAATATTGCCAAGCGGGCCAGCAATCTCCATGTCTTTTTCAGAACTTACTTCAGGTAAATTTTGATTTAGACTTTGAAAGTAAAGGTTTTGCTTGGCGCGAGCCTCCTCAATCGAGGATGCTAACGGATCAGCTGCCGAATTACCAGATAAAGACTGCTCTTGGGCAGCCTCAGCGTAGGTCGCAAACACATCATCTCCTGAATTTTTTTAGCTACCAGATTATGGCGAGCAATTTTTTTTCATTCTATGCCTAAAATCGACTACCATCAAAAAATTATTTAGTAGGAGGCAAGCATGTTCCGCAAGATCTTCTCTGTATTAATCGTAGCCCTAGGGTTTTCTCTAAGCCCCTCATTGCTTCACGCTCAATCGAGCACATATCCGAATAAGCCAATTCGTTTTATTGTTCCTTTTGCTCCCGGTGGATCTACGGATGTCACCGCTCGTGTCCTGGCTCAAAAGCTCAGTGAAATTTTGAAGCAACCTGTTTTTGTAGAGAACCGAGCTGGAGCTGGTGCCAGCATCGGCATTCAAGCAGTTGCAAGCGCCGCCCCAGATGGATACACGTTTCTAGTAACCTCTCCCGCTTTCTTAGTAAATCCAGCATGGAGTGGATCTGCTGGCTATAACCCTGAAAAAGACTTTGCACCTGTATCGATGGCTAGCACATTACCAATGGGGATTTTTGTCGGGGAAAAAGTAAACGCCAATACTTTGGCTGAATTACAGCAATTAGCAACAAAAGAAAATCTATCATTTGCTACAGCAGGAAACGGGACACCGCCCAGTATTACTTGTGAAAATTTATTTCGTCTAATTTGGAAGGCTGATGTAACGCATATCCCTTATAAAGGATCTGGCCCCGCCTTATTGGCAACAGTTGCCGGTGAGACACCCATAACCTGTGGCGCTATGACAGGGGTCACTCCATTTGCAAAGCAGGGTAAGGTAAAAGTTTTGGCAGTATCTAGTGAAAAACGCCTAGCTAGCTTACCCAACGTCCCAACAGTTATTGAACTTGGCTACCCCAATCTCAGAGATGATCTGTGGACTGGTGTATTCGCACCTGCCAAGACTCCCGCAGATGTTAAAGAAAAAATGAATCAGGCAATCAATCGGGCATTAACATACCCAGATGTACTAGAAAAGTTTGAGCAAAATGACTTGCTTCCATTTGGGGGCAACATTAAACAAACTACTGACTACGTTCATGCTGAAGCAGAGCGTTGGGATAAAACCATCAGAGAAGTAAAGGCTAAGAGTAAAAATTAAGTTCGCATTTAATAAACGTACCCACACCAAGGGGAGTTCGCAACCACTTGCGATATCTATTCTGCAAATATCTTGTACTTTATTGGCAGGATATTTAGCGGCATTGGTATGTGTATCACTGCGTACACCTATTCCTTGGATGATTGGCCCCCTATTAATTACGGCGGCACTCTCTATCTTTGGCCTCAAGACTTTAAGTTGGAGCCCATTACGTAATGGTGGCCAATGGGCTATTGGCGCTGCATTAGGCCTCTACTTCACACCACATGTGACCACCCTAGTAATTAGCTTGTGGTGGCTAGTGATTCTGAGCATTATGTGGTCATTAGTTCTAGGCTACTGCTATGGGCTATGGCTCTACTGGTTTAACGCCTCTCGATTCCCAAACCTTGATCGCACTACTGCATACTTTTCCAGCGTAGTAGGTGGTGCTTCTGAAATGACTTTACTAGCCGAACGCGAGCATGCGCGTACTGATTTAGTTGCCTCGGCTCACACACTCAGAGTTCTGCTCGTCACGATTGCTATTCCATTTACGGTGAAATGGATGGATTGGCATGGCCTGGATATTACTCCGACCCATAACTATCAATTTAGCTTAATGGGAATTCTGACTCTAGCTCTTCTTACAGGTCTTGGTGCATCAGCAATGAAAATGCTAGGTCGATCAAATGCTTGGTTTATTGGTCCACTTATTGTGTCAATTGCCCTTGCAATCAATGAAGTTGAGCTCTCTAGCATTCCATCTTGGCTAACAAATGCAGCCCAAATTGTGATTGGCATCAGCCTTGGGGTGCGGTTTAGACCAGAATTTATTCGCTCAGCACCGCGTTGGTTATTTAGCGTTGCAATTGGCACCATCGCCATGATGTCACTATGCGCCCTCGCTAGCTTTGGGCTTAGTCATCTCATACCACTTCCAGCAGCAACTATTATTTTAGCGTCTGCGCCAGGCGGAATTGCAGAGATGGCGATTACTGCAAAAGTAATGCAGCTTGGTGTAGCTATCGTTACTGCATTACAAGCCTGTCGAATTATTGCCGTACTATTTTTAGCGGAACCTCTTTACCGTCAGCTAAAACATTTGGGAATGATGAAAGAGTAATAGATCGACTACTAGCTTCTAAGGAATTAGTACGATCTTACCTAAAAAATTACCGCTATCAAGTAATTCATGTGCCTCTACGGCACTTGATAATTGAAAAATATTTGCTGCGGGGGGAGAAATCTTTTTATTAGCAGCCAATTCAATTGCGCGAATCATGAGAGCTCTTCTCACTTCAGGAAAGGAGTCTAAAGTGTGGATGGTAAAACATCTGACTGCAGGACTTATTGAGCCGAAAGATCGCATTGCACCCAGCAAATTGTCATCCGGAAGGCCGCCCATAATATTGTAGGAGAGCAGTACACCAAATGTCGCAAGATAGTTCATATTATGTGAAAACTGGGCACCGCCTACGTGATCCAAAACTAAATCAACACCGGAACCAGAGGTAACCTCGAATACACATTTTTGAATATCTTCTGTATTTCGATTAAATATAAATTTGCCGCCAGCAGCCTCAGAAAACATTCTCTTTTCTTGAGTGCTTACTGTTCCAATGGCTGTAATTCCATCTAACTCAGCCAGTTGTAACACCGCAATGGCAACACCACCAGCGGCACCGTGTATCAATAATGACTTTGGCGTCTTGATTCCAGACTCATATAAAAGTGCGCCGGCCAATTGGTAATTAGGAAGAGCTACGGCATCGACAAAAGAAACGGAGTCTGGCAAATGAAATAAGGACTGTGCGGGAACAATAATTTCCTCGGCGTAACATCCGCCCCGCTGAGTTAATTCACGAGAGCTAACAAGAACACGGTCACCGAGCTTTACATCACCGCAGTCATTGTCAGCTACCTCAATGACTACACCAGATAATTCATTTCCCGGTATTGCTGGCATTGCTGGTTGCCAGCGATAAATTCCCTTGCGAACCAAGACATCCGGCTTGCCAACGCCAATAGCCTCAGCCCTCACTCGAACCTCTCCAGCTTGCAAAGATCGGGGGGCAATTTCCCCGTACTTGAGGACCTCAGGCCCACCAAAGGCAAAGATTTGAATCGCCTTCATTGCTCGCTAATCCGCTTGCGCACCAGAATCTTTAACCACCTTTGCCCATTTATTTACCTCACTTATAACATGAGTGACAAACTGGGAAGTGCTACCGCCAACTGGCTCAGATCCCTCTTTCGCCAATACGCCACGAAATTCCGGATCACCCAAAATTCGATTTGCCGCTTCGTTTAATTTAACAATAATTTCTGGCGGAGTATTGGCAGGGGCAAATAGACCTTGCCATGAATTAATCTCATAGTTTGGATATCCCATCTCCATAATCGTTGGCACATCAGGCAAAGAGGCAACTCTTGTCTTAGTAGTTACTGCTAAAGCTCGTAATTTACCGCTTTTGATATAAGGCAACATCCCTGGAACCAATCCAAAATGGGCATCTACCTGACCCCCCAATAGGTCATTTAATACCGGAGCATTCCCTTTGTAGGGAATGTGCGCCATGCTAATACCAGTCATACTTTTAAACATCTCACCCGCTAAGTGCGGAGACGTCCCCGATCCAGATGACGCGTAATTTAGCTTGCCCGAGTTTGCTTTGGCGTACGTAATAAATTCTTGAAAATTTTTGGGTGGTAGATTTGAATTAATTACTAACACTAAAGGTAAAGACGATATCTGAATGATGGGCTGTAAATCTTTGATTGAGTCATAGGTCAGCTTGGGTCGCAAACTCGCATTAATTGCCATCGAAATAGTAGTAAACAAGAGCGTATAACCATCAGGAGGCGCCTTGGCGACATACGCCACTCCAATCGTAGAGCCACCCCCTGGTTTGTTATCAATAACGATTTGCTGCCCCAATTGGGTGCTGAGTTTTTGACCAATTGCTCGAGCAGTTGCATCAGTACTTCCGCCAGCAACAAAAGGAACTACGATAGTCACCGGTTTGTTGGGATAAGCTTGTGCCAACACCAATATTGGAGCTAACAACAATACAGACAATACAAAAAACTTTTTCCAGTCATGAAACATCCTCTGCAAATATGCCATGATTGCAAGCTCCCTTTTTAAATTAGCGAGTTGCTGCAACAACTGGGTTTTCTAGCGTGCCTATTCCCTCAATGGTGATGCGCATCACATCGCCAACCTTCGCAAGCAATGGTGGGTTATGGTACATACCAGGTCCAGGAGGCGATCCAGTAGATAAAACATCACCCGGCTCTAGCGGGAACATTCTGGATAAGCTTGCAATAAATTGCTTTACTGAAAATAGCATTTCAGATGTATGAGCCGAGCACACTTCCAAATCATTCAGGTAGGTTTTGACGGTTAAGTTCTGCGGATCAGGAATTTCATCTTTAGTAACCAAATAAGGCCCCATTGGACAAAAGGTTTCAAACCCCTTTGAGATCAAAAGTAACCCTTGCGCCTGAAGACAACGAGCAGACACGTCATTCATGATGGTATATCCGGCCACGTAATCCATTGCATCGCTCTCTTCAACATGGTAAGCACGCTTTCCGATAACGACAGTTAACTCCCCCTCTAAATCTAGTTGCTTCACAATCTTTGGATAAATAATAGGCTTATTTGGGCCTGTAATTGCTGTGGCATATTTAGCAAAAATATGCGGCATTGGAGGAGTAACAATTTTTTCCTGCCTACTAGCCCCTTCTTTGCGCAACTCGTCCAAGTGCTTTAAGTAGTTTCTTCCGCCCATCATAATTTTGCTGGGGTTCAAAATAGGGGACTGAAGATTGGCCTGAGTAGTTGGAATGCCTAAACTCGCATCATTTTTAGTTTGGTAAGTTTCAATCGATTTTCTAGCTAAATGCATGGCAGGCTGGCCTAAGGATAGAAAGCTGACCATATTTTCTGGTAATTGCTCAGTTGGAGCTAGAAAACTATTCAGATGAATTATTCGATCATTGACCTCAGCCCCAATTAACATTGCACCATTTAATTCATAAGTTACAAGTTTCAAAATTATCTCCCTTAATAGTATTTTTATTTAACGGATGCATCTAAATTTTAAGAACGTAAAAAATTACAATAGCCAAAATAATTGTTTAATCGTGTGATTATTCGCAGTACAACATCAATAAATCTCTGCTTTCCTTAAATCTAAGTCTGAAAACAGCGCGTACTAATTATGAAATTAATCTGGTTTTATATTACCGCTTTTAATGACCTTAGCCCACTTATCAATATCAACCTTTATTTTTTGCGCTACTTGATCAGGTGTACTGTTGTATATCTGATAACCCATACCCATTAACTTATTGCGTAACTCTGGAGTTTCTAATGCCTTAGTAATCTCACGATTTAGCTTCTGAATAATGGCTGGAGGAGTTCCCGCTGGCGCCATAATAAAACTCAAAGTATCACCCTCAAAATCAGCTACCCCAGATTCATTTAGAGTGGGCACATCGGGCAATGAAGCTGAACGTGTTGTACTAGTTAAAGCCAAGGCTCTTAGCGCTCCGGCTTTGACCTGAGGAGTTGCTGGAGGAATGGCAGATAAACCAATAGGCACCTGATTAGCAAGAACTGCTTGTAGTGCGGGGCCACCACCTTTATATGGGATATGGGCGATATCTAAATTCATTCTGAGCTTTAATAATTCAGCACTAAGATGGGGACCAGTTCCGCCCCCTGGAGAGGCATAGTCATACTTACCGGGATTAGCCTTAATCAATGCAAAAAATTCTTTAATATCTTTTGCTGGAAAGCTCGGATTAACGACAATCACATTAGGAGAACTAACCGGCAATGCAACTGGGGTGAAATCCTTAATGGGATCAAATCCTGGATCTGCATAAAGAGAGGGGTTAATAACGAAGGTGCTGCTTACCAGCAATAGCGTGTAGCCATCTGGAGCAGATTTTGCAACCTGCTGAATGCCAATCTTAGATCCTGCCCCTGGCTTGTTCTCAATAATGATTGGTCTACCAAGATTTTCACCGAGCTGCTGCATCAGTGATCGACCAAAAATATCGGAAGGACCTCCTGGAGAGGATGGAATCACGACTTTGATTGGACGGTTGGGGTATTCCTGGGCATGCACTACCGAGCCAATATTAAATACCAGCACCAACAAACTCATGCGAATAAAAAAGTTTCTTAAAGCGCACTCAAGCAGCAGATTCATAGCAACTCCCTGCAAAGTTTTTAATCTTTTAACAACTTACTTTATTTCCCAAACTAATGACAACTTGTTAGCATAAGCTGCTGGTGTCATCTATTTAAACAATCGTTTAAATTAGTATACTGTAAACAAGCCTTTAGAAAAATCATCTGCCTGGAGACCTACTCATGAGTAATGGCGAAATAAATTCAAGCGCAACTGGAAAAGATGCCACTAGACTCTTAGCGCAATATGCCCTAGATACGAAATATGAAGACCTTCCTAGCAATATTCAGCAAGAAGCCTCTAGAGCATTCGTAAATTTTGTTGGGGTGACTGTTGGTAGCTGCCAACATGAAGCGGTCAATATTGCCATTAATAGCCTTAGGCCAATTTCGAGCTCTAATCAAGCAACAATATTGGGCCGTAAAGAACGATTTGATCCACTAAATGCGGCGTTCATCAACGGCGTCAGTAGCCATGTATTTGATTTTGATGACACCCATCTAGTCACCAACGTACATGCAGCAGGACCAATTGCTTCAGCACTACTCGCTTACGCAGAGTTAAAACCAGTCAGCGGTCGTGAATTTATGAACGCATTTTATTTAGGAGTTGAATACACCATTCGGCTCTCGAATTCATTAGCACCCAATCACGCAGATGTAGGCTGGCATGTATCTGGAACTCATCCAACGATAGGGGCAGCTGCGGCAATTGGAAGATTGATGCAACTAAGCGAGCAACAAATGATATGGGCGCTAGGCCTTGCTGCATCACAGCCCGTTGGATTTCGAGATTCTTTTGGATCCATGAATAAGAGCTTTAACCCTGGGCGAGCAGCTGAAAATGGTCTTTTCTCAGCGCTATTAGCTCAGAATAATTTTACAAGCTCAAACCAAATGATTGAGTCTCGCATTGGTTGGGCAAACTCTATGAGCACGAAGCAAGACTATCAGGAAATGCTCGGTGATCTTGGTTCACGTTTTGAAATCGCTAAGGATACCTATAAGCCCTATGCATGCGGCATCGTCATTCATCCTGCAATCGATGGGGCAATACAAATTAGAAATGAACATAATCTACAGCCAGAACAAATCAAGTCAATACATATCAAAGCCAATCCATACCAACTAGAGTTGTGCGGTAAAAAAACACCCCAAACTGGACTAGAAGGAAAGTTTAGCGTTTATCACTCTGTTGCTATCGCCATGATTGATGGACGTGCAGGTGAAAAACAATACTCTGATGAAGCCGTCCTAAACCCCAGAACTATTGCGCTAAGAGATAAGATTACCGTCGAAATTGACAACCGTTTGCATAAGAAATCTGGTGAAGTAACGATTACCTTAAATGACGGTCGAGTATTTAATAAAGTTATTGAGAGTGCCGTTGGCGGACTTGAAAATCCTATGACAAATGAACAGCTTGATGAAAAATTTTTAGATCTCGCTGCAGATATATTACCTATTGCCAAATGTAAAGAACTTCTAACTGATACATGGAATATGGCAGACCTACCTAGTGCAGGCGACTTTGCAAAATCAACCGTTGCCTAACTAACCTAAGAATTGCTGACATACTTTGAGGAATATAAAAGCCACCCAAAGGTGGCTTTTATATTTGAAATAAGTAGATAAATCTCGTTAAGCAATACTACTTATTTAATAGCTTTACAACCGCACCAGTTGCTGGCGCCCACAGCGGGCCATTAAGAGTGCCATCAATCACAGCAACGACACCATTATTATTCTTGAAGGTCACAACTTGATTGCCTTCTTGAGGGTGAATGCCACCACCGATCACGAAGAATGGGCTCTCAAATTCTGAGATTTCCTTCATTCCATACAAAACCCCATTTGCTTTAAAAGTAGAAGCGCCAAAATTATTGCCCATGGTTAATGCTTGGACAGTGAACGGATACTCCTTACCCTTAAAAGTGACCATCCCTTTAGACATTAACGTAGCAGTTTCTCCGGAATACATAGTCAGCGCCTTGATTTCCAACGTAAAGTGAGCTGATGGTTCGTAAACCGAGCCCGCAGCATATGCACCTCCCCCAAAGACGCCAAGAGTAATTGCAAAAGTTGTTGCTAATTTAAGTAATTTATTCATCATCATTATTGAGGTTAAAAGTATTGAAAATTCATCGCTGTAGCGAAAGTACATAAGGGCACATTAATTATAAGGCAAGTAAATGAGTCCAAAATGTAGCCGTTAAATACAAAATCCCCACCATTTCTGATGGGGATTTGATTTTCTATTGGAAGGACTAGATTAACCCCTGGTCTTTGATCCAGTTCGCAAGATACTTTTAGGCACCATGCAAGAGACGTCATATGCCCCCTCTTTTGGGCGTCCAATACGACAGTCCATTACAAAGGTAGCCAATCGATAAGCACGATCTTCGGTAATAGAAAGATTTTTAGACATCTTAATAATGGATTTCATGGATGCCTCTTTCATTGCAGTCATCAAATCACTGGGGTTGCTTGCATAACTTACCCAAAATTGAGAATTGTCTTCCCTTGGAATATCAGGCGATTTTTTTGCATTTATATTCTTCGGGATCATGCAATAAGTACCAAGAACCTCATTAACTACTTCTGAAATGGGACAGTTCCAATTTTTCAGCATTATTTTTTCAGCTTCTGATTTTGATACTTTCCTATAAGACTGAATAAAGCGAACAGTTTCTTTTTTCAAATTCTCTAATGCCTGATTGAGATTTAAGTCATATCCAATAGTTATCCATGCGCTCGGAGTTTCCACAATTGGCCAATCTCCGAATTCAGGACGAGAATCTTTTTTAATTAAATCTACCGTTACATTTAGCTCAGAAAAAGCTGTTTCAAGAGCATCTAAGTCAATCTCTCCATTACCCTGAGCAGCGTGTGAATCACCGGTCCAGATATAAGCTCCATCCATAAAAACAGGTAAATAGGTGGTCGTCCCAACGGTCATCTCACGCAAATCCAAATTGCCGCCATAAGCACCAGGCTGCTTTGAATCACAGCCAATTGTTCCCGCTAATGAGCCAGGCATCTCTACACACCAGCCTGAATTTTGCGGTGCAGGAGGGTTCTTTTCATTAAAACCATGCACCTTCGTATAAGGCAATAACTGCTCCTCCCTAGATCGCGCAACAGCAAGAATTCCTGGGAATGGCGCCAAAGGTATAACAATGTTTGATTCAAATTGCATTTCCATTTTGTCGTTATCTAGGTAATAGCTATCGACTCTTGCAGGAAATTTGTCGTAGAACAACCCCGCCTTGGCAGCACTATTATTGGTTGCGTAACTGCGCATGCGTATCTTATTGATATGAACCGCTACAACATCACCTTTCTTTGCCCCTTGAACGGCTATGGGCCCAGTAAGAGTATGTGGCCCTCGTCCCGGAAACATTGGGTCATTGTTAATTGAATCAATTTGTGCCTCAGTAATACCAGGCGCAACTTGACCTCCACCTGCGGGCAGGGTTTCAATCACAACCGTATCACCAGGTTTAATCGTCAACGCTGGCGGAGCGCCTGCGTCAAAATACCCCCAATTGGTTGTAGAAGGTGTTGCGGGTAGCACATAGGTGCTATTTTTTTCTGTCGATAATTGCCTAATAAGCATATTAGCCTGATCAGGAGGTCCCTGAATGAAAATGGGAGCAGGTGAAATTATTGTGTACGGCCGAGAATAGCCATCATCAGGAAAAGCTATGGAAACTTTACTTACCCCAAGTACTAGAGCCGTCAAGATCAATTTATTGCATTTCATTTAAGGCATCTCCAGTTGTGGGCGTAAGGACTGCTATACCCACTATATCTGAACGATATCTTTATGTCTGATGTATTTTTAGTAGTCAACACTAAAGAGACCACCAGGAGTTAGTATTGACCTCTGGAGTTGTATGTAGCGAACCAACGTTAGTCTTATCTAAGATCGACACTATCACCCAAAATTTTTTTATGAAACTACTTCCAAATTCTTTTCGCGCTCTCGTAATAGGTTCTTCGGGAACTATCGGCGCAGCATTTTTCGATCTTCTGAAAAATAATCCTTTATGTTCGGAAGTGATAGGTATTCATCGGCATTCCGAATTTCCAATTGATTACCAAGACTTTCAGACTATTGAATCCTGCGCGAATGCACTTACTGCAAGAGCACCGTTTCAGCTCATCATTAATGCAGTCGGGGTTTTACATACAAGTAAATGGATGCCCGAAAAAAAGCTTGATGATCTTCATGCCGATCAACTAATGGAGCTAATGAGAATTAACGCTATTGGTCCAGCCCTAACAATCCGCTACTTCTCCAAATTACTTGATCCGCACAATAGCATCATGGTTACCCTGTCTGCCAAGGTAGGTAGCATTGAAGATAATCGTCTTGGTGGGTGGTATAGCTATCGCAGCTCTAAGGCCGCCCTCAATATGCTGATCAAAACGGCATCTATTGAGTTGACCCGCACAAAACCCAATACAGCTTTAATTGCAATGCATCCTGGCACTGTGAACTCTAGACTCTCAAAGCCATTTCGTGGCGAGCAAATTGGAAGGCCTGCAAACCAGGCAGCAACAGAGATGTTTGAGGTAATTAAAAATCTCGAAAGAAAAGATTCAGGAAATTTTATTTCTTATTCAGGCGAAAGACTGCCCTGGTAATCAGAACTCGCACAACGAAATCCAATGTTGTGATGGCCTGCTTTTGGATTGCGGGACAAAAATCTACCTCTGTGACTAGTGCTTATTTCCTCTGCATTTGAATCATGTCCGCCACCACGCGTAGATCTTATCGGCCCAGTATTTTGGTTTTCTCTGCCATCATCCGCTTTATAGGGATAGGGTTGATACATGCTTGATACCCACTCCCATTGATTTCCAGCCATATCCAGAATTCCATATGGACTTGCTCCATCTGGAAATGCATCAACTGATGCTGATGAGTTATAACGGGCTCCAAAAAGTGCTAACTTAGCAGTAGGAGCGGCGTTACCCCAAGGGTATTTCCGACCATCAGTACCGCGTGCTGCTTTTTCCCATTCGGCCTCAGTAGGCAAACGCTTATTTAACCAAGCGCAGTAATCTCGAGCTCCGACCCAACTCACTTCATTAGCTGGATGAAACTCATAATGAAGGTCTGCTTTCCATGCTGAGTTATGCCGATGAATTCTGGCATCGCCATCTTGATAATCATAATAAAATTCGCCCCGCTGATTTTGAAGACCTTGATTATTTAGAAAGTTTGCAAAATCTCTATTGCTTACAGGAAGAATATCCATAAAGAATGGTTTCAGAAAGACAGTATGCTGCGGTTTTTCATCATCAGGACCGTCATTGGACCCCATCATAAAAGTTCCACCTGAAATGAGCTTCATTGTTGTTGGTGGCAGTAGCTCTTTAGCATTCGGCTCGACACTAACAAGAGCCGAAAAAGTTACCCATAGATAAAGAATTACATGTCTTTTACTAGCCAAATTTTTCCTCATACTTTTTAACAATTTCTTGACTCAAGAGCCCGAACTAAGTACTAATGGATTATGAGGGAAAAGATTATTCAGGCTCAATACCTGCAAGGCGTACTACTTTAGCCCACTTGGCAATTTCTGAGGAAATAAAGACTGCAAAATCTTTCGGGGAATTGCCAATAGGCTCAAATCCCCTCTGTATTAAGCGATCTCTTAACTCTTCATTCTGAAGTACTTCTAGTGTTGCGCGATTAATTTTATTGATAATTTCGGTTGGAGTCCCCTTGGGGGCATATAAACCATACCAAGTGGTCGCACTGTATCCCGATAATCCAGCCTCTGAAATTGTCGGCAGATCTGGCATCAGTAAAGAACGCTTATCCGAGGTTACAGCTAATGCCCTCAATTTACCCGACTTTACAAATGGCATCGCAGCAGGCATCGTTGCAAAAAAAACTTCAACTTGGCCGCCTAATAGATCATTCATAGCCAGTCCACCCCCCTTATAAGGAACATGGGTCATATTGACGTTTCCCATGGAGCCAAATAGCACACCCGCTAAATGTGAGGAGGTTCCATTTCCTGCTGAAGGGTAGTTAATTTTTCCAGGAGAGGCCTTGGCTAAAGCCAGTAAGTCTGTTGCAGACCTTACGGGTAGTTCAATATTAGCCACCAAAATATTTGGAGTAATCGCCACTAAAGAAATGGGAGCAAGATCCCTCTCAGGATTAAAGGGTAGTTTCTTAAAAATACTGACATTAATAGCATTCGGAGCTACATTACCCATGAGTAAGGTATAGCCATTCGGGGGCGAATTTACAACAGCTTCAGTTCCAATATTCCCACTCGCACCACCACGATTTTCAACCGTAATGGGCTGACCTAATTTCTTGGAAAGCTCGGGCGCTATTAGCCTCGCAATGATATCGGTCCCCCCTCCAGGAGGGTAGGCTACCACTAAGCGAATTGGTTTATCAGGATAAGCTGCACCCGCCAAAGTGGAACATAAACAAATAAAGCTCGCTAAGAGAAAAGTTTTCAAGTGAGTCAACTAGGATAAATGAATGATTTTTCCAGACCTAGCAGACTCTTCGATCGCTAGCGTAACAGCTAAAGTTCTTCTTGCATCCTCAGGCTTAGCTAAATTGCATACTTTTCCAGTTGCAAGATAGTCGAGCCAAGCTCTAGTCTCATCAGCAATGGGACCTAAAAAATCACCTAATGCCCAGTCTCCTGGAGTTGAGCTTTCTAAAAACACAGTTTCAATCTTATGATCTGATAAGTAAACATGAGGAAAGCCGACCTCTGTTTGCATGATTTGGTCAGTATGATCGTCATTGATTAAAAGCGTGCCATGCGTCCCAAGTAATTCAACACGAGCACTATGTCCAACAGATGGCCATTTTTCTGGTAAGGCATAACTAACCCCTAAATTGACAACGGCGCCATTTTTGCATGTCAGAATCGCCCATGTCACATCTTCAGTGTCATATCCAGCCTGATGAATAATGCCCTTTTGACCCTTTGCGAATACTTCTGTGACAGGATTATCTGCCAGCAACCATCCCATTAAGTCAACATAGTAGGTAAGCGCGTCAACTACAGGAGTTGCACCCTTATTACGCTTGAGCATAGCAAAGCACTGGGAGCGAGAGTTATACAAACGCGCGCAAGCTCCCGTAATCTCACCTAAACGTCCCTGAACAATTTGCTCCTTAGCAATTAAATAGCGATTTTTATATCGACGACTATAGCCAATATGCAAGTCACTCTTTAGTTCTCCAGCTCTTTTCAACACTAAGTCTGCATCGGATTCCAGTAGTGCAAGGGGCTTCTCTACAAGAACTGGGAGACCCTTTTCTAAAGCTGCCAACAATGGCTTGGTATGTTCATGCTCGCTAGTTGCAATATTAATAGCAGTCACTTCAGGACGAGACATCACCTCATCACTATTAGTACTCCAAAAATCTGCCCCAATCGTTTTGGCTAACTTTTCAGCCGCCTGAGGATCTACATCAGAAACAGCAATATATCCAACTGAAGGATGCATTTTTGCAAGCTTCGCTCTCAAAGTGCCAATACGTCCACAACCAACAATTGCGAGACCGATTTGTTTCTTTTCCTTCATGAGGCCCTCTTATTTAAATGTCTAATATTTATAAAATCGATTCTATATCTCTTTGTAAGTAGTGAACACGCTAAAACTATTTAGTGAAACCTTTTTTCTTAAGCCATGCCTCTATCAAGTCTGCAATCTGCATATTATTTCGATCCATCATCATCATATGTGAATTACCCTTGATACCAATATCCGGCAAGTTAATGACATCTACACTACCTCCAGCTTCGATATATTTTTGATTTAACTCCAGCTGGGTCTTACGAATATTGGGCCAGCGAGAATCTTGATCAATATAGTCTCCATATATTGTCAAAATTGGCGTATTTTTCAAAGCAGCAGCCTTAGTGGGATCACCAAAACCGGCTGGCTCAACCAGGATCAGTGCCTTCACCTTGTCAGGCCTTGCCTGTGCAACCTTTTGACCAAATTGGCCAGCCTGACTATGCACTAAGACTACACAAGGACATACTCGATCAACGAGTTCTGTGTAAGCGGCAATTGTTGCAGCATCGGTTGTGGTCCATCGCGGCACAACCTGTTTCATGAAATTCAGATAACCCTCTGCCGGAAATAAACTTCCTGCATATTGACTACGCTTTAATGAATCATCAGTCCAGTTTCCCGCACCAATACGAAAACGCCCCCAGGGATTTTCAACGGTCAAAAATTGTGGTTCAGAAGGCCAAATATCTTGGGATGCCCAACCAGAGCGGCCACGCTCAACGGCATCAGAGACATAGGTTTTCCAACCCTTGCGAATAAAGTAGTTCTGCCATCCTTCTCTACCATCGGGCGTAGTCTCATAAGTAACGCCGGTTAAACCTCCCCCATGCCAAAGTAATATAGGTAATTTGCCCTTAACATCCTTCGGAATAAAGTACTGCACATACATTTGCTCAACCAAGTAACTACCATTAGGATCAATTTTTGCAGGTGCACTTCCGGGGCTAAAGACAACCTCCTTGGTGGGCCTTCCAGAAATCTCAACCAACCTTCCCCCCACATGAAAAGATCCCATATCGACAATATTTAATGAGGGTAATTTAGTTTGTGCCATGAGGTTGGCACCGAACAATAAACTCACCCAAAAATATAATGATTTTCTAAGTATGCTATTCACTTTGTCTCTCTCATATTTTTTATATTATTAGAACTAAATTTACCGCCAAGAATACCCAGCTTAAATTCACTAGACCATCAGCACTAACCCGACTTCATGGAAATATTTGGACTGCGGCGCAAAAAAAAGGGGGTAATGCATCGCTTTACCATTAACACAGTAACCCAAAGATAAAAAAATGCCAACCGGCGGGTTGGCATTTTTATTTCTCGTGCTTTACAACTCAGAAGTTTAATGAATTGAGGAATGCATATGTTCGAATAAAATTACTATAGGATTGAGATAGCCTTGAAGGCACTACAGCATGATCACCTGATTTTTATAGCCTCCAGCTAAAGCCTTTTTTACAATCTTATAAATATCTAGATCAAACTCGGCATCGCCTTCATTTTTCAACTCAGCCAGTTCATCATGATTAATGGCGGTTCCAAGGTAGCACCATTTATCAATCACAATCATCTCACCGCCCTCTTTAATTGCTATAGGCCCCGCATAAGGCCATACCTGCACCTTAAAAAGTTCTAACGCTGTTTTTAACTGTAAGTTATGTAGCTTAATCGGGGCAAGATGAAGGCATGCCCCACTACATTGCTTTACCTGATATCCAAAACAAGATTTGCCTTCAACCCTCTTCTCCAGGCCAAGTAATGCTTCACACAGATGATATTTTTTAGCTATTGCCTTTAAATAAGAGTGAGCCTCTCGTTTGCTATAAAACAAACCATATAAGTTGTCTTGTAAGCCGGGCTCTAATTGATGATGAGTTACTAATACTGGCACAAGAACGCCAGACTCATCCTCTGATAAGCTCCACCCACAGAGATCTTTCGATCTACGGAGCTTAATGTTCATGCTAGGCATACGCTCTTTAATTAACCTAGATTCAAGAATAAGGGCGCTAAGCTCGCCACTGGTTTCTATCCAATCAATATCGCGAATTTGCAAAGAAAGCTTCATTTCTTTACGCTGCGTTAAAGCACCTTGAAAATGACCCATTACCCTACTGCGCAGTGAAATACTTTTACCGATATACAGTGGCGTTTTATTATCGCCATAAAAAATATAACAGCCGGGCCCATCGGGAATAGAGTCTATTAACTCTTTATCAATATTTGGAGGAAGGCTGGGATTACCAATCAGCCCATGAATCGCCTCATTAAGCTTCTCCTTCCCAAATTTCAATTCACAGACACGCCAAAACTGCAGTAATAGATCTGCATCGCCAAGAGCACGATGACGAGCGCCAACCTCAAGGTTATGCGCGCTAATAATGGTATCTAGGTTATGGCGAGACTGATTAGGAAAGAGTAGCCTTGAGAGCTTAACCGTACACAAAACTTTAGGCTTAAAGTCAATACCAATTCTCTTAAAAGAGGCTTTGATAAAGCCGTAATCAAATCTGGCGTTGTGAGCTATAAATATTTTTCCCTCAAGCTCTTCTTTTAGCTCTCTAGCAATCTGCTCAAAAAGTGGTTGCCCCTCTACCATTTGTGGGGATATGCCAGTAAGCCTTTGGATATTTTGCGGGATATAAGTTTGTGGATTGATTAAACTTTCCCATACCTGAATTTGGCCTCTAGATAGGGTTTTGATACCAATCTCTGTAATGCGATCGCGCTCAAAATGGGAGCCGGTAGTCTCAATATCTACAAAAGCTAAATCAGGGTATGAGACTTCTTTGATATCCACGTCAAAAGACTTTGTAACTTTATTTTGCTGGTGAGTTTTTATTGAGATAGTCGGCAAAGCTAAAAATGGAGTTTGGTCCACGAGGAATTTCCTGAACCTTTTTGAAGGTGGTCTTAATCACCTTTTGAGTTTCTCCTTTAGCTCTTTTTTCTGATTTAACTTTCACATCAGTCTCAAGGGCAAAATAGGGCTTTCTCTCAGGCGCCTTTTGCACTTCACTAAAGCTTGGAATGCAATCTTTAATGGCAGAGGCTAATGTGACATTAGAAATGCAATTCATCATATAAGCCTCTAGTGACTGGTAGAGATCTTTTGCAATATCAGATACTTCGACTTTTCTTTTTTTGATCCTATTCATCGCCAGAACAATGTCCTTGATCGTAATAATGCGAGGATCCTTTGAGAGTTGATAGCCCCCAGTTCGCCCTTTAATCCCAATGACTAGCCCTGATTCTCGTAGAGGTCGCAGCAATAGCTCAATACGACTAATCGATATATGCAACCTTTGGGCGATTTCCGGAACGGATACCAATTGACCATTAGCCGAGTGATTTGCAATATCAACCAAGGCGTTCAGGGCTACTTTTACTGCTTTAGTGACTTCCATGGGGTGTTTTGACATATAAATTAGATTAGAGCTAGTATGAAACTGATTCAAACTTTGTGCTGCAGCGCATTAATTAACCCTTTTTATCCCATGGTTGAAGCCCACCAAAACCAATACCCCCTTTCACACCGCTTACTTCGAGTCATTGCGGGATTTATAGCTGGAGGCACCATGGCTCAATCTCTCGGCTGCTTAAGTGCCTATCTTTTAATGGAAGATTCTCAGGCAGCCGGAATGATTGCTCACTTATTAATACAACACCTGTCCTACTACTTCTTGGGATGTGCGTTTGTCCTCTTAAGCCTCTCCAATATTTTGATTAAGAGAGGTGTATCTCGATTAAAAGCAATCCGCGTTCCATCGCTGATATTGATAATTTGCGTTGCAGCCACAAGCTTCTTACTAATACCGCGGATGGATTATTTGCAAGAAACGGCGCTGCAAGATGGCATGCCAGTAATGGCCTCGCCATTTGCAAACTATTTTGTCATGCTCAATGGTATTTTGCTGGTATCACTAAGCATCCAGATATTCTCTAGTTGCTTAATAGCATGGCGCATGAGTGATTCTCAATCACCTTAGACACGCCCGAACTGAGGAAATTAAAGCAATTTGCTGCTCATGCCTTAAGAACTGACCTAGCTCAACCCTAAGACTGGACTGACTAATGTGAAATATCTTAGAGTTATCAACAGGGGGCTCTATTTTTACCCACTCAGTATTGAATTCGTAAACAGTCTCTTTATATCCAATAAATTTCTTTACCAGAAGACGTTTGCCTTGAATTTCAATCGTTTCACAATCAAGGGCATGTCTGCAATAGATTAAAAAACCAATCGTTACCGCAGTAAGCTCTATAGCCGTAAAGATCGGGATCATCCATACCCCAGCAAGCCAGAAACCTGTTGCAACAATCAATGAAAGACATACCAAGACAATATAAAACTGAAGCAATTGCTTTGGGGTCAGTGCGCAATTTCTTCGCATTTGCCAGCGTTTCATATTCAGCTCGATAGCCAGTTAACACTGGCGAGTTATTGAATCTTATTGCGCGCTTGAGCTTTGGCTAACTGGTCGGCACTTCGTTGTTGAAAATCGACCATACTGTGATATCCCATTTGGTAACAAGGGCAATGCTTACCTAAAATCCAACGAGCGAGCTTGACACGCAATTTTTGAATCATTTGAATCTCCTGGTAATTAGCTTAAATGTAAACGTAAATGAGAAATGTTGCTGAGCCTAGGGCGAAATGGTAGGGGTATTTTTTCTTTAACTGCCAGCAAAGTTCCATGAAATACATTAAATTAATTAGATGGCCAATTCAACCTCCACCCTTCGCAAGATACCTTTATTTCCTCTTGGGACGGTTCTTTTCCCAGATGGCGTGATTGCTTTGAAGATTTTTGAGGCCCGCTATCTCGATATGATTAAGCAATGTTTGCGTGAAAAGACAGAATTTGGCGTGGTAAGCATCATCAAAAATTCAGATATTAGCGAAGAGGATATATCGCTATCCTTCGCCAAAATTGGCACGCTGGCTCAAATTGAAGACTTTGACCCCGTTCAGCCTGCTCTATACATGACAAAGTCATTTGGTACACAGCGCTTCAAACTCATCAGTAGCAAACAAGAGGCTAATGGACTTTGGATTGGAGAAGTGGAGCTCTTAGAAAATGATCCCCTTATGCCTATCCCCCAAGAATATCAAAAAGTTGCCGAGCTATTAGATGAGATCATTTCACTTATTCAAAGTGAAGATCTTTTGGGGGATGCGCCTTTTAAGAAACCATTTAAGGTAGATGATTGTGGATGGGTATCAAACCGCCTTGCGGAACTTCTGCCAATCTCATTAGCCCAAAAGAATCATTTGCTGGCGCAAACCAATCCGAGAATCAGACTTGATCTCATTACCGAAATTATTGAAGATGACGATTTAAGAAGTCTCATGATGCATTAACTCCTCCCCTGATGAACTCACTAGAAAAAGTTCTGGTGAATAAAACTATAGATTTAATAGAAATGCCAACTAGAACGGCAGCCAAATATATGATTGCAGTTCACCCGTACTGAAGAGCACCTATATAAACAGGAAAATTATGTTGAAACTAAAGTTACTAATAGTAGGTTTTTTTCTATCAATACCTTGGTACGCTCAAGCCCAAGCGATTTCTGGTGATTTCCAAAAAAACTGTGTCCAGGAGCAATTAGCAGAACATAAAAATATTAAAAAGAAAGCACTTACTGAGGACGACTTTAAGCCTTACTGTAATTGCCTAGCAGAATATATTTCCAAAAGCTCAAGTAATAGGCAAGTGAATGAGTTGTTAATGAATCCCAAAGCAAAACCAGAATGGCTTAAGGAGATTGAGCTTAAGGCAATGAAGAGTTGTCTTACTGCCGACTCCAAAATGAACACTTAAAACCCTATTGGAACTGCAAATACCAAAATTGGTAGTAGCTTATGCCCAGGCTGGCAAATTGCTAGGAATTACCCCCTACAACTCGGGTTCAGTTTTCTCTGGACTTGGATTCTGATCTTTGGGTGGTGCAGGTTTTATATTTAACTTGGGTGCAGCCATTTTTTCACCATCCCAAACTTGGCCACACCAGCATTCTCCAGCATCATTGATGATGCAAACACCAGATCCACAGCAGCGCTTATCTGGAGATTTCATAATTGAGTCCTTATTAATGATGAAGTATTAATTTACTGCCTTAGCTATCAACGCAGAATCAACAACAATACAAATTAAGACTATTCTAGAGTTTTTATTACCTTAGCGCTTAAATCCCCACCCATCTAGCGATGAATCAAATCTCCTTATCTGAAATTGATCAAGACCAATGCGGGCTAAATATATTGCCCATGGATGGGTCGGCTCAATATCACCCAAGCTTTATAAATTTAGAAGAGAGTATCGCCTTAATGACTCGGCTTCAGAATTCACTTCAGTGGGAGGCTGACCAGCTCATCATGTTCGGAAAGTTAGTGACTACTCGTCGGAAAGTAGCCTGGGTTGGAGATCCAGCATGTGCATATACCTATTCTGGAATCAAACGGAGTCCACAGGCATGGACTTCAGAACTGCTTTCCATTAAGGTTCAACTAGAAAAACTCACACAATCTGAATTTAATTCCTGTCTTCTTAATTTCTATCATGATGGAGAAGATGGTATGGGCTGGCATAGTGATGATGAAAAAGAGCTAGATGCACGATCCCCAATTGCTTCTCTGAGTCTAGGCTCCACTCGCAAGTTTGCCTTTAGGCATAAAAAGGATAGATCTACCATCCCTCTCTTTCTTGAAAATGGCGGCGTACTCATCATGAATGCACCTACTCAACAATTTTGGCAGCATGCACTCCTCAAAACTAAAACTATTGATACGCCGCGTATCAATTTAACTTTTAGAAAAATTATCCCCAATGATGAATGAGCATCAAACCAAGAAACAGAGTGCAGCCATCATTGGCGCTGGTATATCAGGTCTTAGCTGTGCCAAACAATTAAAAAAACTAGGCTTCCAAGTAGAGCTCTTTGAAAAGAGTCGCGGCGTGAGCGGACGCATGAGTACACGAAAAGCAGTTGATTGGTCTGCAGATCATGGGGCGCAATACTTTACTGCGAGAGATCCTTTATTCATTAATGAGCTTGATGAGTGGATTGATGCCAATGTGGCCGCCCTCTGGAAACCACGCTTAAAGGTATTTAAAGACAATCAATGGATCGATTGTTTCTCCGCAGAAAATCGGTATGTCGGTACTCCTGATATGAATTCGCCAGGAAAGTACTTAGCCAAGGATTTATCTATTAAATTGAATCAAACTATTGATCGAATTGCTTATGATCACGATCAATGGCATCTTCACAGTCTAGAAGCCGGTGATATAGAGCGTCAATACGATTGGCTTATTTTGGCCCTACCAGCGCAGCAATCTATGGCTCTTGCTCAATCAATAGATAAGTCAATTGAGGCACTTGCTCTGAATGCGAATATGCAGGGTTGCTGGACGGTGATTGCAAGCTTTGCTGAAAGCTTAAATCTACCGTTTGATGCGGCCTTTATCAACAATGAAATAATCAGCTGGATTTGTAGAAATAATTCAAAGCCAAATCGCTCCGGTCAAGAGACCTGGATAATTCATGCAAATCCTCAATGGAGCCAAGAATGGATAGCGCTAGACAAAGATGCTGCAGCTAAGCTCATACTCGATTCTGCAATGAAATTGGGATTAGATGGTCATAAAGCAAAAATTTCTATTCATCGCTGGCTTTATGCAAGCGGCCATGCCAATCCAATCCCTGGCTTTTGCCTCAATGCAGATCTCAAGATAGGATTTTGTGGTGACTGGCTTAATGGAGGAAGAGTTGAAGGTGCCTGGCTTAGCGGCCATAAACTAGCTACCCATATTCAAAGCATCAATTATTAAAAATTATTATTAGGAATGTTATGCCCACTAATGCTTGTATTGAATTAAAAGATCTTAAGCTCCAGACGCAAATTGGCACTTATGAACCTGGCGCCATCATACCCAAGGAGCATCTTTTAGACTTAATACTATGGATTGATCCAAAGCTAGTCTTAATTTCACAAGACATCATGAAGAATGTGTTTGACTATGATCCCCTTGTAGTTGAAATCGATCTACTGGCAAATGATGGTCATTATGAAACTCAAGAAAGACTCATCACTCGAATAGTGGAGGCTTGCTCAAAATATCATGAAATTAAATCGATTGAAATTAACCTAAGAAAGTTACCAGTTCGCGCTGACTCTGGCTCGCTTGGTGTTCGACTCTTAATAGATCAAAGTAGTTTAGATAACTTAAGAGATCTTAAGTCTTCATCTTAAGCATGCCCTAATGATGCTAACAACTTCATCATAAAACTGCCTAGCTTTTTTAATTAACTGCATTGACTTATTTCAAGCTTGCATTGCTGCGTACCTTAAAAAAAGCTAGACAGACTACAAACAGCATCGTAAACATGGATACGAGTCCCAATGATTCATAAAGCGCTTTTAAAGGCCAAATTTGGGAGCCTGCATCCGTAACGGTACCACCAGCCATCAAAGCAGCAGCCATAATGGGCTGTAGAAAAATAGACCCATAGAGAGCAATAGACAGATACCAGCTCGACTTATAGTCATCTAAAGAACAATGTTCCGCCTGTTTTGCACGAATTAAATAGATTGCCCAAAGCTGGAAGACGGTATAGACGCATAAAAACCAGCCAAGGAAATTAGAAAAAGGCACACCAAAATAACTTCCCCCATCCTGCCAAATCCACTCATGCTTTACTGTTGATGATGCCGGGTCAATGCTCATATCCCACATCACCATAATAAAAGCTGAGATAACAGGAATGGTAAATAGCGAAGATGAATCAATTTGGCGATCAAACTTATCTAAAAGCACATGTGCCAAAACCCAAGCAAGATAACAGACGCCGAAATAGGCCGGCATGATCATCACAGGAACGGTTCCCAGTTTTGGGCCTAATTCTGCGGTATACACATAATTCCCAAAAGGAAAGCCTGTTGCGATACTCATTGATTCGTAGCACCAACTAACAACACAGGTGATGAGTAGCAACACACTAAGCTTTCGCCAGCCTAATCTCTGAGATCCATGTATGAGTGCAAAAATTAGTCGAGCAAGTGTGCCGACAATACTGAGGCTACCTGCAATACTAGCGGTAGATGGCATTGCAGCAAGCACAGAAAGAGTGACAGAGAGCGCAACGAGCAGCCAGAGAATTAATTCGTTAGTTTTATTGGGCACAATAGGTCCATATAGAAATTTAGCAACATAAGGTATTCAACAAAGCTTAATGTATTAGTATGAATTTTATATTAGGAATATCAGCAGCAGCACCTATTTTCTCTGCAGCCATCCGAGGAGCCTGTGGAGCAACTTAGAAATAACAATCATGGGGTTGCACACAAGATGGGGCTGATTATCTATACAACTAGTAATAAACAAAGAAAAACGACTTAGAAATTACTCCCTAAGTCGCTCTTATCATTGATGGACTCACTAATGATGTTTCGCATTAGATTACTGTACTCAATCTCTCTATTTATTTAATACTACAAAGAGATCCGCACCCGCTTTATCGACATCGTAGCTCGAGATTGACTTGATTTGCTTGATATTACTTAGCTTATTCATATCCACCATAGCAAAATTCATGGCATTAATACTACGCACGTAATATTGATTACGATTTAAATCGCTCATCGTAGTCCACAAAGTCACCTCACTTGAAAAGCCTTTACCTCGAACCCCATCGCCAGAGCCTCCCGCCCCATCGATCGTTAAATCATATGGTCGATCAAAGTTATTCATCACGTGGGCAAGCATATTCATCGCTTCATCAGGGGTCTTACCCTTACGTACATAATTTACATAGAATGCTGCTTTGACAAAACGACCTTGTGATGTCTGCGCGGACGGCAATGCAGTCAAAGCAATGCCAGAATCTTGAGTTGCCAATTGCAGCTTTCCTAACTTACCAGTATTTTTATCCACATTTGTAAACGTATAGTTGCTCAAATTTTGTAGATGCCATGGGAAATCAGGGCCATTTGTTAACACGCCAACGGGATTGTCATACACATTCATTTTATTGTTTGTAAACTCTACAACCAGATTGCCACCGGTTTTATCTACAAAGTGATAGTGCTGAGGCCATGGATTCGGGCTGAAATCTTTTAGGATTGGTAGCCAAAATTCTGTTTCCTTAGTTGCAAGTGCTGCCTTGAGCTCAGTAGCGCTCTGAAAATTACCTAGAGCCCAAGATCCAAAATCGGTGATCGATAACAGCTTGGAGTCTTCGGCCGTAACAGGAATTGCAGTCGTTGAATTTAACCAGTTAATTTTCATGCTAAGGCCATGGTCATTCATGCCATCTGCAAAGGTTACTTGCTTGGCAGTAGGGACAGCAAGAGCAGTCATCCCCAAAATCGCATACTTGGTATTGAACGTTTTACCCTGCTTACCTGCTGGTGTAAAAGACTCAATTTTTGTACCAGCAGGAAAATAGGTCATCGAAGTAGGAAGAACCGAACTAAATTCCAGGGTTCGACCATGATATCCATTGCCTTTCACATCAGTCATCATCAGTGAAGTACATGCAACTGCATTACTAATTGATGCAACAATGAATGATGAGACGGTTAGCAAACTAACTATATTTTTAATTTTCACGTACCACTCCCCTTTTATATAAAAGATCAAGGCCATTAATTGCGATAGGCTTTAGATAATTTAAATCATTAAAAATGACTATGCTGGCCTTATCAAGAACTCAGTAATTGAAGAATACATTACTTTTTATATCGATTTATCTATCTTGCTATGAAGACTAGTTAAGCCATCCATCTTAGGCGCTCATTTAATCCAATAAATGCCCAGTCTTCACAAAAATGGTACAGCCCTCTTTACTAAAAGGCTGGTGCAAACTCATATGTGGACTCCTGATCCAAGAACCCGTAGGATAGCGTCCGTGTTCATCCTCAAATACCCCATCCACAACAAAAATTTCTTCACCGCCATAATGTTTGTGTGGATTGAAATAGGTTTGAGGGGCCCAACGAACCAATGTTGACCCACTTCCCTGTCGCATGAGTGGCATGACATTAAGGCCTGAAACCATACCCTGATACCACGGTGATATTTTGGTATCAATAACTTCTCGCTCAATCTGATCCGGCCCTAAGTACCTTAACTTCACAAATAGAGTGCAGCCTAATTTACTAAATGGGGCATGTGATGATCCAGGTGGATTCATGATGTATGTGCCAGCCGAATAGTCGCCAGTCTCATCACTAAATACTCCATCTAACACAAATATCTCTTCGCCAAATTCATGCGTGTGATTTTTAAACTGAGAGCCTGGTTGATAGCGAACAATGGAAGTTGCTTTTGCTACCTCATCACCAATACGCTCAAGCATTCGCCTCTCGACACCAGTCTCGGGGCTGGGCACCCAAGGTAAATCATGATGATTGATGACAACTTTTTGAGTGTAATCAGCGTTGATATTCATTTATCTCAATATATATGTTTGGTAGTATTGCAAAGAATAACAAGCAAACTAATTTCGCGCTGTAAAGACAAAATCCCCACCGATGCTGATGAGGGTTTGCTTTTCTGGTGGGCCCACCAGGACTTGAACCTGGGACCAAAGGATTATGAGAGCAGAAGCCCAAGGTAGACCCTTATAAACAGAGGATCTGCGGGTGGTCAGTGTCGGTGTGTAAGCAAATGTGCAAGCAAATTCAGGGATTTAATAGAAGTGCTGGCTCACTCTTTGGTTTTCGAAACCACAGGAATTTTGGAGCAACCGTCTAACACTTCATTGCTCCAAATAGTTTTTTATGCATCAGCGAGTGCTACTTAAAGTAACACTCGCCTTAGTGGTGACTACTAACGACGGTGGCATTACGAACTAGTACAACACATGCATTAGAAAATTGTGGCACTGACTCCTTTGGAGTTTTAATGACTTCATATAAACGCAGATATACTAATTACTATCTCATTCACAAACAATATAAAACTAGCATTGAAAAAATGTAATTCCAGCCCAGCCAATATAGTCCGGTTCACCAAAATACTAGCCTTGAATAAAGATTCAGGGGCTATTCTTTTTAGTTACTAAGAGAAAAGGCGGGCTTCCTCAACTTTAGTAGATCGCAAGAACTCTTCATTGACTTCAACTCCAATGCCATACCCATTAGGTACGATAGCAACACCAGCTTTAAATATCGGCGGATTTTTTGTATATTCATCCCTCAGATATAAGTTCGTCAAACTTACACCCCAAGATAATTCAGGCAACACCGAAGCTATTTGCAATAAAGCAGAAGTTGCAATACTAGTCTCTGCTACCTTGCAAGCTAGATTAATTTTAAATTGATGACGAGTGGCTAATTTACAAGCCTGAACAATGCGAGTCATACCACCAAGCTTTATAGTTTTAAAACTTCCTCCCTGAACTAGTTTTTCATCAAGAAAATGCTCCAACTTCTCAATCGTACTCAATGATTCATCCACTCCAATGGGGATTTCCGATGCGGCAGAAAGAACTCTCCAATCACCATCTTTTTGAGGGGTAATAGGTTGCTCAAGAAAGGCTAAACCTTTACCACTCATTAACTCTAAATACTCCAAAGCTTGATTTAATTGATACCCCCGATTTGCATCCGCTGAAATTTGCGCATCCTTTGGTAAAGCATTTAGAACTTCAATGGATCGCTTAGCATCCGCAGATGGAGATTCCATACCCACTTTCACCTTGAAACATCGCCATCCCTCTTGATATTTTTCCAAAGCCTGATCAACATCGCTCACTCCTCCTTGGCCAGCAACCATCCAAAGAGCTGATACACTTGATCGATACATTTCGCCCAACAATTGATGAAGCGGAACTTTCTTCTGGCGTGCTAAAGCATCCATAAAAGCCATCTCAATTGCAGATTTTGCCGCATTGTTTCCTACAATTTTTTTATCAAGGTGATTGAGAAAAATTTCTCCGCTTAAAAAATCTTTACCTAAAATATCTGGGATCATGAACCTTGCTGCACCCAGCATTCCAGCAGCAGTTTCACCAGTCATTGTTGGGGCTGATGCTGCCTCACCCCAGCCAACAAAGCCATCATCGCTTTCTAGGCGGATAAATAAATTATCTGTAGCTTCAATTAATCTTCCCCCCATTTTCAATGGAATCCCAAGAGTTAGGCGCCCAATAAAACTTTCAACTATTTTGATTTTCATTTAAGAATCCTTTTGTAGAAATACTAATGAAAGAACATCTTTTTGAGAAGTCCAAGAGAACTTGCCCACTACTAAAAATATGCAATCTACTGGCGTAAGGATCCTTCTGATCAGCCAAGTGAGAAACTTGCTGAGCATGAAAGCATAGATGGATGATTTAGACGCATGGAGATTGAAGTCTAATAGACAAGGCTTAGGGCTTTGGAGGTTTAAATTGCAGTTAATACTAATAATTGATATTTAAGATTAATCAAATTTTAATTGAGCCGTATTTTTAACTCGCAACCATTTCTCATAATCATTCTTTAAGAAAGCTGCAAATTCTTGCCTCGTTAAAACGACAGGGTCAATTCCAGCTTTAGCAAAACGTTCCTTGGTATCTGGAGATTTTATTATTTGAACGATTTCACTATGGAGTTTATCCACAATCTCTTGCTTTGTTCCGGCTGGAGCTAAAACACCATACCAAGTGTCTACGACCAGCTCTGGATAGCCTAACTCTGCAATCGTTGGAACATCAGGTAAAAGTGGGCTTCTTTTCTGAGTCAGGATTGCTATTGGCCTTAACTGACCATTTTTAATTAACTGTACGGATGAAGGCAGGCCCCCAACAATTAAATCAATTTGACCGCCTACTACATTTGTCATGGCTGCGGTAGTAGATGGATAAGGTATATGCAATAAATCAACTCCCGTTGTAATCTTTAGTAACTCAACTGCAAAATGATTTGATGAGCCAATTCCACCGGTGCCATACGTTAATTGACCAGGTCGAGATTTCGCATAGTCCAAGAATTCTTTAAAGTTTTTGACTGGGCTAGCGGGACTTACTACAAATATATTTGGAATAGAACCGACAATAGCAATAGGAACGAGGTCTTTAAGCGGGTTAATCTTTAATTTACTATTAATAATTGGGTTAATAGTAATTGCTGGTGATGTAACTAATAATGTGTAGCCATCTGGAGGAGACTTCGCAACCATTTCAATGGCAACACTTCCACCTGCACCAGATTTACTTTCTATGATAGTTGGCTGACCTAAGGATTCAGTAAGCTTTTCGGCTAAAAATTGACCAATCAAATAATTATTACCAGCAGGAAATGGCAAAACTAAACGGATTGTTTTAGATGGATAGTTTTGTGCAAGTGAGATACTACTATTGAAAAATATGGCTAGTAAACACACTAGAAATTTCCCAAGATTCCTTGATAAATAATCAGACAGCATCCTACCGGCTGCATCTATTGGCCCGGCGGGAGCAGAGCTAACAATTAATGTCATTGGTTTATTCAGAAAATTTTGAGCCTTTGCTATATGACGCCAAGCAATAGAGAGAAGCCCAAAAAAACCTAAGTAAAACAATACAGAAAATTGAAATTGCATCGTCATACACCCCTACAATGAATTAAGCATTACCTTTCCAGACCGACCCAAAAGTGATCCCAATATTTTTAAAATTGTTGTATACATCGTCCCCGTATTCGGCTCGAACTTTTTCACCAAGAACCGGGTCAAATAGAACATCATTAAAGGTATCTTCAATGCTACCTTGCACTATGGCAACAATCAGAGCACGACTGTCGCTAATATTGGTAACCTCCCGAAAAACACGCGCTGGCAAGGCAATAAAATCAAAAGGCTCTAGATCAACGTGGTACTTACCGCCTGACCCCCAAGAGACCCTGTACTTTCCAGTTAAGCAAAGAAAAGATTCGATTGTTTTCATATGCGCGTGCATTCTTGGACCATGGCCTGGAGGATTATCCAAAATAGACACCTCAACCCCTGGATTTCCAGAGATTGCAGGGGTTGCATTAGCGCGCTTGTTTCCTGGGGGAGACATTAATTTATAGACGCAGTCAGCAGCTAATTTTGCATATGCCTCGCCTGGAATGCCCACATTGGACTCGTTATAGTTTCGTTTAGTAGGTTTTAAATCTTTAAAGCGTGCAATACGCTTTTCCATCTCCTCTGGAGTGGGTTCAATCGTTTCTAATTCAATACTCGTTGAGCGATTCATTAATGTCTCCTGTTAGTCTATTTATAGAACTCTTTAGATAATGCATCGAGTCAGCTTTTGGGCAAACTTCGATTGGTACGCTAACAGCAATCTTAGCACCACCTATGCTGACATGCTCTTTTTTAAGTAGTGGAAAATACTACCGCTGAAAGATGCGCCCTCAATGATCAGGGACTAAAACCAATTTACCGATCAATTCCCCTGACTCCATTAATTCATGAGCTAAGCAAGCTTCCGATAATTTAAAAATGGTGGGTGCTTGCGGCTCTATTCGACCTTCAGAAAGTAGATCAATTGCTCTGATCATTAATCCTCGGCGCAATTCCGGGTCATTATCTAAAGTGTGTATTGAATAAACGCGGACTGCGAGACTCTTACCCAGTCGCTTTCTTAACTCGCTATAAATATTGTCATTTGGTATCCCGCCTAATATTCCAAACGACAATAGGGTTCCTAATGGCGCAAGTAAATCCAAGTTAGCAATAAAGTCATCTCCACCCATCGCGCAAACTAGATCAACTCCTATCCCCCCCGTAATCTCCATTACTTTTTGCCTTACATCATCTTGAGTGCGATTGAGAACAAACTCAATCCCAGAATTTTTTACAAAGGTTTTCTTTTTCTCAGAGCTCACTATGGAAATTACTTCCATACCATCAGCCTTCGCTAATTGGGAGATTGCAAATCCAACTCCGCCTGCAGCCCCATAAATAACGAGGCTCTTAGGTAGACTAATTCCAGAGTGATGCAAAATAGCGCCGGCTAACTGGTAATTTGGCAGGCAGATTGCATCGATGGGATTGATAGATTTTGGCAGCACGAATACTGATGCAGCAGGTACGCAAATTGCTTGGGCATAACACCCACCCCTAAAATCTAATTCTCGAGAGCTTACTAAGACAACCTGACCATGCAAATCTTGCGTAACTTTTGAACCGATTGCATCAATAACTCCGACCATTTCATTGCCAGGGATTGCTGGTAATGCTGGCATCCAACTATATACCCCTTTGCGAATAAGTATATCTGCACTGCTTATGCCAATAAATTGGGCTTTCACCCTCACTTCATCATCGCGTGGAATGGGTAATGGAATCTCAACCAATTTTAGAGCTTGGCAAGGGCCCGGCACTTTTACTTGAATTGCTTGCATTTTTACTAATCCACCCCAATTGATAATTGACGAACCAATTTACTAAAGCGTACTAAGTCCTCATCAAAAAGCACCTTAAAATCCTCAGGAGTTAGGATCATTGGAGTAGCACCCAAAGCAGAAATACGTTTTTTTGCGTCTTCCGTCTTAAGGAAGTTATTGATTTCTTGATTGAGTAATTTCACCACTTCCGCTGGCGTCCCAGCAGGCGCAAATACTCCATACCATGAGTCGATATTAAAACCTTTTAGACCATATTCTGCAAAAGTTGGAATTTTAGGCATCAGAGGAGACCTCTTCTCTGAAGCAATTGCAATTGGGAATACTGTCCCTTCGTTTAATTGAGCAAGGACTGTACCAGGACTGGAGAATGTCATGTCAACCCTACCACCTAGCAAATCAGTCATCAGTGGAGCTGCGCCTTTGTAGGGAATATGTAATATCGATGTCCCAGTTAATGATTTAAATATTTCACCAGCCAAGTGCGGAATACCACCATTGCCTGGAGAGCCAAAAGAATACTTTTCAGGATTATCTTTTAATACTTTAATAAGCTGAGGCACTGTTCTGGCTGGGAAATCTTTTCCAACAACCAACACATTAGCCTGCTCCATCACCATTGCAACGGGAATAAATGCTTTGCTGCTATCAAAAGGTAATTTTGGATACAGTGATGGATTAATGGTGATTGCCCTAGTAGAAATCATGAGGGTATAACCATCGGCTGCTGATTTTGCCAGGATGCCAGCAGCCACCGCGCCACTAGCACCTGGACGATTCTCTACCACAACCGGCTTCCCAAGATTCCTTGATAAATAATCAGACAGCATCCTACCGGCTGCATCTAGTGGCCCGGCGGGAGCAGAGCTAACAATTAATGTCATTGGTTTATTCGGAAAATTTTGAGCCTTTGCTATATGACACCAAGCAATAGAGATAATCCCCAAGAAGCCCAGATAACGCAGCAAAGAAAATTGCATATGCATAATTAAAATAGCCTTAAGAATGACTAAGGATTACCGCTTCAAACCGAACCATAATGATGTATTTCATTAATATATACCTAATTAATTTCAACTTTTAAAATAATTAAGCGTCAATTTAAGTAATACTCAAAAGACAAAACCGCCACCGATGCTAATGAGGGTTTTTATTTCTGGTGGGCGCGCCAGGACTTGCAACTGGAGCCAAAAGATAATGCTAAAACAGGGAGGTCAGTTTGTTGCTGGACTCATGATGGCACTCCGGCTGAAGATCAAGAGCCAATTAGACTAAGGGCATGAGCCCGATACCCTCATTCACAAGCTCTGCTAGAAATATCTGCATAACTGCTTTTGGCATTGCAGGAGAGACGCAATAACTTGCTTTTTTCCCTGTCGCTTTCTTTGCAATTAACTTTACCTTTTCTAGTTTTTTTAGATGAAAGCTTAAAGTACCCGAGTCAACATCAAATTCCTTGATGATATTTTTAGGTGCAACACCTTCATCTCCAGATTGAATAATGAACTTAAATATTTTTAATCTAATCTCAAAACCTAGCGCCTCAAAAATAGCGCAATACTTATTGATATTCATAAATCCTCCAAACTAATGCAACTTAACAATCGAGTGGGTCCTACGATGAATTAATCGACTGAGAGTGTCTAAAGCTACTTTTACCCAACCATGAAGTGCCAATTGGTGCATCTTATAGAGGCTAATGTACATACACTTGGCGAATAGCCCCTCCACCATCAGGCTGCCGCCAATGAGACCGCCCATCATGCTGCCGACACTGCTGTACTCACCAAGTGAAACTAGAGAGCCAAAATCTCGATACTTATAAGGTTTCAGGGGCTCATGCCTCATGATCCGATTAATTTGCTTGTATAGATGCGTTGCCTGTTGGTGCGCCGCTTGAGCGCGAGGTGGCACAATGCCCCCCTTGCCATTGTTTGCTTCAGGCCATGGGCAGGCTGCACAATCCCCAATCGCAAAGATATTTTGGTCCAAAGTAGTTTGCAATGACGGCAAGACTAACAATTGATTGACATGATTAGTTTCTAGACCGCCAATACCTTTAAGAAAATCAGGCGCCTTTACTCCGGCCGCCCAGACTATTAATTCAGCAGGTATTTCAACGCCATCTGAAAGTAATATCTTATCTGGCAGCACTTTTTGCACCTTTGCATTGGTGATGACTTCAACACCAAGATCTAGCAATAGTTTTTGAGCAGCGGTGGAGATCCGATCAGATAGTGCTGGTAATATTTTAGGGGCCGCTTCGATCAATATTACTTTTAGATCTTTTTCTGGATCCACTCTATCCATTCCAAAAGAAATGATTGCGCGAGTAGTTCTATGTAACTCTGCAGCAAGCTCAACTCCAGTTGCTCCTGCACCAATAATTGCTACTTTAAGCTGATGAGGAGCCAAAGGTTCAGACTGTGCTTGCGCTCTTAAACAGGCATTGACTAAGCGCAAATGAAAGCGCTTGGCATCGGCTAGTGATTCTAGTCTTTGTGCATATTGGGCAACGCCTTCCGTCCCAAAATCGTTTGTCAAGCTACCTATGGAAATAATCAGCGTGTCATATGGAATCGTTTGTATTGGAGTTACTAATTTACCCGCTTCATCAACAACAGGAGCAATTTGGATTTGCTTTCGCTCTCGATCAATACTGATTAGCTCGCCCAATCGAAATTTAAAATGGTGCCAATGCGCTTGAGCAATATAGTCTAACTCTTGATCAGCAAGATCCATAGAGCCTGCAGCTACCTCATGGAGTTTTGGCTTCCAAATATGCGTTCTATTCTTATCAACAAGCGTAATACTTGTTTTATTGGATCCCGAGTCATCGCCTAGTTTGGTTGCTAACTCAAGTCCGCCTGCGCCCCCACCCACTATGACTATTCGATGTGCGCTTGTCATCTATAACCTTAAATTTTGCCCAGCCTAAGATCAGCTGAACATTGGCGGACCTTGGAGACTAGTGCAGCAACATTTTCTGGCGGCGTAAATTGGCTAATACCATGACCCAGATTAAAGATGTGGCCATCTAATGGGCTTCCCTGTTCTAATTTGACAGTAGCTAGATCCTCAAAGCATTGCTGAACTCTTTTTTCAATCTCTTGTGGATTGGATAGAAGGATGGATGGATCAAGATTCCCTTGTATAGCTATATGTCTGGTACTTGCTTGATTAATCAGCCCACGTGCCCTGGCTAAATTAATGGTCCAGTCTATGCCCAAGACATCGGCTCCTGATTTAGCAATATCACTTAACCAAATACCCCCTCCCTTAGTAAATAAGATGATGGGTACTGCATCATATTTAGGATTGCTACGGATGTCTTTAACAATCTTTGACATCGGCTCAAGAGAATATTGCAAATAATCCTCTGAAGTTAATAAACCGCCCCAGGTATCAAAGATCATCACAGCTTGCGAACCTGCATCTATTTGTAAGCGCAAATATTCACTAACCGATTGAATATTAATATCTAGAATTTTTTGTAAGAGATCGGGGCGCTCATACAACATCTTCTTGGCCAAGGAAAAATCGCGAGAGCCCGATCCTTCAATCATGTAGCAAGCCAAGGTCCAAGGACTTCCAGAAAATCCGATTAAAGGTACTTGCTGCTTCCCATTTGAAGTAAGAGCACTTGCTATGGAGCTAACTGCATCAAAAACATAATGCAATTCTTCCATGTTCGCTACACGCAATTGGTTCACTTCATGCTCAGAACTTAAGGGCTTAGCAAACCGTGGTCCATCGCCATTCTCAAAAGATAATTCCAAGCCCATGGCATCGGGAATTGTTAAGATATCGGAAAATAAAATTGCCGCATCCAAGCCAAAGCGATCAATTGGCTGCAACGTTACTTCAGTGGCGAAGTCGGGATTTTTAGCAAGATCTAGGAAACTTCCCGCCTTAGATCTGGTCTTTCGATACTCGGGCAAATATCTACCAGCCTGACGCATCAGCCAAACAGGTGTTCTATCAGTCTCGCGACAAAAACAGGCTCTGATGAATAAATCGTTTTCTAACTGAACTGCCATAAATGTTCGTTAATAATTTAGCGTAATCTCTCAACATAGAAAGTGGCTTTTTCAAGCGCATCCTCAGCATCTATGCCAACCATATCTGCCCCAAGATCCTCTATTAGCTCGGGGAACTGATTAAAAACAGGGCTACCGATGATGACACCTACATTAGGATTTTTAGAGCTAGCTTTAATACTCTTAATTAACTCTTTCAACTGCGGAAATTGCTCTCGAACGCTAGCTGATAAACCGACAATATCAAACCATTCGTTTGCAGCCATAGCAACAATATCTTCTTCGGTAGCAGCCAACTCACCCCATATACGCCATCCAGCCTTTGCAAAAAACTCGGAGACCATAAAGAGACCTAAATTATGTTGTGAACCAGGCAATGGAACCAACATAATGCTAGAGCCGGTTTTACCTTGTTGAGCATACTGCTGAAAAATAGGGCTTAAGTCATACATCAGTTGCTTAATTCGCCAAAGCGCTATGGTGACCTCTGTAAAGCTAGATTCATCGTCTTCCCACATTTCCCCTAGTTTTCTAGCCACGGGAGTTAGTAGAAGCAAATAAATGTCCTCTAGGGCTGTTCCAGATTCATGCATTTCTTTTACGTAGTCAACAGAAATACGCGCATCTTCTAGCAATACCAATTTAGTTAAATCCTCAACGGCTTTTTGATCGATGATTTGCTTGACCGGTATTTGCGAGGGAATAGATGAATCGAAGTGCTGTTCAATAATGTGAGGAAGAATATTCCCCTCAATAGTTTTAACCAATGATTCTAAGTACTCACCTTCTGTACAAGCCTGTTCTATTGGATGAGAATTTTTACCTTGCTGGAACGCTGATTTTGTGGGCGCATTAGATACTAAGCAATCCTCCCACATGTCATTAGAGGCCTTGGTCGCCTGCTGTTGATCCAACTTGAAATCGTCACGATTAGATTTCTTTTTAAACCCCGCAATGCTCACCAGCTTGGATAAATTCATGAACATCACTTGATCAAGACACGGTCTCAAAAGAGTTTTTTGAAGAAAACCGTGGCTGCCTAAGAGCCTCTTTATTGGAATAATTACTTTATAAATTGATTTGGATCAAATCACAAAGACTTATTTCTAGGTGCTTTCCCTAGAGCTCTTGATTTCATCATATTGAGGCTTCAATCCATATGTCCGTACAAGTTTCCAAAGATGTGGCGGAATCATATTTTTTATTTTGTGCGGCGCAATCTGACGCAAATGAATTACCGACTCTATGGCCTTCATCTCAATCCTTGCTTTTGCGAATTCAAGACCCCGGGGACCAAACCGAGGCATTACCCAAGCAAATATTCCTCTTAAAAAATTTGGCATTCTTTGGAGTGGCAAGCCGCCCGCAGCCAGCTCCACATTCTTCATAAACCCTTTTACAGGGCTTAGACGATTACCAGCAGAGGAAACGGGCTCCAAAATAAGCTCTTGAGCAAGCAAACTCGCAAGGCCTTTGCCTTTAGTATTACGAACAATGATCCACTGCTCTCCTGTGCCAGCCATATACCCAACCGTAATATCAGACAGTGAATTGACATAGTCAACACAGGTCTTGCAGGTTGTTGGAAAAAAATCTGCTGGCAAATTAGATAGGGGCAGCTTTAGAAAAGGTATTTCTTGCTTTTGACCATTTTCAAAGCGAATCTCAACGTGATAGTCAGCCCTAAATTCCAGGTAGGAAATCGTTTCCGGATTTTCAGAAAGCAAACCTAAGAATTGATGAAAATGTTCAGTAGTCGTGTTGTCGGAACAAGGCGAACCAATAATCAGCAATTTTTCAAAGCCAAATTCTTTTTCAAGCGCTCTAGCAGCATAGACCTGACATGGAATACCTACCATGGCTACTTTTTTATACCCCATATCTTTTGCCTGCTCGAGGTATTGAATGATTGGTGCATAGCCCATCTTCATTCCCCGACATTGCGCCATATCCTGGGATCTTGTCACGATCACTGGCATAGGTTTCCAACGATCGTTAGGATCAGAACCCATCGTGACTACTGCCTCAACAACCCCTTGCTCCAGCAGCACCTCACAAAGCCTCGTGATAATTCCGGTCCACTGAGCACCTTTTAATGGCGTCTTTAACCTAGCCCTGAACATTTCTAAATACGGTCCAAAAAAGACCTCATCAGAATGATCTGTGGCACGTTCTCTGCCGTGAACTAATGTCTCAAATTTTGGGTAATTGGGCTGAATAAACTGACAAGCAGTTGCGCAACGTTTGGGCTGCGTAGTTCGAGATACGCCGCAATCGGTACATAAATCACGAAATGGGGCAATCTCGATTGACTCCACTCTTTATCAACCCTTAAACAAAACGCTCTAAAACTCTTTGTTTAATCTTTTCCTTAGACAGTCCATAGCTATCTAAAAGTAAATTAAGCTCACCATGCTCTACATACTCATCAGGCAGCCCTAACAATAAAGATTGAATATGAACGTTGTGATCCGACAGCACCTCTAAGCAAGCACTACCAGCGCCACCCTTAGTAGCGCTGTCCTCAACAAAAACTAGTCCATCGTGACTATCAGCGATTTCTAATAATAATTTCTCATCCAAGGGCTTCACAAAGCGCATATCTACGACCGTGGCATTTATATCTTGGGCTACGGAAAGAGCGCTGTACAGCAAGGGTCCAAAACATATGAACGCAATTCTTTTCTTTGGAGGCAAGTCTTTATCAATTGATCGAACTACAAGCCCTTTGCCGATTGGTAGGGTATCCAAAGGCTGCCCTGATGTTTCTAACCCAGCACCAGTACCACGCGGGTAACGCACGGCTGCAGGGCCATCATGCTGGAAAGCAGTTGTCAGCATTGCTCGACATTCCTGCTCGTTTGATGGCGTCATCAACACTAAATTTGGTAAACAGCGTAAAAAAGCAACATCAAATACTCCGGCATGCGTTGCGCCATCCGCACCCACCATGCCAGCTCGATCAATAGCAAATACGATTGGCAAGTTCTGCAGGGTCACATCATGTATCAATTGGTCATAGCCACGCTGCAAGAATGTTGAATAAATGGCAACAACTGGCTTAAGCCCTTCACAAGCAATACCTGCTGCAAAGGTAACCGCATGTTGCTCTGCTATCCCTACGTCGTAATAACGATCAGGAAAGCGCTTTTCAAAATCTACCAGTCCTGAACCCTCACGCATCGCAGGAGTAATAGCAATCAAGCGCTCATCTGCCTGCGCCATATCACATAACCATTCACCAAATACTTGGGTATAGGTTTTCTTCACCACCGGCTTTGTCACAATTCCCGCTATTGGGTCAAATGCGCTTGGGCCATGATAGGCAATTGGGTCTTGCTCTGCTAGCGTGTAACCCTTACCTTTTTTAGTAATGATATGCAGGAACTGCGGTCCCTCAGTTTGGGCAAGTGTTTTAACATTTTGCAGGGTTGAAATTAACACCCCTAAATTATGGCCATCTATCGGACCGAAATAGTCAAACCCAAACTCTTCAAAAATCGTTGCAGGGCCAACCATTCCCTTTGCATGCCCTTCTAATCTTTTTGCAAATTCACGAATCGGTGGCGCTACAGAAAGAACTTTATCTATACCCCGTTTAGTGGCCGCATACATAGAACCTGAAATCAACTTCACTAGATAGCGATTTAATGCACCAACCGCTGGTGAAATTGACATCTCGTTATCATTAAGGATCACGATGAGTGGTACTTTTTTATTCACGCCAGCATTATTCATTGCCTCAAACGCCATGCCAGCACTCATTGCACCATCACCAATAATGGCCACTACATTACGTTGCTCATTTTTTGTTTTGGCAGCCACTGCCATTCCCAAAGCTGCTGAAATACTGGTAGATGAGTGAGCGGTGCCGAATGCATCGTATTCACTTTCACTGCGCTTAGGGAATCCTGAAATGCCCCCAAACTGTCTTAAACCCGACATCGCCTCTCTACGACCCGTAAGTATCTTATGGGCATAGCTTTGATGACCCACATCCCAAACCAAACGGTCATAAGGAGTGTCAAAAACGTAATGAAGCGCAATGGCAAGCTCTACCGTTCCCAAATTAGAAGAGAGATGCCCTCCAGTAGTTGAAACAGAGCTCAATATGAAGTTGCGCAACTCACGTGCTATCTGGGGAAGCTTAGATACCTCATACTCCCTCAAGTCTTGAGGGTTAGATATGGTTTCAAGGAGGTTAGTCATTTTGAGCATAGCAACCTCATTTCGATGAGTAAATTTTAGAGATGATTTTTTTATATTCTTCCAAATTTGCATCGGAAGACTGCTTCAAAGCATGAATTGGTGCATGCATAAATTTATTAGCAAGTGCTATTGCCATATGTGAAAGCACAACCATAGGGTCATCCCCATTTGCAATTCTTCTGCTTGCTTTTTCTAGCTCAATCTTTTGATATTGCTCACCTACATCCTGGATTGACTTAATGATAGGAACAACTGCTCTCTTACCTAGTGTTTCGTAAAACTCAACCACCCCTTTTTCAATAATTTTCTCTGCTTCGCCAATAGATTCAAGACGGTTTGCTTTACCGGCGTTGACTATCTCACCTAGATCATCAATGGAGTAAAGATAAGCATTTTTTAAACTCTTAATTTCTGGTTCAAAATCTCTTGGCACTGCTAAGTCAATCAATACCATGGGGCGCGACTGACGGGCCTTTAGTGCCGTTTTAACCATTCCCATGCCAACAATCGGCAAGGAACTAGCGGTGCAGGATACGATAACGTCATATTGGCTTAAATGTTGAGGTAAATCCGCCAAAGGAAAGACTTCTGTCTGCAGATTTTGACTGGAAAAGGTTTGAAGTAATTCACTACCTCGATCAATTGTTCGATTGGAGATGGCAATCTTTTTGGGATTCTTACCAGCAAAGTGATTTGCGCAAAGACTAATCATTTCACCAGCGCCTATAAATAAAACATTGCAATCACTAATTTTTCCAAAGATGCGCTCAACTAACTTAATAGAAGCACCCGCCATGGAGACAGAATGGGCTCCGATTTTCGTATTACCTCGAACCACTTTTGCCACTGAAAAAGTTTTATCAAACAAAGGTTTTAAGTAAGTCCCTAAGGTCCCTACTTGGTTTGCATTTTCAATTGCCTTTTTTAGTTGCCCGAGAATTTGGGTTTCACCCAAAACCATTGAATCCAAGCCGCTACCTACTCTAAAAGCATGCTTGACCGCATCGCTTTCCTTTGCAGAGTAAATATAGGGACGCAATTCATTTTGATGGACATTGTTTTGAGCCGCCAACCATTCAAAAGCCCGGCTTTCTAGATGATGATCTTCGTACTCAACATCATTGGCAGCGCAATAAATCTCCATGCGATTGCAAGTCGACAGAATGGCAACCTCTGGCTGATTTTCCGCACTGTCTCTATGCAAATATTTGCGTAGATCGATTAATGAATCTTGCAAAACCTCAGGCGCAACAGCAACACTTTCCCGAATATCGATGGGAGCTGTATGATGATTAACACCGAGGTTTAGCAACTTCATGCTTGGCATATTTTTAGTAAGCCCCTGGATTCAAAACAAGTGTCTCCCAATTGAGACGCATTGCAATCGTTACCCAAATGAGATACGGAAGCATTAAATATGCTGCAATTCTGCGTATTGGCCACATCACTAAAATAATAGCGATTACAGAGCCCCAGAGGAAAAATGCCTCTATAAAGGACCAATCAGGGTGCTGCATCCGGAAATAAAAAACACTCCAGAGCACATTAAAAAATCCATTCAATACGAAAAGAATCGTGATTTTGTTTTTCTGAGACTGTGTTGGGTTGCCATTAAAGGCAACCATCCATGCCAATGCAGACAAAATAAAAATAATGGTCCAAATGACTCCAAATGACCAATCAGGTGGTTTCCAGTCAGGCTGGATCAAGGAGAAGTACCAAGGTCCCAGCTTTGTGGCCATGCCACCCAAGATCGATGTCGCAACCATCCAGGCTGCAATCATCCAGAGGTACTTATGTTGCAAAAAGATCTTCATACCTTAGCTAATCCTAAAAGATGCCCCATATCCTTAATAAATATTTTGAGATGAGCCATAGGCTTTTTGCGTACTAGCTTTTTGTTCATATAAGACTCAAATGTGAGCTTTTGAACATCCTTGTCTTCGCACATTTTGACAAAACTCTCACGTCTTTTATCGGTTGAGTACCAAAAATATTGCATGATGCCCAGGACCAAAAAGGTCATGCGGTGTTCTTTCATAAAGCGCTTGCGGGCTAACTGCAGTTTTGCGGGATCCTTGCTCTCGATAAACTCAGCAACGGCTTCACCAGCCAATTGACCGCCGAGCATGGCGTAATAGATTCCTTCACCTGAAGCTGGAGCAACAACTCCTGCAGCATCACCAGCCAACACCACTTGCTGCCCATCATCCCATTTCTTCAAGGGCTTCATCGGCAATGGCGCGCCTTCATGACGAATGAGTTCAGCACCATCTAAGCCAATATCTGCCCGTAGTTTTGCCACTGCGTTTCTGAGGGAGAAGCCCTTATCAGCGCTTCCCGTACCAATACTAATAGTGTCGCCATGAGGGAATACCCAACCATAAAAATCTGGAGACACTGGCTTTTGATATAAAACATCGCATCGACTGCTATCAAAAGAAAGTGGTTTATTAGGTGGAGTTTTAATAATCTCGTGATAAGCAAAGACATAGTTCGCCTCGGCACAGCCCTTTACTCCGGCACTTCTTCCCACCTGCGATTTCGCACCATCTGCGCCAATCACCGCCTTGGCAAGAACGCTTTTTAAGGCGCCTTGATCCCCATCACGAGAGCCTCGCGTACGATAGTAAATGCGCACATTAGAACCTTCACGTTGCAAAGTTTCAAATAATCCATCCTCACGCACCGCCCCTGCAGCAACCGCACGTTTCCTGAGCCATTCATCAAACTGGGCGCGATCGACCATGCCCACAAATCCGTTTTCAATGGGAATATCTACCGTTTTTCCGAGAGGCGAAACCATCCGTGCTGATTTTGCTTTAGCAACCAACAACTCATCTGGAATCTGAAAATCTTTGATTAAACGAGGGGGGATTGCTCCACCGCATGGCTTAATGCGTCCACGCTTATCTAATAGCAAGACATGCTTACCTTTTTGAGCAAGTGTTTGAGCGGCAGTAGCACCCGCAGGTCCGCCGCCAACGACTACTGCATCATAAATAAATTCTGTTGTCATGTTTTACCTCACTCCACTAACGCTACTTTGTTTACTTTCAACCAGAGATGCCATATACGCAGAAGCAATAAATAGAATTGCTTCAATAAAAAAGACTGAAGAATATGCTGTTGCAGGATTGGTAAAGATAGAGCGCGCAAGATCACTAGCGCCAGCACCTAATAGACCGCCTAGCCCAAATGCTATTGCTTGAGCCCCTCCCCAGAGGCCTATCCTGACGCCTTCTTTGCCGCCCCCACCCACTACTGCTAAGCGCATCATTGATGCGATTGCAGCAATCGAGAAGGCGCCATTTGCAAGGCCCAATATAAATACATTGAGTTTTAGGGGCCAATCGCCTTCCAAGATTCCAGCAATTACTAAACCAAACATAGCAAGTGCTGAAGCAAGGCAACCGTAAATCATCCAAGATCGAAGTGAGCCGAAATAAGGCCTTAATCTGCTTGACCCGCAAACCGCTACTAAAAGCATGCCAGTCAGTACGCCTGAGTGCTGAATTCCGGATAGGCTAGTTGTCTCACCTAAAGAATATTTAAAAATCATTCCAGCGAATGGCTCCAAAATCAAATCTTGCGCACTAAATGCAAACATCGATAGAAAGATAAAAATCGTAAATTTTTTAGTATCTGGATCAGCCAAGATGTCGGTCAATGCTTTTCTAAAAGGCATTTTTTGAACAGCACTAGAGCGTTTATCTTCAAACTCATGGCCCTCAAGCTTATATAAAGCTAGGCCTGCAATCGCAAAGGCAATGGACGAAATAATTCCTGAAATCAGTATGACTTTCTCTGGCGAGTAAGGGTCAAGAAATTTTCCAGCAATGCCACTTGTCAGCGCGAATCCAAAAATCATCATGAGCCAAACCGTTGTGGCAGCTGCCGCTCTGCGCTCATCACTCACGCCTTTAGCGAGTAAAGCCAGCAATGAAGTCCCGCTCATGCTGACGCCAATGCCGATCAAGAAGAATGCAACGATGGCAGCTGCAATACCAATGACTAAATGAAAGCCCATGAGAGTTGTAGCAATAGCAGCACCAAATCCACCTAGGGCTAATAAACCTACGCCACCAATAATCCATGGTGTTCTTTTGCCCCCAATATCAGACTCAAATCCCATGCGAGGTCTGATCACTTGAACAAAGTAATGAATGGCTACCAATAAACCTGGGAGACTTGCAGGCAAAGCTAACTCAACAACCATAATGCGATTCAAGGTTGAGGTGGTCATCACAACAATAGCCCCTATAGCTGCTTGAACTAGACCGAGACGCACAATACTGACCCATCCAAAGCTGGAGGATTGATAGATGGACTGTGTCAATGTGACGCTCATGACTCTATGCCTAAACTATTGACCGCAAATGCAGCGACCATCATTCCAGAAACTAATAAAGGCACTCCAAAGCCGCTGTAAAAAAGCGCTTTCTCAATCGGTCTTTTTAAAAAATCACGCAATAAAATCATTTGCCCAATCATCAATGCACCCATAGCCGCTGCATAACTAGACTTGTCCCAAAACAGCAGTAAAGCCAACACGATCACTTGTGGCGCCAACATCAATACTGCAGATACTTGAGCCGCTCTCATTGCACCGAGTTGAACAGGTAGTGATCGCACACCCATTTGTCGATCACCCTCTATTGCCTTGAAATCATTTAAGGTCATGATGCCGTGAGCACTTGCGCTATATAAGCCCGCAAGCAGAAGAGATGGCTTACTTGGCACCACTCCACCCGATAACAATGCCGCGCCGGTGACCCAAGCCAAGCCCTCATAACTCACACCGCAAGCAAGATTACCAAGCCAGCCATTATTTTTAAAACGGATAGGTGGCATGCTATAGAACCATGCCAGCACAAGAGCTAGTGCAGTTGCAAGAAATCCAATTGGGCCTAAGAAGCTTCCTACCCACAAGGAAATCAATGACCAAATCACTGCGATATAAAGACCCCATCTTCCAGGAATGCGACCAGAAGGAATCGGTCGATTTGGCTCATTAATTGCATCGACGTGTCTGTCATACCAATCATTGACTGCTTGGCTTGAAGCACATACAAGTGGGCCAGTCAGCAACAAGCCCAGAAAAAATATCGGCAGATTCTCAACGATTTTTTCGCTACCAGTAATCGATCCACAAGCAAAAGCCCACATGGGAGGAAACCATGTAATAGGCTTTAAAAGCGTCAAAATTGCTCTTGGTTCTGGCAGATTCATGTAAATGATTTTGTCATTGACATTTTAAAGTGTCAATTAAATTTGACACTTTTTTAGCCTGTTTTTACCAGTGAAAACCCTTATTTATCAAGGGAAAGGTGTCTGTTAGCCCTAGGCTGCCTGCAATAAACCCTTTGGCAGGGAAAAGCTAATGGTTTCTTCAATTCCGGGCATGGGGACAACTGAACCCCTGTAACGAGAATTGATTGCATCAATGATTTTGCTGGTTAAAGACTCTGGAGCGGACGCACCAGCTGTTACCCCAATATTCTTTACCGACTTAAACCACTCGGCTTCGATCTTACTGGGATCGTCCACTAAATAGGCCGGTACCTTTAGGCTACTTGCTAACTCTTGTAACCGCTTGGAATTAGAACTATTTTGACTGCCAACAACGATGACAATATCAACGTGAGGAATCATGGCTTTGACTGCATCCTGTCGATTCTGAGTGGCGTAACAAATATCTTGTCTTTTAGGTGCGTGGATTTTGGGATACTTTTTCATGAGTGCAATAGTAATTTCTTGCGTCTCATCAACCGATAGCGTTGTTTGAGTCACATAAGCAAGTAATTCATCTTTATTAAAAGTGAGTTGATCAACATCTGATACGTGCTCAATTAAATGAATAGAAGAATCAACCTGCCCCATAGTGCCCTCTACCTCCGGGTGCCCGCGATGACCAATCATAATAATTTGATAGCCTCGTTCTTTTAAGCTAACCACTTCTGCATGAACTTTTGCAACCAAGGGACACGTAGCATCGAATACTTGGAACTGACGTTCATCTGCTTCATAACGGACAGCCTTAGACACGCCATGTGCGCTAAAAATTAGAATAGCCCCTTTGGGCACTGCATCTAACTGATTAATGAATACCACGCCGCGTGATTCAAAATCTTTCACTACATAAGCATTATGAATAATTTCATGTCTTACATAAATTGGGGCGCCGTATTTCTTTAAAGCTTCTTCCACTATGAGAATAGCCCTTTCCACTCCGGCACAAAAGCCTCGTGGTTGAGCTAAATAGATCGTTTTTTTAGAAAGCATATTTACCGTCGCTTAACGATGATTTTTATAGCCCCACTTCCATAACAACTCACTAGGAAATGGCATAACAAGGAATAAATGCTCCAACAATCCAAGCGCTAATAGCGTACCCAATAATGCTGATGATGTAATTTCATAAGCAGATGACTCGGAAGCTGCATGCGACCAAATAGGAACCAAAAAGAGTACTGAAATTAGAATAGAAAACGGCATTAAAAGATTCATTGCCTTACGTCTGAAGTAAGTGATGAGATATTTCAAATGCTGAGGCAAGAAAGCTTCATTAAAATTCAAAACACCTAAGAAAATATTAATCTTGGTGCTTTGTCGCATTCCCCACAGAATGACATAGGTCCAAAAACCGGTTTGGTTATCAGCCTCAAGATTCATCAAGAATAAGACAATACCCAAACCAAGCAAAGTCATCTCATGGTAATTAATGGTTTGGAATGCGTACCAAGCACGTCGTATGCCACTGAGTCCCTGAGGACAATCCGAGCGTCGCGATCCGGTAATGTAGCCCAGTAAAAAAGCGAGCTCTTGCCAACCCCAAATGATGATTGCGCAGGTAAAGGAGCAGTAAGCGCCAGCAACAGTAGCTTGTTGACCAGAAATTTCCAGCCCCCAGAAAGCCATCAGCAATACACCAATAGAAACTGCAAAGATTGCCTTGAAAAACTGCTTAGGCAAGCCATTAATCTTCAGAATAAGGCCCGTGCTAAACCACCATACAAAGATGGTGAAGATTAGAGGGCTTATCCAAAAATACATCTGGGCTTACCAAACAGGCGCTAAACGGATATCGGCCGGTAACTCATTAGGAACTACTGGCAATAGATAAATGTGCAGGAAGGTTGCGGCAGCACTCACAGCTAAAGCACCACGCTTAATCGTAGAGAAGAGTCCGCCCTTTAATTTAAGCTCCTCAACCTCATCAGAAATCATTCTGAGCTTTTCAAATCCCTTCCATACCCGTGGATCATCCAAATTAATAGTAAAAGGAAATACTTGCTTAGAAATATCAGAGGTGATTTTAAGAACCTGGCGATCATAATCCGTAGGAGAGACACCCAGCGCCTTATGAAATTCTGGTCTTGAGTGATCTCGCACATACATCGTTGCATAGACTGCGATAAGGAAAAAACGAATCCACAAACGATTGACACCGCTGAGTAATTTGGGGTTAGAGCGCATTAATAATGCGAATGCTTCACCATGACGAAACTCGTCGTTACACCATTTCTCAAACCAAAGAAATATGGGGTGGAAACGTAAATCTGGATTTTTCTGAATAATGCGATAAATCATGATGTAGCGTGCATAACCAATCTTCTCAGAAAGGTAGGTCGCATAAAAAATAAACTTCGGCTTAAAGAAGGTATATTTTTTGGTCCTTGCCAAAAATCCTAAATCAACACCAATGCCAAAATCTTTGAGCCACTGATTAATAAAGCCAGCATGCCTACTTTCATCGCGAGCCATATAAGAGAATAGATTTTTGAGTTCCGGATTATTAATGGATTTCTTGATCTCGGAATACAGCACGCAACCAGAAAACTCGGAAGTAATTGAACTAATCAAAAAATCCAGAAATTCCTGGTATAGGCCCTCAGGAAGATGTGAGTAATCCTTAGACATATCTTCAGGACGCTGAAAATGGGCCTGATTAATATCCTGGTCAAACTCTTGCATGAGTCGATCCCACTCAGGCTTCACAGATGAAATATCAAAGCGATCCATCTCATCAAAGTCGGTGGTGTAAAAGCGCGGGCTAAGAATCGTATTCTCTAAAGCACGATCCGTTGACTCATTAATTGGACGCCCCATAGGCATTGTTGGCGATGTGGCGCTCATACTTTTACTCCTTCATGCAAAATAATAGGGGGAGCCTGTTTAATAGGAGCTGGCCTCGGATATTTCTTAGCCTTACTAAATCGAGTGGTTGAAAAACTCACTTCATATAGCATGGTGACTTCAAGTCTTGCTGTCAAATAGACCCACAGACGTGAAAAGATGCCTGCCTTAGAAACTGTAGCAGTGCGGTCATAACTCAGTACCTCACCAAAATTGATGTCTACGATAGGATCGTGGACCAGCACTTGATCTCCAGGTCCGACCTGAACCCCACTCAAATCAACGTGAGCATAAAGAAACTCAGAGGTATTTGACATGTCGACATGACAAGGAACAGTTTGTTTTGACATAGTTATCTCGCAATATTTAAAAAAGTAGCAAATTCAGCAGCGTTATCTTTCCCAAACGACTCTAAATCAATTCGGTTATTAGTAGCTAAATCAATTAAGGTGAGTCTGCCATCAGCACGACTAATTAATTCAAAAGCATCATCACTAGAAATTTGACGAATACGGCGATCACGCGCCAGAGCCCTCAAAATTCCTCTTACAAAACCTGCTTGTCCTTCAACCTGAGCAATCATTTGTCCGTTATCTGCAGAAATCACACCTACTGCACCGCTAGGAAGATCTCTAAAGTGCAGTGTTTTCTTCGCAACGATGCCGGCATCTGGCTGATGCTCTAGCTTTCCAGATTGAACGAAGTTTCCAATCAGCAGAACCACCACTGCGAGCAATGAAACAATAATCAATGCAATATAGTTTTGCATCTGAATAGTGTTCATACGCAAAATCATGCTGCTTCTACCTCTGAGTAATGACTTTTAGCATCCATAGACTTGCGCTCATTTGCTTGGACAGTACGTGCGATGACATTATTTTCTACTGCCCATGCGTCCACCAAAATTTGTGCAACTTCAGCACAGTGTTTGATTCCTCTTAAAGTCGGCTGGGGAGCAGCCCACTTACCAGGTCTTGCATGTGGCCATAAATGAAATATTGCAATCTTAGTTCCCTTGCTCAACTTCAAATAAATATCACCTGCACCGTCTTTAGTAAATCCACAATCTGCTGACTCAATCATTTTTAAGGGGAAATTGAAAGTCATATTGAGCACGATACCAATTCGCATCACCACACGCTTATTGGTGATGGTGTAAACCGCTGTTGAAGCGATCAAATATCCAATCAGACCAACTAGACCAAGACCTAAGCTCGATAAAGCCAGAATAGTAAGCACTGAAGACAAGATAACTGATACCGGTTCGCCATCACTAAAACCGGTCACTAAACGATATGCCAATAGCAATCCAAAATAAAGGGCTAAGAGTTTGATATGAAAAACCTTTGATAGGATGGTCTTTGTGTCAGGTGATCCCTGCCACAAAATACGCTCACCTTTTGGTAATTTCTCCGGAAGGCCGAATTCAGCCTCAAACTCATGTTCTGGACTGCTATGGATATCGAGACTCATGCTAATGGCTCCTGACGCTCAGGTGTTGCATATAAAGTACCCGCACCAAAGTACGCCATAATTTTTTCTTCCTCTAGCAAAGTCACTTCTTCTGGGTGCTTTGTTTTTGGCACTTGAGCAAATTGATCCGACAATATAGATTGCACTTGAATATTGTGCTTTCCAATGCGAGAGAAGTTAATAGGTAATAACACCTTATTACCGTTTGCATCTACCTCAAGGTAGCGAATCATCATTTCCATATGGTCTACCCATACATCCGTTACCCTGCCGCCTTTATTGCCATCTGCACCGATAACCTCCAAACCAATTGGATTGATATCAATTTCTGAGATAGAAATTTTTGGTAGATTTCTTAATGGGCGTATACGTGCATGGCCTTCTAAGTCGTAATCGACATGATCGGCGCGGTTTGCATAAGAGCCTGGTCCAACACCCGCTAATAGAGGATTTCCTACTGGCGCTAATGGAGCTCCGTTCCAAGGATGAATCGGAACCGCAGAGACTTTTTCTGGCTCAGGAGGAGTTTGCAACGGCGCATAATAAGTTTTGCCAAACTCTGTTACAAATTTTTTCACCCTTGGCATACCCAAGATTCCATCTTCATGGCGCACCTGCCCATAGCGCTCAGTTTCCAATGGAAATCCCTCTCGCTTACTTTCCAATGTTAGATAGATAATTAATCCAACGAAGAACAGCAAGAATATATAAAACACGACTTGAGCTACGTCGATATATTGTGTAATTGCACCCGTACCCATATTTCTCTCCTTCTTTAAAAACTAGCCTGGAAAATCGGCTAGGCCAAACTTACTCGTTTTTGAAACTCCTAAAACTGCCCTTTTAGCTACCAAAGGACCCAATGCAACCAAAGTAATGAACAATAAATAAATTTCAATGTGGTAGACAAAGCTGTACCCAGTTGCTGGATTCATTAATGCGGAGCCAATTGCTCCACTCATGGCTAATTGGCCTACGAGATCCCGAATTGCACCGCCCAATAACATACCAATTCCGGAGCAAGTAGCAGTCACCGCTCCCCACGCTCCAATAACCATGCCGCTCATATTTTCTTGGTCCATGCTCATTGCAATGGTTAAGGTGCTGACCGCAAACAAGCCGCCGCTAAAGCCAATTAAGAGTGCACCTAATCTGAATAAATTTGGCGAGCCCATTGGTTCAGAGAAGATAACTAGGGTAAATGCAATTAAACCTAGCAATAAACCAAGCGCAGCGATTCTATGGGCGTTAAATCCACGACCAAGCCATCTTGCTGATAGTGAAAATGCCAATAAAGATCCAAAAGCAATTAAGGCCGTTAGGAAACTGGTTGCGGAAACATCAAGTTGCAAAATTTCGCCACCATAGGGCTCCAAAATAATGTCTTGCATACTAAAACCAGTAGTGCCAAGGCCAAGCATGATTAAAAAACGACTTACGTTTGGTTTTTTGATGAATTGATGCCAACTCTGAGTGAATTTAGGCTGGGGAATATCAGGGGAAGTATTTCTAGGCTGACGAACTTCTTGCTTCCACAGGGCAAATAGATTCAGAAATAAAGTGAGTGCTGCCACACCTTGTATTACCCTAATTAATTGCATTGGGCTGAAGGGATCCAAAAATAGACTGAAGATAATTCCGCTCAACACCATGCCGACAAGCAACATGACATACATCATTGCGACTACGCGCGGTCTATTTTTTTCATCTGCTAGGTCAGTTGCAAGAGCTAAGCCAGCAGTTTGAGTGGTTTGCATACCAGCGCCCACCAATAAAAACGCCAACGTACTGCCAACATAGCTAAACCAGATAGGCCAGTGCGTGTCACCAGACAACAAGATCAACGCGAACGGCATGATGGCAAGTCCGCCAAACTGCAACCAAGTCCCCATCCAAATGTAGGGAACCCTCTTCCAACCTAAGATAGAACGATGTGTATCAGACTTGTGACCAATTAAAGCTCTAAATGGAGCAAAGACTAAAGGCAATGCCACCATTAAGGCAACTAACCATGCATCTATGCTCATCTCTACAATCATCACGCGATTAAGGGTGCCGACGAGTAATGAAGTAGCCATGCCAACAGAAACTTGAAACAAAGATAATCTGAGGAGTCTTCCTAAAGGTAAATCAGGAGTTGCCACGTCTGCAAAAGGCAAAAATCGAGGATGAATCCTCGTCCAAGCTTTTACAAGTTTAGGCATACGAATCATGATTGCTTTGTCAACTCCATGAGTTGCGACTTATAAAAACCACTAGATACTAAATGCGTAAAGGGCGTCTCCCAATCCACAAACCAGGGCGATTGATTAATCGATTTATGTAACTTCGTATGACTAATGGGCTCGATAAATGGCGCCCTATCTTTTCTTGGGAATAGGCGGCCAACCCGAATCATCACTTCAAGAGGTAATGTACTAGGAGCAAAAGTGAATAATATTTTTTCACTGACACGTGAAGATAGCTTTTCCAATACAACCAACATATCTTTTGCGCAGTAATGGATCATAGAATCCATGCCGATGACATAATCGAATTCGCCATAAGCATCATCTAGCATATCGCCAGAATGGAATTTGATGTTCCGACGATTGCCCTCAGGAATTCTGCTTTTAGCAAGCTCGATTAAATTAGGTGACAGATCAACTGCAGTGACTAAAGCTCCTTTGTTGGCCAACTCAAGCGCTAAGGCACCAGTACCACATCCCGCATCCAAAATTCTTTTACCAGAAAGCTCCTCTGGTAATCGGCTAATAATGGTGTTGCGCATTTGATCACGGCCCGCTCTCACGGTTGCCCGGATGCCGCTGACTGGAGCATCTGATGTTAACTTTGCCCAAGCATCGTTAGCAGTACGATCAAAATAGTCCTGCAACTTACTACGTCTATCTAAATAAGAAATAGCATCCATGATTAATCAAATCCTAGTAAGTCAAAGATTTCACGATCTTTTAGAGACTCCATTAACAATGGGTCATCATCTAAAAGTAAGCTGGCTGCCAAGCGGAGATACTCTTCTTTCACCGCTTCAATTTCAGGGGTTGATTCCATTTCAAAGATTGTGCATTTCTTTAAACGGCTCTTACGAATAGCATCTAGATCAGGAAAATGTGCCATTTTCTTCAGACCAACACGATCATTGAATTTATCAATCTGATCAGTATCTTTGCTGCGATTGGCAATCACACCACCTAAACGCACGTTGTAATTTTTAGCTTTTGCACTAATCGCCTGAACAATTCGATTCATCGCAAAGATCGAATCAAAATCATTTGCAGCAACAATCAATGCTCGATCGGCATGCTGGAGCGGGGCAGCAAAACCACCGCAGACAACATCACCCAGTACATCAAAAATAACAATATCGGTATCTTCTAGTAAGTGATGTTCTTTCAGAAGCTTTACCGTTTGGCCAACTACATAGCCACCACAGCCAGTTCCTGCAGGAGGGCCTCCGGCCTCAACACACATCACGCCGTTAAAGCCCTCATAAACAAAGTCTTCTACCCGCAACTCCTCGGAGTGGAAATCTACTGATTCCAAAATATCAATCACAGTAGGTACCAGCTTCTTGGTTAAGGTAAACGTAGAGTCATGTTTGGGGTCGCAACCAATCTGAATTACTCGCTTGCCCAATAATGAAAAGGCTGCGGAGAGATTGGAAGAAGTTGTGCTTTTTCCAATTCCACCCTTTCCATAAATAGCAAAAACTTTGGCATTGCCAATTTTTTCGTTTGGATCCAGATGGACTTGCAAACTACCCTCACCGTCTAACGGCTTAGTTCGCGAATTGATTGAAGAAATTGGTATGTTTACCGTTTCCATTAAATAGGTACTCCCTCGTATACACCTTCAAGTCGATCTTCAAAGTCATTGGCAACGCGACGTAATGTCTCTAATACCGATGGCTCTGGCTTCCAATAATTTCTTTCTGATGCCTCTAATAAGCGACTCGCTACTTTCGCGGATGATGCAGGGTTCAGACTCATTAAACGCTCGCGCATTTCTGGGTCTAATATGAATGTTTGGGTGAGATGTTGATATACCCAAGGCTCAACTTGACCGGTAGTTGCAGACCAACCTACGGTATTGGTGAGATGACTTTCTAGCTGACGTACGCCCTCGTAACCATGCTTGAGCATGCCTTCGTACCATTTGGGATTGAGCATACGTGAACGTGTTTCTAATGAAACTTGTTCATTTAAGGTTCTGACTACGGCATCACCTTTGGTTTGGTCGCCAATGTATACCGGTGCTGCTTTACCACCTTTTGCACGACGCACAGCACGACTGACCCCGCCTAAGGTATCAAAATAAGTATCGATGGTTGTTACACCCAATTCGATGGAGTCGAGATTTTGATAAGTCAACTCGACATCTGCAAGGATAGAATTTAGCAATTCACTTTGTACCACTGGCCTACCAGATCTTCCATAAGCAAAGCTTTTGCGGCGAGTATAGGTTTCTGCTAATTCATTTTCATCCTGCCACAGACCGTTATCAATCATCATATTGACGTTTGCACCATAGGCGCTTTCAGCATTTCCAAAGACACGTAATGCTGCAGTCTCTAAATCACAACTATTGGTCTTTTGATAGGCAAGCGCATGCTTACGAATGAAATTCTGTTCAATGGGCTCATCTGCTGCTGCTGCTAAATAAGCAGCTTCAGCCAAAATCTTGATTTGCAAGGGCATGAGATCTCTAAAGATTCCCGAAATGGAAACCATCACGTCAATGCGGGGACGGCCTAACTCTTCTAGCGGTATCAATTGCGCGCCAGCTAATCTTCCAAAACTATCAAAGCGTGGCAACGCGCCCATTAAGGCAAAGATTTGAGCAATTGGACCACCTTCAGTTTTAAGGTTATCTGTACCCCAAAGAACCATTGCTACCGATTCTGGCAATGGATTTCCATCAGCTTGATATCTCTCTAGTAGTTTGTTCGCTTGATACTGTCCATCTTTCATGGCGAACTTGCTAGGAATGCGGAATGGATCAAAGCCATG
>CANFMT010000001.1 GCA_947448415.1 Burkholderiaceae bacterium | reverse complement strand
TTTTTTGTAGAAATTTCATTGGGTTGTAATCAACCTGTTTTCATTTTAGATTTTAAGGAATAAGTATGGTCGTCATTCGACTGGCACGCGGCGGTTCTAAGAAGCGCCCTTTTTACAGCATCGTTGCTACTGATAAGCGCAACCGTCGTGACTCGAACTTTATCGAGCGTATTGGTTACTTCAATCCACAAGCAGCCGCATCCGAGCAAGCAATGCGCATTGCTCAAGATCGTTTGACTTACTGGACTGGTGTTGGTGCGCAAGTATCTCCAACCGTTGTTCGTTTGATCAAAAACAATCCAGCTGTTTAATATTCATTTGCTAAAAACTTCATCCATGCGATGGGGTTTTTAGTGGCAGGATTTATCAGTAGTTCTATTTCGGGAAAATAAGGTGTCTTACAAATGAGTGCGCCTTCCCTAAATGATTTGATTGAACTTGGCGCCATTTCTGAGGCGCAAGGTTTGCAAGGCCAAGTGAAGGTTAGACCTCACTCACCTGAGCCTGTTGCACTTTTATCCTCTAAGACTATTTGGCTTTCCCTTATCCCACGCAGGGATACGGGTGTTTCAGTATTGCATGAAGAAGCCTCTCTTACGCAATACAAAGTCAAGAGCGCCAAAATGCATAGCGGTAATGTTGTGCTTGCATTAGATGGTGTGACTGATCGCGATCAGGCGCTTGCACTGAAGGGTGCACGCATTTTAGTTGCGCGCGATGCGTTTCCAAAAGCAGATGCAGATTCTTATTACTGGATTGATCTGATTGGATGTAAGGCAATTAACTTGCAAGATGAGGTTTTAGGTGACGTCATAGATATTACTGAGAATGGAGCACATGGTGTGATTGCTATTGGCGACCTAGAAACTAAGACTATTAAATATCTAGTGCCATTTGTAAAAGAGGTGGTGCAAAACGTCGACTTGCCAAACAAAACTATTACCCTTGACTGGCAGTCAGACTGGCAATAAAACTCAAAGATAAATTGAGGCTGATATGCGCTTTGATGTCGTGACCCTATTTCCGGAAATGTTCTCTGCTTTAACGCAGTGGGGTGTTACTGGGCGCGCATGCCAACAATCATTGGCCAGTGTCCATCTTTGGAATCCACGTGACTTTTGTTCGGACCCCCGTAAAACGGTGGATGACCGTGCTTATGGCGGCGGTCCTGGCATGGTGATGATGGCTAAACCTCTAGAAGATGCGATTGCAGGCATTAAAGCTGCCCACCATGATGTAGGTATAAAAAGCGGTCCTATTTGCCTATTAGCTCCTCAGGGAGAGAGGTTTTCTCAAAAGATAGCAGCAGATGTCCTCAATTACGGCAATTTAACCTTTATTTGCGGTCGATATGAGGCTATAGATCAACGTTTTGTTGACCGAAACGTCGATTTACAGCTTTCTATTGGGGATTTTGTGCTTTCTGGCGGTGAAATCCCGGCAATGGCAATGATGGATGCGGTAATGAGACTGATTCCTGGGGCCCTTGGGGATGGCGAATCAGCTACTCAGGATAGCTTTATGAATGGTCTTTTGGACTATCCGCACTACACCCGCCCTGAAATATATGAAAATTTATCTGTCCCAGACGTGCTTTTAGGCGGACATCACGCTAAAATAGCGGATTGGCGTCGGCAGAAGTCTTTAGAGCTGACGTTAAGGTTAAGGCCGGACTTAATTGATTCGGCTAGAGCCAAAGGGTTGCTAACCCGAGAAGATGAACAATTTCTTCGCTCGCTGTGAATACTTTTAGTTTCTTCAGTAGTGAATAGGTGGTTTGGTTTTTGGTTTAGTGAAATTGTTTTAACTGCATCCTCTGTTAGGTCCGTTGATTTATATCTCGGGATTAAACGCTAATAAGATGTTTAAGGATTAAAAATGAATTTGATCGAAAAAATTGAGCAAGAAGAAATTGCTCGCTTAAGTGCTAACAAAGTATTGCCAAGCTTTGCTCCTGGCGACACAGTAGTTGTTAGCGTAAACGTTGTTGAAGGTACACGTAAGCGTACCCAGGCCTTTGAAGGCGTTGTGATTGCTAAGCGTAATCGCGGACTCAATTCCAGCTTTATCGTGCGTAAGATTTCTTCTGGTGAAGGCGTTGAGCGTACTTTCCAAACATACTCACCATTAATTGCTAGCGTTGAAGTTAAGCGTCGCGGTGACGTACGTCGCGCTAAGTTGTACTACTTGCGTGATCGTTCTGGTAAGTCAGCACGTATTAAAGAAAAGCTTCAAGCACGTGTAAAACCAACAGCTGCTGTAGCTGCTGAATAATTGCTGCTTTGATGCAAACAAAAAAGGCGGCCTAGGTCGCCTTTTTTGTTGCCTTAGAATATCCAAATGACCAAGACCTCAAGCCCCGAAGACTACGCAATGAATGTTGCGGCGCCCGCGGGTTTTGACGCGCAAGCTGTGCCAATTCATAAAGTATGTTTAGATGAAAAGCAGGTAGCAAAAGAGTTTCTAGATCCAGCTCACTTGAGAGAGCGTTTTCTTTCGCCGCCTGAATGGCAGTTAGAAATTACTGATGAGAATCGCCATGTCATTGCATCCGATATTATTGCCAAGCGTGAGCAGGCAGGAAAAGTTACAAAAGCCGCAGTACTGATTCCTTTATTGCTTAAGGAAGATGGTTTATGGGTATTACTGACTCAACGCACTAATCATTTGCGTGATCATGCTGGGCAAATTAGCTTTCCTGGGGGCCGTATGGATGCTCAAGACTCAAGCCCATATGACACTGCTTTACGTGAAAGTCAGGAAGAAATTGGTTTGGACCCAGATCGAGTAGAGATTATTGGGCATTTACCTGAATACTTGACGGTTTCTGGCTATAGCGTTACACCAGTGGTGGGATTGGTCCAAGCTCAGGCAGAATATGTCTTAGATGAGTTTGAAGTGGCAGATGTTTTTGAAGTCCCCTTGAGCTTTTTGTTGGATCCATCAAACCATCAGGTTAGATTGTGGCAAAGTGAGCAGGGTAGCCGTCGTTTTTATGCAATGCCTTATGAGGACCGCTTTATTTGGGGTGCTACTGCGGGAATGTTACGTAACCTTTATCATTTATTAAAAGTATGACTTTCTTTTCTATTCTCTTCGCCCTGATTGCTGAGCAATATCGCCCAGTAACTGCAAACCATTGGATAGCGCGATTAAGTGCTCGGTGGTTAGATTGGGTTGCCGGTGAATTTGGTGGCAAGACTGAGGATGGTGCAAGTCCAGTTGGTGCTCGCATGGCCTGTTTGGTAGCCTTTGTTCTGCCTACATTTTTAGTGTTTATGGTTTATGTCACCTGTATGGTGACTTATCCAATCCTGGGGTTTCTCTGGAACGTAGTCATTGCGTATTTATTTTTTGGCTTTAGACAATTCAGTCACTCCTTTACGGCGGTCCATGAAGCAATTGAGTCTCATGATTTGCCCGCTGCTCGTACCGCTCTAGGCGATTGGTATGGCCCAGAGCTAGACACGTCAAATCTCTCAGAAACTGAAGTCATTTCCTTAGCGCTTGAGCGTGCAATTATTGGTTCGCATCATCATGTATTTGGCGTATTGTTTTGGTTCATGATGCCAATGGGTCCGGCTGGAGTTGTTCTTTATCGCTTGGCAGATATCGCTTCTCAGCGTTGGTCAGAGCGTGGCGACTACAACCTTAGTGAATCTGCACGTCATTTCTTTTATGTACTAGATTGGATTCCTGCGCGTATTACTGCAATGGGCTTTGCCATTGTTGGTAATTTCGAAGGCGCTGTTTATGGCTGGCGTTACTTGACGCAAAAATGGTCTGACTCTTTATCTGCAGTAATTCTTGCTGCCGGAAGTGGGGCTCTGGGCGTTCGTTTAGGCGAGCCATTAAGCGAACCTGATAGTGATGAAGCTTTGCGTATGGCAGAGGCTGGTGAGCCACAAGTTTATGAGGTGGGGCTTGAGCCTACTGAGCGCACAATGCGTTCTGCAGTTGGCTTAGTTTGGCGCTTAGTTATCGCTTGGATGGCTTTGTTGCTAATGCTGACCATCGCTCTTTGGCTTGGCTAATTCCTTGAATTTGCGTATCCGCTGTTTTTGAGTCGGAGTGAAGTTGTCTAAATAGCGCTAGTCTTTCTGGCGCTATTTCATTTTTATCTACCGCATCGCGTACTGCACAATCCGGTTCTGATTGGTGAGCACAGTTATGAAAGCGACATTTGCCAAGCAAAGCTTTGAACTCTCTAAAGGCATGTTGCAATTCGCTAACTGACATGTGGGCCAAGCCAAACTCCTGAAAGCCAGGGGAGTCAATTAAGGCGCCTAGCCTACCATTAGTATCTCTACCCCAACTCTCTGGTAATTCAAAATAGCGACAAGCTGTTGTGGTGTGTTTGCCCGTATCAAGGCGTACAGAATATTCTTGGGTGAGGGCAGCAGCATTGGGTACCCAAGCATTGAGTAGACTGGATTTACCCATGCCAGACTGGCCAACAAACACGGAGACCTTACCTTTTAAGGCTGCTTGAAGAGCATCAATTGATGCAAGGTCAAATTTGGCAGATACCTCACTTACTGGATAGCCTATACGCTCGTATGGGGCAATGATTTTCCGAGCGTGCTCAAGATTATCCTTAAGGTCACATTTATTTAAAAGAATATGCAGTCCGATTTGATTCGCTTCAGCAGCTACAACAGCCCGACCAAGTAAGTCTGGCGAAAACGCAGGCTGCGTTGCCAGTACAACCAAAATCTGATCAACATTAGAAGCAATAATTTTGCTCTTGAATGCATCTGATCGATAAAGAATATTTTCTCGAGGCTCAATTTGAATGATGCGTGCCTGATCAGCAGAGGTCATCTCTAGCAGCATATGGTCTCCGACAGCGCCAATATGCTGTTTTGCTGGAGTGCTTACTTGTAGTAAAGGACCAGTCGGAGATTTATTTCCATGTGCATCTGTAACTAAACGCTGCGCTAAATAATGTCTGCCATATGAGGCAGTAAGTAGCGCGTGAAATTGATCCATGAAACGAAGATGACTTAACTAAAGCGCTGAAGGTTTGCAATGCGCAGCGGTGCTGGAGGATGGGAGCTGTAAAAGGCGGTATAGATTGGATCTGGCGTTAGGGTTGAAGCATTATCTTGATACAGTTTGACTAGCGCAGAAATCAAATCTTTTGCCGAAGATTTTTCAGCAGCAAAGCCATCAGCCTCGTATTCATGTTTGCGTGAAGCCAGGCTTCCAAGTGGCGTGAAGAAGAAACTAAAGACTGGGGATACCAGCATAAATAGTGCTAGCGCTAATCCACCGTTATAGCCATTGAGGTTGGGCATGACACCTAGGTCTGTATAAAACCATGATTGTGTGCTGATCCAGCCCAATAAAGCAAACATCCCAAAGCTCAGTACAAATGAAACCAATAAACGCTTGCGAATATGATTGCATTTGAAATGACCTAGTTCATGGGCAAGGACCGCTTCAACCTCACCCGGATTGAGTTTCTCAATCAATGTGTCAAAGAACACAATTCGTTTCGCTTTACCCATTCCCGCAAAGAAGGCGTTACCATGGGCGCTACGTTTACTGCCATCCATAACAAACAAGCCTTGGCTAGCAAAGTCACAGCGTTTGAGTAGTGCCTCAATTTGAGTCTTTAGTGGACCATCTTCCAATGCTTGGAACTTATTAAAGATAGGTGCAATAAAGGTTGGGAAGATCCACTGCATGAGAAGGCTAAATGCAGTTAGTACACTCCAGGCCCAAAGCCACCAGTAGTCTCCTGCCTGAGCCATTAATGTCAAGATTACCCAAAGCAAAGGAGTGCCAATGGCGCCCCCAACACCGAGACCTTTTATCATGTCGCTAAAAAATAATTTTTTGCTCATGCGATTAAAGCCAAAGCGCTCTTCAAGGTGAAACTGTTTGTACCAAGAAAAGGGAATATCGATAACGCCGGAGATGAGGACAACGGAAATGAGCAAAGCCATTTGCTGGGGAATGCCCTCGCCAAAGAATTGCAATAGGGCCATATTGAGAATTTGTAAGCCGCCCAATAAAGTGAAGGCAATTAAAATAATGGCGCTTACTCCATTTTCTAAGATCCCCAGTCGTAATTTGGCAATCGTGTAGTCGGCAGCTTTTTGATGCTCGGCCAAGGTTACCTTTTGGGAGAACTCTTCCGGAACGGCATTGCGATGCAGCGAAACATAGCGAATTTGACGTTGGGATAACCAGTGGCGAAGGCCAAAACTGGCGATAAATGCGATTAGAAAAATAATTGTGAATGTCATGAGATCATTATAGATATGAGCGAACAAACTAACACAGCAACTACACCGGCCAGTAAGACTGCACCTCCAAACGAGCATCTGATCTGGGTGGACATGGAAATGTCGGGCTTAGACCCGGAAAACGAGAGGATTCTGGAGATTGCCATTATTGTGACTGATGCCTATCTCAACACTATTGCAACTGCCCCAGTATGGGTGGTGCATCAAGGTGATGCGGTACTAGATGCAATGGATGCTTGGAATAAAGGTACGCATGGTCGTTCCGGTTTGATTGAAAAGGTCAAAGCATCAACGATGGATGAGGCAAGCGTAGAGGCTGAATGTATTGCTTTTTTGAAAAAATACATTAAGCCAGGAATTGCGCCAATGTGCGGCAATACGATTGGTCAGGACAGACGTTTCATGGCCAAATACATGCCTAAATTAGAAGCTTATTTTCACTATCGAAATATCGATGTCTCCACACTTAAAGAGCTATGTAAGCGTTGGCATCCGGAGTTAGTAAAGGGTTTTACCAAGAAGCAGGCGCATACCGCCTTAGCTGATATTGAGGAGTCAATCGAAGAGCTTAAGTACTACAGAGAGAAATTTATTGTCCCATTGCCAGGTTAAAAATAAGATTTCGACTTATTTTTTGACCGCACTTTTTGGTCTAAAGGCTTTGATGACTTCCTCATTCGTCTCGATATAGGGGCCACCAATAAGATCGATGCAATAAGGTACTGCAGCAAAGATCCCGGGAACAATGGATTTTCCGTCGGCATCTTTTAAGCCCTCAAGAGTTTCGGCTATGGCCTTGGGTTGCCCAGGCAGGTTAATAACGAGGGCGGCGTGACCTTCAATTTCTCGCAAAACGGCGGTTTGTCTTGACAGAATTGCTGTGGGGACAAACTTCAGGCTAATTTGGCGCATTTGCTCGCCAAATCCAGGCATCTCGCGCGTTCCAGCATCCCTAGTGGCCTCAGGGGTCACATCTCGAAGGGAGGGGCCGGTGCCCCCGGTAGTGAGAACTAAGTCACAAGCCAGCTCATCAACTAGCTCCACAATGCTTTCAGTGATGATTTCAGACTCATCAGCAATTAAACGCTCATGGAATACACAGGGGTTGCTCACGGCCTTCATCAGCCATTTCTGGAGGGCTGGGATACCTTCGTCTTGGTAGATCCCTTTGCTGGCTCTATCGGAGATGGAAATTAGGCCAATTTTGAGTTCGTTTGGAGCGCTTCGCTTCCAGGCTTCGGTATGCTTCATGTTTCTATTCTAGCTATTATTAGGGCATGTTTACATATACATCCAACCAGTTTCAAGAAATTATTGATTTCATGCTCAAAGAGGCCAAAAGAAGGGGTGCCTCTGATGCCATTGCCGAGGTTTCTGAAGGCCAAGGACTCTCTGTCACAGTTCGTAAGGGTGAGGTAGAAACTATTGAGCAAAGTCTTGATAAGCAGGTGGGGGTAACCGTCTTTTTAGGCCATCACCGCGGCAATGCCAGTACCAGTGATTTTTCCAAGGAATCTCTTAAGGCAACAGTTGATGCTGCATATCATATTGCCCAACATACAGCTGAAGATCTTTGTGCTGGACCGGCGGAGCGAGAGTTATTGGAAAAAAATCCACTCGATTTAGATTTGTTTCATCCTTGGAATATTGATGCGGCACATGCAGTAGAAATTGCACGTACTGCAGAAGGTGCTGCGTTCTCAGTCAGTAAGCAAATTCAAAATAGTGATGGAGCATCTGTTTCTGCGCATCATGCACATTTTATGATGGGTACGTCTCATGGATTTATGGGCGGCTACCCTTTTTCTCGACATTACATCTCTTGTGCTCCCATTGCTAATGCAGGCGGCAAGAAATCTTCGATGCAGCGTGATGATTGGTATTCCAGTTCGCGCATTCCTGAAGAGTTAGCAGATCCCGCGGCAATCGGTAGATACGCAGCAGAGCGAGCTTTATCAAGACTAAAAGCAAGATCTCTTACTACACGTCGTTGCCCGGTAATTTTTGAAGCCCCTTTAGCGGCAGGCCTATTGGGTGGTTTGGTTCAGGCCGTTTCTGGAGGATCCTTATATCGTCGCTCTAGTTTCTTGTTAGATAGTCTGGGTAAGCAAGTATTACCTAAGCACGTCAGTCTGTTTGAGAATCCTCATCTCAAATCAATGACAGGTAGCGCCCCATTTGATGAGGAGGGTGTGAGGACAAGTGCACGAACTGTAGTAGACAAAGGAATTTTAGAGGGCTACTTTTTGTCCACCTATTCAGCTCGAAAATTGGGTATGCAAACAACTGGTAATGCAGGAGGGTCTCATCACCTCACACTGAAAAGTAAGAAGACTCCAAAAGGAGGCTTGCCAGCTTTGCTCAAAGAGATGGGTACTGGATTACTCGTTACCGAATTAATGGGTCAGGGCGTGAACTTCGTTACTGGGGATTACTCACGAGGAGCATTTGGATATTGGGTTGAAAATGGAGAAATTCAGTATCCAGTTGAGGAAGTCACTATTGCCGGTAATTTGCGCGATATGCTATTAGATATTGAGTTGATTGGTAGCGATACCTTAATTCGGGGAACTAAGGAAACGGGTTCTATCCTGATTGGTTCAATGACGGTTGGTGGAAAATAAATCATATTTGGAGGGGATTGCGATGCAAAGACGTTCATTTTTAAAAAAAGCAACTATTGGTGCTGGTGCAGTTACCTTAGCCACGCCATCAATTGCTCAAAACTTGCCAACGCTAAACTGGCGACTGGTTTCAAGTTTCCCTAAATCTTTAGATACGCTATTTGGCACGCCTGAAGTATTTGCTAGCGCCTTACGTAAGGCAACTGACGGTAAATTTAATGTCAAAGTATTTGCTGCGGGTGAGGTTGTGCCCGCGTTACAGGTATTGGACGCCGTACAAAATGGCACTGTTGAGTGCGGTCACACGGCCAGTTACTACTACCTAGGCAAAAATAGTGCATTTATCTTTGATACTGCCGCTCCATTTGGTATGACTGCACGTCAACAAACAGCCTGGATGCTTCAAGGCAATGGCATGAAGCTAATGCGTGAACTTTATGCAAGTTATAACATCGTTAATTTTTTAGGCGGTCAAACGGGTACTCAGATGGGTGGTTGGTTTCGCAAGGAAATTAAATCGCCGGAGGACCTTAAAGGTTTGAAGTTCCGCATTGCTGGATTTGCTGGTCAAGTATTGGCAAAGTTGGGCGTTGTTCCACAGCAATTGCCAGCTGGGGAAATTTATTCAGCCCTAGAAAAAGGCACGATTGATGCTGCTGAGTTTGTAGGTCCTTATGATGATGAAAAGCTAGGTCTTGCTAAAGTCGCTAAAAATTATTACTACCCGGCATTCTGGGAAGGAGCTGCTGGCCTGTCATTTCTGGTGAATAAAAAGCAATGGGATGCATTGCCACCTGCATATCAGGCTGCATGGGAAGCTGCTTGCTATGAAGCTCATGTGGATATGTGCGCTAAGTACGACGCGCTCAATCCACCTGCATTGCAACGTCTTTTGCAAAATGGTGCGGTATTGAGAAAATTCAATACTTCAGTATTAGATGCTTGCTTTAAGGCAACCCAAGATACATATGCTGAAGAGTCTGCCAAGAATCCTCAGTTCAAAAAAATATTTGATGACTATCGTGCCTTCAGAAATATGGAGGTTCAGTGGTTTAACGTTGCTGAACAGGCCTTTGCGCAATATAGCTTTAATAAGAAGCTATAAGTCTTGGGCAGCAGATTCAGAAATGGGCCCTTTATGGGCCTATTTTATTTAGTGTTCTTGATTATTTATTAGGCGCTACACTGAACTAATGAATACATTAGCCTTGCTTGCGTTATGAAGTTATCAGATATTTGGCTTCGCATTAAGCTTCATCCATTATCAAGGGTAGGGCCTGGTTTAGTTACGGGGGTCGCTGACGATGATCCTAGTGGAATTGTTACTTACTCCCAAGCGGGCGCGCAATTTGGATTCAACATGCTCTGGACAATGCCCTTGGCCTATCCCTTAATGGCAACGATTCAGGTGCTGTGCGCTCGTATTGGTCGGGTGACAGGACGTGGACTGTCCGCAAATATGAAGATTGCATTTCATCCACTGATTCTGATTTCACTTGTCCTGTTGCTGTTGATAGCAAATATTTTAAATATTGCTGCGGATATTGCGGCAATGGGTGAGGTCGCGCAGTTGGTTACCGGTGTGAATTGGCACATCATGACCTTTGTTTTTGTATTGCTGACTGTAGCTTTACAAATATTTATCCCATATCGACATTATGTTTTCTTTCTGAAATGGCTATCTTTGTCATTGTTAGCCTATGGGGCAGTTTTATTTACAGTTCATGTTCCGTGGAGCAAAGTAATTTGGAGTACATTTTTCCCAAGTTTTACTTGGAATGGCGAATCAGCTGCAGTCGTTGTAGGGATCTTCGGAACAACGATTAGTCCTTATTTGTTTTTTTGGCAGGCTTCCCAGGAAGTCGAGGATATGCATCTTCGCAATGAAGTCAGTCTATTTGATGGCGGTAGAGCTGATGCCAAGATGGAACTCAGAAGAATTCAATGGGACACTTGGAGTGGCATGCTGTATTCAAATGTAGCCGCTTATTGCATCATCTTGGCTACGGGTGTTACTTTGCATGCGGCTGGTATATACGATATTAATACTGCTGCACAGGCCGCATCTGCATTACGTCCACTTGCAGGAGAGTTTGCATTTTTACTATTTGCATTGGGAATACTAGGTGTTGGCCTCATGGGTGTCCCTGTTCTGGCGGGATCTGCTGCATATGCTTTATCCGAAGTATTTGGATGGCGATCTAGTTTGGAAGATTCGGCGACTCAAGCAAGCAAGTTTTATTCAATTATTGCAGTGAGTGTTTTGGGCGCGCTCTTAATTCAGTACTCTCCTATAAGCCCTATGAAAGCACTTTTTTGGAGTGCTGTAATCAATGGCATTGTTGCAGTGCCTTTGATGATTGCAATTATGTTGCTTTCATCAAAAACTTCATTAATGGGATTCTATGTTGCAAGTCCCGCCATGAAAATATTGGGATGGTTAGCTACAGGCATCATGGCTGTAGCGGCAATTTATCTATTTATTGCTTAGCCGATTTTTTGCTGGGTAAAAAAAGAGAGGCAACTGCCTCTCTTTTTCTTTACGGAAGAGCTTACTCTTCTTCGCGTCGCAAATGCGGAAAGAGAATCACATCACGAATATTGGGTGCATCGGTAAGAAGCATCACTAAACGATCAATACCAATGCCGCATCCACCTGTTGGAGGCATGCCGTATTCAAGAGCGCGAATGAAATCGCTATCAAAGTACATTGCTTCTTCATCCCCGGCTTCCTTTTGTTCAACTTGCTTGCGGAAGCGATTGGCTTGATCTTCGGCATCATTTAACTCAGAAAAGCCATTGGCAATTTCACGGCCAGTAATGAATAGTTCGAAGCGCTCTGTAATGCCAGGGCGAGTATCAGACTCTCTTGCAAGCGGGCTGACTTCAATGGGGTAATCAATGATGTAGGTTGGTTCCCAAAGGTGCTCTTCGGCAACCAATTCAAATAGGGCGAGTTGTAGGGCGCCAATACCAGCATTCTTCAATGTCGGGGTATCTGGATTCTCACCACCTTTTTTTAGTTCTGCGCGAATGAATGCATCATCTTCTAATTGTGCCGCTTCATAGTTCTTGCCTGATTGACCACAATATTTGAGGATAGCTTCGCTAATGGTGAGGCGTTGGAATGGCTTGCTGAGATCGAGCTCACGGCCTTGATGAGTTAATACTGCAGTACCTTGGGCATCAATTGCTGCCGCACGAATTAAGCCTTCGGTAAAGTCCATGAGCCAGCGGTAATCTGTATAGGCAGCATAGAACTCCATCATCGTAAATTCTGGGTTATGACGTGGACTTACGCCTTCGTTACGGAAATTGCGATTAATCTCGAATACGCGCTCAAATCCACCCACTACCAAGCGCTTGAGATAAAGCTCGGGAGCGATACGCAAAAACATTTGCATATCCAAGGCATTGTGGTGGGTGATAAATGGTTTTGCTGCAGCACCACCGGGAATTGGGTGGAGCATTGGCGTTTCAACTTCCATAAAGTCAGCATCAAGCATATGACGACGCAAGGAGGCAATAGCGTTGCTGCGTGCTTTAAAGGTGTTGCGACTTTCTGGGTTGACAATCAAATCGACGTAACGCTGACGGTATTTAGTTTCAAGGTCTGAGAGACCATGGAACTTATCTGGTAATGGGCGCAATGATTTGCTAAGGAGGCGCAGATTACTGCACTCAACTGATAGCTCACCTTTATTGGTCTTAAAGAGATTGCCTTCAGCAGCAATAAAGTCGCCCATATCCCAGTGCTTGAAGGCTGCATGAATATCGGCGCCACTGAGCTCATCATTAATGTAGAACTGGATCTGACCGCTACGATCTTGAATCGTTGCAAAGCTAGCCTTACCCATCACCCGCTTCAGAACCATGCGACCAGCAACTTTTACATGAATTTTCTTGGCCGCTAATTCTTCCTTAGTGAGGCTATCGTAGTGCGCATGCAGATCAGCAGATAAATGTGTAGGCACAAAGTCATTTGGAAATGCAACGCCGTTTTGACGTAGCTTGGCAAGCTTTTCGCGGCGTTCTGCAATGATGTGATTTTCATCAACCGCTTCAGGAGCTTGTTGTGTAGTGTTTGAGTTCACTTTGTCGTTCATATAAGGTGAGGTAATTAAACGCCTTGTTTCAGGCTGGCTTCAATAAAGGCATCAAGATCTCCATCCAATACTTTTTGAGTATTGGAGATCTCAACGTTAGTGCGTAAATCTTTAATGCGACTTTGATCTAAAACATAGGAGCGGATTTGATGGCCCCAACCTACATCTGTTTTACTGGCTTCTAACTTGTCTTGTTCGGCGCGACGCTTTTGCATCTCGTGCTCATAAAGGCGAGATTTCAGCATGCTCATTGCTTCTGCGCGGTTGCGGTGCTGGCTTCGATCGTTCTGGCATTGCACCACAATGCCTGTGGGGATATGGGTTAGGCGTACTGCGGAGTCAGTTTTATTAATGTGCTGGCCACCGGCTCCGGAGGCGCGATAGGTATCGGTACGAATATCAGCGGGATTGACATCAATTTCTATAGAGTCATCAATCTCTGGATAGACATAAATTGAGGCAAATGAAGTGTGACGGCCGTTAGATGAATCAAACGGTGATTTACGTACTAAGCGATGTACGCCAGTTTCAGAGCGAAGATGGCCGTAGGCATATTCCCCATCAACTTTGATCGTCGCGCTTTTAATGCCGGCAACATCGCCATCAGACTCTTCCAGAATTTCTGTTTTATAGCCTTTGCGTTCACAATACTTGAGGTATTGGCGATAAAGCATGCTGGCCCAGTCACAGGCTTCTGTGCCACCGGCACCAGCTTGAATGTCAATAAAGCAATTACATGAATCCATCTCATTATGAAACATGCGACGGAATTCAAGATCATTGACGATCTTGCTGTAATTTTCAACATCTTGCTCAATTGCGGCAATGGTCTCAAAATCACTCTCTTCTTTTGCCATATCGAATAGTTCGATAGCGCCAGTGATATTGGTATTGAGGTCAGTAAGAGTGGCAACAACGCCGTCGAGCAACTTCTTTTCCTTGCCCAGCGCTTGCGCCTTTTTTTGATCATCCCAAATAGTGGGATCTTCCAAAATAGAGTTAACTTCAGTAAGGCGACGTGACTTTACTTCGAAGTCAAAGATACCCCCGAAGAGCTTGCTCACGAGTGAGCAGGTCAGACAAGGTATTTGATATTGTGTTTAGTTGTTCAGCTTCCATCCCCTAATTATAAGGGGGTTATTGCATCAAGCTCCTAAGGGGTGGGAGCCTCGTCATGAGCCTCGATCATGAGTTGCACGCGGGCTTGTCCCTGGTAGCGGTCGGTTACCAAGCGATAAGCCAATTTTGCTGTGGCTGGCAGGCTTTGCGTCCGGTTAAACCAAACGGCAGTCAATGGTTTTGATGGGGTTCCATTACCTAAGGGTCGGACCATCAAACGCAGGTGCTTCTCTTTCATGAGGCTTTGTTGAGTAATTTCAAACTCCCCATAGAAAACCGGCTGGGGAAAACCTTGGCCCCAGATTTCTTCGGCCAGTAGATCGCCTATTTCAGGAGTAAATTCTGACAATTCCAGGCCACCATCATGCGCATGGCGTCGCTCTAGTAATTCGTCGGTTAGCAACTCGGATGCTACCCCCTGAAAGCAGGTATCAAATTTATCAAAATCACTTTTTCGAATGGTGAGGCCAGCCGCCATCGCATGACCCCCAAACTTGAGAATTAACCCAGGCTCTCGTTTGGAAACAAGATCTAGGGCATCTCTTAAATGAAAGCCAGTTAGCGAACGACCTGATCCTCGTAATTCTTCACCAGTGCTGCCATCAGCTGGAGCAAAAACAATTGCTGGTCGATTGAAGCGCTCCTTCAGACGCGAGGCCACAATGCCAACGACGCCCTGATGCCACTCGGGATTCCATAAGCAGATGCTGGTGCGCTCAGCCATGGTTCCTGAAAGCTGATCTTCAGCAAGATGGGAGAGGGCAGTTTCTTGCATACCTGTTTCAATCACGCGTCGCTCACGATTAATGCGGTCCAGTTCATAAGCTAGGGTTATCGCTTCATCAGTGCTATCAGTCAGAAGCAGGCGAATACCTAAAGTCATATCGGCTAGTCGTCCAGCTGCATTGAGTCTGGGGCCAATCGCAAAACCTAAGTCAAAAGTATTTGCTTTGCGTGGGTCTCTTGTTGCTGCTTGAAAGAGTGCCTGAATGCCAGGTTGTGATATTCCCGCTCGAATACGCTTTAAGCCATTGGAAACCAAGACTCGATTGTTACGATCTAGTTGCGCAACATCTGCAACGGTTCCTAAGGCGACAAGGTCTAATAAATTCTCTACCTTTGGCTGATTTTCATTAGTAAATTTACCGCGTTTACGTAGCTCGGCACGGAGCGCAACCAGTAAATAAAACATGACACCAACACCAGCAAGTGCTTTGCTTGGAAAGGTGCAACCCGGTTGATTAGGGTTCACAATTGCAAGCGCTTTAGGTAGGTGATCGCCGGGAAGATGATGATCGGTGACAATGACCTCCATACCAAGTTCGCGTGCACGATCTACGCCGGCTTCACTGGCAATGCCGTTATCAACTGTAATGAGGTATTTAGGTTTGGGGTTTTGCTGTGCTGCTAATTCAACGACCTCTGGCGTAAGGCCATAACCCATTGTGAAGCGATTGGGTACTAAAAACTGAATTTGGGTTTCTGAGCCACCTAATAGGCGCAAGCCTCGTACACCTACCGCACAAGCAGTGGCGCCATCGCAATCGTAATCGGCGACGATGAGTATAGACTCATTTTTTTCAAGGATGTCAGCAAGAAGCGAAGCTGTTTCAATGCAACCCTTTAATTCGATTGGCGAAAGCAGTTGCTTTAAATCAAGCGAGAGCTCTTCTGGTGACTGCAGGCCTCGCGCAGCGTACAACCTTGCTAGTATTGGGTGTAGCCCACTTTGAGCTAGCCAATTTGCTGTGCGCTCGGAAAAAGGACGTTGAGAAAAGAGACTCATGATTGAGTAATTTCTTTCCAGGTGAGAGACTCAGTTTTTTTCCAGAAAGTCCAAGTTTTTTTGTATAAATCTTTGACAGTCAAAATACGTTCACGAGTTTTACCGTTTGGAAAATCAATGATCAATATTTCATCTAGGTGTTTATCTTGTAGCGCCTTACTTAAATGAGGCCAGGCTAATTGTGGCTGGTCAAGCCATGCAAAGACACCATCTAGCGTTTTTTCATCGAATGCATTTTTATGCTCAAGCTTCAATAAGCTTGCCATACCAATTAATAAGGGATGCTCGCCAATGAGAAGTCGTGATTGCTTTAATGCATCGGGTGCTTGCACGTCATCGAGTTTGCCAATGCCGCTAATCCAGACTGAGTTAATGCTGGGCATGCCGCGTTGTTCGCGTTCCTCATTGACAGGACCAATGTGCCAAAGCATCTGAATTTCATTCTGTAGTTTGCGCCAACGCTTTGCGATGCCTTCCTCGTTTGTGTCGCGTGGCATCCACCAATCAATGTTACGGCCGTGTGCTTGATCAACGCTATAGCTGGCTAAACTCGCAAATGGCCCTGCTGGAATAAACCAGTACCTTCTATCTTCAAAGGAAATGCTGCTTTGAAAATCTTCTTCGATAAAAGGCAGAGCTACTTTAAGTAGTTGCGCAGATTCTTCTCCTGTAAGGTCAATCTCGTTTTGCCCCATCAGAATTAAGTGATCTCTCGTAGCGTGGAGATGAACCGGCTGTAGACAGGCAATAACGTCGGCTGACTTAATAGCTTGATTTGATAGCCCTAACAGCAAAACCGGGGCCAATGGGGCTTTATCTCCCAGTAAATAGCGTTCATGGGGTAGGCCTTTAATAGGGCAAGAGCTGTCCTCCTGATCGTCCAGGGCGTCTTCCCCTGATAGCATCAGGGTAAAGCGCCGAACGGTGTTTGGCTGGGATTTGGAGTAGCTAGTCATTCCCCTGATTTTAGGTGGCATTTAGATATTCCATCAGCTTGCCTCTCCAATTGTCTAAACTGTGACTATGTTAAGACTTCCTATTGAGCTAGAAATTGGCCTGCGCTATACCCGATCCAAGCGTCGTAAGACGGTCGGAAAGCGTGACGGCTTTCTCTCTTTTATATCCGGGATCTCTACTGCGGGTATTGCATTGGGGGTAGCTTCCCTGATTGTGGTTCTCTCGGTGATGAATGGTTTTCAGAAAGAGGTGCGTGATCGCATGCTTTCAGTACTTTCCCATGTGGAAATAAGCTCTCCGGATGGTTTACAAAATTGGGAGCCACTTGCTTTAAAGGTATCTCAACAGCCCCATGTTGTTGGTGTAGCGCCTATGGTGAGTTCGCAAGGATTATTGACTCGTGAAAGCGTGATGCGTGGCGTCGCAATTCGAGGAATCTTGCCAAGTGAAGAAGGCAAGGTTTCTGACTTACCAAAACAATTTATAGCTGGCAATATCGATGATCTTAAGCCTGGCAACTTTGGTGTGGCTCTTGGCGCACAACTTGCAGCAATGGTTGGTGCGCATGTGGGAGATCGAATTAATTTAATTGTTCCTGAGAGTGATTTAACTCCTGCGGGCGCAATGCCGCGGATGCGCACTCTTCAGGTCGTTGGCATTGTTGATAGCGGTCATTATGAATACGATAGTTCTTTAGCTATCATGCACTGGAAGGACGCTGCAGCCTTATTGCGCTTGCATGATCCGTCTGGATTGCGCGTCAAAATCGATGATATGCAGCGTGCACCCGAGGTGGCTAATCAGTTGGCCACTATCGTGCCGCAAGCATTATGGGTGACTGATTGGTCACGTTCGAATCGCAATTGGTTTGCCGCGGTTCAAACTGAAAAGAAGATGATGTTCATTATCTTGACTTTAATTATCGCGGTTGCTGCATTTAACTTGGTTTCTACATTGGTGATGACTGTGAATGAGAAGCAGGCTGATATTGCTATTCTTAGAACAATGGGTGCAAGCCCTGGATTAATTCAAAGAATTTTTTTGGTACAAGGGTTGTCAATTGGAATTCTTGGTTCTTTAGCTGGCGTAGGGTTAGGTTTGCTCATTGCCCTCAATATTGATGTCATTGTTCCAGCAATTGAAGCCATTTTCCGTGTTCGTTTCTTGCCACGTGAGGTCTATTTCATCAGCGAGCTACCATCAGATGTTAGGTTAAGCGATGTAGTTACGGTTGGCTTAATGGCTTTTGGTCTTTCTGTTCTAGCGACACTCTATCCGAGTCGTCGTGCCGCTAAGGTACAACCGGCAGAGGCCTTGCGCTATGAGTAATACAGAGAATAAGCTCGTGTTAGTGGCAAGAGGTTTGGCTAAGACTTATGGGCAAGGATCAACTGCGGTAGAGGTGCTTAAGGCCATTGATTTAGATGTCACGCCGTCTGAGAAGGTGGCTATAGTAGGTTCTTCTGGCTCTGGTAAGAGTACTTTGCTTCATCTTTTGGGTGGCTTAGATACACCAAGTGCCGGATCTGTATTGTTAGCAGGATCCAATTTAAACCAGCTTTCAGTGAAGAAGCTTGATCAACTTCGTAACCAAATTCTAGGATTTATCTATCAGTTCCATCATCTCTTGGATGAATTTAGTGCTGTAGAGAATGTTGCCTTGCCGTTACGCATTCGAGGTTTAAATAATGATGAGTCTATGGAACGAGCCAGTAAGATGCTTAGAGCTGTTGGCTTAGCAGCTCGCGAACTACATACTCCAGGTGAGCTTTCAGGTGGAGAGCGTCAGCGTGTCGCTGTAGCGAGAGCATTAGTTGGCAATCCAGCTTGTGTATTGGCAGATGAGCCAACCGGTAACTTAGATACTGAAACAGCAGATGGCGTATTTGATCTCATGTTAGATATCGCGCGAGAGCAAGGTACTGCATTTGTCATCGTGACACATGATCCTGTGCGCGCTAAACGTTGCGATCGGATATTGCATTTAGAGCGCGGAGTATTAAAGACATTTTCGGCATGAGTGAGCAGCCTATGTGGATTGATACGCACTGTCATTTAGATGCACCAGAGTTCAAAGATAGCCTATCGTCAGTAATAGAGGCTGCTGCGAAGAAGAATGTAAAAGCAATTTTGCTACCTGCAGTCAAAGTGGGCGATTGCTCACAAGTAAGAGCCCTTGCCCATCAATATAGCCAGGAAATTCCCGGCCTGGTCTATACCCTTGGAATTCATCCGCTATACACAAATCAAGCTCAAAAAGGTGATATAGAGACGCTTGAGCAGGAAGTCATTAAATCCCTTTCAGATACACGTTTCGTTGGAATCGGTGAGATTGGCTTAGATTATTTTGTTGAGGGCCTTGATCCCAATAAGCAAGAATATTTTTTTGATGCGCAATTGAATTTGGCGCAGAAATATCAGTTGCCAGTTATTTTGCATGTACGTCGCTCGCAAGATGCCATTTTGAAAGCTTTGCGTCAGCGCAACATCTCTAGTGGAATAGCGCATGCCTTTAATGGTAGTTTTCAACAGGCGCAGCAGTTTATTGCCTTAGGGTTTAAGTTGGGCTTTGGTGGCGCCGCTACTTATGAGCGTGCATTACAGATTCGCAGGCTTTTAAAAGAAGTGCCGATAGATAGTTTCGTTATCGAGACAGACGCACCTGACATTCCGCCTGCATGGCTCAAAGAGGAGGGATTTGTATTCAATGAGCCCGCTTTTATTCCTCGTATTGCAAAGGAGTTGGCCTCTATTAGAGGTATGAACGAGGCTGATTTTTCTTCAGTCGCATGGCGTAATGCGATGCATGCGCTGCCACGCTGGTCGGCACTATGTGCTGAAATTTCAAGCCTTCATTTAGCCCCTTAAGTTTTTGCGCTTAGCAATTACGGCGTTTATCGCCGGGGGATCGCTCCTATTCTTTTTTTCAAAGCTTCCCATCTATTGGTTTGAGATTTGTATATTCGCTGGCGGACTATCTTTAATAGTCATTTACTTATTACCGCGATCACATTCTTTAGCGAAAAAGATTGCAATGATTGGCTTAATGTTTTCGCTAGGATTTGCCTGGAATGCCCAATTTGTTAAGGACCGATTGGCAAATGCTCTTGCAGAAAATCTAGAAGGTAAAGAATTAGTGATTGAGGGAAGGGTGGATGCCTTGCCGCAAAGTAATCCTAAAGGTGCAAGGTTTTCCTTTGAAGTGGATCGCGCGATATCTGGAGCTGAAGTATTAGAGGGCTTTCCGAGGAGAATTTATTTAGGGTGGCAACCGGCCTGGAAAAATCCCCAAGATATATCCGACATTATTCCTGGACAGCGTTGGCGTTTCAGGGCAAAACTGAAGAGACCATATGGCTCTCTCAATCCCTATACCTTTGATTTTGAACGTTGGGCATTTCATCAAAATTATGGCGCTAGCGGATCTATTAGATCTGGACAGTTATTACTAGATAGAGATATTAGATGGGAAGAGTTTGAGTTACGAATGGAGTTAGCGCGCTGGCACCTGCGTAAGAAGATTCATTCGATGCTTCCTGCTAATGCTCGCTATGGAGGTGTGCTGGTTGCCTTGGTGATGGGTGATCAAAATGCAATCGATCAAGATGATTGGCAAGTATTTAATGCAACTGGTATTGGCCATCTCATTTCTATCTCGGGATTACATGTCACGATGTTAGCTGGGGTTGGGGCCTCTTTGGCTGCCTTCTTTTGGCGCCGCCGCCAGTGGCCCTTACTTATTTCTGTATGTAAGGTCGCTGCAATTTCAGGATTTCTGACCGCATTTATTTATGCTTGGCTTGCTGGTTTTCAAATACCAGCACAAAGAACAATGTATATGGTTGGCGTCGTTGCCTTTGCATTGTGGTCTGGCAGAAACCCCAGATCATTTGATATTTGGTGGTGGGCCTTAGCATTTGTATTGCTAATTGATCCTATGGCTCCTTACACACCAGGATTTTGGCTGTCATTTGGTGCGGTTGCTGCCATCTTGTATGCCATGGGAGATTCTTCAGGCTTGTTAGGAATACCAACGGGCAAAGAGTTGGAGGTGCATTGGACGCATAGATTGATTCAAGCGCTTCGTGAAGCCTGCAGAGTCCAGGCTGTAGTCACTATTGCGTTATTGCCATTCACCTTGTATTGGTTTTACCAAGTATCCCTTGTATCACCACTTGCCAATGCATTTGCTATTCCATTGGTTAGTTATATCGTTACTCCTTTAGCAATCTTGGGCGCTCTCTTACCTGAATTTCTGGGTAAATGGTTGATATTGCCGGCGCACGCTGCCATGGAGTACCTTGCAATTGTCTTGGACTGGATGGCAAGTTGGAATTGGTCTGTGATCTGGTCTAGACAGCCTGAGTGGTGGATATTATTCATTTCCGGGATGGGAATTATTTATGCGATTAGGCCTGGACCAGTCCTCAATAGCTGGCGATCAAGGCTGACGGCTTTGTGTTTTTCCATTCCATTATTTGTTTCGCCTAACGAATTATTGGGTATATCTGATCTTGCCCACGGGGAATTTAGGACCAGTGTTCTAGATATCGGGCAGGGAACGGCAGTGCTGATTGAAACTGCCAATAGAAGATTACTTTATGACACCGGGCCAATTCAAGGCAAAAAGGATGATGCTGGGCAAAGAATTATTCTCCCGTATTTGAGGGGACGAGGAATTCAACAGATAGATCGGATGGTGATTAGTCACAGTGATAGCGATCATATTGGTGGCGCTGCTACGCTTTTAAAGAGTATTCGCTTTGACTTGATGATGGGCTCTTTGCCTATCGATAATCCATTGATTAAAAATCTTCAAGTAAGAAAAATTCCCGCTATTCCATGTCGCTTTGGACAAAGTTGGACTTGGGATGGTGTTGAATTCTTCATATGGCATCCGCATGAGGAAACACTTTTTGAGCAGAAGTATTCGGGCAAGCCCAATGACATGAGTTGTGTGCTTGAGGTCCGAAATCAGAGGTCATCTATTTGGTTGACGGGAGATATAGAAAAACAGGGAGAGGCAGAGATAAGCGGCAGACTCATCCCTGAAAGATTAAAAACAATAGGAGATAGGGAACTCATTTTTATGGCGCCTCATCATGGTAGTAAAACTTCTTCATCTATCGAGTTGCTAAAGAAATTGGCGCCCGATAAATCCTTTGCGCAAAATGGATATCGCAATCGTTATGGACATCCGCACCCAACCGTAACTGCCCGCTATCAGAGCTTAGGTATTCCGTTTTACCAAACCCCAAATACGGGCGCGCAGATATGGCTATTTGAAAATAATAAAAACGCTTCGACACAATTTTGGCGGCATAATATAAAAAGAATGTGGCATCAATTTGCTAATTAAGCTATTTGACTAAATGGCCTGTTGAAAAAGGATTGCGTATATGAATAAGCTACTCGTTTTATCTTCTTTGGTGCTTGCTATTACGGTAGGCTGCGCAGGAGCAAACGTTCGCCCTCTTGTAGACATGAAGGGCGTGAATGAGTCTGCATATGAAAATGACTTAAAAGACTGCCAAGCTTATGCCCAACAACAATCCGGTATGGGAGAGACTGCGGCAAAAGGAGCGGGTGCGGGCGCAGTCGTTGGCGGCCTTTTAGGCCTCGTGACCGGTGGAAATAAGACTGGCATCGTTCAGGCAGCAGGTGCAGGAGCGGTTATTGGAGGTGCTGGCGGCGCATTCTCTGGAAATCAAGCGCAAGAGTCTGTTGTAAAGAGATGTTTAAGTGGTCGCGGTTACAAGGTTTTGAACTAAATTTAAGTAGTAACGCTAGAGCGAGCTGCCACCTTCGGGTGGCTTTTCATTTTCTAAAGAGATTATTACGATGATAAATTGATGTTTGAGATAGCATGTATCAAAATAATAAACAGCGTTACTAATTCATGATGCCAATTTTGTATTCTTACCGAAGATGTCCTTATGCGATGAGAGCGCGTATGGCGCTAAGCTATGCAGGAATTGAGCTAGAGCATAGAGAGATTGAGCTAAGAAATAAGCCTCAATCTATGCTCCTAGTCTCACCTAAGGGCACAGTTCCGGTATTGTGTATTGATGATCTTGTTATAGACCAAAGCCTAGATATCATGCATTGGGCTTTAAATCAGGCCGATCCAGAGGGCTGGTGCTTAGTTGATAAAGCCGCCGCCCAAGAATGGGTTAGTAAAAATGATGGTCCCTTTAAGGTTTTATTGGATCAATATAAATATCCCAATCGTCATCCTCATCTAAATCCAGAAGAGGTGCTAAATGATGCAATGAGCTTGATGTTAAACCCCATGGAAAAAGGTTTGCAGTCAACACAGTATTTATTGGGAAAGCAGATGACCTGGGTAGATGTGGCTATCTTTCCATTTATTCGACAGTTCTCAATGGTTAATCCACAAAAGTTTGAGTCGTTGCCACTTCCGGTACTAAAAGAGTGGTTACAGCATCATCTCGATTCCCCACTATTTAATTCTGTAATGGGCAAGCATCCCGTATGGATTGATTGATGGGTTTTATGGGTTGCAATGACTGCATTTTGATGGGTCTGCAAGCCTAAACACCTTCATACCCTCGGTATCTTGGTGATCGCACTTTAAACATCCCCACACTTTGGCGATTTCTTCATCTGTAGGCATGCCGCAGGCATTGCAGGGAAGCCCTCGTTTGATGTCTTTGATCCAAAATCCAGGCGTATGACACTTTGGACATAAAGAAAGCATTTTATTTGCAAGATCAGTTGTGGCCTTACGAATATTTTCCATTCTGGTTGGATTCGCAAATGCCCTTAGATCATTTTCTACGTAGACAATTCCTTTTGTGGAGAGCGCCTTAGCCCACTCAAAAGCTTCTTTTAGTTGTGTTAAATCTTTAATGCCCTTTTGGGATTTTGGGTGGTATTCATCAGTTGGCTGAATCACTAAATAATGCGATGGAAAAAGTGCTGAATCAGCAAATTTCTTCATATCCTCCCAGTGACTTATATAGGCACTTTCGCTTTGTGCGGGGGCTCCAGAAAAACCGGTAATTTCGAGATCATGAGTTTGATCAATCAAGACTATTAATTCATTATTCCAGGGAAGCATTCCAGCGTATGGATCGCATACGAATGCTCCTTCATTGGCAATCCCGATATCAAGATTGAGGAGTTCCATACCAACTCTAGCCTTTTTTCTGGCGGCGTCTAGTTGTGTTCCATGCCGTGGCGTATCGCGAGTGAAAGTGCCAAGCAAATCGGTATCGTAGGCATCGGTATGCATGACTGTGCAGCCAGTCTGGGCTGCTAATACGGGTCCAATGATCAGTTCCTTGCCGTGCTTTGTTAAAAGACTGGCATTGCGATTACGAAAGATACTCATCAGTATTTTTTAGTGGCGTAATACTTCTATAAAAATAATTTAGCAATGATGGTGTAAAGCGGTATACCTAGAATGATATTAAATGGAAAGGTAATTCCAAGGGACATTCCCATATACAGGGCTGGATTTACTTCTGGTAATGCGTGCCGCAATACTGCAGGTACTGCAATATAGGAGGCGCTTGATGCAAGCACCATGAGCAAAATAGTGTTGCCTAAGGGCAGGCTAATCAACTTACAAAGAGCTAGGGCGAGTAGCGCATGAGAGAGTGGCGATCCTATTGCGTAAATGAGGGTAATAGGAGGCTTTCCTCTTAAGCCCTTTAAATTTCTAGCTGCCATCAGCCCCATATCGAGCAAGAAAAAAGCCAGCATGCCTTTAAATAGATCTATTGAGAATGGCGCCATCAATTTTTGTCCGGCATCTCCGCTTACTAGGCCTACAATCATTGAGCCCAATAGAAGGAGCTGCGCGCCATCTGTGAAGGATTCGTGTAGTATTTTGCGGATACTCGTGGCTTCATATTGTGAGCTTTGATCCATTGATTGCATGGCTCTGGCTTTATTGGCCAAAACAATGGCCAGGATAATAGCAGGCGACTCCATCAGAGCCATGGCTGCCGACATGTAAGCGCCGTATTCAATATTAAATTGATCTAAATATTGTGTGGATGTAATGAAAGTAACCGCGCTAACTGATCCATATGTGGCGGCAATCGCAGCAGCATCAAATGCATTGAGCTTTCTTCTGAGAATGCGATAGCCAATAATAGGGATGATGATGGCTAAAAAAATGGCAAGACCTAAGGACAGCCCGATCTCACTTGTAAAGCCTGATTTTTGTAGTGCAAAGCCACCTTTAAGGCCTAGGGCCATTAATAGATATAGAGATAAGAATCGAGAAATCTGTGAGGGGATTTCTAAATTCGATTTAACGCATCCCGCAAATATCCCAAAGATAAAAAATAAGATGGCAGGGTCAAGAAAGTTATTCATTTATTTTTCTTGATGATGGCCTCTACAAGAGGATGCAGAATCTTCTTCTCGGATCGAATCGCATAAAAATATTCATAGATATCATCGCAATTGCCGAGCAACTCAATACCATAGGTTTCTTTGAGATCTTTCTCAATTAACTTTCCAGCAGGAAAGATGCCAAGACCGCTTGCAGCAAAGGTCTTTAGCAACGCACTGTCCTCAAACTCGCCAACGATATTGGGTGTAATGTCATGCCTCATAAACCATTGGTCAATTAGTGGGCGTACCGTGGAATGCGATGTTGGCATCAGAATGGGTAGATCGTTTAGACATTCTGGGAAACTTTTTTTCGTCTTCTTGATTAATTGCTTCGGACTAAACCAGGCAATTGAGGTTTTAGTAAGTTCCTCGCTGTAAACATTGAGGTTTTTATTGTTCGGGGCAGGTCTGTCAGCCAAAATAATATCTAGACGATGTAATGCCAGGTCAGCTAATAAATCTTCAAACTCTCCCTCGTGAGCAATGAGCTGAACATCCTTATGTTTCGTAACCGGATCAAGAAGTTGCCTGGTAATGAGTTTAGGGAGGCCATCTGAAACGCCAACTGAAATCTTTATTTTGGGCGACTTGGCAGCATCTCTTACTGCCTCGGGTAATTTTTCGCCAATGGAGAAGACTTGATCAGCGATTTTCAGAGCGGCAAGCCCCGATTCTGTAAGGGTGATTCCTCGGCCTGCAGGCTTAAACAGTAGATGGCCAAGAGATTTTTCTAACTCGTGAACTTGAGCGCTAATCGTTTGAATAGCCATATCTAGGCGCTCGGCAGCCTTTGACATGCTGCCTTCTTTGGCTACAACCCAAAAATAATAGAGGTGGCGATAGTTGTAGGAGTTGCTCATAGTCAGTTTTTTCCGAAATTATTATCAATATATATCTGCTTTTAACTTAGTGCAAACACGCCTAAATTAACCCCATCAAGAGCCATGGCTTTCATGGCTCCGTACATATTGACGGAGGTTATTAAATTGGAACTATTTAGCCCTGAGTTTTTTTCAGCACTGCTAGCAATTATTGTGATTGATTTGGTGCTGGCTGGTGATAACGCAATTGTTATTGCGATGGCCGCTAGGAATTTACCATCACACTTGCAAAAAAAGGCCATTATCTGGGGTGCGGTTGGAGCAATTGCAGTCAGAAGCGCCATGACACTTGCCGTTGTATACCTGCTAAAAATTCCTGGATTAATGCTCATTGGTGGTTTGCTGCTGGTATGGATTGCCTACAAGCTATTGACGCCCGCTAATGATGGAGGTGATGAACATAATCATGCATCAACCAGTTTTTGGGGTGCAATGAAAACTATTGTGATTGCTGATGCAGTCATGGGCTTAGATAATGTCCTGGCAGTAGCAGGAGCATCACATGGTAGCTATTTGCTAGTTGTACTTGGCTTACTCATTAGCATACCCATTGTGATTTGGGGATCAACTCAAATTCTTAAGCTGGTAGAGCGCTATCCTTCAATCATCTATCTAGGGGCTGGCGTGCTTGCATGGACTGCCGCCAAGATGATGATCTCAGAGCCTATCGTTAAAGAATGGCAAATCTTCCAAAACCCAGCAATGGGCTATGCGGTACAGGTATTGGTGATCATGGGTGTTCTTGGTGCAGGTTTTGTAAAGAGTCGCTTAGCACTCGAAGAAGTGATTGCACCAGCAGTTATTGATCAGACTTTAATGGAAACGTTGTCTCAAAAGCAGTCTCATAACCTTGGAGAAAAAGTGATGAATAAAATTCTTATCCCAGTAGATGATTCAAGCAATACCTTGTTAGCGCTTCAGCATGCAGTGTCAACTTATAGCAAAGGTGCAAATAATGAGTTTCATATTTGCAATGTGCAGCCAAGAATTTATCGACATATCGGCAAATTCATTAGTAAAAATACTATTAATGAATGGCGAGCAGAGCGTGCAAAAAATGCCGCTAAATCTGCTACAACGTTTCTTGAAAATGCCGGAGTAAGCTTTTCCTTCACTTGTGTTTCTGGTGATAAGGGTGAAGCATTGCGTGATGAAGCCACTCGATTAGGCTGCAGCAGGATTGTGATTGGCTCAGCTAAGAAAAATACTCTAAGCCGGTTGTTTGAGAATTCAACTACTGCCAAGTTATTAGAAATTAGCGATATTCCTGTTGAGGTCATCACCGGTAAAACGTTGCCAACCTTGGAACGTTGGGGTGTTCCAGCGCTTGGTGCCGGAGCAGTAACCGCTTTAATGGTTGCCGTCATTGATTAGTTTGTAGTCCTGTAGTACTCCCATTGGCCCTCTAAATGAGGACCTTTTTTACTCATATGTTCAGTTAAAAACAGAATTAATATCAATAAATATCTGCTTTATTAAGAATAAAGTGACCTCTATATTGAACTCATGATCTTTTAAAAAGGAGTGAAATCATGGATGTAATTTTGGACTCAAAAGAAGCCCCAGAACCAGAGTTAAAGACGTTTACAGAAAATCGCGTGAAATGTTCACTCAAGCGACTATTCTGGCTGGTCAGAAAAATTAAGGTGAAATATTCGGCGACTCCTGAATCAAAGACCCCCTGCAATCAAATCTGCTTCATTGAATTGCAAACCTTTGATCATCAGCACATAGAGTTCAGCGTGACAGCTCGAGATAAGAAGACAGCTTTAGATATGGGCCTCAAAAAAGCTTATAAGCATATTAAGAAGGTTTTTCATAAAGCACAAAAATATGGCCGCTTATCTAAAAATGTCTATGTTTAACTTAAATACTGCTTGAAGTGAGCGAGATCAAAGATTCAGTAAATAGAGAATTTTCTTTATTGCTGAGGTATCTACATAGAGCATTTAAGGAATTCTAATAATTTGATGGCGCATCTTATTGTTGAGGTTTTTTGAGAAAAACCATTCCGCTAATTAACCAATAGCCAATAGCAATAATGAGAATGATCCACCATGTTCTTAGCTCGAAGCTGTGGTCTATGGAATAGTAATAATTTTCTTCTGGCCGAACTAATCCATCCGAGCTTTCACTTGTTTGCGTAATCAAAAAAGGATACACATTGCGATTGGGCAATTCTTTTTTATCATCATGTAATTCGAATGGGTTCGGTTGAAGTGCGTGGCAAAAAAGAGCTTGTTGAGATTTATGGTGCGCAATTCTTAAAGCCTGTATTAATCTTGAATTTGGCTTACTTAACCCCAAATTAGACTAAAGAGTGTATCGAGGGTATATTTGACTCAACTTAGCCCCCTTTTTGAGGTTTTTACCTGCTTTGACATCACTTTTGACGGTACCTATCGATCTGCGGCTTTTATTCTGGCGATCACTGGATTGGCCTGGACAAACTTTGCTTTTGCAGTCTCCATTAGCGGTAATGCGCGCAGGTTACCAAGTAAAAGGTCGGTAATTAGATCTCTATTACTTTGAGCGATTCCTCAAACTCCTTTATTGCTCAGTTGACTGCACGTCGCATGCAAAGACTTTCTTTGTCTGCTAGCTATCAACTGGCGTTGGAGGCTGCCAAGATTCAGAATAGTGACGAGAGCTTGCTAGGACTCCAAGCAGTTACTGAGGCGCTTCTTCACATTATTGAAAAAGACGGAGCCGGTAAAGAGAGACAAGGCCTCGAGCCTGCATATCATAATCGTCAACACATAGCTGATGCATTGCTATCCATGGGCTATTTCTTAGGTCAGTTGCCAAACCTCACTGCATATGAAAAACAACTTTTATTGCTAGCAATGCTCGTTCATGACTTTGGTCATCGCGGGATGGCTAAGAAATTGCCTGGGATATCTCATGAGGATGAGAGTCTTTTGCTGCTAGAAGGCACGCCACTAAAGGAACTACCACCTGCAGATATTCTCTTTATTGAAGAATGTATTTTGGCTACAAAGCCTGAGAACGTCGCTAAAGTCAATCAGAAATATATTACTAATCCTCAAGACTCTTTTGCGTTGATGCGCGCATTAGTCAATGATGCTGATATTGCCGCAAGCTTCATTGACCCAATAGGGCTAGAGCTCAGTAGATTGATATTGGTAGAGCAAGGTATTGCTGAATCTACCGAAGAAGAGATTGCTAGAGCCTGGAACAACTTTCGATCGCTTGCTAGGATTTCTACATCAGTGGCGCGCAAAGCATTGGGCTTACCTGCTTAATGAATCTCCGGTTGCACTCGGAGTGGTTTGGATGCCCTGTTGCACGCAGAACTTAGTTACTTCATCCATGAATAATTTCATGTCCGCTGCACTAATATCACTGCCAGGTGTAACGGGTGTGCTGCCTCCTGCTGGAGAAGTTGGATCAGCCGCATTGAGTTGACTCTGTAGTTGATTTACCGTCTTTGCGTCTGGTGTACCCACCTGATTATTGTTTGGGGTAACGGCTGGGGTGTTTATCCCGCCAGCAGGGCCAACATTATTAATAGCATCAGTCATATCGGCTCCTGTAGAAATTTCTAAAGATCAATTGAGAGCATTTAAAAAAATATTTCAGTTAAATGCACGCCCAGTTCAACCTCTCAATGGACGGGTAGTTGTGGAATCTAGGTAATCCCCAAATAAAAGACCTCTAAATCACCTTTAGAAGCCTGCCCATAGGGCTCCTTGCCTAGCCGAGTTAGTTCTCGGCACCTCTTTTATGGCATCAATAAATCATCTTATGTATGATTAAGTGATAACTCATAAATAAAACAGGGGAGACAAATGAAAAAGATCATTCTGGCTTTTTGCGCTGCAATAAGTGCATCTGGCCTATCTATGGCAGCGCCGCAAGAGCCCATCTATTCTGTAGTTGAAAAAGAGCAAAAACCTTATCTAACCACATTAAAAGATTTGGTATCTATTGAGTCTGGTAGTAGAGATCGCGAAGGACTCGATAAGATCTCTCAATTAATCTATAACCGTCTCAAAGCGTTGGGCGGACAAGTCGAGTTTATCGAACCCGACGGAAGCATGTACAAAATGCATGACACGCCTGATAAGCCAGGACGCATGGTAAAGGCTGAGTTTAAGGGTACAGGCACAAAGAAAATATTATTAATTGCGCATATGGATACCGTCTATCTCAAAGGCATGCTAGCCAAGCAACCTTTTAGAGTAGATGGCGATCGTGCTTATGGCCTTGGTATATCGGATGATAAGCAGGGCATCGCTTTAATATTACATACGATTGATAGCTTAAAAAAGTTGAAATTTAATGAGTATGGAAAAGTGACTGTTCTCATTAATGGCGATGAGGAAATTAGCTCACCAGCAGCGCGAGCTTACTTTTCTAAACTTGGTGCAGAGCATGATGTGACCTTCTCGTGCGAGGCCTCTCAAGTCAAGTCAGATCGCATTGCATTGACTACTGCAGGCATTGCAGCAGTAAATTTAAATATTACCGGTAAAGCATCTCATGCTGGCTCTGCTCCAGAGTTAGGTCGCAATGCCTTAGATGAGCTTTCATTCCAGATTCAACAAATGCGTGATTTATCAGATCCGAAAGAGGGGATCAAGATGAATTGGACTTTAGCAACAGCTGGTACCAATCGAAACGTGATTCCTTCGGTGGCATTTGCCACAGCGGATGTTCGAGTAATGAAAAAAGAGGATTTTGATGTTGTTGAAAAGCAAGTGCGTGAGCGTGCTAAAACACAGCAAATTCCTGATGCCAAAGTTGATGTTGGATTTGAGCGCCGTCGGCCGCCTCTAGTAACTAGCCCTCAGTCTTTACAAATGGCTGAGTATGCAAAAAAGGTTTATGCCGAGATTGGACGCGACTTAATTTTGGGAACCGTAGCTGCTGGCGGTGGAACGGATGCTGCATTTGCAGCACTTGATACGCAAAACCCTGTAATCGAGAGTATGGGCGTTCAAGGCTTTGGCGCACACTCGAATGATGATGAATATATATTGGTGAGCTCTATCACCCCAAGAATGTATTTGCTTTCACGTCTCATCATGGATGTTTCCCAAGGGAAAGTGACTGGTAAATAATAATCCGCTGGAGGATGAGCGCTTAAGTTATAAAAGAGGGTGTTGAGTAAAGAAATACTCACCGCCCTCAATTTTTATTTCATTCAGAAACTTCGATATATCCTGTAGATAACCTTAAAGTTTCATTGCCTAACAACTTCACTAATTAATATGACTGAATAATCATGAGCAACAATAAAAATACAAACGTAATCATTTCAGAAACAGAGTTACAAGCTCTAGGTAAGCGTGCTTTTAAGAGTCTTGGTCTAAGCGATAAAGATGTTGATGACTTGGTTCATATTTTGGTGACGGCAGACCTATTTGGTTTGTCGACACATGGATTGAGCAGAATTGAGTCCTATGGCGACCGTTTGAAAATTAACGGAATTAATCCACGACCAAATATTACTGTTGAGCAAGTAGCACCAGCTATGATTAAGGTTGATGGCGATAATGCTGTTGGCCCTGTAGTGGGTATGCGTACCTTAGAAGCTGCAATGGAAGCAGCCGGTCAATTTGGAATTGCAGTGGCATTTGCTAGAGGCAGCAATCACTTCGGTCCTATTTCTCCTTACTCACTCATTGCCGCAGATAAAGGCTTTGCAAGCATCATCGGTAGTAATGCTACAACAACCATTGCGCCTTGGGGTGGTTCGGATGCACGTCTTGGTAATAGCCCTCTGGGATTTGGCGTGCCTAATCCCGAAGGACAGCATTTCCTCCTAGATATGGCAATGAGCGTAGTGGCGCGAGCAAAAATTCGTAATGCTCTAAAGCGTGGAGAGGTCATTCCAAATACCTGGGGAACTGATGCTAAAGGCAATCCAACAACTGATCCAAAGGCTGCTTTGGACGGATTCCTTTTACCAATTGGTGGTCATAAAGGTTATGGACTTGCCTTAATGGTAGATTTATTTGCCGGTCTTTTATCCAATGCTGGTTATCTCACCCACATCAAATCTTGGCAAGACGCTCCAGATGAGCCGCAGAATCTAGGGCACTTTTTTATCTTGATTGATACCAAGCGACTTGGATCTAGTAAATGGTTAAGTGAGCGGATGATGGATTTTGCCAATATCTTGACTGATAGTCCTCCCGCGGATCCGAGCAAGCCTGTCATCGTGCCTGGCATGATTGAATTGGCCAAGCTAGAGCGTCAGCGCAAAGATGGTATTGAGATGAGTTCTGAGACCTTGGATCTATTAAGAGAATATGCGGGAGACTAGGAAAATGCGATCACTATATTTTGTTCGTTCTATCTGCTTATTCGTGGCTAGCAGTTGTCTATTGCTTTGTACGCCATTGGTTAATGCGCAATCTACTGCGACATCTTCAGTTTATCCTGATAGACCAATCAAAATGATTGTTCCTTATGTGGCAGGCGGTGCTGCTGATATCACTGCGCGCTTAGTTGCTCAATCAATGTCCGACAGCATGGGTCAATCAATCGTCGTTGAAAATCGCCCGGGCGCTAATGGAATGATTGGTTCAGACATGGTTGCTAAAGCAGCTCCAGATGGCTATACCTTGTTGCTTACTGCTAGCGGCCCATTGGTAATCAACCCAGTACTGTACAAGAAAGTTCCTTTTGATCCGGTAAAGGATTTTTCTCCAATCAGCATGCTGATTACATATCAGTATGTATTGGCAGTGCCATATGCGTCCCCTATTCAGAATATTGGAGAGTTAGTGTCTGCTGCTCGAGCCAAACCAAAAGAATTAAGTTATGGCTCAACTGGAATTGGTGGTGGTGGCCATTTAGCTGGAGAGTTATTTGGACTTCTGGCCAATGCTGAATTTACGCATGTTCCATATAAGGGGGCTGCACCGGCTTTAGCGGATTTATTAGGCGGCCAATTAAGTTTTACTTTTGAGCCTTTAGTTACCGGAATTCCGATGATTAAGGCAAACAAGTTAAGAGGTTTCGCTGTTTCTGGAATTAAGCGCAGTAAAGCCGCTCCGAATCTTCCAACAATGAACGAGTTAGATTACAAGGGATTTGATATTACCCAGTTTCAGGGATTATTGGCTCCAGCAGGAACAGATCCAGCCATTATTCGCCGCTTGCATGCTGAAGCTACTAAGGCATTGAAATCGCCGGCAGTTGTTCGTCGTTTGGTTGATGATGGTGGTAATGAGATCGTTGGGGGAACGCCAGCAGAGTTCGCACAGCAAATTCAATCTGATTTGCGCCTATATGGCAAGCTCATCACAGCAGCGCACATTAATGCAGAGTAATGCAGAGTAATTCAATAACCTTTTTGATTGTGAGTAAGTATGCATCGATATCAAGTTGATGTTCTGATCCAGGGATTTCCAGGCCGAGCTATTTGTCATGGCGGGTTAGGGTGGAGTACTGTCACCCTTATTCGCGGTGAAGGCCGTACTATCTTGCTTGATGTAGGCGCATTTGGTATGCGCAAACCTTTAGAGCGCCGCCTCAAAGAATTTTCAATTGCGCCAGAAGATGTTACTGATGTGGTGCTGACTCATGCGCACTATGACCATGTAGTAAATTTCACGCTTTTCCCAAATGCCAAAATTTGGATTGGTCAAATTGAGTTGGATTGGGCAGTTATGCAGCCGCCAGGCTTTAATCCTTTGCCGGAGTTGTATGTGCAAGAGTTAGCCCGTTCCCATAAAGTAAGCAAGCTGACCTCAGGTCAAGAGTTTATTCCCGGAATTCATGCGTATGCTGTTCCTGGACATACTCCTGGGCATCTACTTTTTGTTCTCAATAATGGCGAGAATGATATTTTGTTTACAGGCGACTCTGCTAAAAATCGAGCAGAGCTCCTCTGTAGAAAAGTCATTGATACCGATGATAGTGAAGAGAGCGCTAAATCGATTGATTTGATATGGGGCTATTGGAAGAGGCGGCCAGGAAACCTATTAATTCCAGGTCATGATCTAACAATGATGTTGGATGGTGAGGATAGACCTACTTACTTGGGTGAGCGAGAAGCCGGGATACGTGTTTGGTTTACTGAGAGCATTGAGCATTCTGACTTAATAGATTTAACTCACTCTTAAAAGAGAAATTCTCGGACGTATTTAAAAGCGGTAAAGACGCTCGGCATTGCTTGCAAGTACCTTATTGCGGTCGTGAGGATTGGGGATCCACTCTGCAAGGAGTTGCAATATTTTGTGGTCATCCACAACTCTATACGGCGTTATCTGAGTGGCTGGAATGCCAGGAATGGTATTGGTGTGCGGCCAGTCACTTGCCCATAAGATTCTATCGGGATTGGTGTCCACATAACGTTGTGCTAACTCTTTGACTTCGGCATAGTCTGGCTCTGCACCAGAGATGCGATAGACACCAGAGAGCTTAATGTAAAGTTGTCCCGACTTTAGTAAATCAAGAATGATCGGTAGCTCAGGCGATGCCTGAAATCCAGCAGCCTTAACCGATGCAAAGTGGTCAAAAACTACTGGCACTGGGAGGGAGTAAATGATTTTGGCAATACTCGCAAAGATTTTGGGTGTTGAATAAATCTGAATATGTAGTCCAAAGTCTTTAATGCGATCTGCCAACTGAACCAGTTGCTGGCCTGCAATCTCGGGATCATTCATGCCTGCAGTAGACAGATTCATACGCACACCTTGTGCGCCCATTGACACCATGCGGTCTAGCTCTTCATCACCAGTGTTTTGATCGATCACAACTACTGCACGAGCACAACCTCCCATTTCTTGGGTGACTAACAATTGATAGGTGTTGTCACTTCCGTAAAAACTAGGCTGAATAAGGACTACTCTGGAAAGCTGATGTTGCTGGAGGTAAGTTTTGAGTTTGCCTGCCCCGCATTCTGGTGGGGTATAGACCCGGTCATTGACCATGGGGTATTGCGCATAAGGACCAATGACATGCACATGGCAGTCACAGGCACCAATTGGCATTTCGAAATCAGACATCATTTGTATTGTTGGAAGTTAAATTAATAAAGGAGATGTTCATACGGAGAAATTGGTCGCCCTTGACTTGTTAGGATAAGTTGGCCTCATCTTCCCAATTTTCACCTATGCGTTATCTACAGAGAATCTTACAGGAGCCAGATAAATTCATTGTCATTGTTAAGCGAGTTGAGTAATCATGGAATGAATAAATTAATGAGGGCTCCATTCGAGTTTAGCGTTATAGAATGGAGTACGGAGACATTATCAACAAAACTCATGAACATATTTTCTCAATATAAATTCTTTCTATTGCTATTTGCCCTTGTCTATGGGGGATTCACACAGGCAGATACCTACCCGAGTCGTCCTGTTCAGGTTGTGACACCATTTCCTCCGGGCGGCGCAGCAGATGTGGTCGTGCGATTGGTTACCCAACAATTGACTGAAGGCTTCAAAAGCTCATTTGTGGTGGATAACAAGCCTGGTGCCGGCGGCGTGATAGGTGCGCAATTTGTATCGCGTGCAGCCCCAGATGGCTATACCTTGCTATTGACTTCAAGCAGTACGATGTCGATCAGCCCGCATTTAAGCGACAAGGTAGGGTTTGACTCCTTTAAAAGTTTTACACCTATTGGATTTATCGGGTACTCACCAAATGTTTTGGTCGTTAATCCCAACTTGCCATTTAAAAATTCAGCGGAGTTGATCGCTGCTGCAAAAGCAAAACCTAATTATTATACTTTTGCGTCAAATGGTAGTGGCACCCTTAGCCATCTCACAGGGGAGCTTTACAAACAAGCAGCGGGCGTTGATTTTCTGCACGTGCCTTACAAGGGGGCTGCACCAGCAGTAGTAGATGTTGCAGGCGGCCAAGTCTCGCTATTATTTGCTGCGTATGCTAGCGTGGGACCAATGGTGAAGGCGGGAAAATTAAATGCCTTAGGTGTGACAAGTGCAAAGCGTATCAAAATTGCCCCCAATCTACCAACCTTGGCAGAGTCTGGCTTGCCCGGTTTTGAATCAAACCAGTGGTGGGGTCTTTTTGGGCCGGCTGATATGCCACCTGAAATCGTTAACCGCCTCAATCTTCAATTAAATAAAGCCTTGAAGTCGCCCGAATTAAGAAAGCGTTTTGCCGAAGAGGGTATTGAGGTGGGCGGCGGCAGCCCGGCGGATTTAAGCTCTTATTTGCAAATCGATTATGCAAAATGGGGCAAAGTTATCAAAGCTGGCAATATTACTGCTAACTAAGGTCTGATATGAAGCAAGCAATAACCAATACTCTTCCTGTGACTCAAACATTAGGAAAATTCGTCTCTACATTTCAGTGGGATCAAGCTAGCCCCAAAGTAAAGAGTTTGATGCCGGTCTTGATGATTGATTATTTTCGCGCTGCATCAGCCGGGCAGGATCGACCATGGACAAATGCAGTGACTAAGCTTTATCAATCTCATAGCTCTAATCAAGAGTCGAGCGTTTTATATACAGACGCTAAAGTGGATGTTGCTAGAGCTGCATTTATCAATGGAGTGGCTGCCGGTAGCTTAGATTGGGATGACTCTCATGTAGCCGCCATTATTCATCCAGGCGTAGTGATTTGGCCTGCAGCTTTGGCTATGGCGGAAATAGTCCAATGTACTGGTGAAGAGTTGCTCACGGCAGTATTGGTGGGGTATGAGACTGCGATTCGGATTGGGATGTCGATCCAGCCGGAACATTCCCTACGTGGATTCCAAGGGACGCCAACCTGTGGCGTATTTGGCGCTGCCGCTGCATGCGCACGCTTACTTAAATTATCTCCCGAGGGATGTAGTAATGCGCTTGGTATTGCCGCTACATTTTCATGCGGCCTTTCTCAATTTTTTGTTTCTGGCTCTGATATCAAACGCTTTCATGCTGGTAAAGCAGCTGCCAACGGTGTTGAAGCAGCTTTATTGGCTCATGCTGGATTAACTGGACCGCATGATGCGATTGAGGGTTCACAAGGATTTGCTCGTGCCTTCTCCGATCGATTTGATCCGAAGGTATGTATTGCCAACTTAGGAGTGGAGTTCCCAACGGAATGGGTTTCATTAAAGCCTCATGTTGGAAGTGTGCGTATGCAGGCTGCTATTGAGGCGGCTAACTTTTTATCAAAGGCGGGCGTAAGAGCTGAAGACATAGAGTCCATTACCATTGGGGTACACGGGGCCATGATGAGTAAGTTAGCCTCTAACAATCCAATTGATATTCAACAGGCTCAGTTGAGCACCCCATTCGCGGTAGCGATGGCCTTCATCATGGGTCCGAATAAACCAAGTCCATTAGCCTTATCTGTTGATGATTATGAAGCTGCACTAAAGATGGATGCTGTCTGGGACTTATGTAGACGCACCACTTGCGTAGTGGATGAGGAGGTAGAAAAGTGCACCACGAGTGAGTCAGTTTCTGGAAGAGTCACAGTGCATCTGCGTGGCAACAACAAGCAGGAGTATTTTGTGATTAGCCCCAAGGGTTGCCCACAAAACCCAATGACAGCAGATGAGGTTGCAGAGCGATTCTTGGCATTGAGCGCTCAGATGTTCGGTGAGGGAGAATGTAAAAAATGGTTAGAGCAAGCTTATGACATAGGGCGCTTAAGAGCGCTGAGTCCTTTATTTGCCTTGAGAAAATAATCAGAAAATAATCAGAAAATAAATTCAAGACTCTAAAAATATGACTCAAGCAACACAGGTTATTTCGAAATTTTCCGCAAATTTACGCTTTGCTGATTTACCTTCGCCGATTCAAAACTCTTTAATTCACTTTGCCTTAGATTACTTTCGGGTTGCGTCTATTGGCGAGCGCATGGAGTGGAGTGAGTGGGGGCGTAACTATGCAAAAGGTACTGCTGGCAAGGGTAGTAGTCCGGTTTTATTTTCGGACGTTCTTTACGATCCGGTTAGCGCTAGCTTTATAAATACTTTATATGCGGGCAGCTTAGATGCGGATGATGTGCATGTCGGTGCGATGTTGCATCCTGGCTGCATCATGTTTTCTACGGGATTGGCCATTGGGCAAGCGCGGCATCAGTCTGGTGCAGAAGTCCTAGCTGCGATTGCTGCAGGTTATGAAGCAATGATTCGCTTAGCGCTTTGCATTCAGCCAAGTCATTTTGGGCGCGGCTTTCAGAGTACTTCTACTATGGGTGTCTTTGGCGCAGCGGTGACTGCAGCAAAATTAATTTTCCCAGGTGCTGCGGGCGAAAAGTCTATTGCCGCTAGTTTGGGTATTGCAGCTTCTTTTGCAGGTGGTCTTACTCAGTTTTATCATTCCGGCTCTACCGTTAAACGCTTGCATGCTGCGCAAGCTGCTAGCTCTGGAACCAAGGCCGCACTTTTGGTAGAGTCCGGCTTTACAGGACCTCACGACATCTTTGAGGGTAAGGATGGTTTTGCTAGGGCATATGCCGACGCAGTTGATTATTCATTGCTCGAAAATGATTTAGGAAAAATATTTCGAATTGCTGAAGTAGCTGTCAAGCCGCATGCTTGTAGTGCGCGAGTACTATCGGCCATTGAGGCAAGCACTGAAATTCTGAGCCAGAGCGCCTTCGATTCTTCCGAAATTGAATCTATTTACCTTGGAATACCTAAAGTAATTCAAGGGCGATTAACGACTAATCACCCTGCTGATTTACAGGCTGCTCAAATGAGTGCCCCGTTTGCAGTGGCTCTTAGTTTGTTGCGCAAATCCACTAATTCTAATTTCTCATTAGGCGTTGATGACTTTGTGAGGGGACTTCAGAATCCAGAGCTTATGCGTGTAACGCAATTAGTAAAGTGTGAGCTAGATGATGAGGTTGAGAAAACGAGCTCAGAAGAGTCGGTTAGCGCCAAGTTGATCGTGACATTAAAAAATGGTCAAAAACTTAGCGCATTTGTCGTATCGCCAAAGGGTAGTATTGCTAGACCATTCACATTGGAGGATCATATTGCTAGGGCGGAGTCTGAGCTGATCAGTCGTCTGCCTGAATCCAGATTGCATCAATTGATTGACGCAATTGTTGCTTTACCAACCATGTCAGATGTTGCACAACTTGGCCAGCTAATAAAGGCCACATGAGGCTTTTAGTCATTAATTAAAATAAATATTTACACATTATGAATATCACCAAAGACATTATTAAACAATTTACCCCCACAGGAAAATTGCGTGCGTCCATTAACTTGGGAAATCCTATTCTTGCGAATAAGGATCCTCAGAGTGGCTTACCATTTGGTGTGTCAATTGATTTAGCAAATAATTTCGCCAAGCTTTTGGGGGTTGAGATTGAGTTAGTTGTATTTGATTCTGCCGGAAAGTCGGTCGAAGCTGTTACAGCACATCAGGCAGATATTGGATTCTTTGCTGTTGATCCTCTTCGAGGTGAGGGCATTACCTTTACCGCTCCTTATGTATTGATTGAAGGAGCTTACCTTGTTAAAGATAACTCTCATGTAAAAGAGAATGGTGAAGTAGATGATGCCAAGATGAAGGTTGTAGTGGGTAAAGGAAGTGCATACGACTTATTCTTAACGAGAGAGTTAAAAAACGCACAAATCGTAAGAGCGCCTACATCACCAACTGTTGTTGATGTATTTGTAAACGAAGGTCATGATGTTGCCGCAGGAGTGAGACAGCAGTTAGAGTCAGACATGATAAAGTTTCCAGGTCTCAGACTCTTGCCGGGCCGATTTATGGTGATTGCGCAGGCAATGGGCTTGCCAAAGTCTTATGGTTCAGATGCGTCTGAATTGCTGAAAGAATATGTTGAGGAAATGAAGTCTAGTGGCTTTGTAGCTAAATCCTTAGAACGTCATGGCATTCAAGGCGCCTCAGTAGCGCCTGCTGCTTAATGTAATTCTTGTATTGGCATTATTAATAAATTTAGGCCTTAGTTATACTTTGATACATCTCATCTACATTGCTCAACAGGATTGTCATGTCCAATAAAAATCAAGCAATTATCCTTTGGCTTTTGGTAGCCCTAACAGCAACGTTTTCTATCGTTGCCACAATGTCATTTGTAGCAAGTGCTGCAGGTGCCGTAGGCATTGTGTGTACGCTTGCTAGATTACTGTTTGCATTAATAGATGGATCCCGCCGTTTAGGCTGGCGTACTTTTGGCGTTATGTTTGTGATTACATGCATTGTTAGTTGGTGCTATGAATCGCTAAGTATCGCAACGGGCTTTCCATTTGGTCACTATGAGTACACATCAGAATTAGGGCCAAAATTGGGAACCGTTCCAATCATGATCATGCCAGCCTATTTTGGTGTCGCATATATTGCTTGGGTTTTAGCCCATGTGCTTTTAGATAAGTTTGATACGCAAATTGACTCACGTTCTTTGTTTGCCATCCCCGTCATTGCAAGTTTCATCATGGTGATGTGGGATATGAGCATTGACCCTCTGTCGTCGACAGTAATGCATCAATGGATTTGGCGTGATGGAGGCGGCTACTTTGGAGTTCCTTTTTCTAATTTCCTTGGCTGGTTCCTCTGTGTCTATACGATCTTTCAGCTTTGGGCTTTCTATTTAATGCGTTCAAAACAACCTGAGCAGCCTAAAGACAAGACTAAGTCTAGTTGGTACCTACCGATCGCCTTCTATGGAGCTATTTTTCTTGGGGCTATTGCTGGTGCAGCCTTTGCACCTTCGGGCACGATAACAGATGCTAGCTCTCAAGTTTGGCCCTTAAAAGCGCTTTATGAAACCCTTGGGCTTGTCTCCCTCTTCACAATGCTGTTCGTCGCTTGTTTGGCCTTCTTTAAAGTACAGAGGAATGACAACTTAAGCTAGTCCATGACCGATAAAGATAATCCAAGCATTGACAAGCCAGCCATATCGAAAGAGGGTGAGAGCAGCGAACATTCAGAAGTTCACTCTGTAAGTAACGAGCGCCAATTAAGTCAAGACCCTCGTCAATCCAGGAAGGCCGGTCTTAGCAAGCGAGAGATTATGGAAGAATTATCTCGCGCTCGCTTTCCTTGGGACGAGTAAAAACTATTTAACGGGATTGACGGTAATTTGTACTATGCCCCGAGATTTCTTAGAGTCGGGATCAATAGTGTTTAAGGATGCAAGTAGGTCACTGGTTTTGACCCAGAATGGCGGGTACTTAAACTTGGCAACATCCAGAATCAATACTGAATCGGACTTGGAGTCATATGCCCCAATCGGCGAGAAATGTCCGCTGCCAAGTTGGTTAAGGGATTTTCTATCAAAATCCACCATGATTCGCTGATAGCGATTGCCTAAAGAAGATTTAATCAATTTTCTGAGTTCTGGGACAGTAAGATCGCTCCCATAATAAATCTTTGGGTTAGCCCCTAGAGCAGTTAAATACATACCAATTTGCTCTAATGTTAGGCCACCTTTTAGAACATCATCTCTACTTTTAATTTTGGTAGTTGCTTCATTGAAAATACTGTCTTCAGTAAAGTAAGGGTGCGGAGCAAGCTCTGGAGTGATAGGGCGAGCCATAGTTGGCAAACTATTTAACGTTGCAGACATTGAAGATATTCCGCAGAAGGTTAATCGCTCTTGCGTATCTACATAGCTGGCAAGTGAAAAATACTGCCGGTTAAAGTCAGATTTTAGAAGCCGCTCAGACCCGGCAGTAGTATTGATATATACGAGGTCTGCCGAAAAGGCATTAGATAGCAATCCACCCAATAAAAGTATTGTGGCGATTAAGTTTTTGTATTGAGGTGTTGAGATCATTTCAAATTATTTCATAAGGAATTGAGGGGATTCTTATAGTATGTAAGGGTACTAAAAAACCAGCTAATAAGCCACTAATTTAAGGCATTTGCATATAGGCGGAGTCAAGGTCATAGCTTGGTTTTCGACCTTAGTTTTTTGGGTGGATCAGCAAAGCCGCTCCTTTGTTCCTTACTGGTGAATGATGGGGGTGGTAAATTACCTTTTGCCTCATAATCCTCTTGTCAGAAAATAGTGCTTAAGGAAAAGAATGCGCATCAATCTATTTATTGCTTGTAGGCTAAAGTTTTTAACATTTGCACTCTGTTTTTTGACCTTTTCGGGATTTGCACAAACCCCAGAAAAAAATGGCGCCTATCTTTCAATAGTTGGGGACTGTATTTCTTGTCATACAGCACCGAGTGGTAAGCCCTTGGCTGGCGGCTTAAAAATGAATTCTCCCTTTGGCTATGTTTTAACTCCCAACATCACGCCTGACCTTGCAACCGGAATTGGCTCCTGGACCAAAGATGATTTCTTTGGGGCTGTTCACAATGGCGTGAGCAAAAAAGGGTATGACCTCTATCCTGTAATGCCATTTACCTCATACACTAAAGTTAGTCGCGCGGATGTTGATGCTATCTATGACTATTTAAAAACGGTGCCGCCTGTATCAAATCCGGTACAGGTTAATCATCTAGATTTTCCATTTAATATTCGCAGCTCAATGATTGTTTGGCGCGAATTATTCTTTAAGCCTGGATTCTTTAAGCCTGACCCTCAACAATCTTCGGTGTGGAATAGAGGCGCTTATTTAGTTGAGGGGCTTGCTCATTGTGCGGAGTGTCATACCCCCCGAAATTTAATGGGGGCCATGGAAAGCTCGAAGCTCTTCTCGGGTGCCGCGGTTGATGGTTGGTATGCATTAAATCTCACTTCTAATATAGCAACTGGTTTAGGTAGTTGGTCTGCTCAGGATATTGCCAATTATTTAAAGACAGGAAGCTATCCCGGCAAAACTACCGTCTTAGGCCCCATGGAGGAGGTAGTGCATAACAGTACCAGCCGTATGACTGATGCTGATTTGTTGGCTATTGCTACTTATCTCAAGAGTGTGCCCCCAAGCTCTAAATTAAATGGCGCAGATCGTAAGGTTGATGCCACTAAACTTGAAGGCATAAGGTTGTACGTTGATAACTGTAGTGGTTGCCATCAATCAACTGGTAAAGGGATTGCTAAAGTAATTCCTCCGCTTGCGGGTAATCCTTCGGTGACTGATCCTAGTGGCTTTAACATTGTCAAAGTGATCATTCGTGGTATTCAGGCTAGAGATGGTTATATTCCGATGCCCTCATTTGCAGCCCAATTAAATGATGAGGAAATTGCAGAATTAGCCAACTACATCAGAACAAGTTGGGGTAATTCGGCAAGTGCTAACGTTACAAGTGCCATAGTTAAAAAAATACGGGCTAATCCGGGAATTTAAATAATTGAATATGCATAAAAATATATCTGAAGTAGATTGTGCGTTGATTGGCGCTGGCATGATGAGCGCTACTTTGGGTGTATTTCTAAAAGAGCTAAATCCTGCCTTAAATATTGAGCTAATCGAAGTGCTGGAACATGAGGCTCTTGAAAGCTCGGGCAGTTGGAATAATGCTGGTACTGGACATGCCGCAAACTGCGAATTAAATTACACGCCCTTGCAGCCTGATGGTTCTGTGGATATTTCTAAGGCATTGCAGGTAAATACAGAGTTTGATCTCTCAAGGCAGTTTTGGTCCTATCTGCTTCGTAAGGGCGCAATCACGGATCCCACTACCTTTATTCATCCTGTACCGCATATGAGTTTTGTGCAGGGGGATGAACATGTCAATTTTTTAAAAAAACGCCATGCTGCAATGAGTGCACATCACTGCTTTAGGGGGATGGAGTATTCCGAAGATCCCAATCAGATTGCACAGTGGACCCCGCTCGTCATCAAGGGCAGGGACCCCAAGGAGAGGATTGCAGCGACCCGCATCATTAGTGGTGCCGACATGAGTTACGGCTCATTAACATCCAAATTGTTAGGGTACTTAGAATCACTTAATGGATTTACAGCATCTTTTTTGGAGAAAGTCACTCATCTTGACCGTGAATCTAATGGCGATTGGCGTCTGACTATAGTCAACCAAAAAACTGGGGCAACTCGTATTGTTAAAGCAAAGTTTGTATTTATTGGTGCTGGCGGCGCTGCGCTGACTTTGCTACAGAAGTCAGGTATACCGGAGTCGGTTGGTTATGGCGGTTTCCCAGTTAGCGGAATTTGGTTGCGCTGTGATGACCAAGAGATTGTGAGTCAGCATGAGGCCAAAGTGTATGGCATGGCATCAGTGGGATCCCCGCCTATGTCAGTACCTCATCTAGATACTCGCATCATTGATGGAAAGCGTTCATTGCTCTTCGGGCCTTATGCCGGTTTTTCTAGTAAGTTTTTAAAGCATGGCTCTTACTTTGATCTAGTGAAGTCTATTCGTCCTAGAAACATCCTTCCGCTGATTGCTGTTGGATTAAGTAATTTTTCTTTGGTGAAGTATTTGGTGAAACAGGTAATTAAAACTCAGAAGGAGCGCTTTGATACCCTTAGGGAGTTTTATCCAAACGTAGATCCTCAAAACTGGTATGAAGAAGTGGCAGGACAGCGAGTGCAAATCATCAAAAAAGATCAAAAGAAGATCGGAATACTAGAATTTGGAACTGAAATCGTAGAATCTGCTGATTCTTCATTGGTTGCCTTGCTTGGAGCTTCACCTGGGGCCTCTACAGCGGTTTACATCATGATTAATGTGATCGAGAAAATGGGGCCAACAGGTTTGCTCCCGAGCAATTGGCAGCAAAAAATGCAAACCATTATTGAGTCATATGGCCAATCCTTGATTACCGATGAGGCTTTGTGCAATAAAGTACGGGCCGAGACGGCAGCAGTTTTAGGATTACACAATATCAACTAGCTAGTGTGCTTAGGTAGGTTAAAGCCATCTCAATCACAAGTCTCTGTAGAGCTTAAGTTTTAACGCTAGAAATAAAAAGTCGTCATAAAGAAGCTTTTTATTGGGTAAAGCAACAAATTTGGTTAATAATTCGTTCATCATGTGGAAAGTTAGCCGCCAATTTATTCAGCTGGGTATTTCATGCCTGTTGCTCGGATTGTCATCACCATCTTTTGCGCAAGCCATACTGACCAAAACTGGCGCTTCGTTTCCTATGTTTAATGGCGCTGATATATCTGCATGGAAGCCAAGCGGGAATGCTACCTGGATCGTGAATAATCAAGAAGTAGATGTCACACAAGGGGCTGGAACTTTGGTTAGCAAGTTAAGCGTCCCGGATTTTCAGGTGGAGTTTGATTATTGGGTGTCAAATAATGCCCAAGCGTCGATTTATTTTCGCTGCACTAATACCAATTCCATTAACGCAGAGACTGCCTATGAAGTTCCGCTCACAAACCAATCCAAGACTGTTGGTGCCGGCTCAATTCGCTTGCTGAGCAATCTGAGGGACTCACAAGTTGCTCAGCAGTGGAACCATATACTCATTAGCGGAAATGGAAGCCAGCTATCTGTCACATTAAATGGGGTCGTCAATCAGGCAGTTGATACCCGACACAATAAGGGGCCAATTGCTATCGATTTTCAGGGTGGAGAATTGCGCCTAAAAAACATGAATTTCATCATACCTGGTAGGTGGTGAAGTTTTCAGAAAGGGGTTTCCCCCTTTCGATTTAACTTACTTCTTAGTAGCTAATAAACTTTCGACCGCTTCTTTAAGCGATGCAGTCGGTACGGCTCCTGCAAGTACTTGAAAAGAACCGGATTTATGATTTACTAAAATTACACCTGGGGTTCCGCTAATGCCCGCATTTCTGCCATCTTCAATATCGGCATTGATCTGCTTTTGAATTGCTTCAGAATTTATGCAAGTCTTAAATTTCTCAATATCTACACCTTGCTCTTTTGCAAGAGCTTCCAGTGGGTCAACCCCATTTGATTTTGGTAGGCCTTGACCATTGGTGAGAGTATTTTTGAAAATGCCATCATTAAATTTCCAAAAAGCATCATTACCTTTTTGCTGAGCAACACAAATTGCCGCCGCAGCTTCTTTACTTGCTATCGGCTCATGAAATGGTAATGGAAAGTTACGCCACACCAAATTCACTTGATTGGGCATCGAGTCGACTACTTCAATCGGGGCATTGGCAAATTGTTTGCAGTAAGGACATTCAAAATCGGAGTACTCAATAATTGAAATAACGGCATCAGGCTTGCCGTAAATAAAGTCATTCTTGGCATCAACTGCACGAGCATTTTTTGCCATAGCCGCCTTGGCAGCAGCCTCTTTTTCTTGTTGCGCTCTGGCAAGATTGATTTGTTTTTGCCTATAGCGTTCAATTCCTCTGGCAATCGCACGATCTAAGGCGCCAGATTTTTCTAGGCTTTGAATAATTTGCTCGGTGCTTGGGCTAGTCCCAGTGGTTTGAGCTTGGACCACATTGAAGAACAGGCTCGCGATAATAAAACTGAATATAAGAAGTGTTTTGTCGAGCATAGTTATTAGTTGGGCTGTGGAATGTATCTGAGTATAGATTGAGAATGTAGCTATTAAGCCGTCTTCGCGATCTCTGTCTTGAGGTTTTTAGGCGCAGAAGCGAGATTTTGCATCAAAATGAGGCAAAAAAGCTTGGCTTTTGAAATATTTCGCTCTAGTATGGGTTTGCGTAAATTAATAGTATTCATTCGATTGATTAAGCTTCATACCAGATTTGAAATTAACTAAATTTCCACTATTAGTATTAACTTTGATGATTCTTGCCGGTTGCGCAGGAACAAGCGGTAGTCGCTCGAATATAGCAAGTGGCTTTAGTGCTAGCCCGGCAGACAGAAAAATTGCACCTCCCAAGCAAAATGTCACGCATGAGCTAGTAAAGCAGGGTATTGAATACTTGCGCGAGGGTGATTATGAGCGCGCACAGAAAGTATTTAGTGCTGCAGTGAAGGTTAGTCCCAATAGCTCAACTTTACATTTACTAAATGGTATTACTTACCACTTGGAGTATTTAAACAATACCCCGGATAGTAAGGAGCTTGCTGAAACTGCATATTCTCTTGCTGCGTCATTGGATAAATCAGATACTTTGCCGATTATTCAGATGGGTCGTTTGCATATTGATTCAGGGGATTATTCAAAAGCAAGCAAGGACTTCATTGCAGCTTATGCAATTAGCCCATCCAATCAAGATGCATTATTTGGACTTTTGCAGGCCTCTTTATTGCAAAAAGATTTTAAGACTGCGTTGTGGGCTGGAGAAAGTTTAAAAGCACTCAATACAACTGATGCTGATAAATTAAGGCTCATGGTGTTAATGTATGCTGCGGTTGGAAAATCTACTGAATCAAATCAAACCTTTTTGGCATATGCCAAAGTCAATGACGACAACCCCAAGGAAGTCGCACAATTGAAGCAGCAAGTAGTACATATCAGCGCTCAACTCAATAGCCTTAAGTCGGTAAACCTTGATGTGGAGAAGGCTCCAGCAAGCCTTACTAGCGCCAAGGCTGAGACAGGCAAGATGATGAAGATTGCTGCAGGCCCTGCGCGGGGTAATCAGGGCGGGGCAGGCACTAATAATGCAAACAACGCTGGTAACAATACAAACAACAATACAAACTCTTCATCTACTCGTGGATCTTCTTCAAGAGGTTCTGGTACTGGTGTAGGCGCATACTCTACCTATCAAGACAATCAAGATAGTAGTGATGATTCGTCAACAGGGTCATCTGGATCCTCTGGGTCATCAGGTACCTCTGGTACCACACCAGGAGCCGCACCTAGCGCATCTTCACCAATGTCATCTGGCGGTGGCGGTGGTGGAACCTATACAGCAGTTTCAATGAGTAATCAGCAACAGCGCTGGTTTGATTGCGATACTAAGCCTGGTTTAGGTAAGGCGCCTGGTGGAAGTTATGGTGTGCCAGTCGGTGGCACAACAGGCGATCAGACGCTCTATCTTGAGCCTTTGCCTAGCCCTTGCAAAGGTAAAAAGCCGCCACAAATGGCAACGGTCGATGCAGTATTAATTCGTACGGTTGATTCGCAATCCAGTAGCTATGGTATCAATTTACTAAGTGGACTCACCGCTTTTGCGGGCGCCCAAAATTTCCGTACCACTGGTTCTTCAGGGGGCGTTAGTGTTAGTGGGGTAGTACAAAATAGCGTATTCGGTATTGGTACCGCTACGAGTGCGGCGATTAATAGCGTTTCTGGACTGGTCAGCTACAGTTTGAATATTGCAAACTCTACTACTGCAAATTCTCAAGTCATTGCGAGGCCAACATTAACTGCCTTAGATCGCATTCCTTCAACTTTTTATTCTGGCGGAGTGATTACTGCAGGTTTAAATGGTGGTGGCGTATCGGGCGCTCAGGTTACTAACATTCCTACTGGCGTGAGTCTTTCTATTACGCCAACATTTATAGATGAAGATACGATGATGTTGGCTGTGAAGGTATCTCGCTCTTTTGTTTCTGGAACGCAGCCTCAGGGAGGATTTAATGCAGGAATCTCAACCGAACAGCATGCAGTAACTGCCAATGTCAGGGTTAAATATGGTGAGACACTGATATTGGATGGTTTGGCCAGTCGACAGATAAACGGCAGTAACGATGGAGTTCCGGTTCTCCAAGATATCCCAATTATTCAGTATCTATTTAATCAAAAGACTCAACAACAGTTTTCCGAAAATGTCATCGTCATGGTGACGCCTAGAAGAATTGAGTCAAATGAGGATGCCATGAAAAGAGCATCTGCTGACACTAAGGACGCTAATTTATCTCCAAAAGAGAGAAGTGTTTATAAAGCTCTGAAGACTTATCAAGAGCTTGCTAGTACTGACACGAATTTAGATAACGCATTATTAGCCCTTGACCGAGATAGTTCTTATTTCCGCACCTTCAAAAATGCAGCTTTAAACGCGCCTATGGATAGCTGGGTATCTGAGCCGGCAATTAATAAATTCTTTAATGACGCGGCAAATTTACTGTATTTCACTCGCTAATCATTTCAAATCTTTAAACATTTAATAAAAAGGGAATGGCATGAAAAAGCTTCTTTTTTTGGTTGCGGCTTTATTAGTAAGTTTTTCTATTTATGCCCAACCTAGTCCAGGCGGAGATAACAGAGATTTACGTCAACGCATGGAGAATATGAAGAGCGGTGATTCACGTGGGGATCGATCCGGTGATTCGCAAACATCAAAGTCAAAAGGGATTACCAAAGTTGGTTTGTCGCAATGTCGAGGCGAGTTTGCCTATTGCGGATCTTCTACTTGTAAGCCTACAGGCAAGATGATTAAAGTTAAAGAGGATGGTGGTAAATACACTAGGGAGTATCCAGAGGCAGTTTGCACTTGCCCTGTTATCACTAAGGAAATTGCATACCAGAACGGATCCGAGTTAACAGGTTTTGCTGCCTTAAATGAAGGCAATATGAACGGATCATGCAGCCCACCTAGCAAAGGCACGATTTGGTCTTATGCATCTTTTTCAATTACGATGTATCCGCAGGAAAGTACCAACCCAGCGTTTCAAATGAAAGAAGCTGCCGTACAAACTTGTCCTGCAGGTAGTGGGCAAACAGTCAATTGCTGGGATTATCTTTGCAAAAGAGATGGAAAGAAAATTAATGGTGTTGAAGTTGCAACTTGCTCCTGCCCAATTGGGGAGGGGGTAGCTGGCCACCCTGCAAAATCATCAGATAGTTTTATTACTGGAGCGGGTGCTTATTACAGCAATCCATCACAAGCATGTGCAATGTATCCAGTCAGTTTCCCAATTCAATAATCAGCTTGCCCTGTGCTGGCGTAGCACAAACATAGGAGCGTGAGATGCTTAAGAAACTAGTCCTCGGAATATTCGTTGCAAGTTTAAGTTTTGCAACAATGGCCCAATCTGATCCGAATTTGCGTGATCGAGTAGAGCAGCGTGTAGATAGCCGCTCTAATGGTGATGCTAGATCGTCTATTTCAAGCGACCGCAATAAGAGCGATGACGCTAGTAAATCTAACAATCCAAAAGGTATTACTGGGGCTGGATTTGCTTTATGTGCTGGAGAGTTTGCACTTTGCGCATCTTCTACTTGTAAGCCCACAGGTAAAACCATTACGGTTAAAGAAGATGGTGGCAAAACCACCAAACAATATCCCGAGGCAATTTGTAAATGCCCTGTTATTACTTCCAATATTGCCAGTCAAAACAACTCTCCGTTAGCGGGTATTGCAGGCTTGAATGAGGGCAATATGGAAGGCTCTTGCCGTTCACCTGGTACCGGTAAGATCTGGTCTTTTTTCTCCACAACCATCAAAACATATCCACAGGAACAGCCTAATGGTAGTTTTTCACAACCAACAGCTGCCGCATCACAGAACTGTTCAGCAAAGGGTCCAGCTCAAGGTTCAAATTGCTGGAGTTATATCTGCACAGTTGATCCAAAAGAAACCAATGGGGTTAAAACAGCTTCTTGTCGTTGTCCATACGGCGAAGGTCTATTTGGTCAAAAATCAAAGGGCGACCGTGGTTATGTAACCTATGCTGGTAGCACTTGGAATAATCCTGCTGCCGCGTGTAAGGAATTGCCAGTTGGATTCCCTGATCAACTATTGCAGTAAAAGACTCATTTTTAAAAAATGAGATAGATTTATTTTTTATTTTTGCTAGCGCAACACGAAATATCATGCGGAGAATTTGATGAAGAGATCACTATCTATTACGGCAATCCTGCTAAGCTTTACCTGCGTTGCCTTTTTAGGATGGTCTGCCAGTGCTGTAGCGCTTGAATCAAGCCCAGATTCTTATTTGCTTGCTCAAGTCGATCCTAATAGTCGTGATCTGCGCGATAGAATTGATCCTAAAAAAATCGATCGTCGCGATGATCAAAGCAGCTCCAGTATTTATCTCTCCCGAGCCAGTAAGGGTATCGGTAAGGAGGGTCTAACAGAGTGTCATGGTGAATTCGCATACTGCGGAGCCTCTACCTGCAAACCAACTGGTAAGAAAATTAAAGTCAAAGAAGACGGTGGAAAAACTACCAGAGAGTATGACGAAGCAGCTTGCAAGTGCCCCATCATCACTAAAAAAATGGCAGTGGATAATGGAGTTGCATTACACGGTATCGCTGCAGTTAATGAAGGCAATATGAACGGCTCATGCCAGCCTCCATCAAAAGGTACTATCTGGTCATACGCTGAATTAGAGTTACAAGTTTGGCCGCAAGAAAGTGCCAAATGGGAATCTAAACAAATGGTCGGTCAAGTTTGTCCAGCGGGAACTAAGGGTGTTAACTGCTGGAACTATTTGTGCAAAATTGATCCAAAACCTACTGCTAATGGTGTGAAAACAGCTACTTGTTTCTGTCCAATCGGCGAGGGTTATATTGGCCATCCCGCAGGCGGAAATGAGTCCTTCGTGACAAGTGCAGGGGCATATTTCTCAAATCCATCTTCAGCCTGCTCTATGTATCCCGTTTCAGGGCCCGTGCCTAGTCAGTAGTAAGCTCAATAAAGGCCACCTTCGGGTGGCTTTGTATTATGAACAAATCAACATTAATTCAATGGAACACCTCCACTTGTTAGTAAGATTATAAAAATACGAGCATTCATTACCGCTATGAAATTAAATCTAACTATTGGACTCATCTTGATTGCATCTGCTAATAGTCTAGCGATCGCTCAATCTCCCCTGACTGCAGCTGGTGTTCTGCGTGATGACTCGCATAGACCTGTAAATTCAATTAGCAAAGATCTAGGCGTAACACCAGATCAATTTAGGGCTTGCTTTAGCAATGTCAATCCAGCGCCTCGTGGATCATTGCCAGAGGGTAATCAGAAGCATGCTAACAAAGCAGTTTTATTAAGCTGCTTACAAAAGGCTAATCCTAGCATCACTAATGACAGTCTTGATCAAGTCATGGATCGTTATAGGCCTGGTGGCAGGGCCGCTCAATAAATATGATTACTCAATGATCAATAAAATTTATCTACTCCTTATTTCTTTCATGCTGTCTTTTGCGGCCCCTGTTTATGCAGAGGCTCCAGTAGTTTCCGTGGAGAAGTCAGGACCTTATTTGGTTAGTGTTAGTCATTTACGTAATAAGCGCTACTGTGAAGTTCTTTATGGCGAACGATCCTTTCTGAGCTTAAAGGTGAAGGTATTTAGTACCGAGGGGTTAAACGAATGCCCCGAAGACTCTTGGAGATTAATTACCAATAAAACCATTACCGATGCTCATCCAGCCTCTTTTGTAAAACTTAATGGACCTCGATATTGGACCATTGATGGTATCGAGGCTGCTGGCAGCACGGTGAATCATGAAAAAGAAAATTTTGGCGGCATTGAAATGAATTTGCGAGCCACCATTCATGTAGGTTTTTTAGAGCAAGTAAGGCTACTATTGGGTATGAGTGCTTATCACGCAATACCCGTGACCAGAACAACCAAATGGATTTACAAAGCCGGTTCCCCGGTTTATGAGCTCATCTCACCTTCTGGCGAGCGGTATGTCATGCAGTCTTATGCGCAGATAGTGAACACTAGGCTTTCAATCGTAGACCTGCCAACCTTGGGGCAGCAGCTGAAATTACCTCAGGGTTGGGCTTATCGCAGCAGGGTACTCACAGAGGATCTCAATTTAGTTGCCAGCGGAATTGCCTATGTTTTGCAAGATAGTTTATCTAATTCGTATCAACGCCAAGATTAGAAATATCTATATATGGGGTTGAAGGTAATGATCAAAAATCTGCTGATAGTCTTGCTTTTGATGATGGCTTCTAGTATTCATGCCCAGTGGTCAGGAACTCCTGAGTGCAATACCGTGAGTTGCAATAATGGTGTTGTAGGTTCTCGTAATGGGACTGTTGTGAATTATAGTAATGGAATAACGTCAACCAGTAATGGGAGTATCACCACATACAGCGACGGTTTGACCGCAACTCGTAATGGGAACATAACCACTTACAGTAATGGCGTGATCGCAACCCGCAATGGGAATATGACTAGTTATAGTAATGGTGTTACGGCCACAATCAGTGAAAATATAGCAACTTACAGTAATGGTGTTACTTGTGCCCTCCGTGGCAATCAGACCTTTTGTACGTGGGTAACTCCCCCAACCATCTGGTCCCCGTATGTTGTCTGGGGGGACTAAGACAATCTTTTATTGATTGCCCATCCTGAGTGCTATTACCCCAGCAAGTGCCGACTTAATAGAGTAGCAGCGGGCGATTGGGAGATATTCGATTTAGTGGCAAGTAATAAATTGCGTTTTGCCCAAGAATCATTCAGCTGAATTGCCTGAAGACCCATAGCTTTAATTTGGCCTTCACATGCTTGCAGTGGTAATACACCGATACCTAAGTTGACCCCGATCATTTGGCACATGGCATCATAGCTTCTCACTTGAATTCGTAAACGCATTTGTTTTCCAAGCTTCTCAGCATTTCTCGAAGTAAGCTCAAGTAGTGAGCTGCCCCTATTAAGACCTACAAAATCATATTCAAGACATTCCTCAAAAGAAATATTTTTTCTATTGCCTAGCGGATGAGTTTTGCTGCATGCAATGACCAGCTGATCTCTACCCATCACTCTAGTATCTAATCCTGTTGTCACGGGCCCTTCTGCAAACACACCAATATCTGCAATGCCATCTAGGATGGCTCTGACGATATCCCCGCTGAGTTGCTCTTCCACTTCCACTTGGATTTTGGGGTGAGCCTTTAAAAAGCTTGCTAATGCTGAAGGCAGAAATTCTGTCAGGGCAGACATATTGGCCCAGAGCCTGACATGCCCTTTTATGCCTTTGGAGTATTCGACTAGTTCATTGCTCAATTGCTCAAAGCCTTGAAACAGCCTTAATGCATGCTGCATGACTGCATGACCAGCAGGGGTGAGTGTTACGCCTTTAACAGATCGATCTAATAGCGCCATCCCGACTGTTTCCTCAAACTCTGAAATCCGCCTACTGGCAGCCGACAGAGCTAAGTTGCAGATGCTTGCCCCCTTTGTAATGCTGCCAGATTGCACAATGGCACAGAAGAGCTTCAGGGTAACAAAGTCAACCCTGGCGGGGTTTAGCTGGGTGTTCATGGGGTAATTTTACCTATACCTTCGCAAAATGAGAAGGATGGCTCAATAATTAGCAATTTTCAAGTCCAATATTGGCGTGTAACTTTGCTAAAAACATTATTTTTGGGAAAGTTATGGAGCCGTTATCAAGGTTAAAAGTTGTGGAAATGGGACAGCTCATTGCAGGTCCATTTGCAGCGAAAACATTGGCAGATTTTGGAGCTGATGTGATTAAGATTGAACCCCCTAAAGTAGGTGATGCTTTACGTAAGTGGCGCTTATTAAAAGATGGAACTTCAGTGTGGTGGCAAGTTCAGTCACGCAATAAGAAATCTCTCTCGTTGGATTTGAGGCAGGCAGAGGCTCAAGATATTGTCAGAACTTTAATTAAAGAGACGGATGTTTTAATTGAAAACTTTCGTCCTGGCACATTAGAAGGGTGGGGGCTTGATCCGCAAGAGTTGCTTAAACTCAATCCCAAATTAATTGTTCTTCGAATTAGTGGCTATGGTCAAACCGGCCCTTATCGCGATAAACCAGGATTTGGTGTTGTTGCTGAAGCGATGGGTGGATTGCGTCATCTCACTGCTGAACCAGGAAGGGTACCTGTTCGTGTTGGCATCAGTATTGGCGATACCCTGGCATCTTTACATGGTGTGATTGGTATTTTATTAGCGCTACAAGAGCGTCATCGCAGTGGAAAAGGGCAAGTGATTGATATTGCATTGTACGAAGCGGTGTTTAACTGCATGGAAAGCCTGCTTCCTGAGTACAGCGCCTTTGGCGAGGTCCGACAAGCCGCAGGAAGTGCCTTGCCAGGGATTGCTCCCACTAATGCATATCTTTGTGGTGATGGGGGTTATGTATTGGTTGCTGGAAATGGAGATAGTATTTTTAAGCGTCTCATGACAGTCATCGGGCGTGATGATTTGGGTAACGATCCTGAACTTGCAAATAACGAGGGGCGCGTTAAACGTGTGATTGAGCTCGATAACGCAATTGGTCAATGGGCTAAAACAGTAAATACTGATAAAGCTTTAGAACTTCTAGATTCTGTTGCAGTACCAGCAGGCCGGATCTATACCGTAGCGGATATTGCTAATGACCCTCATTACAAGGCGCGTGGAAATATTCAAACCATACAGATGCAAGATGGTTCTAAATTGGATGTACCCGGGGTTATTCCAAAACTATCTCGTACGCCAGGATCTATTAAAACGCTAGCCCCAGAGATTGGTGAGAACACTGATGAAATACTCAAAAGTATTGGCTTGAGCGATGATCAAGTGAAGTCTCTAAAAGAGCGTGGCGTTGCATTTACTAAAGCTTAATGAGAAGAAATCTATGACAAGAATTTATTTTAATGACGTAGTAACAAGAGACGGATTTCAGATTGAGCCCAATTTCATTCCCACTGACGATAAGGTGAAATTAGTTGACGAGCTAAGTAGCTGTGGCTTTGCCAAGATTGAGGTGACCTCATTTACTTCGCCTAAAGCGATTCCAATGCTTAGAGATGCAGAAGAGGTAATGGGACGGATTAAACGAGTCCCAGAAGTTGAGTACACAGTATTGGTACCTAATCTAAGGGGTGCAGAGAGAGCCCTTGAATCAAAGGCTGATGAATTTAATTTGGTGATGTCTACCTCTGAAACCCATAACCTAGCAAACCTGAGGATGGGTAGAGAAAAGAGTTTTGCAGGGTTGGCAGAGGTCATTCAATATGTAAATGGCAGAACACCAATCAATGTTTCGCTCTCAACTTCCTTTGGCTGCCCCATGGAAGGTGAAGTTCCTCAATTAGTGGTTGAAGGATTTGCTCAGCGCTTTGCAGACTTGGGAGTGCGAGGTCTAACCATTTGCGATACGACGGGCATGGCAAATCCAGGCCAAGTAAGCAAGATGAGCGAGGCATTACAAAAACGCTTTCCAAATTTACAACTCACGATGCATTTTCACAATACCAGAGGTATGGGCTTGGCCAATGCTCTAGCAGCCGTTCAATCGGGGATTGTGCGATTTGATGGTTCCCTGGGTGGCTTAGGGGGCTGCCCATATGCACCTGGGGCAAGTGGCAATGTATCGAGTGAAGATGCGATTCACATGCTTGATGCAATGGGTTATGACACTGGGATGAATATTCCTAAGTTATTGCAATTGGCTAAAGAGTTGCCGCAGATCGTAGGCCATGAAGTCCCGGGCCAAGTAGCAAAAGCTGGCAGCACCTATACATTGCATCCTGAACCTAGTTATGTGAATGAATTACGCCGTGCTCAGTAAATTCTATGTAAAGAGATAATCATGATTGACCATCTGGATCACTTAGTGCTTACTACCGCCAAAGAGGCTGAATGCGTAGATTTTTATACCCGTGTACTCGGTATGAAGTTGGAGTCTTTTATCGGCGGAGCTCCACCTGTTGAACGCAAGGCTTTTAAGTTTGGCAATCAGAAAATTAACCTGCATATCAAGGGTAAAGAGTTTGAGCCTAAGGCAGATATCCCTATGCCAGGATCATTAGACCTTTGCTTTATTGCTGATCGCCCATTAGCAAAGGTGATCGAAAAGCTTGCTGCAGAGAAATGGCCAATTATTGAGGGACCAGTGATTCGGACTGGTGCCATGCAAAAAATAAACTCAGTGTATGTTCGGGATCCAGATCAAAACTTAATTGAAATTTCTGAGTTAATTTAAGCGCCAAATAATGACGATGGTTGTCTTTATGCTTTATAGTTAAATTTTCCAATTGGCAGACAATTCTTGATGAAAATACTATTCAGTAGTAATCGGTGTTTATGTCTGCCATGACTCATGCTTGAGTTACGAGAAACTTCCCTCTCAATTCTGGCAAATACTGATCCAGAAGCTAAAGTAAGTCAACTATTTCACTTGTATGACGAGTATCAAGAAATACGCGTTGCTCTAAATGCTGCGAGTAAGATTGATTGTCAGCATATGACGCTGCCAGGGCGGCCACTTAAGCCCGAGTTAGTATTGCCTAAGCTTGTTCCTAAGCGACGAATGGACACCCTTGAAGGTAGGGTTGGTTTATTGCACTCACTGGCTCATATTGAATTTAATGCTATGAATCTTGCATTGGATGCTATCTGGCGCTTCTCAGACATGCCCAAAGAATATTATGAAGACTGGTTGAAAGTTGCCAAAGAGGAGGCGTATCACTTTAGTTTAGTGAATGAGCATATGCAGTCACTTGGCTTTACCTATGGAGATTTTCCTGCGCATAATAGCTTGTGGGAGATGGTTGAGAGAACAACCGAGTCAGTCATTGCCAGAATGGCGCTGGTACCCAGAACAATGGAAGCCAGGGGTCTAGATGCAGTTCCAATGATTCGTGATCGATTTAAGCAAATTAAAGAGACTAGAGCGGTTGAGATATTGGAGATTATTCTGAATGATGAAATTGGTCATGTTCTGATTGGTAATCGTTGGTTCAATTTTCTATGCGCTAAAGATAAGCTTTCTCCAATCTCCGCATACAGTGAATTGGCAGTTAAATACCGTGCGCCTATTTTAAAAGGGCCGTTTAATATTGAAGCTCGCAAACAAGCAGGATTTTCTGCGCAAGAGTTAGATCTTTTGGGGTCATAGGCAATGAGCGTAAAGGTATTAAGCCTCATCCCACCCATGACGCAGCTTAATACGCCGTACCCCTCTACGGCATATCTCACTGGATTTTTGCGGTCACGAGGTGTTGATGCGGTTCAGGAGGATCTTGCCCTTGCTTTGGTATTAAGCTTTTTTACTTCTGATGGCTTGGCAGAAATTCATACTCAAGCACTAAGCATATCGGAAGAGGATCGTAGCGCGAGCGTCAATTTTTTCTTAGATTATTTTCCCCGGTACCAAGCAAGCATCCCACATGTCATTGCCTTTTTGCAAGGGCGTGATACCACCTTAAGTCACCGAATTAATACCCGTGAATTTTTACCTGAGGGGCCACGCTTTGCTTCACTCGATGCATTTGATGATGAAGAGGGTGCCGATCCATTAGCCTGGGCATTTGGTGCTCTAGGTTCACATGATCGAGCGCGTCATTTAGCAACCCTCTACCTCAATGACTTGTCTGATGTTTTACGCGATGCTGTAGACGATCGTTTTGAGTTCGTACGCTATGCAGAGTCATTGGCAAGCAGTCAGCCTACCTTCACACCTTTAGCCGATGCACTGAAGGCTGACCCAACTCTGATGGACGTGCATTTGCAGGAACTGGCTCGTCAAGCTGTAGAGCGCCATCAGCCAAGCCTCATCCTCTTATCGGTGCCTTTTCCTGGCGCGATGTATGCGGCATTGCGAATAGCTCAAGTAATTAAGAGTGATCATCCGCATATCCAGATTGCTTTGGGTGGGGGATACGTCAATACAGAATTGCGCGAACTGTCTGATGCGCGTATTTTTGATTACGTTGATTTCATTACGCTCGATTCGGGTGAGAGGCCGCTCTTAGCTTTGCTAGAGCACCTGGCTGGAAAGCGTTCGACGGAGCGATTGGTCCGCACTTTTGTGTGCAATTCAAGTCAGCAGGTGAAATTTATCAATTGGCAGGAGCCCGATATACCTTTTGATGAGGTAGGCACTGCAACATGGGACGGTCTTCCCCTCAATTCTTATTTATCGCTACTGGACATGCTCAACCCGATGCATCGCCTATGGAGTGATGGTCGCTGGAATAAGTTGACGGTCGCACATGGGTGCTATTGGAAGAAATGTAGCTTCTGTGATGTGAGTTTAGATTATATTTCTCGCTATGAAACTGCCTCGGCCGCAGTGTTGGTAGACCGTATACAAGCCATCATCAAAGAGACCGGTCAAACAGGCTTTCATTTTGTAGATGAGGCGGCACCACCGAAAATCTTAAAAGCACTTGCACAGGAGTTAATACGTCGCAAGGTAGTGATTTCTTGGTGGGGAAATATTCGCTTTGAAAAGACCTTTACACCAGAGTTGGCTGAACTGCTTGCCAAAAGTGGCTGCATTGCGATGTCTGGAGGTCTTGAAGTTGCATCAGATCGTCTGCTCGATTTAATGCAAAAAGGCGTCTCTGTGAAGCAGGTGGCTCAGGTAACCAAAGGATTTTCCGATGCGGGTATCTTAGTGCATGCCTATTTAATGTACGGCTTTCCTACGCAAACCGTTCAGGAAACGGTTGACGCCTTAGAGTACGTTCGTCAGTTATTTGAAAATGGCTGCATTCAAAGTGGATTCTTTCATCGCTTCATCTGTACGGTGCATTCTCCTGTTGGTATGAATCCCGAAGAGTATGGAGTGCAATTAATTCCTTTGCCAGAAACTACTTTTGCAAAAAATGATGTGGCATTTATAGATTCCACTGGAGTTGATCATGACGTATTAGGAAATGGTCTGAAAAAAGCCATTTATAACTACATGCATGGCGTTGGCTTTGAGGTGAATGTTCAATCATGGTTTGAAGGATTGGGTATGAAAATACCAAAATCTACAGTGCCAAAACGATTTATCGAAAAAGTTTTATATCCATAGCTTTAATAGTCAGCAGGAGAGTATATGAATCTTTCACGTCGTACATTTATTACATCGGCCGCTTTAGCACCTATTTCATGTGGCATGCCATTGTCGTATGAGAGGGGTATCTCAATCGCTCAACCTAAGCCCACTCCTGCAATTCGTCCTCCGCAAGTTGGGCAAGAGTGGACATACGTTAAAAAAGATGTATTTGATGGAAAAACAATTGCCTTCATTACGGAGCGTGTTTCATCTATTGGATCGACCATTACGATTGATCGATCTACTGCTGACGGTGGCATGCTGCCAAGTGAAATCCAGGAAAAATGGGGCTTTGTGTTGACCAATCCACAATGGCCCCGTTTATTAAATTTCAATCCTGCTTTACCCCTGTGGCCTCTTGAGCTCAATAGCGATTGGAGCAAGCAAATTAATACAAAGTACAGCGTAGGTGGTTACTCAGATTCCAATTTATATTGGCAAGAATATATGAGTGCTCAGGGCTGGGAGAAAATTACAGTTCCAGCAGGAGAATTCGTGGCATTACGTTTTCAGAATTTAATTAGTTATGAAAGTAACGATCCCAATAAAATTAATTGTATGCACAAGGAGACCGTTTGGTTTGCTCCTCAGATTGGTAGATGGGTAGCGCGTGAAGCATCTGGCTCTTATCAACTTCAGGCTCAAATGAGCTCCCCTATTTTAGAAGGCAGTTATCAATGGCAACTAACGTCTTACAAGTAATTCGTTTGCGCTTATTTTCATTATTGCTACTACCCGCTTTTCTGGTGGCGTGTATTGCCTCGCAGCCCTACCCGCAGGGCGAGGTGTTATCTCAGCCGACAGTCGCTCTTAAAGTGAGATCTCCTCAAGTGGGTCAGGAATGGGTTTACCAAATTCGCAATGTATTTAATCAAGATATTGTCGATACCGTAACTGAGCGGGTTGTGTCGGTTGGTAATGAGGTTCGTATTGCTAGATCGGGTGCTAAAGCTGGGCCGTTACCAGACGAAGTGCAGTCATCCTGGGGTTATATCTTGCAAGATCCTCACTGGAATCCTCCGCAAAAATTTGATCAGGCATTGCCTTTGTGGCCGGAGCAATTGAACGTCAAGTGGACAGGTTTTTATCGAACCCGTTATCAAGTTCTAGGCTACCCAGATTCTTCTTATTACTGGGGTTTGAATATCCAAGCCATGGACTGGGAGAGAATTTCTGTGCCGGCAGGATCTTTTCTAACCATCAAGTACCGCAATACCATGCCATTTTTTGAGAGCTATGACGTATTTAGAACCGCCAATTATCGTGAAGAGGATATATGGTTTGCCCCGGAAATTGGCCGCTGGGTTATTCGGAGAGGGTATGGGCGCTATCTGACCGATGGAATGACTTGGGCAAATGCTTGCTGGGAAGACTACTTACAGTGGGAGCTTATCTCCTGGAAGTAGGTAAAGCGCTTAAAATAGCCGGACTCTTATGTATACCGTTAAAGAACTTTTCCCAACCCTTCAGGGTGAAGGTGCCCACTCTGGACGTGCCGCTGTATTTTGCCGTTTTGCAGGGTGCAACCTCTGGAGTGGACGCGAAGAAGATCGTGCATCAGCCGTCTGCCAGTTTTGCGATACAGATTTTGTAGGGAGCGATGGTTTTGGTGGTGGCAAGTTTGAGACCGCAAATGAATTGGCTCAGGCAATTGAGTTAGCATGGAGAAGTACCTCTGCTGGTCCTCAGCAACGTTATGTGGTGTTTACAGGTGGTGAACCGCTACTTCAGTTGGATGAGAAATTAATCGAGGCACTTCATCAAAAAGGTTTTGAGGTGGCCATTGAAACCAACGGAACTATTAAAGTTCCCAAGGGAGTTGATTGGGTTTGTGTGAGCCCAAAAGAGGGCTCTGAGTTGGTAGTGCTTCAGGCAAACGAATTAAAGCTGGTTGTTCCACAAGCAGGGCATGGCGCCTTGGAAAAAATAATGGCCCGTTTTGAGGGGATGGATTATCGCAATCGATTCTTGCAGCCTATGGACGGCCCCCATTTAAAAAGCAATACAGAGTTGGCGGTAAAGCTATGTCAAAAACGCCCCTTGTGGAGATTAAGCCTTCAATCACATAAACTGATTGGAATACGATAATTTGGCTAAGGCCAGTATTTACCCATTAAGCATTAAATGACTAATAAACAACCCGACATTTCTATTACCCGTCGCTTAGAGTTTGACTCGGGGCACCGTATTCCAAATCATGATGGTCAATGTCGTCATCTTCATGGTCATCGTTATGCCATTGAAGTCACTCTGACGGGTGAGGTTGCAGATCATCCCGGTAGGGCAGATGATGGCATGGTTCTTGATTTTGGCGATATCAAAAAACTCACCAATCAATATGTTGTTGAGCTATGGGATCATGCGTTCTTAGTGGCTAAAGAGGATGAAGGCTTGGTGGCTTTTTTAGCCACACTGCCAAATCACAAAACAGTCATCATGGAGCATGTTCCTACGGTAGAAAATTTAGCAAATGCAGCTTTTGCAATTCTCAAGCCTGTATTTAATAAAGCCTTTGGCGGGCGCTTAGAGCTATCGGGCATTCGTCTTTATGAAACCCCCAATTGTTGGGCTGACGTACATCACTCTTAAATGAATCAAGCTGAGCTCGATCATCAGTTTATGGAGCAGGCTATAGAGCAAGCCAAGCTTGCAGCGCTTGCAGGAGAAGTGCCGGTGGGCGCCATTGTGGTTCGTGACGGCAAAGTACTTTCTAGGGCATTTAATAAACCCATTTCGAATCATGATCCTAGTGCCCATGCAGAAATGTTGGCGTTAAGAGATGCTGCTTTAGCCGAGAAAAACTATCGACTTCCCGGTACCACCTTATATGTAACTCTAGAGCCATGTGCGATGTGTTCGGGCGCCATGTTGCATGCTAGAGTGGATCGTATCGTATATGGCGCCTCAGATCCCAAAACGGGTGCCGCTGGTAGTGTGCTGAATATATTCGCATCAAAGCAAATTAATCACCAGACAGCTATAGAGGGTGGCATTATGGGTGATGAATGTGGTCAAGTATTGCGTGATTTTTTTAAGGAGCGCCGTTGAAAACCATTCACCTGATTGCTCCTTCTGGAGCGAGTTTAGATATTAAGAGCCCTTTGCTTGGTATGGAATGGCTCAAGCAAAAAAATATCGCCATTCAAAATCCTGAATGCACTCAGCGCGTCTATGAACGATTTGCAGGGACGGATGAGCAACGTTTGGCTGAGTTAAATGACTTGCCAAAGTTGGGCCTAGAGACGGTTGTGATGGTAATGCGTGGTGGCTATGGTATTCATCGGCTTTTGCCTGATATTCATTGGCAAGCAATTGCTAAAGCCGTTCAAAATGGTTTACAGATCTGTGGCCATAGCGATTTCACAGCGTTTCATTTGGGTCTATTGGCCAAGACCGGCGCTGTCAGTTTGTCTGGCCCAATGCTTAATTATGATTTTGGTCGGCTTGATGAAGGGGGAGTCCCTATCGCCCCTGATCAATTCATGTGGAATCATTTCATTACAGCCGTTGATGATCGCAAGCTCGATTGCTCTGTTTCTGCACCTCAGGATTTTTTAGGGCAGACAAATACAGGGCTATTAAGTGGCTTGCTTTGGGGAGGTAATTTAACGGTTTTAGCCAGTCTAGTTGGCACCGCTTATTTACCTGACCAGCAAAAAACGAAGGGTGGCATTTTATTTCTAGAAGATGTTAATGAGCATCCCTATCGAATAGAAAGAATGCTGATGCAGTTACTTGATTCTGGAATCTTAAGCAACCAGGCTGCAATGTTACTAGGCGGATTTTCTGCATATCGTCTGTATGACAACGATAAAGGCTACTCATTAGAGCGTGCTATCGAAGCAATACGCAAGCGCTTGCCAAGTAATATTCCAATACTGACCGATCTACCCTTTGGTCATCAGTCCAATAAGCTCACCTTACCCGTGGGCGCTGCTGCTACATTAGAGTTCAGCCCTAGCGGATTTAGCTTGGCAGCTAAGTGGTGATTGGATTGAGGCAATCTTTCTTCCAAAAAGCCCTATTTATCCTGCTTGGCGTATCAACGTTCATAGGAGTGGCCATGGCAACTGAAGAGCCAAAATATACCGTTCTTGAAAAAGAAGTGCCTTTTGAATTACGCTCTTATCAGCCGCTGATATTGGCTGAAGTTCAGGTTGAAGGCGATCTGGATGAGGCATCTAGTCAAGGATTCCGATTAATTGCGGCATACATCTTTGGCCAAAACCAGGTGAATCAAAAAATTGCCATGACGGCTCCCGTAACAATCGATGAGCAAAGCGTCAAGAGTGAAAAGATTGCCATGACGGTACCGGTGGGTATTGAATCGAATGCCGGAAAGTGGACAGTGTCTTTTGTGATGCCCGCCCAATACACCATGGAAACTCTGCCAAAGCCATTAAATCCTGTGGTGCAACTGCGACAAGTTCCTGCAATCAAGCGAGCAGTGATTACTTTTTCAGGTTTTTATAATGCGCAAAAAGTTTCTGAAAAAACACTTGAGTTAGAGAGTTGGATGAAGGTTCGCAATCTTCAGGCGAATGGAGCTCCCCAATTCGCACGTTATAACCCACCTTGGACTCTGCCGTTTATGCGTCGTAATGAAGTAATGATTACTGTTCGTGACTAATGTGAGCTGCCGAAGAGTTTAAGTGCTTAATAAGTGCTTAAGCTTCAAAACTCTTTAGTAAAAATTTAGCACCACCATCTATTCCAAGCGCTTTAACAAGGGTTGGCAATGCCTCAGCCAAGTTTTTTTCTAGGGTCCATGGTGGATTAAATATGAACATCCCACTTGATTGAAGGCGTCGCTCTCCAGGGGCATTTTCAACGCGCAATTCTGTATGAAGCCATGAGCGCTTATGAGTAGTGGCAATTTTTTTCATGCGATCAGGAAGTGCAGCTGACTCTCTTCTAGAAATAGCTGGATACCAAATAGCGTAGCAACCCGTAGCAAAGCGCGTCAAAGCTTCTTCCATAGCCGTTTCAAGATAGCGATAGTCTTGCTTATCTTCATAAGAAGGATCAATCAGCACTAGACCACGTCTACTCGGTGGCGGAAGCAGTCCTTTGAGTCTTGCAAAGCTATCTTCGGCATAAACATCAATCTGTTTAGCTTGTTTTAGTTCGCCAATATTGTGCCGAAGAATATCAATTTCTTTGGGGTGAAGCTCAAACAACTTCAATCTATCTTGGGGTCGTAGTAGACGTGCAAGAATGAAGGGAGATCCCGGATAGTTAGCAAGCTCACCATCAATATTTTCTACTTGAATATATTGCAGGTATTCCTCAATACTAGCGGGAACGGGTATATTCTTTTTATTGCACGACTCAATATACTGAGTTAAGCGAATTATTCCCCCATCCGCTTCTTTGCTAACAGTTGCAAAGCCATCTTGCAGGCTATAGATTCCAGCGCCAGCATGAGTATCTACGATTGTCAGTGCGCCAGGCTTTTCTTGTAGATACTTCACTAGATGAATCAAAGTGAAGTGCTTAAGAATGTCAGCATGACTGCCGGCATGAAAGGCGTGACGATAACTAAACATGCAAAATTATTGGAACTTGCTAGGCGCATTAAAAAACTGCGCTTTCACATAAAAGATTAAAGTAATGGCTAATATGGCAATCGACGCATATTGCAATGGAAGGTTGAGCTCTAAATCCATCATTTGTGTGAGATGGGCATAAATAGCCACAACACCACCTAGTGCAATCAGGTGAGACCAGATTTTTTTAGGACCAAGCTGACTTTCAGGGAAATAACTGGCAAGTACTGCTCCTAGCATTCCACACCAGATACCCACTCCAGCGCCGCCCAAAACATCGGTAAACCAATGTGCTCCAACTGCGTTACGAGATAGTCCAACTAGGCCAGCCAAGATAAACAGACCTAACAAAGGCTTGCGTTTGCTTTGATCGCAAGAAAAGTACAGGGCGCTTGCGATAGCAAATGCGGTGATAGTGTGACCAGATGGGAAAGACCTATGAAGTAGAGGTTCGCCTAAACGATAGAAGGCACCTTCAGTGAGTACGCTAGCAGGCCTAGGGAGATTAAATAAAGTTTTGAGGGTGGCGCTTGTTACGGCTGCAATAGCTCCAGAAAATATTCCCGCTGTTAATGAGCGTGGAGCTAGCAAAAGTAGCGGAAATGCAATGGCAAAAATGCCCCAGCCATTTCCGAGAAAGGTAAAAGTAGCCCAGATTATGTCTGGCAACTGCTGTGTAAAGTGATTGATCGCTAAGAAGCTACTTACTTGCAGTTCGCCAAAATAGATTGAAAAGGCGAGGGCTAAAGGAATGAGTGGAATAAACCACGCTATCACAGGAATGGCTTTATTGCGCATTCCGCTTAACGACCCTTTGCCTTGTCTGCTTCTTGAAGCTGTACTCTGACCTTGTCAAAGACTTGATCTACGCTAATGGCTTGCATACAAACATTATCGTGACAAGGTGTCTTGCGATGGTTGGCAGCGCTAACGCATGGAGAGCAAGCTAAGTTGGCGGTAATGGCAATAGAGTTGCCAACTGATCCATAGAGCGCAGGGGTCTCTGGTCCAAAGAGTACAACCGTTCTTAAGGGTGTTACTGCCGAGAAATGGCCTGGGCCAGAATCATTGGTGACCATCACATCCGATAGGGTGTACAGAGGAGGGAGCTCTGCAAAACTGACTTGTCCAGCAAAGTTCAAAGCATTTTTTACATTTGCTACAGATCGCACTTTGTCAACATACACAAATTCAGCTGGGGAGCCAGTGATCAAAATTAAATCATTCGGGTAATGCTGATGTACGGCTTGAATGAGTTCTGAGAAGCGTTGTTGTGCCCAGCGACGCTGCGGTAATAGATCGCTTGCGTTCGGATTAATGAGGATGAGGCGTTCTTTGCCGTGTGTATATGAAATGCCAGCCTCTTTAGCCATTTTTTCAATACGCGTTCTTACTTTTTCCAGGGCTGCTGGATGGATGACTGCTTGTTCAAGTCGAACTTCAGAATCTGGAATATGAATTTTGCTAAAAGGGGTCTCAATTTCTTTGGCAAAAGCCGCATGAATTAAAGATAAGAAGTTCTTTGTAATGTGTATGTGTGGGTTGTAATGGACTTTGCGCGTTAGCATGAAACCGCGCCACAATCCTTCACCATGAAAGATGTGATAGCCCACGCGACGTCTGGCGCCACATAGACCGGTCAATAATGCCGTGAAACGAGAGAAGAGTTCCAGATCAATAACGGTATCAATGCGGTGATAGCGAGCCACAATCAAAAACCGTAAAGTATCTTTGATCAAACCGCCCAAACTAGAAGAGTCAATTGTAAAAATATTCCCTGGTTTTACGGTATTCAGTAAAGTCAGGCTGGCGCGATTACTTTTAAAAATCAAAAAGTACAGCTCTGCACCACGTGCTTGAGCATTGCGCATTGCTGGGTCAACTAAGATGGCGCTACCCATTTCTGAGAGTTCAATGAACAATAGTTTTTTTGGCGCTGCCTTATCACGAGTAAAAATATTTTTGATGCCATCAATGAGGGCAACAAAGGGACTCACAATTGCACATAGCGGTACACCGACCCAATGATCGATAGCGCGCATGGTATTGACACTAATAGCCATAAATTTGCTCTGAGGAATTATTTTCGTTTAAGTAAGAAGTATGCGCCAGGCAAGACTGATAAAACAGTAATTGCTCCATAGCTTATTGAGGCCAACACAGTTAATGATGGATTTACTCCCCATAAAGCCAGGACAGATGATAGGGTGGCTTCACGCAAACCCCATCCTGAAATACTAATCGGCAACATGAGCAAAAGACTCAGGGCAGGCAAGCCAATCATCAGACCTTCAATCGGGGCGTCTACTCCATAAGCCTTCATGCAAAACAGTAAGGTCAGGATGGTAAGAAAATGAATGCCAATAGCAAGAAGTGCCTGAGCAATATTGTTAGGCCATGCAAAGGCAAGTTGTATTCCGGGCATTGCTTGATTCATATTGAAGCGATCCAGAACTTTTTGCAGTAACTGTTTGGATGGGTTCCACGCCAAAATGATTGCAATGAATAAGCCAGCAAAAAGCATGATACCTAGGACGGCATAACCTAAGTCTCGTCCCCAAGCTGCCAAAGTTGCCCCGCCTAATATTAGGCCAATACCGCCAAGTAAATTATTGCCTGCCAAACCAAGGAGTCGATCTACTAAAACCATCGAAAAACTTAAACGTAGTTTTGGTGTGGCATGTTCTAGGTCAACAGAATGATGAAGCTCTTTATCTAACTCTCTGGTTTCAGAAAGATTGCCGGTATTGGTAAGGTGAGTGGCGGTAATAGCGCGATAGCTGTCGCCGCCTAATGTGCTAGGTAGACCTTGGTTGATGAGGCCGCCTGCAAAATACAAACCAATGTATGAGCGAATGCGGCGTGGAAATCCAACCGATTGCATAAATAATCCCCAGCGATAGCCACCACAAATAAAGGCAAGCATCATGCAGGCAATTGCCGCCAAAAACCATAGCGGCTCCATCTGAATGTGACTATCAAATAAAGCATGCCAATCAATACCGCTGGTTGCTTTCCAAAGAAGTGCAATAGAGAGCAGGATGCGAATCGTTGGCCACGCCCGCTTGAGTATAGATTTCCACCCAGATGTTTTTTTGGGGGTGGATTGGGGATGTGAACTCATAGGCATAAGGATAATGCCTTGGAAGCCTAAGGTCTTGAATTCGGGAGAATAAAGCCCAAATTACAGGCCCTGCCAGTTGCTACAAAGGCTAAAGTCAAATTTTGACAAGATTTGGCCAAAACGTACTACCTCAAGACTCTCTAAGGCTTCGCAGCGTTCGAAAGCTGTTCCACTACCAACAGGTGGGCTAAAGGACATCCCGGACCAGTTAATGAGAAGAATATTGGCGCCCCGAGGAAGGGTGCCAAACCAGAGGTCAAATTGATCTTGCCTTTGGTCCAAGACAAAAACCGGGAGAGGGGAGGCATACCAAGCGGCACGACTACCTAGAGTCCAATTTTGAACGGCGATGCCAGCGGTATTTGTAGCTTTTGCTAGCTCGGCAGCTTTTTGGCCGGCAAGCTTCCACCCGAAGAGATCAGCAATAGGATTGGACTTAACGGTCGCAGAACTAATACCACCAGATAAAACATAACCAAACCCAATGCAACATAGCGCTAGCTGTAGCGTGAAAAGAATACGAATCAAAACACGACGTTGGTGTGTCCATGCTTTAGCCAGTCCGATGCCGGCAAAAGGTGCGAGACAAAACCATGCAGGTGTTGTCCAGTGAGGAAGTCCGCCACCACCGGAGAGGCTGGCAAAAATAATAAAAGGAATGAAAAAGAATCCTAGTAGCGCAAGCAAAGAAAATTTTATTCCATGGATGCAGCCCTTGAGAAAGATCAAGGCACCCAGAATTAGCAAGGGGCCAAAAACAGCAACCTGAATTCCTAAAAAAGCGCCAAGTTTGCGCCACAGCCATTGCCCACCGCCGCCGTGCGCAATTTGATATTTAAATGAGATCCAATCATTTGCCCAATTCCAATACAGAACAGGTGCAATAAAAACCAGGGCAATCAACGCGGCCAACCAAAATCCAAGCTTAGTAATCCAAGGTTTTCTTGGTGAACTCAAGAATACAAATAAGAGCGCAAATGCCGTGAAGGCAGCAGTGTATTTACTTAGACCTGCAAGACCCAATAAAACTCCGGTAATCACCCAGTCGCTGATGGTAAAGCGATCATTGCTTAACCAGCGCAACGCCATCAACATCAGTCCTAGACTTATGGGTGCCAGCAAAGTGTCTGGAAGTAAGCCAATCGCAAGGATATGTGGCATTGGTGCCGCAACAATTGCTAAGACAGCCATCAGGCCACAAGTGTTCGCCGATGGGGGTGTGCTGGTAAGGTAGCCTGAATTGCGATGCTGAATAAAGCGGTGAATTGCTTGGCTCACTGCGTAAACCAGAATGCAGGAAATAATCCACAGTAGCTCTGGTATTAAACGAATCAAACCCTCAGATGTGGTGAGGGAGACTATTGGCCACTGAATCCATCCAACCAAGGGTGGGTGATCAAAATAGCTCAACGCTAAATGTTGCGCATACAGGGCGTAATGAGCCTCATCAACCGAGAATTCAATCGCAAACCCCAGCGCAAAATGCACTACTGCTGCTATACCGATGGCGATTGCCGCCCAGCTTGAAGGTGATTGATGGCGCATGAGGCGATTTTAGACTTAGTTTCTAACTGCTCTTGGCAATTCTTTGGGACAATTAAGCTATGTTTAAGCGTTTAAGCCTTATTTTTATCGTCAGCACATCAATTATTTTGGTTGGCTGTGCAGGTTTTAATAAAGACTCAATTCAGGATGAGTCTGGACAACCTGTAAGTATGGATCAGCTCCCGACTCAAGACGAGTTGCCTAAATTCTCCGCTGAGACTGCTCGTGAGGGGATGCCCAATGGCTGGAATTTTTACCGGATAGCACCCTTTAAAAAGAATACCGTTTACCGCCTTGAGAACTATCAAGGCAAAACCGTGTTAAGTGCCAACTCAAAAACCTCCGCCTCCGGACTGGCAGTTAAATTGCGTCCACGTCAAGCAAACAACCTATGGTTGCAATGGGAGTGGAAGGCACTCAATCCAATCGCCAATGCTGACAACGCCGATGGCTATGCTGATGATGCACCACTGCGTATTTTGGTAGCATTTGATGGCAATAAAACTAAGCTGTCATTAAAAGAAAAAATGACTTTTGAAATGGCTAGTCTTATTAGTGGGCAGGAGATGCCTTATGCCACGTTGATGTATATCTGGTCAGGAAAATCCCCTGTGAACACCATCATCAATAATGCACATACCTCTCGCATCAAAATGATAGTAGTGGATTCTGGGTGGGATAACTTGGGTCAGTGGCACAAGCATCAACGTGATCTAGCGGCTGACTATGAGCGGGCCTATGGAGAGGCCCCAGGCGAAGTAATTGGCATTGCTTTGCTTACGGATACCGATAACACCAAATCAGAGGCTCGTGCCTTTTATGGCGATATTGAATTAATCCAAAAAAATTCAAAATGATTTCTATAGCGGCCCAGCAAACATTCATGATTAATGAGTGGGGCGCCAACGCTTTAGTAGCAAAGCATTGCTAAGAACGCAAAAACTAGAGAGAGCCATCGCGCTGCCAGCGAGCATCGGCGAGAGATAGCCTAGGGCGGCCAATGGAATGCCGGTAGCGTTAAAGACAAATGCCCAAAATAAATTTTGCTGAATCTTTTTCCAGGTTCGCTTTGAAATATCAATGGCGTTAGCCACTAGAGTCGGATCACCTCTCATTAGAGTGATGCCAGCAGCCTGCATGGCAACATCGGTGCCAGTAGACATTGCCATTCCGACGTCGGCAGTCGCTAGGGCTGGCGCATCATTGATGCCATCACCCACCATCGCCACATATTGGCGCTGACTATCTCGCCCAGAGGATTGAAGTTTGCTAATAATTTGTGCTTTATCACTCGGCATGATTTGCGCAAAGACTTCTTCAATACCTATGGACTTTGCTACGCGATTAGCTGCCGCTACATTGTCGCCAGAGAGCATGACAGATCGAATGTGTAAATGCTTGAGAGAGCTAATGGCTTGCTTTGCATGATCTTTTAGCTCATCTCCAAAACTAAAGATTGCAATGGGTTTAGGCGGCACTTCAGTGCTCACTAAAACTGAGACGGTTTGCCCCGCATCAAAACAAGCTTGAGCCTTTTCAAGAATATTGGAGTGATCAGGGTAACTCTCTAAAGAGGCAATACTTTGTAGTCCAAGGCCTTGACCCATCCAGGGTCCTGAAGTGGGTTTACCAGTAATACCTACTCCTGGCAGTGCTTTGCTTTCTATGGGGGTGATAGGGCTCAAGCCTTTGAGTTTTGCGCCATCAAGTAGCGCCTTAGCAAGTGGATGTTCGCTACCCAGCTGAAGTCCAGCAGCGCTCGCCAAAATTTCATCAGTGGTAAATGCATTTGAAAGTGGAATGATCTCAATTAATCTAGGTTTACCCACAGTCAGCGTGCCCGTCTTATCAAAAGCAACTATATTTAAACGGTGCGCTAACTCTAGAACTTGTGGGTCTTTAATCAAAATTCCAAAACGAGCTGCGACCCCAGTTCCCGCCATGATGGCTGCAGGTGTTGCTAGCCCAAGAGCGCATGGGCAGGCAATCACTAGCACTGATACAGCACGCAGTATTGCAACTGAAGCCGAATCTAAATAAAACCAGTTTGCTAATCCTGTGATCAGTGCAATCACTATGACACTTGGTACGAAGATAGCGCTCACTTGATCCACTAATTTTTGGATGGGAGCCTTTTGTGTTTGCGCATCCTCTACTAAAGCAATAATTTTGGAGAGTACGCTCTCAATGCCGACAGCTTGGGCTTCTATGACTAGAATGCCTTCGCCATTTAGAGAGCCGCCAATAACATTTCCGCCAACATATTTTTTGACAGATTCGCTTTCACCGGTAAGCAAAGACTCATCTACATGGCTAGTTCCCAGCAAGATGACGCCATCAACAGGTATACGCTCACCAGGTAATACTAGAACGCGATCCTTTGGAAACACTTGATCTAAGGGGAGATCACGAAATTGATCTAATGGTGTGCTGTCAGAAAAATTAATGCTGCGCTCAAGCACTTTGGCATGTTCTGGCCAAAGTTTTTGTACTTCGCGTATTGCTTCGCTAGTTTGCTGCTTAGCTCTGGCCTCTAGCCATTTGCCAAGAAGCACCATGCAAATAATGATTGCAGATCCTTCAAAGTAAAGCTCATGCGCTCCATGGGATGCGTAAATCATTTGATAAATACTCAGGCCATATGCAGCGCTAGTGCCAATTGCAACAAGTAAGTCCATATTACCAACGCCAGACAAAAGCGATTTAAGGCCTGCCCTATAAAAACGCCATCCCAAAAAGAATTGCACAGGACTTGCAAGAACTAGTTGCCACTCTGGAGAGAGCGCCCAATGAACCCCAAAAGGCATGAGCAGCATCGGCAAGAAAAGTGGAGTTGCGAGGGCAAAGCCCAGCAATACTCTACCTAAACCATCCGACCCCCAAAAAGACTGAGAAGGGGGTGGCGTATGTGCTCCATGTGGGGCGCTGATCCGTGCTGTATAGCCTGTTTTTTGAACGATGGCCAGCACCTGCTCAATATTGACTTCAGAGCCCGCTTGAAGGCGCACTTTTGCTTGCTCTGTAGCCAAATTAACGCTTGCCGCTTCAACCCCTGGGATTTTGTCTAAAGCCTTTTCGACCCTGCCAACACAGGATGCACAGGTCATTCCCCCGATATCCAGAGTAAATAGCTCTGATTTAGTGTCTTTTAAGGCTCCCATATAGAAGATAATCTACTCCATACATGCCACATTTACTTTAAAAAGGCTTTTATGTTGAGTTTGAAAGTATCAGGGATGACCTGCGGGGGTTGTATCAATGCTGTCACTAGAGCAGTTCAGGTTGCAGACCCACAGGCAAAAGTCCAAGCAGACTTGGCTAGCCAGATCGTGAATCTTGAAACCATTCTTTCGGCTGCCGAGGCCAGCCAGCTTATAACAGATGCTGGCTTCCCAGTTGCGAGTTAGCAATTGTTTAGAATGTCATCAAACCTAACAAAACCCGTAGTTTTTGTTCCCAAAGGATCGTGATTTATGTTCTTCAGTAAGTTAATGCCTCACGATGGTAATTTCTTCGAGCTATTTAATGAGCATGCCAGCAATATTGTTTCTGCCTCTGAATCTTTTTTAAAGTTTGTTGAGCACTATAACGACGAAGCCCTTCGCGCAAAATACACTCAAGAAGTTGATAAAGCAGAGCATGCTTGTGACGATGTTGTAAAAGAAGTGCATCGTCGTTTGCATAAAACTTTCATCACGCCTATTGATCGCGATCAAATTTTCTCACTCATCAATACGATGGATGACGTAGCGGATTTACTGCAAAACGGCACTGAAGCAATGCACTTGTACGACGTCAAGCAAATGACGCCGGAAATGGTACAAATGGCCGAGCTTTGCAATCAGTGCTGCATCAGCATGAGAAATGCTGTTGCCACCCTAAAAGATATTTCCGATCCAGAAGTAGCGAAAGCTGCCTTAAAGACCTGCGATGAGATTGATCATTTAGAGTCTGGGGCTGACCGCCTTTTATCTACTGCTATTACAAGACTTTTCCGAGAAGATATTGAGGTGCGCGAGCTGATTAAATGCCAACGCATATACGAGTTGCTCGAGGAAGTTACTGACAAATGTGAAGATGTTGCCAATTTGGTTGAAGGCATCGTTCTTGAAAACTCTTGAGGCGAAATAAGTTGCCAGCGACAGAAGTAGCTTTTTGGGTTGTAGCGCTTTTAGTAGCGTTAGCTCTTGCATTCGATTTCATGAATGGATTTCATGATGCAGCGAACTCCATTGCCACAGTTGTTTCAACTGGCGTTCTCAAACCGCAGCAAGCAGTCGTCTTTGCGGCCTTCTTTAACTTTCTTGCTATTTTCATTTTCCACTTAAGTGTGGCAGCTACTGTAGGCAAGGGAATTGTTCATCCTGCAGCGGTTGACTTGCACGTGATCTTTGGCGCCTTAGTGGGTGCAATTGTGTGGAACGTGATTACTTGGTATTACGGCATTCCATCTAGCTCGTCTCATGCTTTGATCGGCGGCTTGGTTGGCGCAGCATTACCTAAGGCCGGGACCGATGGCTTAGTTTGGTCTGGAATTATTAAAACTGTTTCCTTTATTTTTATTTCTCCATTAGTTGGCTTCTTACTAGGTTCTTTGATGATGTTGCTGGTGGCGTGGGTTTGCAGAAATGCAAACTTAGCAAAAACCGATCGCTGGTTCCGTCGCTTGCAATTAGTTTCTGCAAGCGCCTACAGTTTGGGCCATGGCGGTAATGATGCTCAGAAGACAATCGGTATTATTTGGCTCTTACTCATCATTACTGGTTACGCAGAAGCCAGCGCAAAGATGCCGCCTACCTGGACTATCATTTGTTGCTATATCGCTATTGCCCTCGGCACTATGTTTGGCGGTTGGCGCATCGTTAAAACAATGGGTCAAAAACTGACTAAGTTAAAACCGGTTGGCGGATTTTGTGCTGAGACCGGTGGCGCTATTACTTTGTTTGCTGCAACAGCCATTGGCATCCCAGTTTCTACTACCCACACTATTACTGGGGCTATTGTTGGCGTGGGATCGACTCAAAGAGCCAGTGCAGTCCGATGGGGTGTCGCTGGAAACATCATCTGGGCTTGGATCTTCACCATTCCGGCGACTGCCTTGATGTCAATGGCAGTCTACTATCTGAGCCTGCTGATTTTCTAATCAGGCATAAGGCTGCAGATTAGTTTGCTTTGAGCAAATATTTGCAGCTACGAGTAAGCTAGCGCTAATTTAGAAAGTAACACAAAGCCCGGCACACATTGCCAGGCTTGCCCATTCAATATTAGGAGAAAGCAGTGTCGGTTACCGTTGAGTCAGTACAAATAGCATTAAAGAATTTGGTAGATCCAAATACTCAGATTGATTTTGTTACTGCCAAGAATCTTAAAAATCTCCGTGTAGAAGATGGTGAAATTTCTTTGGATATCGTTCTTGGTTATCCTGCAAAAAGTCAGTTTGATTCGATTCGTAAATCCGTGATCAATGCTTTGCGTGAATTACCAGGTGTAAAAAATGTGAGCGTCAATGTCAGTAGTCAGATTGTTGCGCATGCAGTGCAGCGTGGCGTCAAATTATTGCCAGGCGTAAAAAATATTATTGCTGTGGCCAGCGGCAAGGGAGGAGTCGGAAAATCGACAACTGCTGTTAACTTAGCATTGGCACTTTCGGCTGAAGGGGCGCAAGTTGGTATTTTAGATGCCGATATCTATGGCCCAAGCCAACCAATGATGTTGGGCATTACTGGTAGACCTGACTCCATTGAAGAAAATACCATTGAGCCTATGGAGGGCCACGGTTTGCAAGCAAGCTCGATCGGGTTTTTGATTGATGATGATGCGCCTATGGTGTGGCGTGGTCCGATGGTGACTTCTGCGCTCGAGCAATTGCTGCGACAAACCCGTTGGCGCGACCTGGATTATCTAATTGTCGATATGCCACCTGGTACAGGCGACATTCAGTTGACGCTGGCGCAAAAAGTGCCGGTTACCGGATCGGTCATCGTGACCACACCCCAAGACATCGCTTTGTTAGACGCTAAAAAAGGTCTGAAGATGTTTGAGAAGGTGGGGGTTCCTATCATTGGCATCATTGAAAATATGAGTACTTATGTCTGCACTCAGTGCGGTCATGAAGAGCATGTATTTGGTAGTGGTGGCGGCGAGAGGATGTGTAAAGAATATGGCGTCGATTTCTTGGGATCCTTGCCTTTAAATCTTTCTATTCGCGAGCAGGCAGACGCTGGGCGGCCGACTGTAGTAGCTGATCCTGATGGGGCAATCAGCGCTATCTATAAAGGTATCGCTAGACAAGTAGCCATCCGAGTTGCTACTCTATCTAAAGATATGAGCAGTAAATTTCCAAGTATTGTTGTTCAAAATACCTAAGGATCTGACTATTTATGCGCTTTGCTGTACTAATGCGTAAACAAAATATGGATAACCCATGGGTTTCATACCGCTGGGTACCTCAGGAGGTGTTGCCAGATTTTGGGCAATTTAATAGTCATCAAAGCAGTTCTATTTCTGGTCAGTTTCTTGGGCGCGATGCCGAAGGCGAATCTTGGTTATTTACAGGGTTCGAACTTGATCTGTTTCCTGATGAAGCTGAGGGCTACTACTTAAATGTTTCTGCAACCCAACCTAGTTGGTTTGTGATGTGGCGCTTAGAGGAGGATGTGGAGCGCTATATCGATGAGCAATCAATTGCTTTGGCAAAAACTGAATCATCCTTTGCGATACCGCATCGGATTTGCGTTAGTTATAACGAAGCAGCGCGCTTGCTTGATGGTGGCGAGTCGGTAGATACGATCCCAATGAGTGAGCAACATGCGTCGTGGCTGCAAGAATATGTCAACGATAACTATCGACCAGAGCCAAAAAAACGCCATAAGCCTGCGTCATTCAAGGGTGCTGACCGCCCGGCGGAGGGGTGATGGCAGATGGATTTCTAAGTCGTTGGTCTAGGCGCAAAGCCGGCAAAGAGGTCAACGAGATTGACCCGCCCGAGAAAAAATTAGAAGTTCCTCAGCAGCCTACGCCAGCCACTGCTCTTGAGAGCAATTCAGAAGAGGTTCCGCCGCCCGCAACATTGGATGATGTTGCTAAGATTGATCGGTTTGATCCTGATTTTTCTGCTTTTATGAGGCCAGATGTAGATCCGGCCGTTCAGCAGGCCGCTTTAAAGAAAATGTTTACCGATCCTCATTTCAACATCATGGATGGCTTGGATATCTATATTGATGACTACAGCAAACCAGATCCACTTCCGCCCGGAATGCTGGAGAGAATGGTGCAGAGCGATATGCTCAATCTATTCCGTAAGTCGAACGAAGAGACGCCACCGGTTTCTCAGAAGAGTGAAAGTCAAGCACTCAAACCCCAGTCAGAAGATGGCACGTTACAGACTCAAGAGCAAAGTGATTTAACATCCTCTCAGCACATTGATTCAACTTCAATACCCACTCCATTGGATGAAGTGCCGAATGATGAGTTTAATGAGTCATCAATTCAGCCCAAACAGAAAAACACTTAAGAAGATAGCGCATGAGTCAAAAATTAGTCTGTAACTGCAATGGCACCATGCCTTTGGATGAAAAAACTATAGGGGTTCCGATTCATCAATCTTTATGCAGACAAGAAGTCGGATCTTTTCTGAAGGCTTTAGATGGCTCCGATTCATTGGTGGTGGCATGTACTCAAGAGGGTGCACTTTTCAGTGAGCTGGCTGATCAAGCAGGGAAGCCTTTAGTTGCCCCGCTGCGTTTTGTCAATATTCGTGAGGTAGCTGGCTGGACTCAAGAGGCTAAAACATCTGGACCTAAAATTGCCGCATTGTTGGCTTTGGCAGACATGCCACAAGCAGAGCCTGTTCCTGTGGTCAATTATGAAAGCCAGGGAAGATTGCTAATTGTTGGCGCTGGATCACAAGCGATTCCTTGGGCGGAAAAACTGAGTGCTTCTTTAGATGTCTCCGTTTTATGCACAGAGCCAGGCGACCTACCTTTAAGTAGAAGTTACCCTATCTTTACCGGAGCCGTCACAAAGCTTGATGGATACCTCGGAAATTTCACTGCAAATTGGGATTTGCAAAATCCGATTGATCCTGAGATGTGCACACGTTGTGGTGCCTGTGTTGAGGTTTGCCCAGAGAATGCAATTGATCTCTCTTTTCAGATTGATCTAACAAAATGCAAATCTCATCGAGAGTGCGTTACTGCATGTGCAACCATTGGGGCAATCTCCTTTGATCGAAAAGAGCTGGAGCGTAGTTCTGATTTTGATCTGGTTTTGGATTTACGAACAGATCCCAAAATGCGCATGAGTCAAACCCCGCAGGGCTACTTTGCTCCTGGTACGGATCCTCTCGAGCAAGCACTTGCAATCAATCAATTGCTCGAAATGGTGGGTGAGTTTGAGAAGCCTAAATATTTTTCTTACAACGAAAAAGTTTGCGCTCATGGTCGTAATGGCAAAGTCGGTTGCAATGCTTGTATTGATGTCTGCTCTACAGGCGCAATTGGTTCAATATTCAAGAATGGTCAAGGTACCGTCGAAGTAAATCCCAATCTTTGTATGGGATGCGGAGCTTGCGCTACGGTTTGTCCTTCGGGCGCAATGCGCTACAACTATCCAAGCGTTGCCCATCAAGGCAAGGAATTGAAAACGGTTGCAAGTGTATTTACTGCCGAAGCCAAGAAGATTAATCTAGCAATGGCTCCCAGTTTGCTTTTACACACACTTAAAGCTGGTACGCAAATGATTGACCGCTTGGGTAGATCTGCGCACATCATGCCAAAGCAGTTTGAAGGTCTTCCTTCCTTTGTCATTCCTTACGGTATTGAGCATATCGCTTCCACTGGATTGGATTTGTGGCTTGGTGCCCTGACGTATGGTTTTGCTGAGGTCACATTACTTTTAAGTGGTGACGAAGATCCTGCATATCGTTCAGCGCTGGAAGAGCAGGCCGATTTAGCCAATAGCATTCTCAAGGCATACGGCTTTGATGAGCGGATTCATTTAATACAAGCAAGCTCTATTGATGATTTGATGACTGTGTCTAAGGCTATGGGCGCCTTACGTCAGCGTGGTGCGCTAAGTCCAATTTGCTCTCCTGCAAGTATTGGTTTATCGAATCAGAAGCGCGAAACGTTGGAAGCAGCTTTAGAGCACTTACAAAAACAAGCAAAGACTCCATTGCCTGAAGCGGGTGTTGCGCTTCCCAATTCTTCTTTGTTAGGCGGCCTGACTATTAACAAAGATGCTTGCACTCTCTGTATGTCTTGTGTCAGTGGATGTCCGGAGGGTGCTCTTTTAGATAATCCTGATGAGCCCATCCTTTCCTTTATTGAAAAGCAGTGCGTTCAGTGCGGTATTTGTGTGCAAACTTGTCCTGAAAAGGCTTTAGTACTTGCACCTCGTTTGCAAACAGTTGAGCAGCGCAAGCAAAAGACTACTTTGAATGAAACCCAAGCCTTCCATTGCATTAGCTGTGGCAAACCCTTCGGAACCATGAAGATGGTTGATCTCATGCTCAATAAGCTTGGCGCTCATGGCGCTTTTGCTGGTGCAGCAATGGAGCGCCTCAAAATGTGTAGTGATTGTCGCGTAGTAGATATGGTGAAAAAAGAATCATGAGTGAAATAGAGAAAGAAGTGGCGAAAGAGAATGCATCTGCTGAGATAGGGGATATTGGTTTGCCTGAGGACTTGGCTAGGGCCGATTTATACGGCCTAATCGCCCGTTTTTTTCAGATGCCGCCAGATCAAGAATTGTTAGATCAAATAGCTGCTACGGCAGATCAGCAAGATGCTGCTGATGAGGCGCCCTTGGCAAAAGTCTGGATGGATGTAGTTGAAGTTGCCAAAAATAATTCCGCAAAGGCTTGGCATGATGAGTTTGATTTGAACTTCATCAGCGTTGGAAAGCCTAATGTCGTTCTCAATGGCTCGTTTTATATGGCTGGCCACCTAAACGAGAAACCTTTGATTAATATCCGTAAGGCTTTAACTGAATTTGGGCTTGAGGCTGCGGAGGAAATTACCGAAACCGAAGATCATATTTCCGCCCTATGTGAGGTGATGCGGTATCTGATAGCAGGGGACGATGTTGAGGTTTCAAACCTTACTAATCAGAGGGTTTTTTTCAATGAACATATTCGCCCCTGGTATGACGAGTTATGCGATGCAATAGAAGGCATTCCAGAGATGCATTTGTATCACCCAGTTGCTGCTTTAACGAGAGAATTTCTTGCAATTGAGGGGCAAGGCTTTGACATGATTTGATGTTGCGCCGCAGCATAGGGAATGTCATAACAGATCTCTGTGAACTCAATATGTCAAAAATGCAATTAAAGATTACACTTGACTGAAATCAAGAATAACCCCAGAGGAGCATGCCATGAGCACTAAATCCAAAGTAGCTTTAAGCGAAGAAAATCAGCCGTCGCGCCGTAAGTTCTTTATTGGTGCAGGTGCTGCCGTTGGAGCCGTCGCCGTTGCCAGTCAAACGCCAGTTGGTAAAGCGGTAATCCAAGAAATTAGCAGCACCAAAACAGTAAAAGATGTTGGTCAAACCATGACCGCTCACATGCGTAAGTATTACGAATCCACTTTGATTTAACGATTCTTTTTTGCTTTAACTGTTACTCAATAAATACAAAAAAACTTTCTCAGGGACATCATATGAGTCTGACTCGTAAATCCAATACCCCACAAAGCAGTCGTTCACCATCGCGTCTAATCGGTAGCTTGTCACGCGGCTTAAAAGCAGCAGTACCAACGATGGATCGCCGCACATTTCTAAAGCGCTCAGGCGTTGGAGTTGGTGCTGGTATCGCTGCAAGTCAGCTGAGTTTTGTTCAGAAAGCAGTTGCTGAGCCAAGCAAAGCGATGCTTGATGGTAAAGGCAAGATCGAAGTTAAACGTTCTATCTGCACACACTGTTCTGTAGGCTGCGCTGTCGATGCCACCGTTGAGAATGGCGTATGGGTACGTCAAGACCCGGTATTTGATTCCCCTATTAATATGGGCGCCCACTGCGCTAAAGGTGCAGCCTTGCGTGAGCACGGACATGGCGATTACCGTTTGCGCTATCCAATGAAGTTGGTAGATGGAAAGTATCAACGTATTTCTTGGGATCAGGCATTAACTGAAATCACTGCTCAAATGAAGAGCATTCGTGAGAAATATTCACCGGATGCAATGTTCTTTATTGGATCATCAAAGCATAACAACGAACAGGCCTACTTACTGCGTAAATGGGTCTCTTTCTTTGGTACAAACAATACAGACCATCAGGCCCGTATCTGTCACTCCACAACAGTTGCCGGTGTTGCAAACACTTGGGGCTATGGTGCGATGACCAATAGCTACAACGATATGATGAACGCTAAAGCTGCTTTGTACATTGGTTCAAATGCTGCTGAGGCTCATCCGGTTTCGATGTTGATGCTCTTGCACGCGAAAGAGAATGGTTGCAAGGTAATCGTAGTTGATCCACGCTATACCCGTACAGCCGCTAAGTCAGACCAGTACATCCGCATTCGTTCCGGTAGTGACATTCCATTCCTGTTTGGCATGCTCTATCACATCTTTAAAAACGGTTGGGAAGATAAGAAATACATTAACGACCGTGTTTATGGCATGGAAGAGATTCGTAAAGAGGTTATGGAGAAATGGACTCCTGCTGCTGTTGAGGAGGCTTGTGGCGTGCCTGAAGCGCAGGTTTATCAGGCTGCCAAAACCATGGCACAAAATCGCCCAAGTACAGTTGTTTGGTGTATGGGCCAAACACAACATACTATTGGCAATGCAATGGTTCGCGCCTCATGTATCTTGCAGTTGGCATTAGGTAACGTAGGTAAATCTGGCGGCGGTACAAATATTTTCCGTGGTCACGATAACGTTCAAGGCGCCACTGACGTAGGTCCTAATCCAGATTCATTGCCTGGCTACTATGGCTTGGCTGCTGGTTCATGGAAACACTTCGCAACTGTTTGGGGTGTTGACTACGAATGGATTAAAGGTCGCTATGCACCCGACATGATGGAGAAATCCGGTACTACCGTTTCTCGTTGGGTTGATGCCGTTCTCGAGAAGAATGACATGATCGACCAGCAGACTAACGTTAAAGGTTTGTTCTTCTGGGGCCATGCACCAAACTCACAAACTCGTGGTCTCGACATGAAACGCGCGATGGATAAGTTGGATCTTTTGGTTGTAGTAGATCCATATCCAAGTGCAACTGCGGCGATGGCTGCAATGCCTGCTGCTGAGGGACAAGCAGTTAATAAGAATCGTAATGTTTACTTATTGCCTGCAGCAACTCAGTTTGAAACTTGTGGCTCTGCGACAGCATCGAATCGTTCATTACAGTGGCGTGAGAAAGTCATTGACCCATTGTTTGAATCTGTTCCTGACCATGTGATCATGCAAGCGTTTGCGGATCGCCTTGGTTTTGGCCAAGAATTGTCTAAGAACTACAAGATGCTCAATTCTAAATTTGCAGGTAAGCAATGGAAAGAGCCGCAAATTGAAGACATCCTCCGTGAGATCAATCGCTCATGCTGGACGATTGGTTATACCGGTCAAACTCCTGAGCGTCTTAAAGCGCACATGAGAATGGTGGCAACATTTGATCCGAAGACATTGAAGTCACGCGGTGGTGTTGACCCTGTCACCGGCTACGATACAACCGGCGATTACTACGGACTGCCTTGGCCATGTTACGGAACTGCTGCAATTAAGCATCCTGGCTCACCTAACCTCTATGACACTAGCAAGAGCGTCATGGAAGGCGGCGGTAATTTCCGTGCCAACTTCGGTGTTGAGCGCGAAGGAGTCAGTTTGTTGGCTGCGGATGGTTCACATTCGAAGGGCGCCGCAATTACTACCGGCTATCCAGAGTTTGACCACGTGTTTGTGAAGAAGCTTGGCTGGTGGGACCAGTTAACCGAAGATGAGAAAAAGCTTGCTGAAGGCAAGAACTGGAAGACTGACTTATCAGGCGGTATTCAGCGCGTGGTAATGAAGAACGGTTGCCATCCATTTGGTAACGCTAAGGCGCGTGCAGTAGTGTGGAACTTCCCGGATGCAATTCCAATTCACCGCGAAGCGCTCTATAGCACTAACGCTCCAATGATGCGTAAGTACCCAACAGCTGCTGATAAGAAGAATTTCTGGCGCTTGCCAACTCTCTATAAGACTGTTCAAGATCAAAACTTGAATCAGAAGTTATATGAGAAGTTCCCAATCATTCTGACTTCTGGTCGTTTGGTTGAGTACGAGGGTGGTGGTGACGAGACTCGCTCAAATCCATGGTTAGCTGAACTCCAACAAGAAAACTTTGTGGAGATTAATCCTAGGGCTGCGGCAGATCGCGGCATTAAGAACTGGGATTACGTTTGGGTGAAGTCACCAACTGGCGCCAAGATCAAAGTGCGCGCATTAGTAACTGAGCGTGTAGATCAAGGAACTGCGTTCGTGCCATTCCACTTTGCTGGCTGGTGGCAGGGCGCTGACTTGCGTAAATACTACCCAGAAGGTGCTGCCCCAGTAGTTCAGGGTGAGGCGGTTAACACTGCAACTACTTATGGTTATGACATGGTGACGATGATGCAAGAAACGAAAACCACAATGTGTCAAATCGAGAAATTTGCCTAAGTCAAAAAATAAGGTCAGGAGAACACAATGGCAAGAATGAAATTTATTTGTGACACAGAGCGATGCATTGAGTGCAATGGATGTGTCACTGCCTGTAAAAATGATAACGAAGTACCTTGGGGCGTTAACCGTCGTCGCGTTGTAACAGTGAATGACGGCATCATTGGCCAAGAAAAGTCCGTATCAGTAGCATGCATGCACTGTAGTGACGCACCTTGTATGGCGGTATGCCCAGTAGATTGCTTCTACCGTACAGATGAGGGTGTTGTTCTGCACGATAAAGATATTTGTATCGGTTGCGGCTACTGCTCTTTTGCATGTCCATTTGGCGCACCACAGTTCTTAAGCAAGGGCGCCTTTGGTACCCGCAGCAAGATGGATAAGTGCACATTCTGTAGTGGTGGCCCTGAAGAAAACGGTAGCGTTGCAGAGTTTGAGAAATATGGTCGCAATCGTTTGGCAGAAGGTAAGTTGCCACTTTGTGCTGAGATGTGCTCTACCAAAGCATTGATTGGTGGTGACAGCGATATTATTTCTGGCATATTCAATAATCGCGTTGCAACACGTGAGAAGAATGGCAAGTACCCAGGATCCAAAGCCTTTGGTTGGACTACTGCCTACGGTGGACCAGATGCACCAGCGCCGACACCAACACCTGCTGCAAAAATTCCAGGAGCTAAATAATGAAAGTTCATTTCAACACTCTCGGTTTATGTTTTGCAGCAGCCACTTTATTGGCCGCTTGCTCTGAGCCTCCAGAAATTGCTGCGAAAGCCGCTAAACGTCCAGACGTTGCTCCATACATGGGTGCCAATAATGGCTTCATGACAAAAGGTTGGACGCCAGGTAATCAGGCTAGTTGGACTGAGTCGGTTGACAAGCGTACTCAGGGTCAAAATGAATACAGTCGCGTTAAGTGATCTACTAAATAACAATAAATAAAACGAAAACGTTTAAGGACATGTGTATGAAACGATCATTTTCTAAAGTTCTACGCACTTTGGTGGTGGCGGCAGGTTTGTCACTAACGCTAGCTAGTGGTATGAGTTTTGCAGAACGTGCGCCGATGGCACCACTTCCATCTCCAAGTGGAGTGGATGTTCCGCCTTTATCTGTTCCGGCTAATCCAAATAGCCTCGCTAATGGTACGCAAGCGCAATCTCAGCCAGCCAACCCTTCAATATTTACGACTGCAAATAGCGATCCATACAATTACGTCAGCATTCCTGATAAAGAATCTAGTGTTCTGATACAGCGCTCTGGTCAAGAGTGGCGTTTGATTCGTAATGGTGTGATCACTGTTTACGGCGGTTGGATATTGGCTATTGCTTTCTTCGGCATTATTGCGATGTACACAGTGAAGGGTTCCATCAAGCTTCACGAACCAATGTCTGGGGTAAAGATTAAACGTTTTAGTGCCTTTGACCGCTTAGTTCATTGGTTGATGGCATTTAGCTTCTTGGCTCTAGCGTTCACTGGCTTATTGATTCTTTACGGCAAGTATTTTGCGATGCCATTAATGGGTGGTGTAGCGTACGGCTCATTCCTCATGGTTTGTAAAAACATCCATAACTTTACTGGTCCATTGTTTACTATTTGTATCGTAATTTTCTTCTTGCTATTTGCGCATAAGAATTTACCTGGCAAAGGTGATTTGCAATGGTATTTAACCTTTGGTGGAATTTTCAGCGGCAAGCATGTACCGGCAGGCTTCTTTAATGGTGGCGAAAAGATCTGGTTCTGGTTTGGTATGACTTTCTTGGGCTTGGTAATTTCAGCATCAGGATTTGTACTCGATATGATCGTGCCATTCATGACAATTGAATACACTCGCGGCACCATGCAAATTGCCAACATCATTCATAGCAGCGCTGCGATCTTAATGTCTGCGATGGCAATGGGACACATCTATATCGGTACTATTGGTATGCAAGGCTCAATCGATGGCATGAAGACTGGATATGTTGATGCCACTTGGGCTAAAGAGCACCATGAGCTCTGGTATGACGAACTCAATAAAAAGGGATAAGCCATGAAAAAAATCATTGCTTTTACATTTTGCGCGTTGGCATCCGCTGCAGCTTTTGCGACTTTGCCGCCATTAACGCCAGAGGCTCAAGCGGCGGCAGATTTAGCTAAAGCAAAAGCTGCTTATGGAGACCGAGTTGGTGCTTATCAGCTCTGCCAGGCCCAGAATCGTGTTGCTGATCGTTTTAAGGCGCCAGGAACTGCTGCACCTGCTGCTTGCGTAGCCCCACCTCCATTTGCTCCGCCAGTAGCTGCAGCGCCAGCGGCACCTGCGGCACCAGCAGCCAAGTAACTAATCAGCAAGCAGTTCTTGATGTAGGTAGCGTTTAGCAGCTTGCGTTTGAGGATTAGAGAAGAAAGGACCTACGGGTCCTTTTTCTTTGATCTCGCCTTGATCAACAAAGACAATAAATTCAGCAAGTCTTTGCACTTGAGCAAGTTGATGGGATGAAAAAATTACATCCACAGCTTCTCGGTCAAATTGGCGAATAAGCTCTTCTACCTGTTCTGTGGTGTTTGGATCAAGATTTGCAGTGGGCTCGTCTAGCAATACCAAATTAGGTTTTTGCAAAATAGCTCTACCAAGGCAAAGTTTTTGTCTCTCGCCAGCTGATAGCTTATGAGCTGCGCTATTAGCTAGATTGCTTAAGCCTACTTGCTCAAGAACTTGCTTTACATCGGCATTGCTTATAGATGCGTCTGCATCACGTAACATTCCTAAATTAGTGACAGCTGATGCTTTAATCATTGGCGTGTGATGTAAAACTAATGCGGTCTTGGTTTTAAATGAGAAAGTAATCGTTCCTGTATCAGGCTTAATAATTCCAGCCAGTAATTTAAGTAAGGTTGTCTTGCCAGCGCCATTTGGGCCAACGCAGGCGGTAATTCTGTCTGCTGGAATAATGGCATGTGCAATATTAAGAATGGTTTTGTCACTGCTCTTAACAACAATGTTTTTCAGCTCAATGTATTTCTCAAAGTTCTCTGATGTATTAACCATAGCGGCGCTCCGCAATCTGTCGAACAATCACAGTGAATAGATTGGCAATCAGCACGATTCCCAAAAGCACAATGCCTAACGCAAGCGCTAATGGTAGGTCTCCTTTACTGGTTTCTAGTGCAATCGCAGTGGTCATAGTACGGGTGGAGTGATCAATATTGCCGCCCACAATCATGACAGCACCGACTTCGGAAATAGCCCTTGCTAAACCAGCGAGAACGGCAATGGTTAAGGAAAATCGGCAATCCCACAACAACCACTTAAAACGGGACAAGGGTGGCAATCTGAGACTCAGAAAGGAGTCCCGATGTATTTTCCAAGAGTCCTCCAGTATTTGCCGGCTAAGAGCCGCAATTAGCGGGGTTGTCAGCAATGTCTGAGCAACAATCATACCCTTGGGCGTAAAAAGCCATCCCCATGCTCCTAGAGGGCCTGAGCGGGACAACATGAGATACACCAAGACTCCAACGATCACTGTGGGCACTCCCATCAGCGTATTGAGGGTCACGATAATCGTTTTTTTGCCGGAAAATTGCTCTGTAGCAAGGAGGGCGCCGATTGGCAGACCCAGCAGTGTCCCAATCAGAAGTGCGCTTAGGCTTACCTGCAAGGAAACCCAGACAATCCCTAAAACTCCCCCATCTAGATGGGTGAGCAAGGTAAGGGCATCTTGAAAAGCTTTTAACATGCGCTTGATTCTATCAAGGCAGTGGCAAAATGGCTGTAATGCAACAGATTTCCTTATTTTTAATATATGACTGAAGTAGTTTGCCTCTGTAATGAGGTTCTCGACGTGGATTTACGCGAGTATTTAGATGCCCATCCGGTTGACTCTATTGACGAGTTGAGGGAGCAGGCGTCTATTTGCAATAAATGTATGCAATGCCAGGAGTTAGTTGAGGGTGAAATTTATTTGGCCCGCGTTAGGCGCCAGCGTGCAGCAGGGCAGTTTTAATGACGCCAACTAAAGGTGTGCGCTTTACTGTAATGAGCATGAATGTTCACAAGGGCCTATCTCCTTTACATCGACATTCGACTATTTATCAATTACGGCAGCGCATGCGAAGCCATCATCCTGATTTACTCTTTTTACAAGAGTTGCAGCAAGAGCACCGCGGAAGAGTAAGGCGCTTTGGTCAATGGCCGCTGACAGAGTTGACTCATTTTTTATCCGAAGATTTTTGGCATGACTGGCACTACGGAAAAAATGTTGAGTATCCGGATGGTCATCATGGCAATGCCATTCTTTCTAAGCAACCCTTGCAGAAGGGTAACAACTACGACATTTCTGCATATCGCTTTGAGAGTCGCGGTTTATTACATAGCATTACTCGGCTTGAGGGTCTAGATAAACCAATTCATTGTTTTTGTGTGCATTTGGCTCTATTTGAGCGCGGTCGTGAGCGACAGCTTGAGTCAATCATTAGGCATATTCAGAATTTGACTCAGGATGGGCCTACTATTGTGGCAGGTGACTTTAATGATTGGCGCAACAGGGTGAGTGCGCCTATGAAGCTTGCTGGATTTAACGAGGTATTTGAAGTGCTTACTGGAGCGCCAGCTAAGACCTTCCCAAGCATCAAGCCACTACTTCCTATGGATAGGATTTATGTGCGCGGATTACAAATTCATTCTGCACAAATTTTGCATGAATGGTTAAAACTATCGGATCATCTAGGCATTACTGCTGAATTGGAACTTGAATGAATGATTTATTAGGCTTTTTTATTAATACACAATCTGCATTCAATTTGAGATTGATTTTATTAATCCACTTCTTATTGGTAACGTATTTTATTGGTGTCATCATTTCTGTAAGAAGGCCTGTTGGAGTTGCGTTCGCTTGGATTTTTATCGTGATGACTTTTCCACTATTAGGAATTAGTTTGTATGTACTCATAGGTGAGCGTCCTGTGGGAAGAAGTCTGACTCGAAAAATTAAACGCATGAATCTAGAGTATGCGCAAATTACTCGACAGCTGTGCCAAGAATTTTCGGGCGATAGAGAGAAATTGCCTATTGAAGCCAGGGCTTTAAGTAGTTTGGCCGAATCAAAGAATGGCACTCCAGTTGTAGATGGAAACAAAGTGGAGCTTTATACAAAGTCACTAGATATTCTTCAGTTATTCATTGATGAGATCAATCAAGCTCAAAAGACTCTGAATATGGAGTTCTATATCTGGGCCTTAGGTGGCGATGCTGACCGCGTCGGTGAAGCCGTTATAGCTGCTGCAAAGCGTGGTGTTGCTTGTCGGGTTTTATTGGATTCTCTTGGTAGCAAGGATTGGTTCAAGTCATCATGGCCTGCTCGCTTCCGCAGTGCGGGTATAGAAGTCACAGAAGCATTGCCGATTCAGATTGGCCGCTTTCAATTTCGCCGTGCAGACCTGCGCTTGCATCGAAAAATATTTATAGTGGATGGCTCTGTAGTGTGGACTGGCAGCATGAACTTGGTTGACCCTCGGACCTTTAAGCAAGATTCTGGCGTCGGCGAATGGGTTGATGCCATGGTTCGTATTGAAGGCCCTGTAGCAGCGCAATTTGAATTAACTTTTGCATTTGACTGGAGTGTTGACAATCCCAAAGTCACTCACTTTAATGATCGACCCCCTCCACCTGCACCAAGAGATGGTGGTGTTATTGCACAAGAGTTTTCTTCGGGACCGGTTTACCGTGATGACATTTTGTATCAAGTGATGCTCTCAGCCATTATTGATGCGCGTGAGGAGCTCACCATTACAACCCCTTACTTTGGTCCTGATGATGGCTTGCTACAAGCCCTAATGGCTTCTGCGAGACGTGGTGTCAATGTAACTTTGATTGTGCCCAAACTCAATGACTCGACTTTGGTGGCATGGAGTAGCAAAAGCTTCTATCAGGACTTAATGACCTCTGGGGTAAAGATTGCTGAGTTTAAGGGCGGTCTCTTACATACTAAGAGTTTGTTAATTGATAAACGGATTGCAATCTTTGGGTCGGTCAATTTTGATCAACGTAGCCTGCGACTCAATTTTGAAATTAGCTTGATTGTTTACGATAACGATTTCTGCGCCAAGCTAGAAAAGCTAATTGAATCTTATTTGACGCAATCCGATTATGTGGATCCTAAGGCTTGGACTAAACGACCAGCATGGCATCGTTATCTTGAGAACGCAGCACACCTCACTTCACCACTACTTTAAATTGCTCCGCTTGACCGCATATTGGTAATTTCAGACTCCGTTATTCCGAGTTCTTTCAGGATGGAGTCAGTATGTTCTCCAACGGCAGGGATCGGATCCATGCGATAGTCATAACTATCATTTAGGCCTGGCGGCAGCAATGCAGTAATGGCACCATTGGGCGTATCTACCTCAGCCCAACGATTGCGCGCTTTAAGCTGCTCATGCTTCCAGAGGCCTTCCATATCATTGAGATGGGCATTGGCAATTTGCGCCTTCTCTAATCTTGCGATTAATTGCTCAGAAGTAAGCTTACTAAAGCAGGCATCAATAATTTGTAATAGTTCAGCTCGCTTCTCATTGCGCTTAAAGTTGCGATCAAAGCGTTCATCTTGCACTAGTGTTGGATTCTCTAATACTGTTTCGCAAAATTGAGCCCACTCACGTTCATTTTGAAGTCCCAGCATGATAGTCTTGCCATCACCAGCTTTAAATGGACCGTATGGGTAGATGGTTGCATGTGATGCACCATTTCTTGGTGGGGGCTCTGCACCCTTATAGGCGTAATACATTGGAAAGCTCATCCATTCACCAAGAGATTCGAGCATGGAGATGTCAATGACTGAGCCTTTACCAGTTTTTCCTCTTTGCAATAGGGCGGCCAAGATATTGGTATAGGCGTACATGCCCGCAGCAATATCAGCAATTGAGTTACCGGCTTTGCTAGGTGATTCAGGGGTTCCGGTAACTGACAGGAAACCTGCCTCACTTTGGATGAGGAGATCGTAGGCTTTCTTATCGCGATAAGGTCCGTTATTGCCATAGCCAGATATATCGCAGAGAATGAGTCCAGGATTTTCCTTTTGCAAAGCTTCTGCAGTGAGACCCATCCGGGCAGCAGCACCTGGCGCTAAATTTTGGACTAAGACATCAGCTGTTTTTAGCAGGGCTTTAAGTGCTGCAATGGCAGATGGTTGCTTGAGGTCGAGTGTTAAGCTTTCTTTGGAGCGATTAACCCAAACAAAATGGGATGAGAGCCCCTCAACTTGAGTGTCATAACCTCTGGCAAAGTCGCCGCCACCAGGACGCTCAACTTTAATTACCCGAGCTCCCAAATCTGCTAACTGACGTGTGCAAAAAGGCGCAGCAATTGCATGCTCTAAAGAGACAACTGTAATTCCATCTAAAGGACGAATAGCCATATTGAGGTCCTATTAGAAAGATCTTGGAAGGCCGAGAACGTGTTCGGCAATGTACGAGTAGATTAAGTTTGTTGAAATAGGAGCCACTTGATAGAGGCGAGTCTCTCTGAATTTACGTTCAACATCATATTCATTTGCAAATCCAAAGCCACCATGAGTTTGTAAGCAAACATTGGCAGCTTCCCATGAGGCTTTAGCAGCAAGATACTTAGCCATATTAGCCTCTGGCCCACAAGGCTGATGGGCATCAAATAACTCACAGGCTTTAAAGCGCATGAGGTTTGCTGCCTCTGTTTCTATATAGCTATCGGCAATCGGAAATTGAATCCCCTGATTTTTGCCAATGGGGCGATCAAAGACTACGCGGTCATTGGCGTAACGTCTTGCGCGATCAATAAACCAGTAGGCATCGCCAATGCATTCCGCAGCAATCAAGACGCGCTCAGCATTGAGTCCGTCAAGAATATATTTAAAGCCTTGACCTTCAGTGCCAATTAAATTTTCTGCAGGAATTTCTAAGTTATCAAAAAATACTTCGTTGGTTTCATGATTCACCATATTCGCAATCGGCCTTACTTCCATGCCTTTACCGATTGCATCAGCAAGGTTAACGATAAAAATCGACATACCTTCTGATTTACGCTGCACTTCACTAATAGGGGTGGTGCGCGCCAACAAAATCATCAGGTCTGAGTGTTGAATACGCGAGATCCAAACTTTTTGACCATTCACTACATACTTATCCCCCTTTTTAATGGCGGTCGTTTTGAGTTTAGTAGTGTCAGTGCCAGTTGTCGGTTCTGTTACTGCCATACTTTGAAGGCGTAATTCACCGGAAGCAATTTTGGGGAGGTACATTCTTTTTTGTGCTTCAGAGCCATGTCGTAATAACGTGCCCATGTTGTACATCTGGCCGTGACATGAACCCGAGTTTCCCCCTGAAAAATTAATCTCCTCCATGATCACGGATGCCTCTGCAAGACCTAGACCTGAGCCACCATACTCTTCAGGAATTAAGGCGGCCAACCAACCAGCTTTAGTCATCGCATCCACAAAGGCTTCAGGGTAGTCGCGTTCATGGTCAATTTTTTGCCAATAAGCCGAGTCAAAGCTTCCGCAGAGATCGCGCAAAGCCTCGCGCATTTCTTGGTATTGATCAGGCTTTGGGATGGGGTGATTCATAAGAGTCTCATTTGATGGGTTTTATGGTTTTTTTGCTGATTTATGCATTAGTTTAAGCAAGATTTGAAAATCTTGGAGATTGTTTAAAACAAGGCAAAATAGGCCTTATGAGACCGAATGAACAACTGGCCATTACTAAATACGCGCACCGCACGGCGCAAAAATTTTGCTCCTGTACCAACAGATTAGAGGGGGCTATCTAATGGAACATATGTTTGAGCATTTTTTTGGATGGTTTGGAATGCCATCAGTTGGCTTGCCGGCAGTTTTTATCAGTGCATTTATTTCTGCAACACTAATCCCGTCAGGCTCTGAACCAATTCTATTTGGATACATCACTCTTAATCCCCATTTGTTTTGGGCGGCAATCGCGCTTGCAACGATTGGAAATACTCTGGGCGGAATGCTTGATTGGTGGCTTGGCTTGATTGCACATAACAGCCTAAAGTCATTAGATAGGCCACAAGATGGCCGTCTTAAACGTTGGCTTGAGAGTTGGGGGCCAAAGCTATTGCTTTTATCGTGGCTCCCTGGTTTAGGTGATCCTCTTTGTTTCGCGGCCGGATGGTTAAGGTTGCCTTGGAAGCCCTGTCTGGTTTATATGTTCTTTGGTAAATTGTTTCGTTATTTAACGCTGACTTGGCTCCTCACCTTGGTTCCAGAAAGCTTTTGGCACCAACTAGGGCATTGGTTGCATTTGATCTAGGTTTGCTCGTTGTATCCTATGTTTTTATTCCTTCATTTCTGAGAGTATTGATATGTCTTCTTTAAAAGGTAAAACAGCCTTGGTAACCGGCTCTACTAGTGGTATTGGCTTGGGAATGGCTGTTGCATTAGCAAAGCAGGGCGTCAACATCATGGTTAATGGTTTTGGCGAAAAAGATGAGGCGATTGCCAAAATTAAAGCGTGTGGTGTCGAAGTGGATTACCACGGCGCTGATATGAGCAAGCCTGCTGAAATTGAAGACTTGATTCAGCAAACTGAAAAGCGTTTTGGCTCTCTTGATATTTTGGTCAACAATGCTGGTATTCAGTACACCGCCAATATCGAAGACTTCCCAGCAGATAAATGGGATGCGATTATTGCAATTAATTTGAGCTCAGCATTTCATACGACACACCATGCATTACCAGGCATGAAAAAAAGGAACTGGGGCCGCATTATTAATATTGCATCCGTGCATGGCCTAGTTGCCTCTACACAAAAAGCAGCATATGTTGCTGCCAAGCATGGAATTATTGGTTTAACTAAGGTGACTGCTCTAGAAAATGCTCACACTGGTATTACTTGTAATGCGATTTGTCCAGGATGGGTCCTAACTCCATTGGTTCAAAAACAGGTGGATGCTCGCGCAGAACGCGAGGGCATTTCTAATGAGGCTGCAAAAACCGCTTTGGTTTCTGAAAAGCAGCCATCTGGACAGTTCGTCACTCCTGAGCAATTGGCTGCCTTGGCATTATTTCTCTGTGGCCCAGATGCATCTGAAGTGCGCGGAGTAGCTTGGAATATGGATGGCGGCTGGACCGCTCAGTAAGTTTTTGCTTTTCTTTTTGTGCCCTCAAACAGCCAAGTCTCTTCTTGGCTGTTTTGTTGTTAGGGGCCTTTAACAATTGGGCGGGTGCAGTTTTGAGCCTGAAGATGAGCCAAGGCTTTAATTTAACTAAGATTTCTAAAATTTGGCTGACTTAAACAAAATTAGCAGAATCGTTTATAGTTAGACCCATTATTACTTAATGGAGATCCTTTTATGGCATCAATCTTGACCTCATTGGGACGTACTGTTTTAGCTGGCTTTGTACTTCTCGTTCTCATCATCTTGGCCCTTGGTGGAAACTTTGGCTCTGCTGAATTGCCATTCGTATTCCGTTGGTTACATGTGATGTTTGGCGTAATGTGGATTGGTTTGCTTTGGTACTTCAATTTTGTGCAAATTCCTTCAATGCCAAAAATCCCTGACGAACAAAAGCCAGCGATTGGTAAAGTGATTGCTCCTGCTGCATTGTTTTGGTTCCGTTACGCAGCACTCTTTACAGTATTGACTGGGATAATCGTTGCTGCATTGAATGGCTACTTGCACCAAGCTTTCACATTACAAGCACCATTTCGCGCAATTGGTTTAGGTATGTGGATTGCGTTAGTAATGGCTTTCAACGTTTGGTTCATCATTTGGCCAAATCAAAAACGTGCACTTGGTATCGTTACTGTTGAAGCCGATGTAAAAGCTAAATCTGCTCGCGTTGCTATGTTGACTTCACGCTTGAATACATTGCTCTCTGTACCAATGTTGTTCTTGATGGTTGCTCAATCTCACAACACCACTTGGTTCGTGATCGTTTCTTAATCACAACTGTACAGTGTTAAACAAAAGGCCCGCAATTGCGGGCCTTTTGCTATCTAATTGAGGCGAATTACTGCAGAACTGGGGGCAGTTCCTTGCTGAGAGCACCTCGTTGGGCGGTTGCGGCTCCCATTAAGACAAATCCCAAAAGCTTACCATCGGGCGATTCAAAGCGGGCTTCTACGCCACCCTCAATAGAGATGGTTTTCCATTCGCCTAAGGCTCCTTTGGCTGGCGGTGAAACAATAGTGGCAAAAGCCGGCGTCTTAACCATCACAGGCATTGCTGGATAGGTGAGTGCTGTACGCTGGCCAAGTAAGGTGGATGCTAATGCACGTGCAGCTTGCATGATGGGCATCACATAGGGCAAAACTAAACCTTCTACTTCAGCGCAATCACCAATTGCGTAGACATTTGGTGCGCTAGTTTCTAGTTCGCGATTTACTTGAATGCCAACCCCAGTTTTAATTCCAGCGGCTTTGGCTAAATCAAGTCTTGGTTTTAGGCCAACAGCAGATAACACAACATCCGCTTGAATTGAGTCACCATTAGCAAGTTTGATCTCCAAATGATCACCCTTACGATCAACGGTCTGAACTGTAGTGCTAAAGTGCCAATGTACTCCAGCTTCGCTAAGTTTATTTTGTAACGCTGTTGCCGCAATCTCTGGTAATAGTCTTCCCAATACCTGCGGAGCTAAATCAATAACATCTACCTCATATCCCCCTAGCAATAAGTCGTTAGCAAATTCGCAGCCGATCAAACCGGCACCTAAGATGGCTACTTTCTTTTTCCCTAGGATTGCCTGGCGGAAACGGCCATAGTCTTCTAGGTCGTTAACGGTTAGCACCTCATTAGCAGCATCACCTTGCAAGGGAAGATGAATTTGATCTGCGCCTAATGCCAAAACAAGTTTTCCATAAGGTATCGGGCCATGGCTTGTTTGTAGTTGTTGTGATGTCGTATCAATTGAGCTGACATCTGTCTCACCTAAGACAGTGATCTCCAATTGACTGGCCATGCCATCTGCCTGAGTGGATATCAGTTGGGCTGCATCTTTTTTGCTGGCAAGGGCTGTTGAAAGCATTGGTTTGGAATAAAAATAACCAGGTTCGCGAGTCACGAGAGTAATGGGGGTTGTTTTATCTGTTTTGCGAATCTCGCGAATAACGGTATAACCTGCCAATCCGCTGCCAATGATGACGATAGGTGACTGGGATTGTGGTGTAGTTTGATCCAAAGCGGGGCTCCCTAAATAAAACAAATAATAAGTGGCAGTAAAAAATGCATTAAGCGTTTAAATGACACTTAAGCGCTTAACTTATTTGAACCATTTCAAAATCCGCTTTAGCGACGCCGCAGTCAGGACATTCCCAGTCTTCGGGTACATCAGCCCAGAGCGTTCCAGCTGGAATGCCATCTTCTGGGATTCCTTTTGCCTCATCATAAATATAGCCACATACGATGCATTGATAAGTTTTCATTTGGATTCCTTAAAAAGTGTGTTTATTTTAAATTTAATTGCCAATTATTTCTTAGTCGAACATATTTTGTTGCTGCGGCTTTGCGAAATGATGGCATTAGCTATGATCTATTGATTCGCCAGATAAATCGGCTTCTAAGTGTTTAATGATTTTGATTTTAAGATGCGCTATTTTTTCTCTTTTGTAGCAATGTTTAAAAATTTGTTGCGCAATCGAATTACTTACTACTCAGTGATGAAAACGAGTTTGAGATTAAACCAATTATCTGCCCAGTCAATAATAATGTTACTATTGATCTAAATATTAGATAAAGAGGCTTTATGTCTTATTTGCCGTCCTTAAGACAATTGGGTTATTTCATGGCCTTGGCTAAGGAGCTCAACTTTACACGAGCGGCAGAAGCCTGTTTTGTGGGTCAGTCAACCTTAAGCGCTGGCCTCAAGGAGCTTGAGGAAGGTTTGGGAGTTCGCTTGGTAGAGCGAGATCGTCAGAGTGTATCCATTACTCCTGCAGGGCTTGAGGTACTAGAGCGAGCCAAAGTAATCTTGGCGGCCTCGCAAGATCTAGTGGAATATGCGGGAGCCTCTGGCAAGCCTATGACCGCGACTATTCGACTTGGAGTCATCCCTACGATCGCGCCATTTTTATTGCCATCTGTTCTTCCTGAAATTCGCAAACGATTTCCAGAATTAAAAGTCACCCTCCGAGAGGATTTAACGGCAAATCTATTGTCTCGATTAGCTGAGCACAAATTGGACTTTGCGCTCATCGCACTTCCTTACGATGTTAGCGGACTGCTCGTTGAAGAATTATTTGATGATCATTTTTGGTTGGTCGCAAAAGAAGGGGATCCAGCCTTAAAGGGTAAAGAGGTAACCTTGCCTGCAAAAATGGCTGAAAGACTCTTGTTGCTTGAGGAGGGGCATTGCTTGCGGGAGCATAGCCTGCAGGCTTGTAAGCGCGCTGATGTAAGAAAGGCCGAAGGCTTGGAAGCTACTAGTTTGTTGACCTTGCTGCAAATGGTTGAGTCTGGACTTGGTATTGCTTTACTACCTGGCATGGCGGTCAACAGTAGTCTTTTGAATAACTCAGAGTTGGTTGCAAAAGAGTTAGCGACACCTGCACCAAAGAGAGTAATTGCTTTGGTTGCCAGATCATCCACTGCGCATCTTAAAGAGTTTTCTGCTTTATCTGCCTGTATACGAGAACAGTTTAGTCTGCCCCCTAAGAGCGGCGGCATACGCGCTCGATAGCATTTTGGTTTTAGTTTTTTTTGGCAAAACTTAATAAAACTTGTTACAGTCCTTCATCTTTATTACTACTCATAAAAAGGCATTACATGTCAGGCAAAGAAATGATGTTTACTCCGGTTAATCTTGGTTCCATTCAATTAAAGAACCGACTGGTGATGGCGCCATTAACTAGAATGCGCGCAGTGGCTGGAGATGTTCCAAGTCCACTAGCTAAAACGTATTACGCTCAGCGTGCTAGTGCTGGCCTGATTATTACCGAGGCTACACAAATTTCGCCATTGGGCATGGGTTATCCAGCCACCCCTGGCATTTATTCAGAAGCGCAGACTGCTGCTTGGAAAGAGATTGTGGATGCAGTGCACGAACAAGGCGGATCAATCGTCGCCCAGTTATGGCACGTAGGCCGGATTTCTCATTCATCTTTGCACCCTGAACAAGGTTTACCAGAAGCGCCATCCGCAATACCAGCTGCAGGACAAACCTATGGCGCAGATTGGAAGCTTCATGACTACGAAACTCCTAAGGCAATGACTGTTGAAGATATTGCGCGTTTGCTGAAGGAATTTGAGGTAGCTGCACACAATGCAAAAGCTGCGGGTTTTGATGGTATTGAAATTCACTCTGCCAACGGTTATTTGCTAGATCAGTTCTTGCAAGATAAAACTAATCAGCGTACTGATGAATACGGTGGGTCAATTGAAAATCGTTTACGACTATTGAGTGAAGTGATCGAATCCGTGACAACTGTATTTTCGGCCGATCGAGTAGGTGTTCGGCTTTCACCTTATGGAACGTTTAACGACATTAGCGATAGCGATCCAATTGCTTTATTTATGGCTGCTATGAATAAACTCAATGGGTACAAGCTGGCTTATGTCCATGTGATTGAACCGCGTGCAACAAGTGCAGGCGGTGGAGATCAGGTCAATGCGGATGCGCCGATTACATCAGAGATCTTCCGCACCGCCTATCAAGGTAAATTTATAACTGCGGGTGGCTATGACCAGGCACTGGGAGAAAAGGTGCTTGAAGAAGGTCTCGCTGATGCTGTTGCATATGGTCGCCTCTATATTTCTAACCCTGACTTGGCTGAGCGTTTTGAGCGGAGTGCCCCTCTGAATCCTTATAACCGCGCTACATTTTATGGTGGTCAAGAGGTGGGCTATACGGACTACCCAACTCTTTAGTATGCATGTTCCTATTAGGAGTTAATCAACAAACCCCGTCCCTTAAAAGGCGGGGTTTATTTTTTGTCATCAGGATCTTTTAATAAGTCATACTGATTTGCCACAAGCAATAGCGCAACAGAGGCGCAGCCCATGGCAAAAAATTGCCATTGGTGCAATATTGCAGTACCAACAACAGTCATTAATATGGTCCATCCCACTGCCATCTTGGCTTTTTTGCTTAGTGGTTTCATTCTGATCTACTCCTAAATTGACGATTTATATATGGGTTGCAATAATTTTTTCATGAAGTGAGGCTTTTAATTATTGAGCCTCACTCTAGCGCTCAGCTCATTCACCATTCCTCTTTTATCGATTTGGGAAAGTCGAAGCGCTTCTGCCTCAAAGTCAATTTGACCTGGATGAAATTGCTCATCGTTTTGAAGGTGAATCACATAAGTCCAGACCAGTTCACGGCCACGATTCTTAAAAACATCTACAACACGTTTCATATGTCCTGCCTTAGTTATTCTTGAGAGGCAAGCTTGCGATTCCGGCTTGTTCGTTAAGTGACTTCTTTAAAGCAATTAAATTTTGGGGCTCAATGCGAATTACGCCACCTCTTGGGCTATCTATATCCGCTATCAAGAAGAAAGAGATCGATATCACAAAAGGAAAGATCATAAATAAGCCCATGTTCTTTTTAAAATTTCGAGCTCCAAAGCCAACTAATATGTTTGCGCAAATTGCAATTGCCACCATTAACGACCAAGCTGTATAGGGAATGCGATTCCACCAGGCGGCTTGAACATAGCCTTGAGAGTTGAGAACATCATTCATTCCGGAAATTGCTAAAGCAATTGCTGGTGTGTCTTGTGTTCTTGCAACCGGAAGGATGGTATTCCACATTTCATTTTGCAAATCAGTGGTCTTATGTCTAATTTCGTAAGTCTTCTCCGGATTTTGCTTGGAATAAAACAAAATTCTTTGATCAAGATACTGAATCAGTAAATCTTTGGTTTGCTCAGCAGTTTTCCTAGGTAAAAGATCGGCCCTTAAATACTCTGTGCCAATGGCATTGGCTTCACCCTCTTCGAGAACTATGCGCTGGTCGTGCCTATCAATGGCCATTGAAAAGGTAAAGCCAACAATCAGTCCTAGCAACGTTAATGTCGCAGTTTGAATGATTCCTAGATCTTGGGATGTTTCAGTATCTTTACTGCGGTAGCGGCTTAATACAGTAAAACCAAGCCATACAGATAAAGCTAGCGTGAGAAATGAAACCGCAAATACGAGAAGGGGGTGGTTAACAAAGTAATTAATTTAGAAGGTCCCCGGGTACAAAATATCTTTAGTCACATTCTGAATATCACGATGTCCAGTAAATGCCATGGTGATATCCAATTCATTGTGAATTAATTCTAAACACTTAGTAACGCCAGCTTCACCCATTGCGCCTAAGCCATATAAGAATGGGCGTCCAATCAAGGTGCCGCGTGCACCTAAGGCCCATGCCTTTAAAACATCCTGCCCGGAGCGAATACCGCCATCCATCCAGACTTCAATATCTTTGCCAACGGCATCCACAATTCCAGGGAGGGCTTGAATGCTAGATACAGCGCCATCTAATTGGCGGCCACCATGATTGGAAACGATTAACGCATCCGCTCCAGAATTGGCTGCTAGACGTGCATCACCCTCGTCCATAATGCCTTTGATGATGAGTTTTCCGTCCCAACGTTTTTTAATCCACTCAACATCACCCCAATTAAGCCCCGGATCAAATTGCTCAGCCGTCCAAGAAGAGAGGGATGACATGTTGCCAACGCCAGTTGCGTGACCAACAATATTGCGGAAAGTTCTGCGGGGAGTCATTGCCATGCCCAAGCACCAGCGGGGCTTAGTAGCCATATTAATCATGTTAGCAAGGGTAAGTTTAGGTGGGGCTGATAAACCATTTTTTAAATCTTTGTGACGCTGACCAAGAATCTGTAGGTCCAAGGTCAAAACCAGTGCAGAACATTTGGCAGCCTTAGCGCGATCAATCAATCTCTCAATAAATCCGCGGTCCTTCATTACGTAGAGCTGAAACCAAAATGGTTTTGTAGTTCTTTCAGCAACATCTTCGATTGAGCAAATACTCATTGTTGATAGGCAAAATGGCACCCCAAATTTTTCGGCCGCTTGTGCAGCTAGAATTTCACCATCGGCATGTTGCATGCCTGTGAGACCTGTTGGAGCTAGGGCAACCGGCATTGCCACTTCTTGACCTATCATGGTTGTTTTAGTGGTGCGGTTAGTCATGTTTACAGCAACACGCTGACGTAATTTAATTTTCTGAAAATCGGATTCATTTGCTCGATAGGTCGACTCGGTCCATGAGCCTGAGTCGGCATAGTCGTAAAACATCTTGGGGGTACGTTTTTTATGAAGTACCCGCAGGTCTTCAATGTTGGTAATAATTGCCACAATAAGTCCTTCTGATGGATGCACATTTGGCGTGCATTTGCCTAATTAAGCTCTATCTTAGCAATACCGAGGAATTGTTTCTACAATGCTAAGGTATCCCTTGTCTGGGGTCTCGATAATCACATCCTCCCCTAATTCCCCGATGCCCCAGTTAAATATAGCCACCATTAGTTATTTATTGATTGCCACTGCTCTTTGGGCGGGTAATGCTATTGCTGGTCGTGTTTTGGTGGGTAGTGTTTCGCCGATTACTCTAAGCGCTACGCGCTGGGGTTTGGCTGCAATCCTACTGCTTCCTTTTGGATGGCGTATTTTTCAGCCAAATAGCGCCCTATGGCAAAACAAGAAACGCTTTCTACTCTTAGGATTATTTGGTGTTGGCAGTTACAACGTTTTGCTGTATCTCGCTTTGCAGACATCTTCTGCAATCAATGTCACTTTAATTGGGGCGAGCATGCCGATTTGGATGCTCTTTATTGGCGCCGTTTTTTATCAAACAAAGCCCGCATTTTTACAGATGATCGGTGCAATTATTTCCTTATTGGGTGTTGGCATTGTTTTATCAAGAGGTGAGCTCACTTCGTTGTTGTCTATGCAGATGGTGGTGGGCGATTTATTAATTATGTTGGCAACGATCTTGTGGGCTTTTTACAGTTGGATGATAAGTCGACCAGGAACCAGTACTGAGCGTCAGTGGCCTTGGGCAGATTTTCTGATGGCCCAAGTCATGATTGGTCTTTTGTGGACTCTTTTCTTTGATGGGTTTGAGATTGCCGCCGGTCATGCCTTTTTGGATCTCAATTTATGGACCGGCTCTTTAATCCTCTTCGTTGCAATTGGCCCTTCACTCATTGCCTATAGATGTTGGGGTTTGGGGGTAAATGGCGCCGGACCAACTGTAGCCGCCTTCTTTGCGAACTTCATTCCATTATTTACTGCGCTGTTATCTGCTGCCATATTGGGCGAGCCACCCCAGCTATTTCATGGGGTAGCCTTTGGATTCATTGTGGCTGGAATTTGGGTTTCTTCTCCTAAGAAATAGCTAGAGGATAGGGCGCTTATGCGCATATGTCAGCTTCCGAAAAAAAATAGTAAAGTAATTTCTTTCAGATTAATTGTTTTCTGTTGATAAAAATAGATAAAAGAAAGTAGAACAAAAATGAGACTCATCACCTTTACACGCTCCGGATCAAACCACCCTGAAATCGGGGCGCGCATTCCAAAATCATCTGGCGATCAAGTTCTTCCTTTTGCGGACGTAACTAAGAAGTTGGGGGTTTCGAATTTCCCTGCTGACATGAGATCTTTTTTGCGTGCTGGTAGCGGTGTGATGGAGCAGGCTAAGTCTTGGGTAGCTAATGTAGGTGAGCAAGCGGCATTATTGATTGACGCTAAAAATATTACCTACTTACCCCCGATTACTGACGCAGAAAAGTTTCTTTGTGTTGGAAAGAATTACCGTACACACCTAGAAGAGCTTAAGCGCACTAATTTGATTAAAGAAATTCCTCAGGAGCCCACATCATTTATTAAGCTTAATTCTTGTTTGGCTGGTCACGAAGCGAAGGTGGTCAGGCCTAAGGGAATCACAAGACTGGATTACGAGCCTGAATTGGTTTTTGTAATGGGTAAGAGGGCCTTAGGGGCCAAAAAGGCAGATGCATTGGATTATGTCGCTGGCGTTACCATCCTCAATGATTTGACGTGCCGTGATCTTCAGTTGCGTGAAGTAGCTTCAGGCTCTCGTTTTTGGACAGCCAAAAATATTCCAGGCTTCGGTCCTTTGGGGCCAGAGATCATCACGATCGATGAAATCCCGAATGTCTATGATTTGTGGATGACTTGCTCGGTGAATGGACAAGAGCGCATGCGCGTCAATACTGCGGATCAAATTTGGAAGATCTCAGATATCTTGGAGCATTTTTCTCGCTTTATCCCAATTGAGGCTGGCGATATGTTTTCGACTGGTGCTCCAGGCGGGGTTGCTGTTGGTAAAGAGAATGCAGAAGATCTCTATTTGAAGCCAGGTGATGTGGTTGAGTGTGCTATCGATGGCATTTCGGTATTGCGGACTACGATCGTTGAATGAATACCATGAAACGCATCTTAATAATATTGTCGACCTTGCTTTGCAATGCTTTATTCCTGCCTTTGGTTGCGAGTGCAGCGGATATTTATCCTTCAAAGTCAATTAAAGTCATTGTTCCATTTCCGCCAGGTGGTGGAGCTGATACTTTAATTCGGCTGATGGCTCCTATGATGGGTGAGCTTTGGAAGCAATCATTGATTATCGAAAATCGTCCAGGTGCAAGCGGACTCATTGGCGCTGATTTAGTTGCTCAGTCCCCAGCGGATGGATATACATTGTTGATGGGTTCTACTGCGGCTGTCACAGAAAAAAATGTTTCGCAGTTTGCACCGGTAGCTTTGGTGTCCGCATCACCTTATGTTGTTACCATCAGTCCAGCTCTCAATATCAATTCCATTAAATCTTTAATTGCTTATGCCAAGGCAAATCCTGGAAAGGTTCGCTACGGATCCTCTGGCCCTGGATCAGCATCTCATTTATCGGGCGAGTTGTTTGCTTCAATGGCAGGTATCACGCTACTTCATGTTCCATACAAAGGAACGGGTCAGGCATTAACCGATTTATTGGCAGGCCACATTGATCTCATGTTTGCGCCCGCACAAACTGTAATGCCTCAAATTGAGTCTGGAAAACTCATTGCTTTGGCGCAAACAGGGTCAAAGCGTTCAGAGGCCTTGCCTAATATGCCAACTGTTTCAGAGGCGGGTTTAACTGGCTACAGTGCAGTTGGCTGGTTTGGCTTATTTGCTCCTGCTAACACCCCTAAGCCGGTAGTGCAAAAAATCAACCAGACCGTCATGTTTGTCTTGGGTCAGGAGAAAATCCGAAAAGCAATGCTGGAGCGGGGAAGTGACCCAGCCAGTGGTACCGCTGAGGAATTTGCTGCTTTTTTACGTCTAGATCAAGCAAAATGGGCCAAACTGATTAAAGAAAATAAGGTTGCAGTGCAATAAATGGCTAAGTCGGTATCATTTAGACCTATTTACATAAATCCCTAGGAAATTACTATGCCAGGCTTACTTCCAAATGTTGATCCAGATGGTTTATTAGAGTTCTCAGTTGTTTATACCGACCGCTCCTTGAATCACATGTCTGAAGAGTTCAAGCGTGTAATGGTGGATATCTCCAGCGTCCTAAAGGATGCCTATAACGCAAGCTCTGCGGTGATCGTACCCGGTAGCGGTACTTTTGGCATGGAGGCTGTCGCACGTCAATTTGCCAATCAGCAAAAATGTTTGGTTTTGCGTAATGGTTGGTTTAGTTATCGCTGGACACAAATTTTTGATTTAGCCAATATCACTAAGGATGTGACTGTTATTAAGGGTCATCAGTTAGAGGACTCAGCTCAAGGTGTATTTGCTCCAGCCCCAATTGAAGAGGTTGTAGCTTTTATTAAAAAAGAAAAGCCAGCAGTTGTATTCGCTCCTCACGTTGAAACTTCAGCAGGAATTATTTTGCCTGACGAATATCTAAAGGCCGTGGGTGACGCGGTACGTTCCGTTGATGGTTTGTTTGTATTGGATTGCATTGCGTCTGGCGCAATGTGGGTAGATATGAAGGCATGTAATGTCGAAGTATTAATTACAGCGCCGCAAAAAGGTTGGAGTAGCTCCCCATGCTGTGCATTGATTGCGCTTGGAGATCGTGCGCGTGAGCGAATTGATGCCACACAGAGCAGCAGCTTCTCCATGGATTTAAAGAAGTGGTTGCAGATTATGGAAGCCTATGAAAAAGGTGGCCATGTCTATCACACGACTATGCCTACAGATGCGCTCAAGATTTTGCGTAATGTTATGAAAGAAACTCAAGCGCTTGGTTTTGCAGCCTTGAAAGACAAGCAAATCGAGTTGGGAACAAAAGTCCGCAATCTCTTGTTATCCAAGGGTTATCAGTCAGTATCAGCAAAAGGCTTTCAAGCTCCAGGCGTAGTCGTTAGCTATACCAAAGATCCAGATATCCAATCGGGTAAAAAGTTCATTGCGTTAGGTTTGCAAACAGCAGCTGGTGTTCCATTGCAATGCGATGAGCGTCCTGATTTCCGCACATTCCGTATCGGTTTATTCGGCCTAGAAAAATTGGCTAATGTTGATCGCACTCTAGAGCATCTAGCAACTGCCTTAGAAAAAATTACTGAGACTGAAGCGCAACCAGCGTAACCATCAAAGTCAAAGCAGTTCAAAAATAATGGCCATCAATTGATGGCCATTATTTATTTCTACATCCGCTTTATCTCGCAAGGGGGTTTGGTATAGCCTCACCGATCTTATGCAGAATATTATTGTCCACGTGATGAAATAACTCTGCCTGATCTTTAATTTTCATCACCGTATCTTGCTCATAGGACCAAGTGCCATCACCATGAATCGATACCTTGATCCTAAACTCAACAGTTCTAAAGGCATAATTTAAAAAAGGATTGGAAGAGATACCTGCGTGACGATCATCCTCTTTTGCAAATAACTCAAACTCCTTATCGTTTGCATAAGCATTTCCAGCGGCCATCGTAATCATGCCGCGAGGGATCGATAGGGTATGTATTAGATTTCCATTTGCAGGCTCCCACAGCCAGTAGCCCACTTGATCGTGATAGGTTTTCACCTGATCTGGTTTAGTAATGTGAGTGTGATACCTCAAGCCATAAAATAATTGGGGGCCATTTGTTTGTGGATCAATCGGTTGCAGTTCAATTCTTTCTATATATGCCTGTTTCTTTGGGCCTTCGGCCTTGGGCTTAATATCCAATCCGCGAATACCTTCCCAGATACCTGCCATACCAGTGAGCGGGCCTAGGTTCTCTAAGGTATTGACCGAGTATCCCTTTGGTTCGGTAAAAATATCCTGGGGAAATTCTTTCATTTGAAGGCCTTTTAAAAATGAAGCATTTATGTCAAATTTTTGAGTATTATTAAATTATCCACAAACCAACTTGGAGATTTATATGATTTCACGTATTGCCCGCTTAAGCCTGGCAACTCTTATCTCTGCAGCAATCGGTATTTCTCCAATTTCAGTAATGGCCGCTGACCCAGCCCCGGTACCAGTTACTGCTCCTGCTGCAGCGCCAGCAGCTGCCCCAACTTCTACTCCAGCAGCTACGCCGACTGATAAAGCTTCCGAGAAAAAAGCTAAGAAGAAGGCTAAGAAGGAAAAGAAAGCCGAGAAAAAGGCTAAAAAGAAATCCAAGAAGAAATCTAAGCAAGCTGCAGACGCTGCGGCTCAATAAATAGAATTCCCCTAATTGAGGGGTTCGGCCCCATCAAAGTCATCGGATTTTTTATCCGGTGACTTTTTTCTTGGCGCATCGTTCCGCACTAGCAGCCACATTGCAGCAATCACTAACATCATTCCCCCAATTTGAGTCCAAGTGATAGGCTCGGACAAAATCAAATATCCCATGAAGATAGTTGATACAGGACCAACTATTCCAGCTTGAGAGACTAGTGGAGAGCCAATGCGATTAATGGCGATCATGATTAGCAGCATTGGAATGACAGTGCACAAGCTGGCATTAAGAAGGCTGAACCAATAAATTTGTGGCAGTTGGTTAAAGATGGCATATGGGTCGTGCCACGATGATTGCAGTACGCTGAAGACGGCAGAGGCAGAGCTGGCGTATACAACCAGTCGAACGCTACCGATACGCTTAACCATTTCTCCTGCGCCGATCATATAGATCGCATAGGAGCAGGCGCTCCCAAAGACTAAGATCATTCCTAGCCAAGCGCTGATTCCGGTAGAGCTAGCATCTTGTATAAAAACAATGAAGACGCCCAGATATCCAACGATGAGGGCATACCATTGCAAGCGCGAGATGGGTTTCTTTAATACAAAATAGGAGATCAGCAAAACAATTGTCGGCGTAAGATATAAAACAATTCTCTCCAGACCAACGGAGATGTATTGCAGTCCCAAAAAATCAACATAGCTTGATAAGAAGTAGCCCAAAAAACCTAAAGAAAATAACTTAAGACGATCGATCCATGTAATTGGACTCATCTCTTTTCTATGGGATTCCCACCAAAATATGGCCCAAAACAAAGGTAGGGCCATCAGCATGCGTAAGGCCAAAAGTGTTTCTGCGTTTGCACCATAAGCAAACGCTAATTTAACTAGAATGGCTTTCCCTGAAAAAAGCATAGAGCCTATCCCAGCCATCAAAATGCCATAGAGATAGGGTTTACGGTTATAGGCTTGGCTTGGTGACTGCATATTGCTTAGAGTAGCTTATTCAGCAGACTTCTCATTTCTAGAATAGTTTCCGAGGGGGTGAGACCAATTGGCCCGATGCCTTGATGAACCAAGCTATCCGCAGCACTTGCATGAAGCTGCACTGCAATTCCAGTAGCTTCCCACAAATTGAGGTGATGACGAACGCCTTGGGCGGCTATAGCAGCAATGCTTCCTGTGAGAGCATCTCCCATGCCGCCAGTTCCCATGCCTGGATTTCCGGCTTGACACTCAAGTGCGCTATTTTCTGGTGAAGCAATCAAAGTGTGCTGACCCTTTAGCACCACAATGGATCCAGTAAGGGCAACAACTCTTTCAATGGCGCTAACACGATCTGCTTGAATTGCTTCGCTTGAACAATTGAGTAGTTTTGCTGCTTCTCCAGGGTGTGGAGTTAAAACGGTTAACCCCGGAAATTCTTGATTGCGTTGTTGTAATGCGCTCATTAACGCTTTTGACTCTGAGATGAGATTGAGTGCATCAGCATCAATTACCAATGGACTATTTGGATGGGCAAGGGATGCATAAAGCCAAGTACTTGCAAGATCGGACTTTCCGAGTCCTGGACCAATGGCAATCACATCGGGCTTGATATCGATAAGGACTGCATTTGCATCTTGATCGGCTGCCTGAATCATTAATTCTGGAAACTGAATATCTACATGGGTCGATGCAGGATCTAGCATCTGTAGAATGGTCCAGCCGGCTCCAAGATGAAGACAGGCATTGCCTGCCAAAATGAGAGCACCCGCCATCCCGGTGGATCCCCCGACCAATACGACCTTTCCAGCGTTACCTTTATGTTCAGCAGGTGCACGCTTTAAGCGTGTCACGAGCGACAATAAGTTCAGTGGATTAGGTAAAGCCATGCGAGTAATATTGACCTAAAAAGAGGGGTACTGAGTTCATTGTAAGAGAGTATGCTGGTTAGATGAAGATTCAATTTTTAGGTGCAGCGGAAGAGGTTACTGGATCAAGACATTCTGTCGAGGTCTTACTAAGCGGTGGACTAAAGCACTTCATGGTCGATTATGGAATGTTTCAGGGCGGTAGAGAGGCTAGCAATAAAAACTTAGAATTTCTGCCATTTGCTCCGAAGGATCTAGACTTTATAGTTCTTACTCATGCCCATATTGATCATAGTGGCTTATTGCCAAGATTGTGCGCGCAAGGCTTTTCAGGCCCTATTTACTGTACTAGTGCAAGCTTTGAGCTTTTAAAAATTCTCTTGCCTGATAGCGCGTACTTGCAGCGAGCGGATGTAGATCGTGCCGAGAGAAAACAAAAGGCTGGTAAGTGGCGAGGGGAGATGCCGGTAGCACTCTATTCACGGGAAGAGGTAGATCTCGCATTATCCCAATTTAAAGTTTTGGAATATGGTCAAGTCATCGAACCAAGCGCAGGAATTGAGCTGGAGTTTAGAAATGCTGGTCATATATTAGGATCAGCAATTGCGGTAATAGATATCCTAGAAGAAGGGGCTAGCAAAAAACGCTGTATTTTTTCTGGTGATATTGGCATGAAAGGCAAAGTTCTGATGCCTGATCCCGATTTAATTGAAAGTGCAGATGTAGTGGTGATCGAATCTACTTATGGTGATCGATTGCACCGTGGTCTTCAAGAAACTGAGGATGAATTGGTTGAGGTCATTTGTTCAACTATGGAGGCCCATGGCAATGTAGTCATCCCCGCCTTTGCTGTTGGTAGGACACAAGAAATCATATTTCTTTTAATCGACTTGGTAAGAAGAGGACGCTTGCCTCACTTAAATATTTGGATAGACTCTCCAATGGCTACAGCTGCTACCCATTTAACGCAGCACTATTTCTCCCAATTAGATTCTGAATCCCAATCTACTTTTGAGTGGTTTAAGACCAATCCAGATGCTGTTGATTTGCGTTTCATCGCTGATGTAGAGGAATCAAAAGCATTAAATAAGATTAAAGGTGGCGCCATCATTATTTCTGCTAGTGGAATGTGCGATGCAGGTCGTATTATTCATCATCTGGCTAATAATTTACCCAGACCACAAAATGCCATCATCATTACTGGATTTCAGTCGTATGGAAGTCTTGGGAGGCGCTTGGTAGATAAAGCGCCAAAGGTGCGTTTATTTGGTGAGGAAGTTGCTGTAAGGGCTTCCGTGCATACGATAGGCGGGTTATCAGCGCATGCAGATCAAGAAGGTTTGCTAGATTGGCTCCGAGGATTTAAGTCGGCACCTAATACAGTATTTGTAGTTCATGGTGAACCAGAGGCTGCCTCGGTGCTTGCTAAATGTATTAGGGATGATTTAGGTTGGAAAAATGTCATCATCCCTGAACGTCTACACACTTATGTTTGTTAGGCGCGCAGAGAAAACATCGGCACTAGTCTGCAACTTTAGCGCCTTGAATATTATGAAGCTTCATAGAGTCGGCAATAAAGCCAGATTGCTTTAATTGAGCAATCACCTCTGATAGATAGGCGGTAGTAGCTTCATATTGTGGACGAGCCTTGGGAACTCCTATAGCTTGATTGATGGCCATGAAGCGTCCTGGCAGCATCCGCAAACCGCTATAACGTTGAGCATCACTTTCTAGTTGTTGTTTAACCCCCGCTGCTACATTGCCTTGCCCAGCCATAAAGTCGTCAACCACGGCCTGAGAGCTAACAGCTCGAAACAAAGTCGCCTTTTTAATTTCGCGGGTAAGGAAGAGGTCATATGCACTGCCTTTGCCCACGATGATTTCATTACCAAGCATATCTACCTCATCATTACTTTTAATGGGTGAGTTTGCCTTTACCATATAAGCGCCTTCAATTTGAATATACGCTGGTGTGTAGTTAATATCCGCACCTCGAACAGGATCGATTGCGACAAACACCATATCAATATCACCAGTTTTAACTGCCTCAACAGTTGTACCTGCGGTTTTAAAGGGAACAAGTTTGACTGGTCGAGAAATTCGCTTTCCAATTTCTTGTGAAATATCTATGGTCACGCCACTTAATACCTTTGTGGTGGGATCTTCACTAGCAAGAATTGGGTTACCCAAATTAATACCTACCCGCAAAGTCCCAGTTGGGGCGAAAGATGAGAGGGTAGCGGCATCCATACTTTTAATGGCTTTGGATGATTGCGCGCTAGCAAGTTGAGCTGAACAGATCAGTATCAGAGAAAAAGCCAAGGAAAGGAGTAGTTTCATAGAAATGTAGAGTTAAAAAAACCGCGGTATGCCGCGGTTTTGTATGTGAAAGAAGAAATTACTTCTTAGCGTCAGCTGCAGGAGCTGCTGCCGGGGCTTCAGGGGCTGCAGCAGGAGCATCTTTTTTAGCTTCTTCAACGTGCGTTGCTTCAGCGCCATGTTTTTCGCCACCCATATCAATGTTGCCATCTCCCTTGAGGAGTAAGTAGGCAGTGGCACCAACTAAAACTAGTACCATGATGATGATTGAACGATTGCTCATTGCTTTTCCTTCTATTTAGTTGAAATTATGTCAATATTAACTCGAGAAGCTTGCTGGGTAAATCCCAAGATTCCCTAAGTGCTCATATCCTCCATATATCTAGGTGTTAACACTTATTTAGTCTACGGGTTAAGATGACTTCATATATCAGCCTTGAGGTAGTTAGATGAGTCCAAAGCTCCCCGTCAATAATTCGCAGACAATTACTGAGTATTTAAATCTTCATAAGAGTCAAATAGCTGAAGAAGATTCAGTAGAGTCATATAAGTTCGCCTTTGATGACGAAGCATTTTTATCGCGCAGAGAGACTATTGGCATTCGTTTTGAGTTGGAGTTGCTAAAGCCAGAGATTCTTTTAAAAGAGCAGGGTATTGAGCATACGATCACAGTATTTGGATCAACTCGTTTTGTAAGTCATGATCATGCATTGGATCTAGAAAGAGACGCCAAAACCCCTCAAGAGCAAGCGCATGCTAAACAAGCGCTACTTCATAGTAAATACTATGAGTCAGCTCGGAAGTTTGGCGCTTTGGTGGCTCGGTACAACGCCACTCAAGATCAAAACTCTAATAAGCTGCATATTTGTACGGGCGGCGGTCCCGGAATTATGGAAGCGGCAAATCGTGGTGCATTTGAGACAGGCGATAAAACAATTGGATTTAACATTAGCCTGCCTAGAGAACAGCACCCGAATTCATACATTAGTCCAGGACTAAGTTTTCGTTTCCATTATTTTGCTCTGCGTAAGATGCACTTTATGTTGCGGGCTCGAGCTATTGTTGCCTACCCGGGTGGCTTTGGTTCTTTTGACGAGTTATTCGAGGTATTAACCCTTATACAGACTAAAAAAGTGGTCCGCATCCCGGTGATATTGGTGGGCAGCGATTATTGGAGTGAAATGGTGAACTTCACCCATATGGTGGAATTTGGAGTCATTGATGCTGAGGATATGCAGGTTATTCATTTTGCTGAAACGGCACAAGAGGCTTGGCAGACAATTCAGGAATGGTATCAATTGGGTTAAGACGGACGCATCTGTAAAATAAGCCCTATGAATCCATCGCAAGTTAGTCTCTCAACATCTCTTGATCTTCCTGGCTACCTTTTGGGTGGCACCATGCTTTTGCTCGTTATGATTTTTCATGGGTTGGTGCTACTGCAAATTGCAAAACGCTATGAAGTAAAAACTTTTCTGTATTTAGCTGAGAAGAAGTACTCTTGCGTTGCGCTATGTTTTTATATCAGCATATTTTGTTTATTCTTGACGCACCTAGCTGAAATTCTGATTTGGGGTATTGCGCTATTTGCTTTTAAGTTACTTCCTGCGCTGGGTCAAAGTATTCTCTTTGCCGGCAGTACGTATACGGCCATGGGATTTATGGAAGACATTCTTCCTGATGGCTGGAAAATGCTGGCAGTCATTATTGCTTTTTCGGGAATGTTTGCATTTGCTTGGACGGCATCGGTCATGATTTCGATGACCAAGAACTTTCGTCAGGCTTATACCAAATTGCATATGAAAAAACTAAATATCTCCTCCGACATCATTGATCGTTTTGAGTAGCCCATGAGTAAAACTTGGGATGCCATCATTATTGGCGGTGGTGCTGCAGGATTGTTTTGTGCGGGTGTCGCCGGTCAGTTAGGTAAAAAAGTTTTAGTGCTTGATCATGCCCAAGTATTGGGAGAGAAGATTCGTATTAGCGGCGGAGGGCGTTGCAACTTTACGAATTTGCATAGCAGTCCTGCTAATTTTCTATCTCTTAATCAGCATTTTGTTAAAAGTGCACTTGCTAGATATCCATCTTCAGAGTTCATCAAGTTAGTCACGGCCCATAGAATTCTTTATCACGAGAAACATCAGGGGCAATTATTTTGTGATGACTCTGCTAAACAAATTATCGACATGCTTTTTAGCGAATGCGCAAAAGGTAAGGTAACTATTCGCAATCCTGTAATTGTCGAATCAATATCGCAAGATAAGGGTATGTGGTCTGTCGTAACGAATGCCGGTATTGAAAAAACTAAGGCCGTGGTGATGGCAACAGGAGGATTACCTGTTCCAGCCATTGGCGCTACCGCTTATTCCTTAGATATTGCCAAGCAGTTTGATCTGAATGTGATTGACCCTAGGCCTGCTTTGGTACCACTTTCATTTACTGCGGAAACGTTTGGCAGTCTTAGTGAGTTGGCAGGTCTTAGCGTACCCGTCAGAATTACTTCGGGGTCCAAAGGACATCGTTATGGGGCCTGTAGATTTACCGAGGATGTATTGCTGACACATAAAGGCTTGTCAGGCCCAGCCGTTCTTCAGGCAAGTAGTTATTGGGAAGAGGGTGAGCCTATACATATTGACTGGTTAGGAGCGATAGAGCGACCTGGAGGTTTTGATTGTGATGAACTCTTTAATAATGAAGAGAATCGTCTAAAGCTTGCGGAAACCATTCTTGCCTCGGTATTTCCACAACGACTAGCAAAGGCTTTTGCCGAACAAAAAGGTTTGATGGGTAGAAAGTGGGCAGAGGTCTCCAAAAAGGATCGTCAAGCTCTAAAAGAACTCATTACTAACTGGTCTGTAAAACCCGCGGGTACTTTAGGCTGGAAGAAAGCTGAAGTAATGTTAGGCGGGGTCGATACTAAAGAGCTAGATGGGCAGACTATGATGTCGCGCAAGCATGCAGGATTATTCTTTATTGGCGAATGCGTTGATGTTACAGGCCATTTAGGCGGACATAATTTTCAGTGGGCTTGGGCAAGTGGTTTTGCTTGCGCTCAGGCTTTATAAGCTTCAAGTTCTACCTTAGTGGGATCGCTTCTTTTTCTCACGCGAGCGAATATTGAGCAGTTCAACGGATAGAGAAAATGCCATGGCGACGTATACATATCCTTTTGGTATGTGAACTCCCATTCCCTCTGCAATCAAGACAACCCCGACAACAGTTAAAAAAGATAAAGCTAGCACCTTGATAGAGGGGTGACGATTTACAAAATCTCCGATAGGCTTTGCTGCAATGAGCATGATCAAGACTGAGGCAAGTACCGCCGCAATCATGACGCTAATTTGATCTACCATGCCAACCGCTGTGATAACGCTGTCTAAAGAAAAAATGATATCGAGTAGACCAATTTGCACAACGGATCCAATAAATAATGAGAGCATGGATTTGGATGCATTTTGACCCTTAGGGTTATCGCTCTCTACATCATGTTCGCCTACCTCTACTTCGACGTAGATCTCTTTGGAGGCTTTCCAAATCAAGAAGAAGCCGCCAAGCAATAAGATTAGGTCTCTTCCGCTAATAGCGTGGTCTGCGATAACGAACAGAGGGTTCGTTAACCCCATTACCCAAGATAGACTAAGCAACAATAGGATACGCGTTACTAAGGCAAAAATTAGACCAAAGCGACGCACCTTTTCCCGAATTTCAATTGGCAATCTATTGGCAATGACGCTAATAAAAATGATGTTATCAATGCCAAGGATGATTTCCAGGGCGGATAGCGTTAAAAATGCAATCCAAGCATTCGGATCGCTAACGAGCTGCATGAAGCTTTCGAGCATTTTTTTACTTTATTAAGATGGCCTTAAGGTAAAGTGTATCTAAGTAAATTAACTAGACTCATTTATGACTAAGTCCATACAAATTATCAGGATATTTACCCTAGGATTGCTACTTTGCTTTTCGGCGAATGCGGTGCAGGCAGCATATCCTGATAAGCCAATCAAAATCATCATTGGCTTCCCAGCAGGAGGGCCCTTGGATGCTCATATTCGCCTGCTGGTGGATAAGCTTCAAGCTTCTTTGGGACAAACAGTTATTGTGGATTACAAGGTTGGGGCAGGTGGTGCAGTGGGGGCGCAATTTGTAGCGCAATCACCTGCGGATGGATATACAGTTCTTTTGGCAAATACCGGAACGATGGTGATTAATCCGGCGATATATACCAAGTCTCCCTATGACACTCTCAAAGATTTTCAGCCGATTGCCAGAACTGCTCAGCAACCGCTTGCGTTAATTGTGAATAAGGATGTCAAGGCCAATACGCTAAAAGAATTTATTGCTTATGCAAAAGCAAATCCCGGAAAGTTGAATTACGGTTCAGCAGGTAATGGTGGTATTTCGCATTTAGTGCCAGAGATGCTTAAAAGTGAGACCGGTATTTTTATGGTCCATATCCCATTTAAAGGAAGTGCCCCCGCCTTTACGGATCTCATTGCTGGTCACGTGCAGTTTATGGCTGAGTCTGTGCCACAAGCAGCTAACTATGCCAAGCAGGGCAAAGTTAAGGCTTTAGCTGTGACGAGTGCTAAGCGGAATGCTGCATTGCCTAATACTCCAACAGTCATTGAAACGGGAGTAGCTAATTTAGATGTGGTTGGCTTTTATGGAATTTTGGCACCCAAGGGAACTCCACCTGAGGCGGTGAATAAGTTGAGTCAGGCCTTTAAAGAAACACTTGAATCACCTGATATCCAGAAAAAAATGATCGATCAAGGGGCCGATCCGGCCTATTTAAATGCCGATCAATTTTCAAAGTTTTTGGCTGCTGAGATGCCCCGTTGGGCAAATGCAGTTAAACAAGCCGGGGCCAAGCTCGACTAGCTAGAATTAGTTAGGCTGATTTCTCATCCAGTCAGCGGTATTAAAAAACGACTCTTCTAATTGCTTGGCAATATCACCATCTATTCCACAGTCTTCCATGGCCTGATACATGCAGACAAGCCATTGATTGCGCTCTTTGCCACCGATCTTAAACGGTAGGTGTCTTGCTCGCAGCATAGGGTGGCCATATTTGGGGGAGTAGATATCGGGGCCACCCATCCATCCCGTCAAAAAGAACTTGAGCTTTTCTCTAGAGCTTGTCAGGTCTTGCGGATGCATGGCCCTGAGATCCTCTAAATTGGGCTCTAGAGCCATGAGATCGTAGAAGCGATCTACCAATTCATCGACCTTGTCGATGCCCCCAATAGCCTCATAAATAGACTGTTTTGTATTCATATTGTCATTTTAATGCGCTAGATTGGAAGGAAATTGGCAGATCGCTAATTTCGGTATAGAGTTGATATTAGAGGTATTACCAACCCCTTCTTTATAGGAGCGCAAAAATGGATGCAAAAGATTTGCAAAAATGGCAAAGAGAAAAGGCTAAGGAGCTTTTTGATTACTCGCATACTCTTTTAGAGGCTGCCAAAAAATTAAGTGAACATCATTTAGCTGAGATTGAGTGGGGCATGAAAAACGCTCTAGACAGTGCCAAGTCAGCCGCAAAAAATGATTTAGCAAAATTAAAGGATTTACAGGAAGAGGCAGCCAAAGAGGCGGCCAAACGCGCAGCTGCCTACCAAAAGAAAGTCAAATCCGTTTTAAAAGAGCTTGGCGATGGCGCTGCTGACGAAACTGAGAAGCATTTGGAAAAAGTTCGAAGCTCACTAGTGAGCTGGCTAGAGGATGCCGAGAATAAAATGCCTGCGCATGCCGATAAGCTCTCTAAGGTTGTTCATGAAATGTCCACTACTGGCCAGAATATGTTCAAAGAAGGTCGTCGTATAGTTAATGAGGTAGCAGAGGCTGCCGAGAAAAGTGTGGATGATTTGGTTAAAAAATCACCTGCGTCTAAAAAGAAATCAGAAGAGTAATCACTACTCAACTTTTTTAGAGCAGACCACCTCAGAGATGAGGTGGTTTTTTATTTCCAGCCTTGCACCCATCGTTTTGGGTCAGTTAGTTCTCGCCAAGCAATGACAGTGGTTTTCTTGGAGAAGACCGCTTCAATTTCCACAAATTCAATTTTTTCGTCGGGCGGCTCAGGTGTAATGACTTTACTGACCAAGAAATGCTTTTGTTTGGCGATTGGCTCAACGGCTGTCCACTTACTTAGAAGTAGCTTTTTGGGGCTCAGTTTATTCATTGCAAAACAAGCCTAGACATTTTATAAAGCCGTGCACTGAAATTCTTGTCCATTACTTTTGAGTAGACCTGTAGAGGGGGTAAATACTGAATTGGATTGCTCAATTTGGGCTGGGCATTTTTGATCAAAGTAGCTTTGGGCTCCAAGACTTCCACAGTAATCTAATTTGCCTCCCTTGAATTCCATTTGAGCCTTGCGCAGCACCAAGGAAATTTTGGCTTCCTCGGAAGAATTACAACTCCAGGTGGTGTAGCTATCGCGCTCACAAGCACTGATGCCTAGTAATACTGACGCACAAAAGAGGATTCGAATAGAAGTGGTTTTTGTAGTCGAAATCATAGAACCCAAAAGTGATGGGTGCCATCTTTGCCTAATTGCTCAACCAGACCAAACTCCCAATCTAAATAAGCTTGCATAGCTGCGTGATCCACACTAGTTCCCTCGTATGGGCGCTTATATCGATCTAGAGGGGGGGAGGCTAAATGGCTTGCACCTTTCTCTAGCTCTAGTCCAGCAGCAATCCATGATGCATTACCTCCGTCGAGAACTAGCACTTCGGCATCTGTGAGGGATTGCAACTCATTGGCTATGAAATGGCATAACTCAGCAGGGGTGCTTGTAATGACGTAGCGATCAACCTTCGGAATTTTCCCGATAGCATTAGCAAGATCTGAGCGAAGTGCATACCAGCTGCCAGGTATATGCCCCTTAACATAATTAGCATGTGTGCTGAAATCAATTGCAATAGTATTGCTATCCGTTTTTAACCACTGAGAGACAGTCTTGGCATCTACGCTCTGTACGTGGGGTAACTCAGGCAAAGGCGCTCTCCATGGACCCTTCTCTGTGAGCTCGGCAGTAGTGATACCATCAAGAACATAAACATCCCAAGCCATCTGCGCTAACCAAGAGGCTGGCATATTGGCGCGTACTCCGCCACCACTAGGGTCGACTACAACAATACGGGCGCCACGAACTGGAGCAACCATCTCCGTTTCCTGGACAAGCTGTCCACCGGGCGCTGAACGAAAGCCCGGAAGATGTCCGCTCTCATATTCTTCTGGAGTGCGGGTGTCAAGGAAATAGGTTGTGCGATCAGATTGTGCTTTCCAGGTCCTCACATCTTCGAGAGTGGCTCGTTTTACGCCGGCCCTATCTGCTACGTTGCGGGCGCGTTGTGCTGCATCATTTTTTGTGCTCTCGCTGACCTCTTGAAATTTTCTAATCTGACCGTTATCTAGCTCTTGCCCAGCCAAAGTCCACCCAATGGTCCCATTGCGCAGCGCATTGACTTCATTCGGAATACCTGCATTAATTAATGATTGGGTGCCAATAATGCTACGGGTTCTGCCGGCACAGTTCACAATGATTTTTGTTTTAGGATTTGGTGCCAGCTCAGGAAGACGGAGGACGAGTTCTGCTCCAGGTACGCTAATGCCGGTGGGGATACTCATCGTGTTGTATTCCTCAAAGCGACGAACATCCACTACAACCACATCTTCCTTGTTATCGATTAGTTGCTTTACTTCTTGGGCGGATAGGGAAGGAGTATGGCGTTTGGATTCTACAAACTCCCCGAAAGATTTACTGGGAACATTCACATCTTTAAATACTTCTCCGCCAGCAGCTTTCCAGCCTTTTACGCCACCCTCAAATATCGATACATCGGTATACCCAAGATTGATAAAACGTTGCGCCGATAATTCTGCAAAACCTTCGCCATCATCTAGGATGACGATAGGAATATTTTTCTTAGGCAATTTTCCGTAGGCATCAATCTCAATACGAGAAAAAGGAAGGTTTGCGGCAAACAATGGATGTTCTTGTGCATGTGGGTTTTCTTCACGCACGTCTAAAAAGGCAATCTCTTCTTTATTAAGAAGTTTGTTGCGAACAAAGGAGTAATTTTTAGTCGGAATAGCCATGCTGTCTCTTATTAATGTATTGATGTTTTTTTTAGTCTAATTTAGCGCCAGATTTTTTAACAACGTCGCCCCAGCGAACTACTTCTTGATTAATGTATGTTACGAGTTCTGGGCGCGTCATCTTGGGAACGGTTGCGCCCATTGCAGCCCAGCGTTCTTTGATTTCAGGTGACGCAAGGGCTGCCTGAACCTCGGTGCTCATCTTCTCAACGATATCTTTGGGAGTCCCCTTAATTGCCCACATGGCATACCAGCTAGATACGATGAAGTTAGATATTCCTAGTTCCTGAGCGGTTGGCACATTTGGAAAGGCGTCCACTCTTTTTGAAGTCGCAACAGCCACGGCAACTAATTGACCATTTTTAATAAATGGCGCAGCGCCTGCCAGTGTGTCAAACATCATATCAACTTGCCCTGCAACGAGATCTTGAAGTGCGGGTCCTGTTCCGCGATAGGGGATATGCGTGATGAATAACTTGTTTTGCATCTTGAAGAGCTCGCCGGTTAAATGTTGCGAGGTGCCGTTACCGGTAGATGCATAGTTATATTTACCTGGATGCTTGCGAATCTCTTCCATGATCGACTTCAAGTCATTTTTTGGAAATTTGTTTGGATTAACGACGATGACGTGTGGAACGCTGCCAATAATGGCGATTGGCTCAAAGTCTTTGGTGATGTCATAAGGAAGGTTGGTATACATACTTGGCGCAATAGAGTGATGCACTGCACCAAGAAGCCAGGTGTAACCGTCCGGGGCCATTTTTGCGGCAATTGCAGCGCCAAGAGTACCGCCAGCACCTCCACGGTTATCAACCACAATGGAATCATTTAATTGGGCCGAAAGCTGCTTTGCCAGAGGCCGACCAAAGGCATCTACAGCGCCTCCTGGGGGAAACGGGTTAATAAAGGTAATGGGCTTGTTTGGGGCGGGCCAGGAGCCGGTCTGGGCATGGGCGGAGAGTCCAATAAGGCTACTTAAGAGCAATATCAGGATATTTTTAAGCATTTTGGACCTTTCCAGACATTTTCTGATGAATGACGTTATTTTGGCTGAACCCGTAAATATAAGAGTTATCCCTGATTTAAGGGGCGATTTTCTATGGTTTCTATGGGGATATACTGACTTGGCTGTCAGTATATAAATATTCATTTGTTAATAGGAGACGAGATGTCACAACACGATACATTGTTGGCTGCTTTTGAAACTTACAAAGCTGAAAACGAAAAATTTATTGAAAAAGGCATTAAGGCATCTGCTGCCCGTGCACGTAAAGCTTTGCAAGAAATTGCTGGAGCATGTAAAGAGCGCCGCAAAGAAATTACTGCTGCTAAAGAAGCAATGGAAGCCAAGAAGTAATTCTGACTCCAGATTAATTGGAAAGCCTAGCTTTTATTAGCTAGGCTTTTTACTTTTAGAGCCTCAATTTAAAAATGCTTAAAAGATCAAGCTAGATCAGCACGCTAAATAAAGTGAGTTTCATCGCTTTGCTGCGAATAGATACTAGTGATTGATACTCTGTGCTGTTAGCCCATGCGTGAGCATCCTGCGCACCCGGAAACTCTAGCTCCACAAATGTACTAAAGGATTTGCATTCCAATTCATTCCAAAAAATTTCAGCAATGGCACCACGGTTTTTAATGACTCCTTTGTATAGCTCAACCGTTTGACCGACTTGGGATCGATAATGCTCAAAAGCATTTTGATCATTCAATTCCATTAATCCAATGACTTTAACCATGATTATTCCTTGGTAGATTTTTAAACACTAAGTCAAACACTAAGAGTGTATATCCAAGCTATAGTGGAGGTGCAAGCATGTTCACGCTAAATAGCATTAACTGTAAGGCGTTAGGCATCTCGTATCCAGAAAGCATTAAAACTAATTAAGACTTAGGAGAGATATGAAAATTGGATTTATTGGCTTAGGCAATATGGGTTTGCCGATGGCGATTAATTTAATGAAAGCGGGGCATCAAGTCACCGGCTTTGATTTAGTCCAAAGTCAGTTAGATGCTTTTTCTGCTGCAGGAGGTATCGTTTCTGCTAGTGCAAATGTCGCAGCAAAAGACGTTGAGATGTTGATTAGCATGCTACCTGCCTCACGACATGTAGAAGGCTTATACCTTGGTGATACTGGCTTATTAGCAAATGCAGATCCTAAAACGCTACTCATTGATTGCTCCACTATTTCACCAAAGGTTGCGCAAGCGGTTGCTACTACAGCTAAATCCAAAGGCTTTGAGATGATTGATGCGCCAGTTTCTGGCGGGACTGCTGGTGCACAGGCAGCCACACTAACTTTTATGGTCGGTGGCGATGCAGGGGCGGTAGACTACGCGCGCCCTTTATTAGAGAAGATGGGTAAGAATATTTTTCATGCTGGAGCTAGCGGGGCAGGTCAGACTGTTAAAGTCTGTAACAACATGCTTTTAGGTATTCAGATGCTGGGAACAAGTGAGGCACTGCGTTTAGGGATTGCCAATGGCATGGATCCAAAAGTTTTATCGGACATCATGTCTAAAAGTTCGGGGCGTAACTGGGCGCTGGAGTTATACAACCCTTGTCCAGGCGTGATGGAAAATGCCCCCTCTTCAAAGGGGTATGCCGGCGGTTTTGGTGTAGACCTTATGCTAAAGGACTTAGGTTTAGCGGTTGAGAATGCTGAAAATCTAGATGCTAGTGTTCCGCTTGGAAAATTAGCGCAACAGCTTTATGAAAATCACAGCAAAGCAGGTAATGGACAACTTGATTTCTCGAGTGTGTTTAATTTGAAGCAATCAACTTAAGAGGCCACTTAAGAAACGACTAGCGGTTTTCCTTGGCGTTTACTCATTTGTCCAATGACGCGTGCACCCAGAAATTGGTGTTGATTAAAAATATCTAAGACCTCTTGCACGCTATCAGGACTGCACGATACTAGAAGCCCACCACTAGTTTGCGGGTCTGTTAGTAGGGCGCGTTCTGCATCTGAGAAATTTTCTGGGATACCGACCTCATCTCCATAACTAAGCCAGTTACGCTCAGATGCTCCGGTAATGATGCCGTCGGCAGCCAGTTTCTGAACGTTGGAGAGTAGGGGTACCTGGCTCCAGTCAATATGGGCGGTACAGTTTGAGCCTCGCGCCAACTCCAAAGTATGGCCAGCCAACCCGAATCCAGTGACATCGGTCAATGCATGCACACCAGATTGCTTTGATAAATCTGGACCTGCCGAATTGAGTTTGGTAGTGTTGAAGATCATCTCTCGGTATCCATCTGGACCTAAAAGATCTTTCTTTAGAGCGGCCGATAGAATGCCAACCCCAATTGGTTTACCTAGAATCAGTACATCGCCAGGCTTAGCGCTAGCATTACTTTTTACTTTTTTTGGATCAACGATGCCAATTGCAACTAGGCCATAGATAGGCTCAACAGAATCAATCGTATGCCCTCCTGCAATCGGGATACCAGCACTTCGACATGCCTCGGATCCACCTTCTAAAATTCGTGCAATAGTTTTATTTGATAGAACCTTAATGGGCATACCCACTAATGCAAGTGCAAATAAAGGTGTGCCACCCATTGCATAGATATCACTGATTGCATTAGTAGCAGCAATCTTCCCGAAGTCAAAAGGGTCATCGACAATCGGCATGAAAAAATCAGTTGTTGCAACAATGGCCTGAGATTCGTTTATTTGATAAACGGCTGCATCATCTGAAGTCTCAATCCCAATTAATAGCTCTTTAGGAAAAGGTAGTTGAGGAACATTCTTCAGGATCTCGGACAGCACTCCTGGGGCTATCTTGCAACCACAGCCGCCACCGTGGGAGAGTGAGGTGAGTCGCGGTTCGTTTTGTAGTTCGTTGGCTGGGCTTGTTGTATTCATAAGATGAGGGTATCAGAAGCGATGAGATATTGCCTTATTGGCGCAGTAAGGCTTCAATCTTTCCTTTGACTTCATTGCTATCGATATTTTCAATCGCGCCAATCCAAACACCTTCAACTTTACCGCTTTTTCCAATAAGGAAAGTGGTGGGTAAGCCTCGGGCCTTCCAAGTTTTATATACGATGCTATTGCGGTCAAGTAAGATTTCAATAGCATTTTCTGAGAAACCATTACCTTTTAAGAACTGCATGACACGCGGTTTCATTTCAGCAAGATTTACCGCCAGAACTACTAGGCCCTTAGAGCCATAGTTTTCTTGTAACTGAATGAGTTCTTCAAATTCTTCACGGCATGGCTCACACCAGCTTGCCCAAAAATTAACTACCACTACTTTGCCTTTATAGGCCGTTAAATCTATTGGTTTCCCAGATAGATTATTCAGCTGTAGTTGCGGGGCCGTTTGCGACAGTCCAAGTTGTGCAGCTGGACGCCATTGCGCTTTGACGGAAAAGCTGCAAAGCATTAAAAAAGAAAAAGCCAACGCAAGAATAAATTCGAATGCTGGCTTCTTCATAGACATGCTAATCAATTTTTTAATGTTGGATTAGCCAATGCGTCTACTGGTAATTTTGTATTTAAAGTTATCTGGATCAAGTGAGTCAAAGCGACCCTCTGTATTCTCAGCTTGCGGATACATTAAGAATGGGATATCACCCTTGTTACCCAGCTTGGAGCCGGGTAATCCGATGTCATGGTCATAGTTATATGCCATCCAATTCATTTCCCAGTTACCAAAGAGGTAATCACGAATGGCGATTACTTTTGGATCGGTAACTGCTAAGCCGCCGGTTTCTTCAAGGATCACCTTGCGTACATCTGCAGGATCGACTGGTACCCAGCCATAGCCAGATGCATAGAACTCTGCGCGGCAGTGTTGAGCTTTGGTGATATCACCGCCTTTTCCAAGACTCTTATAGCCACGAGCAGAGTCAGCAATACGGATACCATATACATCCCGAGCTGGTAGGCCGGCTGCACGGGCTAGGGCAACAAAGACCGCATTAATATCGGCGCATTTACCGCCAAGATTATTTGTTTCCAACATGAGCTTTACATCCCCTTGGCCACAACCGCGGGTGTTGGGGTTACGATGTGTGTTATCAACTACCCAGTTGTAAATCGCTTTTGCTTTATCCACATCGTTCGCATTAGCAGGAAGTTTTGCGAGAGCTTCTTGAGATTTTACTTTCACAATTCCATCAGTTGGTAGATATTTAGTAGGGCGAGTCCAAAAGCGCTGCTCTTCTTTAGAAAGTTTGAGGGTTGGATTTGGCGTAGCAAGTTGAAGATTGCGATTGCGCGTGCTCACCAAGATCGATACCTTGACGCTATGGTTAGTAGCTGCTGGATCCCATTTTGTCCAAACCATACGTGCTTGCTTGTTTGGGGTCTCGTACATTTGTGTCACCGCTTTAGGGTCGCTAGCTTCAGAGCGAATCGCAATAGTGCGGAAATAATCGGTATCCAATACCAGCGGCAAAGGAACCCAGCTCTGAGCCATACCTTTGGGTGATTCCAAATTCACCTCTGTCACGATTTCGTAAGTTGTCCACTCGAGTGAGGACTGTGCGAATACTGAAGAGATTGGGCCAAGGCTTGGTAGTGCTAAAGCGCCAACAATTGTTTTCATAACTGAGCGGCGGGATGTGGTCATATTGATTTCTTATAAAGATTGAAGAGTTCGAAGATTTAAAGCCGTATTTTAGCTAACTGACTAGCGATTAAAGCTTCTTTTGGGCGGACTACTGCGCTTGGTAGGTGTCTTTTTGGCGGGAGTGCCACCAGACCCAGCAGATCTTGGTTTTCTGGATTGTTGGTGCTGTTGGCTGCGCAATTGAATGGGTTGAGCCACTGCATTCGGATCTGGTTCAAAACCAGGAATCACTTCTTGCGGCAGTTTTTGTTTAATGAGCTTCTCAATATCTCTGAGCATTTGATGTTCATCAATACAGACTAGGGATACCGCCACACCATTTGATCCTGCTCGACCTGTGCGCCCAATACGATGCACATAATCTTCAGAAACATTGGGGAGATCGTAGTTCACTACGTGAGGCAATTGATCGATATCGATGCCGCGCGCAGCAATATCAGTAGCAACCAGTGCTGTTAACTTGCCCGCCTTGAAATCTGCTAGCGCTTTGGTACGAGCAGATTGGCTTTTATTACCATGGATGGCCATACTAGTAATGCCATCCTTTTCCAACTGAGTGACTAATTTATTGGCGCCATGCTTAGTACGCGTAAAGACAAGTACTTGCTTCCAGTCATTACCCTTAATGAGATGCGCTAATAGGGGGTGCTTTTTAGTTCTATCTACCGGATGGATGAGCTGTGCAATAGCCTCATTAGCGCTGTTGCTGCGGGCTACCTCAATGAGCTCTGGTGAATTTAATAGGCCATCGGCCAATGCCTTGATCTCAGTTGAGAATGTCGCTGAAAATAATAAGTTCTGACGTTTCTTTGGCAATGCCGCCAAGATTTTCTTGATATCGCGCAGGAAGCCCATGTCGAGCATGCGGTCCGCTTCATCGAGAACAAGAATTTCTATGTCTTTCAGTGAAACGCAATTTTGTGACATTAAATCTAATAGGCGACCAGGCGTTGCAACTAAAATATCGAGACCGCTAGCAATTGCTTTAATCTGTGGATTGGCGCCAACACCACCAAAGATGACTGTGGACTTTAAGCCAGTGTATTTACCGTAAGTAACAACAGACTCTTGTACTTGGGCAGCTAACTCTCGAGTAGGCGTCAGAATTAAAACTCGCAATAGACGTTTGCCTGCACTCGGTTTGGTCGAGGAGAGGCGTTGCAGAATCGGCAGCGTAAAGCCTGCGGTTTTTCCTGTGCCAGTTTGTGCGGCAGCTAAAAGGTCGCCACCTTTCAATACAGCGGGAATTGACTTTGCTTGAATGGGGGTAGGGCTGGTGTAGCCTTCTTCAGCAATAGCGCGAAGAATGGGCTCTGATAAACCAAGATCTGTAAATAACATAGGGGCCAATGAAGTATTGACCCGTATTCAACGTACTTAAAAATCGACTATCCCGGTCAATGGGGTGAGCTGCCACGCTAGAGCGTTTGCAGAAAGAGGCTCCATTTTAAGTCATTCACACAATATCTCGAAAAAACTAAGGACTTAAGAGGGATTCCAGAGGTTTGGCACTACGTTATTGGCATAGCCAGAAACGAATGATTTCTCGGCACCTGTGACAGCATCAAATACTGAGCGATGGATTCTGCCGATATTGCCCCCATAAACATGAATACTGATTGAAGTCTGATCGCTTAAATTATTTTCGACTACATGAATATCGTGTGTATTAGGTGAGACGGTATCAACATGGCCTGGAGGACATATACAAGATTCGCCAATCCTAAAACTACCATCTGTTTGACGATAGTAAGGAGTGCCCTTTTCTTCGCCTCGCAATTGACCAACCATCCCCCAAACAGTGTGATTGTGAATGGGAGTTTTTTGTCCCGGGCCCCATACAAAACTCACTACCGAGAAACGATCCAGGGGGTCTGCATATAGGAGGTATTGCTGGTAATACTGGGGATGTGGCTTAGTAAATTCTTCAGGCAGCCAATCATCACTTGCAATGAGTTTTTCTAAGAGGCTCTTTCCTTTAGTAAAAATAATTCCCTCGCTAGGTTTTTCTTCAAGCAGTAGGCTAAGGTCCTTAATAAAGCTAAGCAGTTTTCCATCGGTCATCTTGCGCTCCATGGCTGGCATTAATCCGCTAAAAATAGCCAATCAGGCCAAGCCTTAGGTTTGAGGGTATTGGTGTCTACGCACACGATATGCAATACAGCGCTGGCAATGACTTGTAGCTCTTCGCTATCGGGAAGTTTTCTTTGTGCTGTTTGTTTAACGGTTACTTGAGTGCGGCCACGATGCTCAATCACTTGGTCGATGTGGAGTATATCGTCTAGGCGACCTGGTTTGTAAAAGTTCATCGTGAGTTCCCGTACTGGCATCACAATATTAAATTCGTTGATCAATTTAGTTGGACTTAAGCCTCGTTGAGCCAGCCACTCTGCGCGACTGCGCTCAAAAATTTCAAGATAGCGTCCGTGATAGACAAAACCTGCTGCATCGGTATCGGAATAACATACTCGATGCGTAAAGGTGAAAGCGGGTGGTTTTGGATCGAGAGAATTGGTCATGAATTTTTAAATCTATTTTGGCAACATCAGAATCATATTACGATGAGCAATACCCGCCTCTTCGTAGTTCGGGCCTTGGGCCTCAAAGCCTAGCTTTTCATAAAAAGGCATCACCGCTACTTGTGAGTGCAAGATCAGGCTACTGATCCCTTTAGATTTTGCTAGGGCCATTAGCTTGATAAGAATCTGTTTTCCTATGCCCTGGCCTCTGAATTGAGCCAATACGGCCATTCGTCCAATTTGGGCTTGGCCATCCCCCAAGAGGATGAACCTAGCCGTGCCAACACATTCGCCATTCCGGTAGGCTAGGGCGTGGATAGCGGAGGCGTCAAGCTCATCTAATTCAAGTTCTACCGGCACCCCTTGTTCATTGACGAAGACCTCATGACGCACCAAAAAGGCGCTCCCCTTAGCTTCTTTCCACGATTTAATGAGTATTTCCAAGGTGCCTGGTGTCTCTAAATGGTAATCCTCATCCAATTTACCAAATAAAAGAGGGGTTGAACTTAGTTCTATACCGTACAAAAAGTACCCCATTCCGTGGTTACAATGGGTTGCGGCTGCTTTTAGAGCCCATCCCAAACCTTTTACTCATTAGGAGTTATCTTGAAGAAATCTTTATTAGCAAGTTTATTTGCAGTTGTAGGTATCGTTTGTGCGAGCTCAGTATTCGCTCAATTGCCTGCAAAAATGTTGCCCTTAGCAGCTGATGTGGTTGTGATCGGTGCAACTGTTGACTCAGTTGACGTTAAAAAACGTACTGTTGTGTTGAAAGATGCAAATGGCAATTTAATTCAAATGAATGTAGCTAAGTCCATCAATGATTTGGATAAAGTTAAAAAGGGTGACGTATTCTTAGTTGAGCATGCTCAAGCGGTTGCTGTAGGCTTAACTGCTGCTGGAAAAGATGCTAAGCCAGGCGTTTCTGGAGTGCGCTCAGTTGTGATCGCTGGTAAAGGTTCTGCTAAGCCATTTGAAGAGACAGCAGATACGATTTATGCGACTGTTAAGATTTCTACAATCGATCAAAAATCACGTATCGTAACTTTCACAATGCCAAATGGCGAGAAGCAAAAAGTTAAAGTTGACCAAGCTGTTCTTGGTCTCGAGAAATTTAAAGCTGGTGATGATGTGATGGTTGAGTTCGTTGATGACACAGCTATTGGTTTCGTAACGCCTAAGAAGTAAGTCAATATCGCTGGTTAACACTAGTGCTATGTAAAAAGCCCGCAGAAGCGGGCTTTTTTATTGGGGTAATCATGATCCCAAGGTATCAATCAAAGCCCTTGCTAACTATTTAGCATTCGGGAAGAAGAGTTGCTCGCCATCAATCTTGTAGCTGGCAATAACGTCTTGCCCATTTTTGGAAATAAGCCAATCAATGAATGCTTGTCCATCAGCTTTTTTCACATGAGGAAACTTGGCTGGGTTAACCAACATGACTCCATATTGATTAAATAGTTTTGGATCACCTTGAACAAGGATTACGAGATCACCGCGATTCTTAAAGCTAAGCCATGTACCGCGATCGGCGAGGATGTAGCTGTTCATGGCTGAAGCGGTATTTAAGGCGGGACCCATGCCAGAGCCTGTTTCTTTGTACCACGCTTGACCAGGGGGAACAGTAATACCGGCACCTTTCCAGTAGCGCAATTCTGCTGCATGAGTGCCGCTCTTATCTCCCCGAGAAACGAAAGGTGCTTGTGCTGAGGCAATCTTTTGGAAGGCTGCTTGAATATCTTTTCCGCCGCCAACTTTTGCAGGATCTGACTTGGGCCCAATCAGAATAAAGTCGTTATACATCACTTCATAACGTTTAGTTGAGAACCCTTCATCAACAAATTTTTCTTCTGCAGGTTTGTCATGTACAAAGACCACATCTGCATCGCCACGACGGCCAATGTCGAGTGCTTGACCCGTGCCAACCGCAACTACCTTTACTTCAATTCCAGACTGCATCTTAAAGATGGGGAGGATGAAGTTAAACAGACCGGACTGCTCGGTGGATGTGGTTGAGGAAACCACAATGCTTTTATTCTGAGCATAGGCTTGATGGCTAGAGAGCGATAGGGCTAGCAGAGCGCTTAAGACAAGATTGCTAAGTAGTTTTTTCATGATATGCAATAAAAAAGTTGATTAAGTATTGATCATCGCATACATTATTACTATATGAATATGCAAAAAATTACATATGCAAATTGAAGTCCGACCAACCCTCATTGTTAATACCTTGACAGAAGGTAAAAGCTCGATAGATCTTGCCTGGTTGGTAGAGATGCTTAAGGAAATCGGTAATGGCAGCTCATTGGTGGTTGCCAGCAAAAAATCTGGGACTTCTTATAGGGGTGCCTGGGGTAAGTTAAATGAAGCTGAGGCTGCCCTAGGAATGCCTTTGATTGTGCGCACTAAAGGACATGGATCAGTTCTAACGGAATTTGGAAAATTCTTGATTCAGCATGTTGAGAACATGCAGACAAGTTTTCTTGAGCATGGCAATTCATATCAAGAAATCTTAGCTAAAGAAATTAAGAACATTCAAAGATCTGAGAGCTTGAAATGGAAGTTTCTATCTAGTAGTGATTCCATTATTCAAAAAGTGGCAAGTGAGCTTAAGGGATTTGACTTAAAAATTGCTGGCTCTGGGGAGTCTTTAGAAAAGCTGCTCAATAAGGAGGCTCACATTGCTGGCTACCACGTTTCTGATGAGCATAGTTCCAAGGCCATACATCGCCGACTGTCAAAAAACAATATACAGATTTACCCAGTGATGAAGCGAACTCAGGGCCTGATCGTTAAAAAGGGGAATCCTTTGCATATTCGATCCCTGGATGATTTATTAAATCAAAAGATTCGCTTTATCAATCGTCAAATTGGTTCTGGCACAAGACTTCTATTAGATACACTCTTATTAGTAGAGGGGATAGAGGCTGCTCAAATCAATGGATACTTGCAGGAAGAATTTACCCATTCAGCTGTTGCCAATGCCATACTGGCTGGCAAGGCTGATGTCGGTATCGGCGTCAAAAACATAGCGCTTGAAAATGGCTTAGGATTTATACCCCTGAAAGATGAAATTTTCTTTGTGGCCATGCATAAAGAGATGGCAGGGCAAATAGAGGTCTCTAAATTGATTCGTAAAATCCGCAGTTATTCTAGCGACACTCCTGGCTATAAGGCCGTTGGTCTAAATCGTCAAATTGAGAATTGGCTCTAATGAAACGCTTCCTGCCAGTTCGATTGATATTGTCACTATCTCTCTTTCTGTGTAGTGCAGATCTTGTATTTGCGCAGGGCGCTACGATTGCGGTTGCTGCCAATATGAAGGATGCATTCAGTGAAATTGCGTTGGCTTTCAAAACTTCCAGCAAGCCTGATATGAGGGTGGTCTATGGATCTTCTGGAAATTTCGCCGCTCAAATCATGAGTCGTGCACCGTTTAATCTCTTTATTGCTGCTGACGAACGTTTTCCTATGCAGTTATATAAAAATGGCAAGACTGTGAATGAGGGCGCAGTCTATGCAATAGGAAAACTGGTTTTGATTGCTAGGGCATCCTCAGGTATTTCTTTAGGTGATAACAAGGCTGATATTGCTAAGGCAATTGGCAAAGCCAATAAAATTGCCATCGCTAAACCTGATCTAGCCCCATATGGCAAAGCAGCGGTTGAGTATCTTCGGGCTGAAGGCCTGTGGGAGCTTGCAAAGGATAAGCTCGTATATGGTGACAATATTGGAGTGGCGACGACTTATGTACTGACAGGTGCTGCAGATTTGGCCTTTACTGCTTTATCGTTAGCAAAATCACCTGAGGTATCAAAAGAAATTAACCTGACACTCTTAAACCCAAGGTTGTATGAGCCAATCAAGCAAAGAATGGTATTAATACGGGGCGCACCTCAAGAGGCGCAGGATTTATATCAGTTTATGCAGAGCGCTAAAGCCAAGACTATCTTGCAAAAATACGGTTACATAGCACCGTAATTATTTACTCCTGTTTCAAAGATTTGCGCAGTCATGCAAAGTGCTTTGGTCTGTGCAGGTTGGATTAGTTCAAATCAATGGCGCAATGGGCGCGGATTAGGCCCATTTATTTTGTTCTGGATCAAGAGCTAAAGATGTAAAAAGCATGATTATTCAAGGAGTTAATCTCAACTTCCATGAATGATAGTCATTCTCATTAGCGGATATAATCAACGGTAATCTAGCCCAATACTCAAATAATGAATTTAGACCAAGTCGACCTAGGCAGTCTTTACCGCGTCAGCCAAGTCAATGCCCCAAAAGGTGCACCTCAAATAAAGGGGCAGTTGGAGGATATTGGCTTTTTGCCTGGAGAACAGGTGACGATACTACGCAAGGGCTTACTAGGTAAGGGACCTTATATGGTTCGAATAGGGACTTCTACTTTTGCTTTAAGGCATTCTGAAGCATGCATGATTGCTGTTGAAGTCTTAGAGCATGTCTGAATCTACAGTCCACTTTTTCTCAAGCGATCCTATCGTTGCTCTATTAGGTAATCCTAATTGTGGAAAGACTGCGCTTTTTAATCTCTTAACCGGTAGTCGTCAGAAGGTCGCTAATTATTCTGGGGTCACGGTAGAGAGGAAAGAGGGGCGCCTTCATCTTGAATCCGGCAAGAATATTCGCATTCTGGATTTGCCTGGCGCATATAGCCTTTATCCAAGGTCGCTTGATGAGCGCGTTACTTGTAATGTGCTGTTGGGGAGGGCAGAGGGCGAGAAGCGTCCTGATCTGGTGATCTGCGTACTTAGTGCGATCAATTTACGTCGTAACTTGCGCTTAGTATTAGCCGCAAAGCGCCTAGGCTTACCTTGCGTAGTAGTTTTAAACATGCTGGATATTGCCCAGCGTCAGGGCTTACAAATTGATGTTGAGGCTTTATCTACCGAACTAGGGCTGCCGGTTCTCACTAGCATTGGAATTCAATCTAACGGCGCTGATGAGATTAAAAAATTTCTATCTGAGCTAGATTGGCGTAATTTAAATGGATTGCGCACTGGTACAAGTGATGCCACGCTTGAGAATGCAGCCTCTCATATTGCGCATAATGAATTAGACAACATCCAAGTCCAAAGAATTTTGCAAAACCTCAAGCTAGATCGCATCATCCCCGATCAATTGAGTGATCGCTTGGATTCAATATTGCTACACCCAGTATTTGGCCCCATCATTTTGGTGGCGCTGCTCTTTTGTATTTTCCAGGCAGTATTTAGTTGGGCGACTGTGCCCATGGACCTTATTAAAACCGCTATTGAATATCTTGGTGCTCAGATTGCTGGGCTCATACCTGATGGATGGGTGCGTAGTTTATTGATTAACGGCATCTTGGCAGGTTTGGGCGGCGTCGTGATTTTCTTGCCGCAAATTCTTATATTGTTTTTCTTTATTCTGCTTCTTGAGGAATCTGGCTACTTGCCCAGAGCTGCGTATCTGCTCGATAGGGTGATGGGCTCAGTGGGACTTTCTGGAAGATCCTTTATTCCACTGCTCTCTAGCTTTGCCTGCGCTATTCCTGGAATTATGGCCACAAGAAGCATTTCTAATGCGCGCGATCGCATGGTAACCATCCTGATAGCGCCGATGATGACCTGTTCTGCGCGCTTACCTGTGTATGCCTTATTAATATCCGCCTTTATTCCGGAGCAAAAAATATGGGCAGGAATAGATTTACAAGGCCTAGTGCTGTTCTTGCTTTATCTATCTGGAATCTTGGGTGCGATGATGGTTGCCTGGATTCTCAAGCGCTTTACCAGCGAGCAATTTAAGATGAATGCGCTCATGATGGAACTGCCTAGCTATCACATGCCTCGGATGGGAAATCTAGCAATCAGCTTATCGCAACGTGCGGAAATATTTTTGCGTCGCGTAGGTGGAATTATTTTGCTAATGACCATTGGTCTATGGGTGCTATCAAGTTTTCCATTTCCACCTGAGGGCGCGACAGGCTCTCCCATTCAATATAGTTTTGCGGGAATGATAGGGCAGGCCTTGGCTCAGGTTTTCTCCCCAATTGGCTTTAACTGGCAAATTAGTATTGCCTTAGTACCTGGTATGGCCGCACGAGAGGTAGTAGTCAGTTCTCTTGCAACGGTTTATGCGCTCTCAAGTTCTGGCGTGGATTCGGCCGATGCGTTAATTCCTTTAATCTCTAGCGGCTGGTCGCTCGCTACGGCACTATCTTTATTGGCTTGGTTCGTATTTGCGCCGCAATGTTTGTCAACTATTGCTGCCGTTAAACGCGAAACCGGTGGCTGGAAAATACCCATCATCATGTTGACTTACTTATTTGGCCTAGCTTACATAGCGGCATTAATTACTTACCGAGTTGCCCTCTTATTTAGCTAATAATTAGCTGATGATTGCAGCAAAAATAAAGCCACCTCAGGGTGGCTTTATTTTGTTTGGAAGAATGGGGTCTTATTTCATTCTGCGATAAATGTATTTTCCAGCTTTCCAATTCCACCCATTTCAACGACCACTACATCGCCATTGACCAAATACTTGGGTGGCTTAAAGCCAATGCCTACGCCTACTGGCGTGCCTGTAGCAATTAAATCACCAGGATAGAGTGTGATCCCTGCAGAAACTGTTGCGATCATATTGGGGATATCAAAAATCAGATCCTTGGTATTGGAATTTTGGCGTAGCTCGCCATTGACCCAGCACTTTACTGAAATATCTTCTGCATTTACTTCATCTGCTGTAACAACCCACGGACCCATTGGGCAGAAGGTATCAAAGCTTTTTCCTAGGAACCATTGTTTATGTCTTTGCTGCCAGTCGCGTGCTGTCACATCATTAATAGCGGTGTAGCCCCAAACGTGTTTCATGGCATCGGCTTCGCTAATGCCTTTACCGCCCTTACCGATCACAATAGTGAGTTCTGCTTCGTAATCGATGCAGGTAGATACGGCAGTTGGAATGATGACGTTGGTATTTGGTCCAGTGACAGACTCGGGTGGCTTAGTAAAGAAGATCGCATGGCTTGGAATATCTTCACCTGGTTTAGCGCTGCCATCAAAACCGCTATTGGAAAATTCTTTAGCATGCTCGTGATAATTTTTTCCTACACAGAAGATATTGCGACGCGGTCTAGGAACGGGGGCAAGTAGGCGAATATCGCCAAACGCATGGGTGGCCACTGGCTTAGGAAGCTTGCCTGCTAGATCGGACTTGAGGATGGCAACGATGCCTTCTTCGCTAACGTCTACACCTAAATCGAGCTCTTCAACTGTTTTTCCGTCGGCAGAAACAATCCCAACTCGGGCTTTAGTGGGATCTTTGGCTAAAACAAATGCTGCATATTTCATGGTTGCTATCTCCGAGTGGGGTTTTGACTACGAAAACCCCTGTTTATTGTGATGAATCTTGTAGTAGGATAAAGACCATAAATAATAACTAAATTAATAAATTGAGACAAAAAATGAGACAAAAATATCAAGCTTTTGCCGTCTTAGCCTTTCTGGGGCTCTGTTTATTTGCTCAGGGGGCATCAGCACAGGCGCCAGAGTCATGGCCTAATAAGCCCATCACGATGATTGTGCCTTTCCCTCCAGGGGGTGTAGCAGACATTGTTGGTAGGCCAGTTGCCGAAGCGCTATCCCGAATTCTGGGTCAGCCAGTCATTGTTGAAAATAAAGCAGGGGCTGGCGGCGGTATTGGTATGGCAGCAGTTGCCAAGTCAAAACCTGATGGATACACCATTTTGATGGCCCTATCTTCCATATCCATTATTCCGGAAGCAGACAAAGTAGTTGGTAGGGAGCAGTCATTTCAGTTGAACCAACTGAAACCAATTGCTCGCTTTACTGCTGATCCGACTGTATTGGTAGTAAGAGCGGATAGCCCATGGAAGGATTACAAATCTTTTGTAGCGGCAATGCGTGCTAATCCTGGGAAATATAACTTTGGATCCTCTGGTAACTATGGAACGATGCATGTGCCAATGGAAATGCTCAAGTCATCTGAAAAGTTTTATATGGTTCATATCCCCTACACGGGCGCCGGTCCAGCAATTGTAGGTTTGCTAGGTGGGCAAGTTGACGCAATAGCGACAGGTCCCTCATCGATTGTTCAGCAAATTAAGGCGGGCAAAGTTCGTGCATTAGCACATTGGGGCGATGGTCGATTGGCAAGTTTGCCAGATGTTCCTAGCTTTAAAGAGATGGGCGTCAAGATTGAGTTCTCTCAATGGGCTGGTTTATTTGTACCTAGTGCAACACCTGAATACATTACCAACAAGTTACGCGAAGCATCAAAGCAAGCCGCTAATGATGAGAGAGTGCGTGCGGTAATTAATGGGGCTGGAAGCCCAATTCAGTATATGGATGCCCCAGAATTTAAAACCTATTGGGATAAAGAGTCAGCACAAATGGGTGAGGTTGTGAGAAAAATTGGAAAGGTTGAGTGATGAAGAACAAAATATTTAGCCTAGCGCTTTTGGCGCTGACTTCACAGGTAAACGCAGCAAGTGTTCAAGAGCAAATGGAGCAAAATCCAGCTGTCAAAACAGCAGTAGAAGAGCTGGTCATCGCCAATCATATTTTGTATGACCAAAATGCAGTTGATGGATATGGGCATATTAGTGTGCGCAATCCTGCTAATCCCAATACATTCTTTTTAGCCAGAAGTGTCGCTCCATCAGTGGTAAAGGTGGAAGACATCATGGAATTTGATATGAACGGCAAGGCTTTAAATGGAGACACTCGTGTTGCATATGGAGAGCGTTTCATTCACAGCGGCGTCTTAAAGACTCGGCCTGATATTAATTCAGTGATTCATGGTCACGCATCACCAATACTTCCATATGGCTTAACTGGAACCACGCTTAAACCTGTTTATCACATGAGCGCATTTTTAGGGGAAGGCGCCCCAGTCTTTGAGATCCGAAACTTTGCTCAGCCAAATCCAGATACCGATATGTTTGTAAGCAGTCCTGAGTTGGGCGATGCCTTATCCAAGACCATGGGTTTACAGTATTTTGTGCTGATGCGTGGCCACGGATATGCGGCTGGTGCTAGCTCAATCAAGATGGCAGTGTTTAGATCGGTATATGCTATCCAGAATGCCAGTATTCAAGCAGAGGCTATGAAAATGGGACAAGTTCAGTATCTCACTCCAGGGGAGGCAGCTACCGCACAAGCTACTATTGAAAAAACTATCGGACGTCCATGGCAATTGTGGAGCGAGCGAGTTAAAAAGACCCAATAAACTCAGAGTCATTTCAAGTGCGGTATTTAAAAAAGATTATTTGGGTAAAGGTTTGATGATATGAATGCTTTAAAAATAAATAAATTATTAATTGCTTTGGCTGCCGTAACTCTTGGTGGGGTAGCCAACGCGCAATCTGGCGAAAATACATACAAGCAAGTCTGTGCTGCTTGTCATGGCGCTGGTGTCTTAAATGCTCCGAAGTTTGGTGATAAAACTAAATGGGCACCATTGATTGCAGAGGGGCAGGTTACTCTTACTGCACACGCTTATGTTGGCGTGCGCGCAATGCCACCAAAGGGTGGTAATCCAAATCTCAGCATTGAAGGATTCTCTGATGCGTTGGTCTATATGGTCAATAATTCAGGGGGTAACTGGAAGTCGCCAGATGCAAAAACACTAGTTGCCATCAATAAAGAAATTGAGGCTCGAAAAGCCGGAACTAATAAGAAGCAGTAATGAATCTCATCCAAAGGCTTGTCTAAATTTTAGAGGCCCCTCATTTAAAAAAATGCCTTTGCAACCTCATCACATCGAAATCATTGGATATTGCGCAGCATTTTTGACAACGGTTGCATTTTTACCGCAGGCAATACAGTCTTGGCGCACTAAGGATCTCTCAGGGATTTCCTTGGGAATGTATTCCTTGTTTACTGCTGGGGTTGGTATGTGGCTGATCTACGGTCTGATCATTGAAAAATGGCCCCTCATATTGGCCAATGCCCTCACTTTTGCCTTGGCCCTCAGTATTTTGTATTTAAAACTGCGTCATACTTCTAGATAACATCATTAAAGTACTATTCAACACAATTTTCTAAAAGGTTTCTTATGAGCTCAAATTTCGTAATCGATCCCCCAGCAGTGATCTCAGTACCGGTGACAGGCGATACCCGTCGCTTTGCAGTGAATCGCATTTACTGTGTAGGCAGAAATTATGCTGATCATGCGCGTGAGATGGGCCATGATCCAGATCGTGAGCCGCCATTCTTTTTTATGAAGCCAGCGAGTGCCATTGTGACTGATGGCAAGAATATGGATTTCCCGAGCCTATCGAATGATGTGCATCATGAAATTGAGATGGTTGTGGCAATTGGTAAGGGTGGCGCCAATATTTCTGCTGATAAAGCTTTAGAGCATGTCTATGGATACGGCGTAGGGCTAGACATGACTAGACGTGATCTGCAAGGTGAAGCCAAGAAAATGGGGCGGCCTTGGGATACGGGTAAAGCATTTGACCAATCCGCACCGTGTGGTGAAATTACTCCGGTAGGTCAGTGCGGACATCCTGCTAAAGGGTCCGTGAAGCTTTTGGTCAATGGTGAAGTTCGTCAAGAGGGTGATCTCAATCAATTAATCTGGAATGTACCCGATACGATTGCTTATCTTTCCACTTTATTTACATTAGAGCCGGGTGACTTGATTTACTCAGGGACGCCAGCAGGCGTTGGGCCCGTGAAAAAAGGTGATGTATTAGAAGGTAGTGTTGATGGTTTGCCAAATTTGAAAACAAAAATTATTTAATGTAAAAGGCAATGATGAAGGCTTTGATCGGAAGAGTTTCTGCAGCATGCATCACTGTGTTATGCCTAGCATCTCTAATCTCATGTGCTACCGATGAGAAATCTACCTCATCTACTTCATCAGCGCCTGTCAGTCTTTATGCTAATGCGACGCCACTAGATCTTCGTCTGAGTGCCTGGCCTTATCCACATCCTTTAAAGGAATACAAGACATCGTTGCAAGGAAAGCCTGCAGCAATGGTTTACATGGATGTAGCGCCAGTGGGGAAATCAAAAGGGGTAGTTTTACTTTTCCATGGCAAGAACTTTTCTAGTGACTATTGGGCGCCAACTATTGTCGGCTTAAGCCAAGCGGGTTATCGCGTGATTGCACCCGATCAAATTGGTTTTGGTAAATCATCTAAGCCTGATGTGGCCTATCACTTCGATGATTTAGCTGCTAATACTCAAGCTTTACTGAAATCACTCAATATTAAGCGGGTATCGGTAATCGCAAACTCTATGGGTGGAATGGTTGGAGTGCGTTTTGCTCGCCTGTATCCACAAACAGTGAGCAAGTTGGTTCTTGAGAATCCTCTTGGTCTTGAGGATTACAGTAAAGACATTCCGCCACAGAAAAATGATGATCTTCTGAAGCTAGAAATGGCGCAAACAGAAGTCAGCTACCGTCGCTTTTTACAAACTTATTTCCCTAACTGGCAACCTAGTTATGAAAAGTTTGTTGAGGTATATGTAAGAGTGCAAAAAGGCCCTGACTATCCTGCTTATGCAATGACATCGGTCCTCACCTACCAAATGATTGCGGAAAAGCCGATTATTAATGATTTGCCGCAGCTGAAAATGCCAGTTTTATTAGTGATTGGTCAAAAAGACCGTACAGTCTTTGGGCGACGCTTTGCACCACCGGAGGCAGTGAAATCATTGGGTAATTTTCCAGAGCTGGGTAAAAAGGCTCAAGCAGCAATACCGAATGCTAAGTTGCTGCCAATTGAGAATGTCGGGCATGTTCCGCATATTGAGGTACCCGATCTTTTTAATAAAACAGTGGTGGAGTTCCTAAACTCTAAAGGCTAGCGTTATTTGCCTTGCCACTTGGGTGGACGACCTTCTAAAAAGGCGTTCACTCCCTCTCTAAAATCAATACTGTTATAAGTCTCACGCATGAGATCGGTACAGTTCGGTAAGTTGTGATTGATCAAGCGCGTCAAAGCAAGTTTGCTGGCTTTTTGTGTGATAGGTGCGAGCGCTGCTAATTTTTCAGCCAAAGCATCACCAGCGGCGGTGATGTCTGCAGCTTCTGCCAGTTGATACAAAAATCCTGAATCAAGTAATTGTGGCGCTTTAATAAGTTCAGCAGTAAGCAACATTTTCTTCACGGTCGGGATGCCCAGATGCGCGCTAATCCAGGCAAGATTACTTGGGGATAAGCAGTTACCCAAGGTCTTTGCTACCGGAATACCAAAGCGTGCCTCAGGCGTGGAAATACGAAAGTCACAAGAAGTCGCCATGAGTAAACCGCTGCCTACTGCCAAGCCTTCAATGATGGCAATAGTTGGCATGGGAAGTTCTTGTAACGAAATAAAGATGTTATCAACAGCAATTTCATAAGCCTCATCTTCTTTGAGATCGACAAATTGCTGAATGTCACTTCCAGAAACAAAGGCCTTATCACCAGCCCCCCTAAAGATAACTACACGAATATCTGAGTTAGTGGCCAGGCTATCGCAAATTCTTTTGAGCTCTTCATACATCGGCCAAGTCATGGCATTGCGAGCTGCTGGATTATTGAATGTAATACGAGCTACATGCCCGGTAATTTGTAGGTCAAGGCAGGGTGGGGTCGAAAGGGTGCTCATAAGGCATTCTAACAATAGATGCACTGAGTCAAAGACCACTCCCGAGCCTATGAATTGATGATTTAGACAGCCGCCTTTGTCCTGAGCTAGAATTCTCTTATGTACATGTTCCTACCATTTCTGACAGCTTCTATCGGACTGATTTTGGTTTGGTTTGAGAAGCGTTTTGCTGGCCTGATCTTATTGGCAATTACTCTAGTAATTCTCATGGTTTGGTTTCGCTTTCATGCGACTAGTCACCTCAACATCAGCCTATAACTATTGTGAGTAGGAATTCATTCCCAACGTTAGCCGCATTAGGTAATCAGCTTGCTTTGCTTGCGGTAGTAGGCATGCTCTCTTATGCATTCGTAGATCAGCTGTATTTTGGCGAACTCCCTTGCCCTTTGTGTTTGATGCAAAGAGTCGGATTTGTCATTATTGGCTTTGCCTTGATGCTAAATATTCGTTGCGGAGAACATTCTTCTCACTATGGCTGGGGAATTCTTGGGGGCTTAGTGGGTATGACAGTTTCTCTGCGTCAAGTACTGCTTCATATTCTTCCGGGCGATAAAGGATTTGGCGCAACATTTTTGGAGTTGCATTTTTATACTTGGGCGTTTGTCGGATATATGGGGCTGTTAGCAGCGCAAGCAATTTTATTAATGCTGCCCAATAGGGGAGTGCGCTCACGTTCTTGGTTTGCAAACACAATCGTTGTGATGTTTATCTTATTGGTATTGGGTAATTTGATTTCTACACTGCTTGAGTGTGGTGTTGGTCCTTGCGCAGACGATCCCGTCAAATATGAGGGCTGGCTTTGGTTGCGCTCTCGCTTTGGTTTCTAAAGATTTAACCTAGCCCTAAGGCTTTAGGTCTGCAGATCATGCAATACAACCGAGTGCTTAAGGCTCTCCTTCTTTTTTTCTGGTTTTGTATTCATTCATTCGGCGCCAATGCCCAAGGGGTGCAGGCCATGGGTAGCTGGCCAAAGCAGGCTATTCGGATTGTGGTGACGTTTACGCCTGGTGGAGCTCCCGATATTTTGGCTCGAGTGCTAGCGGAAAGTTGGCAGAAAACTTTAGGTGTGCCGGTTCTAGTTGAGAATCGTCCTGGATATGGCGGCAATATTGGCGCAGATCTTGTCGCTAAAAGTGAGCCAGATGGATACACATTATTAATTGGCACAGTTGGTATTCATGCTATCAATGGAGCTCTTTATGAAAAGATGTCTTTTGATCCCGTGAAAGATTTCACCCCCATTAGTTTTTTGGCTAGCACTCCCAATGTATTAATTGTGAATAAACAATTAGGCGTCAATAACTTGCATGAGCTCATTGAGCTTGCCAAAGCCAAACCAAATCAATTAACTTTTGGTTCATCAGGCGTGGGGACTTCATTGCATATGTCGGGGGAACTATTTAAAGAAATGGCGGGCGTGCAAATACGTCATATTCCCTATAAGGGCCGCGCTCAATCCTTGCCCGACTTAGTGAGTGGGCGTATTTCGATGCTATTTGATAACTTATCCTCTTCTTTGCCTTTGATTAAGGCGAGCGAGGTTCAGGCATTGGGTGTCACCACATTAAAGCGTTCGCCAGCAGCCCCTGAGATTCCTACATTGGCCGAGCAGGGTTTGGCAGGCTTTGAGGCTGTCTCCTGGTTTTCGCTGATGGCCCCTGCACATCTACCAACTAATATTCAAAAACGTTTAAATCAACTCGTACGTAAAACATTAACCAATCCTGAGGTTAAAGCTCGACTTTTAGCGGGCGGTCTGGAACCGGCTCCTGGCAGTCCAAATGACCTATCTAAGATGATTGCTAGCGAGTCTTCTAAGTGGGGTAGAGTAGTGATCCAGTCTGGTGCGAAACTGGACCAGTAAATAAGCTGTCTTCTTGTCAGCTTAGTCTCATTAAGGGCGTTATATACAGTATGGGTAGCACCTTTTATTTTGATTGGCTTGAATTGCGAAATGCTTTTGGTTCGCTTAAATATTTAGCATTAAGCTTATTGAAATCCGCTCTGATTTTGGCAATAGTGCTATTAGTGGGTTGCGCAACGCAAACTCAGCAAATCAAAATGAATGACGCCAAAGAGCAATTCAAAAATGGTGATCTTCAAAATACCACCGCGGCAATTCAGTCGGCATTTAAAGATAAAAACACACTTTACTATTTAGAGTTAGGAGAAGTGCAGCGACTGCAAGGGCCCACTCAAATTCCAAATAGCACCCAAAATTTGTTGGCAGCTGATCAGTTAGTTAGTCAATGGGAGCTATCGACAAGCGATAAGCTAAGACGTTCTTTTTCTGGTGCTAGCTCTTATGTACTCTCTGAAGGTGTTAGCAGTGAATATGATCCTAAGCCATATGAGGTTTCGCTTTTAAGTCAAACCTTGGCCCTCAATCATTTAACACAAGGTAGATGGGGTGATGCCATGATTGAAGCAAAAAAAATGGCGGAACGTGAAAAGTTGATTGAAGAGCTCATTCAAAGCAAGGTGGCTGCAGTATCAAAAACCGAGCAAGAACAACAAAATAATCGAACTACTCGTGGCGCTACGAGCCGTATTCAGGAAATTAATGGCTATCCGATCAACCTATTGGATGATGAAGAAACTCGCAGCCTGAAGAATTCCTATCAAAACCCCGGAGCATATTACCTCTCTGGCTTTATTCATGAGGCTCAAGGGGAGGCTAGTCTTGCGGCTCCTGGATATCGTTTAGCAATTGAATTGCGCCCTCAAGTCAATTTTTTCAAGACTAGCATTGCTAAGCTTGACTCCAATATTGCAAACCAGGCTAAAAAAAGTTTTGCTGATACCTTGATCGTGATTGATACCGGTTATATGCCGAAAATCACACCTTATCAAATTAGCCAATCCTTTAATATCGGCGGTGGTCCGAGATTGGTGACTTTAACTTTTCCATTAATTGAAAAATCTACGGAGCGTTATCAGCCCACTCTTGTCCAGTTGGGTGATAGGGTGGCTAATCCAGAGTTAGTTACCAATATCGATGCCATGGCCAGAAAAAATTTGCGTGATGAGATGCCTGGTTATGTCCTACGGGCATCATCAAGAGCATTGGTTTCTTTGGCTGCTCAATATGCAGCAGATCAGGCCGCTCAACAAGCTGCGCGCAGAAATAATCAAAATAGTCAAAACAGTGGTGCCGCCGCTATTATTGGCGCCATCGCGGGCATGATGACTGGATACGGCCTACAAGCAATTAACGTGACCGACACGCGTCATTGGTCAACGTTGCCAGCACAAACCTATATGGCCAGAATGGGGCTACCAATTGGCCCTACCGTCCTAAAATACACCCTACCTTCAGGGGTAACACAAAGCCAAGTCGTCAACCTTGTAGGCGGCTATAACGTTGTATATATACGTATGTTTAGAAATAAGGCTACCGTCCTTACATCCAATGATCCGGCCGCATTGCCTGTAAAGGTGGCGAATACATCTTCTCAGGCCATGCCCGTTCAGCAAGCTGTTGCTCCAGTTGTAGTGGCTCCATCCCCAGTGATGCCTGCTGAACTCCCTATCACTGAATTACCCACTAACCCATCTACTTCCAAACCTGCTAGCGGTAATATAGAAGTAATTAAGCCTTATGAGCCACCCAATTTGCTAAATAGCTTTCAGCAGCTTTTTAATTAGAAAGACCTAGAATGAAACAACTCCTCCTTACTTTATTGGCTGCCTTAACTTTAGCTGCGTGTAGCTCTACGCCGTCAATGAAGGATATGACAGTTCGTATGGGTGATACCGATAGTATCCAAATCGTTGATATGCGTAGTATTGAGCGCAATGGAATTCTGACTGCTCAGGTAACTATTCAAAACGACAGTAAGTCGAATTTAGTTTCCTATCGATTTAAGTGGCTCGGTAAAAATGGCATGACCGTAACTGATGAAGAAGCTTGGAAGCCAGTAACCGTTGGTAAAGGGCAGTCGACCGTTATTATGGGTATTGCTCCAACCCCAGATGCAACCGATTTTCGTTTTGAATTAAATCAATATAAGTAATCCTAAGGCCAAAAATGAACATGACTACTAAAACCATTCATTTATCTACTGTTTTGCTATCAGCAGCATTACTAGCTGCCTGCTCTGGGCCACAGGTGCGGTATGGCGATGCAAAGTCAGTCGAGACTGTTAATGCCAATTACGGATCTACAGATTTGCAAATGATTGCTGAGGCCATGACAAGGTCCTTATTGCAATCAAAAGCGATCTCTGGCAGCAAGGATGCGCCAATTGTTACCTTGGCGGATGTGAAGAACAAGACTTCTGAGTACATTGATACGCGCGTGATTACCGATAAGATTCGCACTCAATTACTCAAGAGTGGCCAAGTTCGTTTTGCTGTGAGTATTACTGAGATGCAAAACCAAACCGATGAGTTAAAACGTCAAAATCAGTCTGGACTCTATAAGGGCAGTACGACTGCTAAGACTGGGAATATGCAGGGCGCCCAGTACCGCATTGAAGGATCTATTGCATCAATTGTGAAGACAAGTAAAGACGTCAAGGATGTCTACTATGTCTTTAACTTAAATCTCATTAATAACGAATCTGGCCTACTTGAGTGGGCTGATGAGAAAGAGATTCGCAAGACTGCTACGCGCTAATAGCTAGCCTATAAAATGAAAAAGGATTGATTGATGCGTTTATCTAAAATTGCCGTCTTATTATGTGCTGGTGCTAGCTGCATATTGCTCGCAGGCTGCGCTTCTAAGGCGCCTTTAGCAAAACCGGATTCGGGGATAGTGGGGCAGGTTCCAGCAGATCCACCCAAGAATCCAGTCATCAATGCTGAGGCGCTTAAATCTGAATCAAAGTCTATCGCTGTTACTGATATTTACTTTAAAAAAGAAGGTAAGAATCTAACGTATATCGAAGAAACCAGAACTACAACTGGTAATGCAACTTCGTCAGTAATTACGCCCAAGGTTATAGAAGTGGATGCTGATAAGGCAAATGCTTCTGCATTGACTGGCGGACCAAATTCTTCAGCTTTTCCAGTGAAGTTTACTAACCTAGCCGATCCTAAATCAACAGAGCCTGCGGTAGCGCCTCCAGCACCTGAAGCATCCTCAATCAACAATACTTCTAGCGCCGATAGTCAAACCCAGAAAAAGTCAGGCTATCAAAGCAACCTAGAGTATGGAGAGTTGCGCTATCTAGCTAACCCGATTCGGGGCTTATTAATTAAATCTGGATACAAAGTGGTACAGGCTAAGCCATCCGTGGCCGTCCCCAATCAAGGTGATGAGTACTTTGACATTGTTAAACGCATTAAGGCGGGTGATTTTGCTGATGCTAACTATGTCCTCTATGGCGTTTTAACCGAAATCTCGGTAACGGATAATGTTGACGACATTCCTGGCACAAAATCGACCTCACAGCAGGTTGCCCTAGAGGTTACGGTTGACTTTAATATTGTTGATACTCAAAGTACCCAGATCGCAGCCTCTTTCATTGCCTCCGGCGATGGCAAAGAGGTCAGGATTGATGGCAGAGATACTGGCTTTAAACCAAGTATGGCTAAGTTAATGAAGTTGGCTTCATTGGATTTAGCGGAAGATGTTCGTAAAAATCTTGCCAATCAAAACTTCATTACAAACCACCCAGGTTCGGATGGTGAGAAACGTAATCTCAAGTATCGCTTAAATGATGATGCCGCGACTTTGAAAATCTATAAGTAGTTCTTCGCAATCAGACCATTAAGTCACGACTGGTGGATGCGTTTTTTCATAGCGCTCCGCCGTTCTTCTAAATAGATAGAGTAAGAAACACGCCGCCAAGCCTAAGCTCAGACTATTACCAGCCCAGAACCCATTGGCACCTTGCAGGAACTCAGGCGTATTGCCTAATACATTAAAGCCCATCAGGTAACCACCGCCAAGACCAACACCCCAAAGTGAGCCAGCGTAAATCAACATGGGCCAGAAGGCGATGCGATAGGCGCGCAGAATGAAAGCGGCCGTCACTTGTAGAGCGTCGAACACTTGATAAAAAGCAATAAATAAGAACAAGGGGACTGAGAAAACTTTTACGGCTGCTGGCGGATCATATAAATTAAGTAATTCAATTCTGAAGAGCCAAACTGCAATTCCAATAGTGATACATAGTGCGGTTGTGAAAAATACTGAAGACCAGCCAATCTCTTCGGCACGCTCTGGTTTATTGGCGCCAATTGATTGGGATACCAGGGTCATTGTTGCAATGGAAAGTGATAGGGGCACCATATAAATAACCGTGCCCATATTGGCGACAATTTGATGGCCTGCTAAAGCGGTAGTGCCAAGTCGAGCAATAAATAAGGACATGAACGTAAAAGATGTGACCTCGATTAAATAGCTAAAGCCAATCGGAGCGCCAAGCCTTAATAATGTCCAGATGCGGTGCCAGTCAGGCCAACTAAATTGTGCAAAGATCTTAAAGGGCTTATAGAAGCGATCAAATACAACAAATCCAAGAGTCATCAGCAACCAAGACCAGTTAATGATCACCGTAGCTACAGCGCATCCTGGACCACCCATGCCTTCAATACCTAAGCCGCCGTAGATAAATAGTAAGTTCAGGGGCAGTTTGAGGGCCAATCCAATGAGTTGCACGACGGTAATGACAGCAGGGCGTGAGACTGCATTGTGCAGAGCCATTAAGACACGCATTGCCATGCTGGCTGGCAATCCTAAGGCAAGGATATTGAGATAGAGCTTAGCTTTACCTTCAATATCAGGACTCACTCGTGAAATTGCTAAGAGATGATCGGCGTTAAGCAGGATGAAGCAGCCCAAAATGGTGAGCCCGAGCGCGAGCCATGTTGCTTGCCTAACCTCCTCACCAATTTCCCCAAAACGTTTGGCGCCAAATAGTTGCCCGGCAATTGGGGCTAAGGCAGAGACTACGCCCGTTAGGCCGACATAGATACTAATAAAGATAGCTGAAGCCATCGCAAGAGCTGCCAAGTCATCTGCAGAGTAGCGAGCTGTCATGGCGGTGTCTAGAACGCCAAAAGCAATGACCGCTAATTGACCAATTAATAAAGGTCCAGCTAACTTCAGGAGAGAGGGAATATCCTCGCGTAGGCGCGATAACTTGAAGTGCAGCACGATTTACTCTGGAATAACTTCGTAGAGACGTAAGCGTTCGTCACGGTCGGCAGCACGCCGATCTTCCCAAAGTAATGAGAGCTTTTTATTATTGAGCTGAGCATAGGCTTTCGCCTCAGATTGGCTGTGGGTAAGCATCCACGGGCAATTTGGGTCATCACGTAGATTCAGTTTCGTGAAAAAGCTAAAGGAGGCTAATTGCGCCATACCAATATTGCTTGTATCAATGCAGCCGCCACTAGAAGGTATGACCTGTACAAGTCTTGTAGACACCTGGCGGTATGTTTTGGCATAGTTAATTGTTGGAAGCCACAAGGTCATCAGTAAAACCCACATCAAGGTGGTACCTGAGGCAGAGATAATGAGGCAACGCCAGATTTCTTTTGGAGCGCGCGACGTTCTCCAGCGCACAACCGATAGCCACACACCTGTGACAGCCAGGGCTACTACAAAAGCCAACAAATTAAATTGACCTTCAAAGCCCGGCAGTAATCTACTTAAATTTGCAGCCGTAGACTCAGGGTAACCAGTCACTTTTGCCAGCCAAATAATCCAAATAGCAAGAGCAATCATCGTAAAGCTAAACATAGCGAACCAGTCAATGAAACTAATGACGCTACGTTTAAGAACTGGCAAACTGAATGCGGCAATAATTGAAAGACTCGGAATCAAAATCAATAGGTCATGCTCATTGGCTTCTAAGCGAAACAGTACATAGATTAGGCTACCAATAAATAAGCTCATCGGGATGCAAAGGTGGGGCGCGCGCCATGTACCCGCTTCCTTGACTCGACCCCAGTGTGCTAAAGACACCATGGCGAGCGGCCACACAGGCCAAGCATATGCCCAAAAGTTCACACTTAAGAAGCCCAGAGATTCAATCGAAGGCGTAGAGCGCATTTCTGGCATATTGCGCCAGCCTTCTTCAGCAACGTGTCGCCAGTGCGCAGGAAGATCGGCGAGAAACCAAATGATCGGCCAAGCTGCAAAACCAATTAAGCCTAAAACAGTACTAGTGAGCGTCCAACGAAAGCGTAACTTTGCATTGCTAGCAATCACTGCAATGATTGTAGAAGTCACAATGATTAAGCTAAGAGTAAGGTTGCTTGAGAGAGCAACGATTGCGATACCAAGACCGGTCCACAAGCCACCTTGCCAGGGTTTATCAAGGCCGCGTACTGTTCCGTATAAAACAATACTAATGCCCATGAGTTGCGCCATCATTGGTGTTGTTTCATGGGCGCGTTGAGCAAGACCTACGCAAGCTAAGAAGATGAGTAATGCACCATCAGCTAGCGTCATGCCGTAACTTCTCATGTCAGGCTGACCACCAACGGCGAGTGCCATCGGCTGAACTTCGCGACGACGACCTAATAAATAAGTGGCATACCAAATGGCAAGTGCTGCTGCAAAAAAGCAAATGGCTGAATAAAGGCGTGCTGCATTGGCGGCGCCAATGAATGGACCAAACCATTTAATGAGTGTGGCACCCATCCAATAGGGTAGAGGAGTTCCCAGCGAGATATCGCGACCAGCTAGGTGTGGAACAACCCAATCAATTGAGTTACCGCGAAAGAGAGACCACATGCCTCCAAAACCAATTGCATCTTCATTCTTCCAGGGGTCTCGAAAGAATAGGCCGGCAAAACCATAGATCAATGTCAGCGCAAAAATAATGATGCGCGGAATCGATTTAGTGGCGGCGGCGGTAAGTTTGACCATTTATGAAGTTGGAAATAAAAAAGGCAGCAAACGCTGCCTTGATTATCTCGCAGAGCAGGTATTTAACATACCCTGCGAATAGAAGTGGTTTAAGCCTTCTTCTTAGCTGTCTTTTCAGCAGCCTTAGCTTCTGCAGCAGCAGCTTTTTTCTCGGCTGTTTTAGCAGCGCCATCACCGGAAGCTTTAGCAACAGCTTTAGTACCGAATTTCTGACGGAATTTCTCAACGCGACCAGCGGTATCCATGATTTTCTGGGTGCCAGTGTAAAAAGGGTGTGATTCAGAAGAAGTCTCGATCTTGGCTAATGGATATTCATTGCCATCTTCCCACTTGATTTTCTCTTTAGTGGACATAGTGGAGCGAGTCTTGAAGCTGAAGTTATTGGAAACGTCTACAAAGACGATTTCACGATATTCGGGGTGAATGCCAGGTTTCATTTTGAGTCCAATTAGCGGGTAGCCGTTTAAGTTAAATCCAACTTCTCAACCTAAATACTTTCCCAGGTTTTAAAAGCAGCTACGGAAGTAGCAAAAGCGAAATTATGCCATGAAATCAACAACAAAGCGCAGTTTTAGGGGGTAAAAGGGGCTAAAAGCCCCTCCAGAACCCCTAAATTAGCCTCCGCGACGCATTAGGTCGAAGAATTCGCCATTATTTTTGGTTGATTTGAGCTTGTCCACAATGAAGTTCATCGCTTCAATATCGTCCATATCTGCCAGCAATTTACGTAATACCCAGATCTTCTGGAGATTTTCAGCTTTAACCAGCAACTCTTCACGGCGGGTGCCGGACTTATTGAGGTTGATCGATGGGTAAACGCGGCGTTCAGCCAAGCGACGCTCAAGATGAACTTCCATATTGCCGGTACCTTTAAATTCCTCATAAATGAGGTCATCCATACGACTACCAGTTTCAATCAGGGCTGTAGCGATGATGGTTAAAGAGCCACCTTCTTCAATATTACGAGCAGCACCAAAGAAGCGCTTAGGGCGTTGCAATGCATTAGCGTCTACACCACCAGAAAGTACTTTGCCTGATGAAGGAACTACAGTGTTGTACGCGCGCGCAAGACGTGTGATCGAATCAAGCAAGATGATGACATCTTTACCCATTTCTACCAAACGTTTTGCTTTTTCAATCACCATCTCGGCAACTTGAACGTGACGTACGGCTGGCTCATCAAAAGTTGAGGCAACGACTTCACCGCGCACGGAGCGTTGCATTTCGGTAACCTCTTCAGGGCGCTCATCAACGAGCAATACGATCAGAATAGCCTCGGGATTATTTGCTGCAATAGCATGTGCAATGTGCTGCATCATCACGGTCTTACCAGACTTTGGTGATGCCACAATCAATCCACGTTGGCCGTAACCAATAGGGGAGATCATGTCGATAATGCGGCCAGTCAAGTTCTCCTCAGCCTTGATATCACGCTCTAGGCTAATAACTCTATTCGGGTGTAAAGGCGTTAAGTTCTCGAACATGATGCGGTTCTTAAGCGCTTCTGGAGCCAAGCCGTTGATCTTGTCGACCTTCACCAATGCAAAGTAGCGCTCGCCATCTTTAGGGGTGCGAACTTCGCCTTCAACGCTGTCACCGGTGTGCAAGTTAAAGCGGCGAATCTGTGCAGGAGAGATGTAGATATCGTCCGGTGAAGCCATGTAAGAGGCTTCAGGGGAACGCAAGAAACCAAAGCCATCAGGCAGCACTTCTAAAGTGCCATCGCCGAAAACAGTTTCACCAGCCTTCGCACGTTTTTTCAGAATCGCAAACATTAATTCTTGTTTGCGCATCCGTTGAGTATTTTCAATCTCCAAGCTAGCTGCCATTTCGAGCAGAGCGGATACGTGGAGGCCTTTGAGTTCAGTTAATTGCATGTGGTTCTCGGGTGTAAATAAAAGGGAAAATCAGAATGAAATAAATTTGATTTGAGATTGTGCTGTCTTGAATCAGATCAGACGGATGTGGAAAAACAGAATTTTGAATGTTTGCTAAAAGATGGGGGGATAAATTGCTGGGAATGAGCGCTCTAGAGAGAGTGCAGAACTACTGTTAAATGCAATACTACACTAAAAAACGAGACTGACAAGTGCTGAAAATCGTTAAAAACCACAGGTTCAACTGGTGAGCCTGTGGTCTGAGACTATTTACAGATGACTATCAATAAAAGCGGTCAACTGAGATTTGGCCAAAGCGCCTACTTTTTGAGCAGCCACGGTGCCATTTTTGAAGAGGATCAAAGTCGGAATGCCGCGAATATTGAACTGGGCAGGCACACCTTGGTTCTCATCTACGTTCATTTTTGCGATTTGGAGTTTGTCACCATAATCACCGGCGAGCTCTTCCAGGATCGGACCAATCATTTTGCAAGGACCGCACCATTCAGCCCAAAAGTCGAGCAGAACAGGTTTATCGGACTTGAGGACGTCTTGTTCGAAAGAGGCGTCAGTTACATATTTAATGCCGGCACTCATGAAAATTCCTTATTTAGACTTATTTAGTTATTGCGTTACAACGCTTATATTAGCAATAAGCGGAACGTTCTGCTCAAAATAGATCAATACTCACCCAATGTCTCAGTCATTTCCTCTGATTTCCGACCAAAAGCAGCCACAGCCGTGGGCGATAACGCCTAACGCTGAGGCGCTAAATGAGTTGGCGAAGGGAATTTGGAATTGTGCAGTGCAAACTAATCAGCGTCCTTTGGTGGTGCTGAGTACGGCTGGCCCATTAATTGGAGTGAGGGCGGCTCTTGAGAAAAATCGGCCAAAAGATCTGCCGAGCAATATTGCCTTCTTACCTCAAGTCATTAGTTTTACTGATTGGCTGGAAGCTGCGCCAGGCGCATGGCAATTTCCCAAGAAACAAAGTGATCTTGAGAGATGGCTATCGGTGTATATCAATCTGCGCAAACATCCCAAGCTTAAGACTTGGTTTAAAGCAGAGAGTGACTCTGGTGCATGGGGACTGGCTAAATCAGTCATTGATGCTTGCGATCTTTTGTCTGAAGCCATCGTCGTTCAATTACATGATCAGTTAAATCTCTTAATTGAGAGCGGTGAATTAGATTCAGAATTGTGGACTAAAAAATTAGAAGGTCTATTAGAGAAAACTATAGCGCAAGCGTACCCAGATCTTTCTCGAAAAGTTGTTGATCAAGAATCAGAAGTGTTACTGACTTTCTGGCGCTACTTAAGTGGTGCAGGAGATGCAGTTTTTCGCAAACAATTTGCAATGGCTGCGCACTTAAATTTAGCTAAAGCCAACCTCAGTAATGCAAGACCTCTAATATGGGTTCAGACTGCTGACCCAAAGCCAATTGATCGGGAGATGATGAGTCGGTATTTAGCTGACTACGCTCAATACGCGATAGTTGTAGAGGCAACATTAGATTGGCGCTCTATTGCGCTGTGGTCGGAGGCGCTTGCAGGAGAGGACTTTGCTGGCGAACTCATTGAATTAAATGTAGAGCAAGAAAAACAACTACAAGCCAATATTCAAGCGGCACCTTATCAAGATTGGAGTTTGATATCAGCAAGACGTTTTGAAGAGTTAGCATGGTCCGCAGCGAAGACAATTGAGCGTCACCTGATTGCAGGTAAGAAAAATATTGCCTTAGTTGCACAAGATCGCTTGGCCGCAAGAAGAGCAAGGGCATTGTTGGCTCGTTTAGGTCCCGCACTGAATATTCGTGATGAAACTGGTTGGAAGTTAGACACTACTCGCGCAGCAGCGGCACTGAATAGTTGGTTAGAGCTCATTCGCTCTCCTAAGGAGGGGCCAACAGCAAGTGCTTTATTAGAGTTCTTGCAAAACCCTTATATCAATATTTCGGCTTGTATTGAAAAATCCCCCGAGGTTTGTATTGGTCTGGTAGCCCAACTTGAGGATATCTTGATTGCAAGTCAGGCTAAGTCAGGTTGGGAAACGTTTTATATGGCCATTGAGCGGGCTAATGCTTATGCAGTTAGTCATGCGGCTAGTCCGAATGAGGCTCTATTGAAGCTCTTGCAATTTGTGAGGGGACGACATCATGCTTGGCAAGAGATCGCGCTTAATTGCTCAAGTGCCTACGCACTATTGCATCAGAATTTGCAAGACACTGGGATGGCTAAGGCTTTAGAAAAGGACGCTGCTGGCAAGCAATTGCTTGAAGTGATTAATACCTTTGATTTACATGCTACTGATTACCAAGGTGTGGCGATGCGCCTTCCCGAGTGGATTAGCCTCATTAAATCAGTGATGGAGGAGGCTTCGTATGAAGAGGTCGGCAATGAAGCGCAAGCTAGCTTAAGCATCTTGCCTTTGAGTTCAACGCGCTTAAGAACGTTTGATGCGGTAGTAGTTGTGGGATGTGATGAGCAACAATTGCCTGCATTTTCTGAGCCACCCTTATTTTTCTCAGACGCGTTAAATCGCTTACTCAAAGCATCAACGATGAATGCGCAATATGTTCAGCAATCGCGAGATTTGTCGCAACTATTAATTTCTTGTGACGCTGTTGATTTGTTATGGCAAAGCAAAAGCAAAAGTGGTGAACCGCTTAGGCCATCTGCCTGGATTCAGCGCCTGCAAGCCCAATTGCCACAATGGAAAGTAGAAGTCGCACAACCTGAGTTGTATGAAGGTAAAGCAAAGCCGCTTCAGCGGGCGGTGACTACTGTAGATCACGATTTGCCCTTACCGCTATCGATGAGCCCCAGTGCCTATAAAGCTTTAAGAGATTGCCCATACAAATATTACGTGCGTAGTTTATTAGGGCTACGAGAAGCAAAAGAATTTGAAGACGGCTTTGATGCTTCACTGGCAGGGCAATCATTGCATGCTTTGCTGCGAAATTTTTACCAGGCCCTTAAGACTGAAGAACAAAATCCTAATTCAGCCATTATTCATAGCACTCAAGATCGTCGTTCATGGATGGAGAATCAGTTGTCCGCCATCTCTGAAAAAGAATTTAAGCGCTTAATCGAGGGTGATAGCAGAGTGCTGGGAACCTTGCGTGACTGGCAAAAACAAATTCCAAGTTTTGTTGAGTGGCAGCTTCAACGAGAAGCAAGTGGATGGCGCTATCAAAATGCTGAGCAAAAAGTTGGCTTTGATTTACATTTTATTGGTCCGGAAGGCGAGGATCGCATGATTCGGATTGAGGGGCGCGCCGATCGCTTTGATATCAATACTCAAGATGAAAAACAGGCTGAAGTGATTGATTACAAAAATCAATCTATGGCTAAGATTAAAAAGCGTGCTGAACATCTGTTGGATGACCCGCAGTTGCTGATTTATGCTCGGGGGGTTAACGAAAGCCCAGGTAGCGCACACCTTCAGAATCGTCAGGTCACTCAAGCGCAGTGGGCTTCATTAAAAGTAGATATTAAGAGAGATAAAAAACTTCAGAGATCACTAGAGGTTGAGGATATTTCAGAATTAATGCCTCACTTTAATAAACAGATCACTGAAGACATTGAAAAGTTGTGGTCAGGCAAGGAGTTGAGTGCTTTTGCGCCCGATGGCGTATGTCAGTATTGCGAGGCAAGAGGTATTTGCAGGAAGGGTATGTGGTGAAAAAGTTTGACAACGCCATAGCCTGCGATCCTCATAAGTCGGTGATTGTTTCCGCTTGTGCTGGTAGCGGTAAAACATGGCTATTGGTAGCTCGTATGATTCGCCTCTTGCTTGCAGGAGCAAAGCCCCATGAAATCCTTGCCTTAACTTTTACCCGTAAAGCGGCGCAAGAGATGCGTGACCGTCTGTATGGTTTACTCCAAGAATTTTCTAGCGCTGATGATGTAACCCTTACGAGTGAGTTAGAAAAGAGGGGGCTGACAAATGCCGAGGCAGTCAAATTGCTTCCGCAGGCTAAAGCCCTGTATCTAAAAGTCTTAGCGAGCCCACAATCTATCGTAATCGATACCTTCCATGGCTGGTTTGGAAGGCTATTAAACGCTGCCCCCATCTCCGCAGAAGTACAGCCCGGCTTTAGTTTGCGTGAAGATGGCAAGCGATTACTTGATGAATGTTTAGATGATTGGTGGGGCGATCTTCCCGCAGATCTCAGAGTGCACTATGACGTTCTCTTGAAGCAATTAGGCGCTAGTAATACTGAAAAATTTTTAATGGGTAACTATGGCCTCATGAAGCAACGTGGCGCCTGGACTTTCTTTGCTCAGGCTTGCAAGTCCAAAGGGGTGACCCCAATTGAGTACTTCAAACAATTTTTACCTAGACTCAATTTGGAGAATCCTTTGCTGCGCATGTGGAATGCGCCTAGAGCACGTGCAGACTTTGAGTTCTTAGTGCGCTGTTTTGCTCATAGCAGCACTCAGGAAAGTGAATTCACACCACGTCTTGTATCTGCCTTGGAGTGCATGCAACGTGGTGGTGACGTCATGGAAGTCGCATCTTTGCTGCAACTTGTTTTCTTAAATGCTGATGGCGGATCTCGTTCTAATAACAATAAGGCCCTTGGCGCAGTGAAGGCCTACCTCAAAAATGAGGGCTTAAGTCATCTAGAGTCAGATCACATCGCTTATAAGCAAGCTTGGGCAGAGGCAGTTATTGATTTCTTGGATTGGCAGGCTGAAAAAGAGGTTTATGAATTAAATCAAGCTTGGTTCGCTATGAGCGAGCGCATGATGGATCACGCTACTGCCGCTAAAGAGGCAATGCGAGTAAGGGATTTTGATGATTTGGAGATTGGCGTTAGTAAATTAATGGCTGACTCGGCCAACGCCGCTTACTTACAAGCCCGTTTGGATGCTAGATACAAACATATCTTGATAGATGAGTTTCAAGATACGAATCCATTGCAATGGCAAATTTTGCGTTCATGGTTTGAAGGATATGGCGAAGACAAAAATAAGCCTAGCGTCTTTATTGTAGGAGATCCTAAACAGTCCATTTATCGTTTTCGCAGAGCGGACCCTCGTTTATTTGCAAGTGCTAAAGAGTTCTTAAAGTCTGAGATGGGTGCGATAGCGCTAGATCAAGATACAACGCGTCGCAACGCACCCAGTATTAATAAGGCAGTCAATGCAACATTTGCGCGCTCGCAATTGCCACCCACTTATGAGTTTAATGAGCAAGATACTTTGTGGAAACCTTTGTCAGAGGGATTGCCAAATGAAATCTACTCAAAAGAGGGGGAGGCAGTGCTATTACCTCTCATTCCTTATGTGAAGGAAGAGTTGGCACCTCGAGTGGGTAATGCTTTTGATTTACCTATCACTGATGTTAATCAAACAGTTTCTGCTACACAGCGCTATCTTGAGGGTCAAGCAATTAGTCAATTGATTCGCAATGTCATGGCAACCCGTCAGGTGATGGATGAGCAAGATGGACGTATGGTGTGGCGTGCGGCTAGAGAGAGCGATTTCTTATTGCTAGTTAAGCGCCGCAAATATTTGCCACAGTTTGAAAGGGCTTTGCGTGAGGCTGATCTAGCGTATGACAGTTCTAGGCTTGGCGGTCTACTCAATACTTTAGAGATTGATGATCTGATCGCATTGCTCACAGTTTTGCTATCACCGCGCCATGATCTACCTTTGGCGCAGGTGCTAAGAAGCCCGATTTTTAGTTTTACTGATCAACAAATGCAGGGCCTAAATATTGCTAAGGCCAATCATCAGCAATATCGCTCTTGGTGGGATGCACTGCAGGATAGTCAGGATGCCGGCATTCAGAAGGCGGCTCGCTTTTTAGAGCATTGGCGCATATTGGCAGAGCGCTTGCCAGTGCATGACTTGTTGGATCAAATTTACCAAGAAGGTAATGTACGTTTTCAGTATGCTGTGAGTGCTCAGCCTTTGGCGCGTGCGCAGGTGATCGCCAATTTAGATGCTTTCTTAGAGCTGTCCTTGAATCAGGATGGTGGTCGCTACCCAAGTTTGAGCCGCTTTATTGATGAGATCAATGCTATGCGTCGAGGCGATGATGATGAAACGCCAGATGAAGGTGATGCAGAGGCAGAGTCTGATCTAGAGCTTGCCCAATTGGATGATGAGAGCGAGATGTCGGACGAGGATAAGCATAGGCGCGTACGCCTCATGACTATTCATGGAGCTAAAGGTCTTGAGTCCCCATTTGTGATGATTTTGGATGCCAATCATACGGTAGGAGCTGCTGATCATTCTGGCGTCTTATTGGAGTGGTCGCCTAATGATAAAAGTCCATCGCACTTATCGATGTATACCAAGGCAAGCCTGACTTCTCCTCGTAGTCAAATTCGAGAAGATGAAGAGGTCATTAGTCAAAACGAAAACTGGAACTTACTTTATGTTGCGATGACTCGTGCTAAACAAGGTCTTTGGATTAGCGGCGTAGCAAAAGAGCCTACCGTAAACAACCCAACTGGATTGGATGCAAAATCTTGGTACGCAAGAGCGCAGTTTGGCGAGTTGCCCACTATGGAGTTCGTACCAGACATCTTAGGTGATGACGCGAAACAGTCAAGCGCTCCAAAAGAAAGCACCCTAGTTTCAGATACTTTTAGTATTGAAGACTTTCGAGTCTCCTGGGGTCCGGCACAACTTAATCAGCAGCGGCAGTTACTTGCGATTGAGAGCGGCGCCACGGCGCAAGTCATGCAGGCCGAAGGGGAAAATGCTCCTGACCCAGAAATTCTAGAAGAGGGCACGAACTTTCATAAGCTGCTTGAGTTCCTCACATCAGACTCTAGCAATTCATCGCGGCCTACAATGCCAAGCGAGCGAGAGCTCATTGATTGGCTTGGCATTGATCAAGAGCATGCAAAAAACTTGATTGCTCGTGCTAAGACGGTGCTAGAGGCGCCAGAGTTAAAGCGCTATCTCATCTCCGGAGAGTGGGTTTGTGCTTGGAACGAGTTAGATATTGCCACTGAAGATGGCAAGAGTTATCGCATGGACCGCTTAGTAGAGTTTGAAGATCACTTAGCAATCTTAGATTACAAGCTGACAATTCCAGAGGTGGGTAGCGAGAAATATGAAAAGTATCGTAAGCAGTTGCAGGGTTATCAGGCAGAACTTGCGCGAATTAGGGGTGATAAGCCAAGTAAGGCTTATTTAATTTCTGCGCAAGGCAAGATTAAAGAGATCCATTAAACTGAGCGGAGCAGCTTAGCAAGTCCGCCTTCATCCATTCTTTAGGAAAATTCCATGGCAATTTCAATGTATCAGGCATCAATCCCACAATTTACAAAGATGCTCACTAATCTTTCTAGCATCCTTAAAAAAGGTGAAGAGTTTGTAAATGCTAAGGGGATTGATGAAGCGGTATTGATAGAGGGCCGTCTGGCGCCAGATATGTTTCCTTTGCCAAAGCAAGTTCAAGTCGCTTGTGATCAAGTAAAAAATGGCATGGCGCGTTTGGCTGGTATTGAGCCACCTAAATTTGAGGATAACGAAACTACTTTTGCGCAACTGCAAGAGCGGATTGCTAAAACAATTGCTTTTGCCAATAGTCTGAAGCCTACGCAAATTGACGGCACTGAAGCGAAAGAAATTAAATTCTCGATTAAAGAGTGGAGCTTTGAGTTTGTCGGTGAGCAATATCTGCTGACTTGGATCATTCCAAACTTTTACTTTCACATCACTACAGCCTATGACATCTTGCGTCACAACGGGGTAGAGATTGGAAAGACGGATTACTTGGGCGGTTAAACTAGAGTCTATGGATTACTTTATTAAGCTTGTTGATGCAGTGCAGCCTTGGCTTTATCGGGCCAGCATTTATCTCTCAAATGCTTTTTTAGATGATCCAGCAATTCTGGCGTTTGCTTTTTGCTAGGCCCAGGCAAAACCAGCTAAAGACCACCTACGGGTGGTTTTTTATTGCCTAAATTTTGAGCAAATAGCCCTAAAACAACAAAAACAACTCTATTTTTGCGGTTTTTACATATACTGTATAAACATACAGTATATTAATGCCTATGACACAAGCAATGAGCTCCGCAAAAGTAACCCTCAGTCAAGCGCCGCAAGCCTTGGCAGGGTATTTTGCTGCTTATGAGTTCAAGCTCTTAAGCCATCGGATTTCAGCGGGATTCCCTAGTCCAGCAGCAGATTACGCTGAAGATGGACTAGATTTAAACCATTACCTTGTTCAGAACAAGCCAGCCACATTTATGTTCACCGTGAAGGGCGACTCCATGTTGGGCGCCGGAATTTGTGATGGTGACAAGGTAGTTGTTGATAAAGCCCTCAAGCCAAAACATAAAGATATTGTTGTGGCGGTAGTCAATGGTGAGTACACCATTAAGCGCCTCTATCAATTACGCGGCCGCATTGAACTCCAGCCAGAAAATCCAAACTATCAACCCATTACTTTTGATGGAGATAGTGAGTTGCAGATTTGGGGTGTGGTTGTTGGGGTAGTGCGTAAGTACAGTAATGCTAGCGGCAGAAATGGCAAGTGAGATGAAGCTAAATTCCACAAATCCACTTTTTGCTTTAGTTGATGTGAATAACTTCTACGTTTCTTGTGAGCGAGTATTTCAGCCTAAGCTGGAGGAGGTACCCATGGTGGTGCTTTCCAATAATGATGGTTGCGCAGTAGCACGTAGCGCTGAAGTCAAAGCGCTTGGCGTGAAGATGGGAACACCTTGGTTTCAGATGCAAGAGCTGGCGAAAAAGCATGGCATCCAGGCCTATTCCTCAAACTACACTTTGTATGGCGATATGAGTAGCCGCGTCGTTCAGGTTTTAAAGACCTTTACCCCTAATCTAGAGGTCTACAGCATTGATGAAAGTTTCTTGCAAATCGAGACGGTTTTAAAGCAATATCAAGATACCATTGAGCTGGGTCAGCAGATTAAGGGGCAAGTGAAAGATACCACTGGCTTGCCAGTATGTGTTGGTATTGGCGCTAGCAAGACTCTAGCCAAGTTAGCCAACCACCTAGCCAAAAAACATAAACAATTTGCCGGCGTATGTGACGTCAATGCCATGGCAAAAGAAGAGCTCTATCAGTGGATGAGTGAGACTGAGGTGGGTGACGTTTGGGGTGTTGGCAGACAGATTGCCAGAAAACTCAAGGCTCAAGATATTCAGAGCGTATTCGATCTTTTACAAGCTTCGCCACAGGCAATGCGTCAGCAGTTTGGTGTGGTCATGGAGCGTCTTTGTTATGAATTACATGGCACATCATGCTTGCAGTTAGAAGAAGTGGCGCCGGCTAAACAGCAAATCATTGCTTCACGTAGTTTTGGTAAGCCTGTATTGAATCAAGCAGAGCTTGCGCAATCAGTAGCAACCCATGTAGCCAGAGCGGCAGAGAAGTTAAGGGGCCAAAATAGTACAACGGGCGCGCTCACGGTATTTATTCAAACCAATCCGTTTAAACCTAACGAGCCTCAGCATCATCAAAGCATCACTATGCCATTGGCAGAGTCAACGGATAACACTTTGACCCTAACGAATGCCGCACTAGCTGGTCTGAAGAAAATCTATCAACCCAATTTTCGTTACAAGAAAGCCGGCGTCATTCTCAATCTGATTGGCGATAAGCCAATGATGCAGCAATCCTTATTTGAAGATGTTGAAAGTAAGGGAAGGTCTGCACATCTCATGAAGGCAGTAGATCAGATCAATACGCGTTTTGGAAACGCAGTGATTAGATCGGCGGCTGCAGGTACAAATGCTACCAAGCAGGAGTGGCAAATGCGATCTAGCAATAAGTCGCCCAATTACACGACTCGCTGGGATGAATTGCCTGTAGCAAGGTAGTCAATAGGAAAAACATGATTCATAAAACCCAACATTTTTTACAAGCTCATTTTGTGAGCTTTAAGTGAAATATTCTGAATTCGTAGCAGTTATTAAATAGTAAAAGAGGAGAAGTAAATGAACACATTAAGCAACTTGATGAATAACTTTAACGGTATCTCATTGGCAGTGATCATGATCCTGTCTTATTGCGCAGTATTGAAAAATACTAAGCGTAACGAAGCTTCTGGTAAGCAAGTATTTAATCGCAAGTATCAGTAAACATATTGGCAGCAGGCAAAGGGGGAATAAGGAAATCACGGATTCCTTATTCCCTACTAGTGCCATTTAATCTTTCTGGCAGTAAGTTCTGCCTAGATAATTCACGAGTATCTTTGCGCTAGCCGTTATGGCGAGTGCCTTATAGGTGCGATCACATCAATAAGCCCGTCAGTATTGAATGCTGGCAATGAAATTCCATGCTTTAATAATAGAACTACATACCATGGGATCAACCTTCATGAATTCCGCATCATCCAATACATCAACGAGTAAGCCAAAAGCACTTCCTTATGAAGGCGTGCGTATCGTTGAATTTACTCATATGGTGATGGGTCCAACTTGCGGAATGGTTTTAGGTGATCTTGGTGCAGAAGTGATTAAGGTAGAGCCGATTGATGGCGATAAAACTCGTAGCTTGGTAGGTTCAGGAGCCGGCTTTTTCCCTATGTTCAATCGCAATAAGAAGAGTATTGCGGTAGATATGAAATCGCCCGCAGGAATCGAATTGGTAAGAAAGTTAGTGGCTACAGCTGATGTTGTTAGTGAAAACTTTAAGCCGCAGACCATGGCAAAGTTGGGCTTGGATTATGAGACATTAAAAAAGACAAATCCCAAACTCATTTATGTATCTCACAAAGGCTTTTTGCCTGGCCCTTACGATCACCGCACTGCATTAGATGAGGTTGTACAGATGATGGGCGGCCTAGCGTATATGACCGGTCCAGAGAATAGGCCTTTACGTGCGGGATCTTCGGTTAATGACATTATGGGCGGAGTCTTTGGTGCCATAGGTGTAATGGCTGCATTAAGGCAAAGAGAGTTAACGGGTGAGGGGCAGGAAATTCAAAGCTCTTTGTTTGAAAACAATGTATTTCTAGTTGGTCAGCACATGATGCAATATGCCATGACTGGCAAAGCGGCAAAGCCGATGCCAAGCAGAATTTCTGCTTGGGCAATTTATGATGTGTTTGAGTTGGGAAATAGCGAGAAAGTATTCTTAGCGGTGGTGACTGATACGCAATGGAAGATATTTTGTGATGTATTTGGTTTTTCTGATTTATTTGATGATCCGAGCTTGAAATTCAATAACCAGAGGGTAGAAGCTAGGCCTACCTTGATTCCAGAAATTACAAAAAGAATATCTGGATACACGGCTGCACAAATCTCAGAAATATTTGAGAAGCATGGCTTACCTTTTGCTCCCATTACCAAGCCAGAACAGTTATTCGATGATCCTCACTTAATTGCTACAGGTGGTTTAGCTCCCATTACCCTGACAGATGGTCCAAAAGCGGGTGATCAAACCGCCGCACCACTATTGCCAATCATGATGGATGGGGAACGTCTCGGTGTGCGTTTAAATCCTCCAAAATCAGGTGAGCAAACCAAGGAAATCTTGGCTCAACTGGGGTATTCCACGTTGGATATTGAAAAGTTGCTATCCGATGGTTCTGTGAGCTGTTGAAATCTAGATCGCCTTCATACATAAGGACAATGACATCATGAAAAAATGGGTTCTAGGAATTGCATCGATCTGCCTATTTGTTACGACGCCAAGTTTTTCGCAAAGCTACCCCGATAGATCTATTAAGCTGATTGTTCCATATACGCCTGGTGGTGGGACTGATACCGTTGCGCGCATGATGGCTGAAAAAATTAACTCAGATTTGAAGTGGACCATTTTGGTTGATAACAAACCAGGTGGCGGTGGCAATATCGGTATGGAATTGGTAGCCAAGTCAAAGCCTGATGGTTACACCATAGGAATGGGGCAGACTTCCAATTTAGCAATCAATCCAGCCTTAATTAGCAAAATGCCATTTGATGCAGTAAATGATTTAGTGCCCATCGCACTAGTAGCTGAAGTTCCAATGGTTCTGGTGGTTCCGGTGACTTCACCCTGGAAGTCTTTAGGTGATCTTGTGAAAGCTGCTAAGGCAAAGCCAGATTTTTATAAACAAGCAACCGCTGGTGCGGGCACAGTTGGCCATATTGGTGGCGAGATGTTGGCAAGTAAGGCGGGCTATGTTGTTTCTTATATTCCCTATAAAGGCGCCTCTCCAGCTATTACAGATTTAATCGGCGGTCAGACTGACTTCATGTTTGCTACACCGCAGTCGGTGTTGGGCATGATTGCAGGAGGTAAATTACGCGCTTTAGCGGTGACATCTGCCAACCGTATTCCGATGCTAGCAAAGATTCCAACTGTAAGCGAAGAGGGCTACAAGGGTTTTGAGGCAATAGATTGGAAGGTGCTGGTAGCGCCTTCGGGGACTCCTCAAGAAATTATTAAGAAAATTAACGATGCTGCGCAAAAAGCACTTAAGAACCCTGCATTGATTGCCAAACTTTATGAAGAGGCAAGTTCGCCAATGTATGGTGATCCCGCAGCAGTGCTGAAATATATTCGCGCAGAGCAACGCGAATGGGATGCTGCTGTCAAAGCCTCAGGAATTAAACTGGATTAATCTTTAATAACTGCAGAAACGCGCCTAGTAATTTTAGGTGCATGGGCATCGATGTGGTAACGATGACGCTCTTCTTGCATCTTGAGATCTTCAGCGGTAAAGCGATCGAATCTTCTTAGGTAATCAGCCCAAGTATTAAAAACAAAGTCTTCAACAAACTTTCCAGGGTGTTCGGCATCTTTAAAAAGGCTCCAAGAGAGAGCGCCTTGTCTTAGGCGCGATTTTCTGGATTTAGCCATGAGCTTGATAAATTCTTCAGACTTTTCTGGAAGAATTTGATATTCAATAGAGATCATCACTGGTCCAGCATCCATATCAATATCAGCGCTTGGGTGAGGGCGCTCGATTGGGCAGACAGGAGTAAGGTCCTCTAAGGGGTGTTGATCGATTCGGTGCTTACGAATGAAGAAGAGCACCAAGAAGCCAAAGGTAGAGCTCATGATGATGCTTGCGACTACCCCGAATTCAGTAGCCAATTTACCCCAAACTGCTGCCCCCGTAGCACTGCCACCCATTAGACCCATTTGATAAATGGACATACCTCTTGCGCGAACCCATCCCGGAAGGCTCATCTGAGCCGAGAGGGTTAATGAATTGGCAACGCTGATCCAGGCGGCACCACAAATCATCATCAATACGGATGCCATCCAAAGGTCGGGGGCTAAAACCACTCCAGTGGAGGAGATGGTGAGCGTAATCAGAGCATAGGTAATTAAGTTACTGGATTTAATGTACTTTCTGACGCGGGGTAATTGCGTACCGGCAATGATTGCCCCAAGGCCCAAGCAGGCTAGTAGCAAGGTAAAGACATCAGCGTTTCCCTGAAAATGGTCTTTAGCAACTACAGGCAATAGGGCAATTAGACCGGTTGATTGGAAGAAAAATAAAAATCCTCTAGCAATAATGATGCGCATCCGATTAGATTGCCAAGCATATTGCATGCCAACTCGCATGGCGCCAACAAAACGTTCTCCAGGAAGTGCGGATACATAGTTTTGATATTTCCAGCGCATCACAATGATGGTTGTGATGAGCGACAGAATCATATTTAAGGCAAAAACATATTTAGTACCAGCAGCGGCAATAATGGCTCCTGCAGCCAGGGGGCCAATAATTCTTGAGGTATTCATGGCGATGGCGTTGAGTGCGAGCGCCGAAGGAAGTGTATCGCGAGGAACAATCTCTGGAACAATTGCGGCAAAGATAGGCCAACGCATTGCAAGGCCGATGCCATTGGTAAAGGTGAGTAAAAGTAGTAGGTATGGGTTGAGTTGATCAACTGCAATAAATAGCATTAATGCCGTTGCATTAGTGGCAAGCCAAATTTGTGCAAAAACAAAGTAAGCCTTACGGTTGATGATGTCTGCTAAAGCACCGCTAGGTATGCCTAATAGCAATACCGGTAGGCTTGATGCGGTTTGAACTAATGCAATCAAAGTTGCAGAAGTGGTTAATGATGTCATCGTCCATGCTGCAGCGACATCATTCATCCACATGCAAATATTGGCCACCAACCAAACTGACCACATCGCCCTGAACACACTATTTCTGAGGGGTGATAACCAGCCCTCAGAACGTGGGACAGGAGTTAGTGGTTTATTCATAAAGCATTTAGCAATTAAATACGCTCAATCACCATGGCAATTCCTTGGCCAACACCAATACACATTGTGCACAGTGCATAACGCTTTTGTTTTTCCTCCAGCTCAACGAGTGCAGTGGTGACAAGGCGAGCTCCACTCATGCCTAATGGGTGGCCAAGTGCGATGGCTCCTCCATTGGGATTAACACGAGCATCATCATCTGCAACGCCAAGGTCACGTAATGTAGCAAGTCCTTGTGCAGCAAAAGCTTCATTAAGTTCGATGACATCTATTTGATCAATGGACATATTGAGGCGCTGCAAAATCTTTTTCGAGGCAGGCGCTGGTCCAATACCCATGATTCTTGGTGGAACACCGGCCGTTGCCATACCTAAAATCTTGGCTCTCGGTTTGAGATGATATTTTTTTACAGCCTCTTCGCTAGCCAGCAGAAGAGCACAGGCGCCATCATTGACGCCAGATGCATTACCCGCTGTAACAGTGCCGTCCGGCCGAACAATTGGCTTGAGCTTTGCGAGTGCTTCTAGAGTGGTAGCCCTAGGATGCTCATCTTGCATTACGGTGATTGGATCTCCCTTTTTTTGGGGAATGATCACTGGTGTAATTTCTTTTGCAAGACGTCCACTGGCTTGTGAGGCAGCAGCTTTATTCTGACTACGTAATGCCATTTGGTCTTGATCTACTCGATTAATCTTGAAATCATCAGCAACGTTTTCTGCTGTCTCTGGCATGGAATCTACGCCATATGCTTTTTTCATCAGAGGGTTGATGAAGCGCCATCCGATAGTAGTGTCTTGCAACGAATGTCCACGCGAAAAAGCAGAATCTGCTTTAGGCATTACATAAGGAGCGCGGCTCATACTTTCTGCGCCACCTGCGATTGCAAGATTAATTTCTCCAGAAGCGATAGCGCGTGCTGCAGTTCCAATGGCATCCATTCCAGATCCGCAAAGACGATTAATCGTTGCACCGGGAACGTCAGGTGAGAGACCTGCTAATAAAGAACTCATACGGGCTAGATTGCGGTTGTCTTCACCAGCTTGATTGGCGCAACCGTAAATGACCTCATCTACTTCATTCCAATTGACTTGAGGATTGCGCTCCATTAAAGCTTTGATTGGAACGGCTCCTAAATCATCAGCACGCACTCCTGATAGAGCTCCGCCGTAACGGCCGATTGGGGTTCTGATGGCATCGCAAATATATACAGGTTTCATTTCAGTCTTCAATTAAGTGTGATTAATTTTATTTAACTCAGCCTCAATCTTATCTTTTAATTCAAATAGGGCTGGTACATAACTTTCCAGCACGCCGCTCAGTTGACTTTCTGCAGGCGTACTTAAGTTGAGGGAGGCAGTTTTGCCATTGAGTAGCTGTATGGATGTTGAAATCGCTGAAATTTCAGGTAACCAAGAAGCAACACAATATCCCTTGTTCTGCATGGAGTCTATTGCTGCATGTATTTCCCGGTTTATTTGCTCCCAATTTTTGGTTCCTGCATTTTTTAACTCCAGCAGCAGTTTTGTTCTGCTTTTGGAATCTAAAGTAGCAATCCAGGCTCTTCCGAGGGAGGTTCGTTCCATGGGTACTCTTTGGCCAGCAGCAATGGTTCTTAAGGCAATGTTCTTGGTATAGCGAATCGATTCTAGATAGACCATTTCAAGTCGATCGGCAACTGCAAGACCAACGTTTAACTTCAATTTCTCAGAGGCTTTGCGCATCAGTGGTTCGATGATTCTGAGTTCAAGAGAGCTCGTTTTATAGGCGTGCCCCAGACTGAGGACTGTTGGCGCCAGTCGATAGGCGGATTTCTGTTTGTCGTGCTCTAAAAATCCAGATAGCACTAAGGTTTGGGTAAGGCGGCTAATGGTTGAGGGGGGTAGCCCCGTGCGCTCAGCTATCTCACTGTTGCCCAGCAAATTCATACCGGGCTTAAAGCAGCGCAAGATCTCAATCCCACGTTCTAGGGAGCGATTGAGTTTGGCTGGTGACTTTTTTAATTCCATCTAGTGGAATTAGACCATAAATCCCTGGGTGAGTTGGGGGATACTTCTTGATGAATAAGTAATTAACTAATAAATGGAGATCAATGTGTTTTATTGCCCAATGAGCAGAAAACGCTTTACCTTGGCAACAGTCTTTTTGGCTGGTTTCCTGGGTTTTTTGACATCTTTTACAGCTTTTGCTGCCTATCCAGATAAACCGATCAAAGTCATTGTTCCTTTTGCTCCGGGTGGGGGCACTGATCTTGTAGCAAGAACTTTAGCTGTTCCCATGTCCGATAGTTTGCGTCAACCGATTGTGATTGATAACAAACCAGGTGGCAGCACCATTATCGGCACAGACGCATTAGCGAAAAGTCCTCCAGATGGATATACGTTAGTCGTGGCTACTTTGGCCCATGCGGTCAATCCAAGCCTAAAAGCTAAGTTGCCGTACTCACAAGATAAAGATTTTGCGCCAGTGATATTGGTCGGTGTTTCTCCAAACGTTGTAGTGGTCTCCGCTGATAGTCCCTATAAAACTTTTGCAGAGTTTCTTGCTGCAGCAAAGGCCAACCCAGGAAAACTATCTTACGCGTCACAAGGCGGTGGTACTTCAGCCCATCTTGCAGGCGAACTATTTAATTCCATGGCTGGAACAAAATTGACTCATGTGCCATATAAGGGCGCCGGTCCCGCTCTAACAGATGTTATAGGCGGGCAAGTGGATGTCATGTTTGCTACTGCATCAGCCGTTGGAAGTTTAGTAGAGGGCGGAAAGCTGCGAGCCCTAGCTGTCACGACACCAGTTCGATCTACAACCCCAGCTCTAGCCAAGCTTCCAACCGTTGCAGAGAGCGGCGTACCAGGATATTCAGCGGGTAGTTGGTATGGTTACTATGCTCCTGCTGGCACTCCACCAGATGCGATTAATAAACTTAATGCATCGATCAAAAAAGGTGCACAAACAACCGCTTTTAAAAGCAGGGTTGAGAGTGAAGGCCTCATGATTAAAACTGGCACACCAGAAGACTTTGCTAAGTTTGTGAAGGCAGAAGAAATTCGTTGGCGCGCAGTCATTAAAGACGCCAACATTACTCCAGATTAAATATTCGAATATTGATAACGAGGAAGCACGATGACTTTTAAATTGATTGAGCTAGCCGTTGATGATGGCATAGCAACATTGCGATTAAATAGACCAGAGAAGCGCAATGCAATGAGTGATGACATGCGCTCAGAATTTATTGAAGCTTTAGAAATGATTACTGCAGATAAAACGATTCGTGCGCTAGTGCTGACTGGTAATGGCAAAGGATTTTGTGCGGGTGGCGATATTTCCGGGATGGAAAAGCGTATGAAGGCGCCAGCTGGCGAGGTAGCATATAACGGCTGGCATCGTCAGCAGCGAGTGCATCACGCAGTTTCTCTATTGCACACCATGCCTAAGCCGACCATTGCTGCCGTAAATGGTCCAGCATCTGGTTTAGGAGCCGATACTGCCTTGGCGTGTGATTTCATTATTGCTTCTGATGTTGCTAACTTCACATGGTCATATATCAATCGCGGAATTATTCCGGATGGTGGCGGCATGTACTTCCTACCAAGACGCGTTGGTTTGGTAAAGGCAAAAGAATTGATCTTTTCAGGCAGAAGAGTCGATATCGAAGAGGCTACGAAAATTGGAATTGTGGATAAAGTTGCCAATTCAGAATCGTTAGTTCAAGAAGCGCAAGCATGGGCAAAGGAGATGAGTAAAGGCTCTGCTACTGCATTGGCTTTGGGCAAAACTATCCTCAATCAAACTTTTGAAACTACTGCGGCCCAAGTATTTGCTCAAGGCAGTCAAGCCCAAGGCATTTGCTACACGAGCACTGAGCATCGTGAGTCTGTAATGGCGTTTCTAGAAAAAGCTGCGGCTGCAAAAAATAAATAAGGTATTGATATGAGTAGCGCTATTCAAAAATTAATGGAGCCTCGCAGCATTGCGGTTATTGGTGCTTCAACAGATCCTAAGAAAACTGCTGGAAGACCTATTGCCTATTTGCAAAAGCACCATTTCAAAGGAAAAATTTACCCCATCAATCCTCGTGTTGAGGAAATTGCCGGATTAAAGTGCTATCCAGACATTTCCAGCCTGCCAGAAACCCCTGATGTTGCAATCATCATGGTTGGAACGGACAAAGCGCTAAGCGCAGTCAAGGAGTTGGCGGCAATTGGTACTCCAGCGGCGATTGTCCTAACCAGTGGATTTGCAGAGCACGGCCCAGAAGGATTACAAAAGCAAGATGAGTTAATTAAGGCTGCCGGCAGTATGCGTATTCTTGGCCCCAATACGATTGGTATGGTCAATATTACTGACGATATTCCGCTCTCACCAAGTAGCGCATTGGAGATGGATGAGTTCCCCAAGGGTTCAGTCAGTGTCATCTCACAAAGCGGTGGCATCTTAGGCTCATTACTGTCACGCGCTACTGCATGTGGCCTAGGCTTATCTAAATTGGTATCTACTAGTAATGAAGCTGATCTTGGTTTGGCTGATTTTGTGGATTACCTTACTGATGATCCCAGCACCAAGGTGATCGTCTTGTACATTGAAAGTATTCGCCATCCTGAAAAATTTAGAGCAGCTGCTTTGAGAGCTAAGCAAGCTGGAAAGCCTATTGTGGTTTACAAGGTAGGCAAGTCTGAGGCTGGTATTCGGGCGGCAATCTCTCATACTGGTGCATTAGCTGGTACGGATAAAATGTATGACGCCTTATTTCATCAAACGGGCATCATTCGCGCTAATAAGTTTTCAGACTTTTTGGATATTCCTGCGGCGCTATCATCTGGAAGAGTATTAAAAGGTAAGCGAGTTGCTATTCTGACTTCCACGGGTGGTGCGGGAACTTTGGTTGCCGATAGTTTGGGTGAATGGGGCTTTGAAACTCCTGCACCTGATGAGAAAACGGCTGAGCGCTTACGCGCTTTGCAGCCTGGAGATCAGGCAGTCCTAGATCGCAATCCTATTGACGTAACTTTGGCTGGCCTACAACCAGATTTATTACGTGGCGCTATCAGTGCTCTATTAGATAGTCCTACATACGATGCGTTGATTCTGATTTTGGGATCATCTAGTCTTTCTATGCCAGACCTTATGGCAGGAGCGGTCCGCGATTGCATGCAAACTAGCGATAAGCCTGTGATTGCTTACGTGAGTCCGCATGCGCCGATTGCTGGCGCCTTGATGACTAAGTTGGGTGTGCCTGCATTCTCTCAGCCAGAAAGTTGTAGCGTTGCCCTAGGCAGTATGTTGCATGCTAGCCAATTAAAAGAGTCTGCTTTAGCAGAGGGCGCCAGTGCAAATATTCCCAATGGATTAGATGTGAACTCAATGCATGGTTCTTTGAATGAATATGACGCTAAGAAGCTTTTCTCTGCCTTTGGAATTCCTGGGGTGCGTGAGGTAGTCATGCCAGTGACAAGTCCTAATTTAGATACAGCAAAAGATCTTGGCGAAAAGCTGGTTTTAAAAATACTCTCCAATGAGATTCTTCATAAAACAGAGATGGGTGGGGTTGCATTGAATGTTTCCCCTTCCGAGCTTGCTGCCAAAATGAATGCAATGTCTGCAGGTGTTAAAGCCAAAGCAGGGGTGACTATTAACCAATTTTTGGTTCAGGAAATGGCTTCTGGTGGAGTAGAGTTTATGGTAGGTATGCATCGCGACCCATTAGGGACGGCGATCTTGGTGGGTATGGGCGGAGTTACTGCAGAGTTATTTAAAGATACCCATATGCGCCTTATCAATCCAGGAAAAGCATTTACAGAGAAAGAGGCGCTTGAAATGCTTCAAGCGTTAAAAACTTGGCCATTGCTAGATGGTTATCGCGGCAAGGCTAAGTGCGATGTTTCCGCTTTGGTTAAAGCTATTGTCCAGTTCTCTGAAATGGTAGCGGCCCTGGAAGACCGCTTAGTAGAATGTGAAATCAACCCTATCTTTGTTTTTGAAGAAGGGCACGGGGTTAAAGCAGCCGATGGAATTGCGGTCTTTAACTAATTAACATGCAGCCCAATCAAGCTCACACCATTCATCAAGTCCCCTATAAAGATGGGCACGTGTCATGGCACGAGTTTGGAATTGCGCAACCTGGCTCTGCACCCTTGATCTTGCTGCATGGTGGTCACGGCAGCTGGGAGCACTGGTATCAAAATATCGAAGGGTTGGCTAAGCACTTCAACATATTTGTGCCAGATATGCCAGGCTTTGGCGCATCTTCATTTGTTGATAGTCAATTTCAACCGGGCATAGTTGAGCCGATGATTGCAAGCATCAATACTCTTTTTGGTGAGAATGCCATCGTAAATATTACTGGCTTCTCATTCGGGGGATTTGTTGCGGCTCATTTGGCTAACCAGAGACCCGGTATTAGAAAATTAGCTCTATTAGGAAGTGCTGGGCATGGTGGTCCGCGGAGACCTAAAGGGGAGTTACTGGCATGGAAAGCAATTCATGAAAGCGGTAACTTAGAAGAACTCAAACAGGTCATGCGCGAGAATCTCTATCAGCAAATGCTGAGCACCTATGACAGGGTTGACGAATTGGCGATCCGAATTCATCAGGATGCCTGTGTGGCTACGCGCTTTAGAAGTAAGCCGATTGCAAGGCCCGGAGGTCTGGCTGAGCAACTAGAGATGTATCCCGGTCCCGTCCTGCTGATATGGGGCGAGCATGACATCACTTGTACACCAGAATACCTAGTTGAAAAACTAGCGACTGGAAAGGCAAATAGAGCCAAAGAAATCATTATTGACGCTGGTCATTGGGTGCAGTATGAAAAACCAGATCAAATTAATCAATCCTTAATTGCATGGTTTAAATAAGTAGGAACATGAATACGCAAGTCACCACTCATTTAGAGTCAGATGTCATGGTTATTACCGTGAACAATCCTCCTATTAATGCCGGCTCTATTGAAGTGCGCAAAGGATTGCTCGATGCGATTTCAGCCCTTGAGAAAAATTCGCAGGCAAAGTCAGCCGTAATCATTGGGGCGGGCAATACATTTATTGCGGGATCAGATATTAAAGAGTTCTCCCTGCCGCTTGCAGAGCCACATTTACCCCAGGTAATTGAAGCGATTGAAAATTGCTCTAAGCCTATAGTCTGCGCGATTCATGGATCTGCTCTAGGCGGTGGCTTTGAGCTGGCCTTAGGTTGCGATGCGCGTATCGCCTTGCAAGGAGCGGTAGTTGGTTTGCCAGAAGTTACTCTGGGAATTATTCCTGGTGCCGGTGGAACTCAACGTCTACCCAGAATCATTGGTGTAGAAAAGTCTATAGAACTTATTTGTGGCGGGATTCGCATTAAGGCTGATGAAGCTCTTCAGTTGGGCATCATAAATAAAATCGTTAAAGAAGATCTGTTAAGTAATGCCGTTGAGTTTGCGAGATCTTGTAAAAAGAATCGTATTCGAGATATCTCTACTCCAGATGCACAAGCATCTGATGTTTCATTGGCTACCCAAAAAGCTTTGAAATTAGGCAAAAATCGTCCTAATATTCACAAAGCTATTGAAATGATTGTCAATGCCATGAGCATGCCAATAGATCAAGGCCTTGCCATTGAACGCCAAGTCTTTCAAGACTTACGAGTGAGTACAGAAGCCAAGGCGCTGCGCCATCAATTTTTTGCAGAGCGTAAATTATTTAAGGCATTAAGTGCTAATGAGCAAATGCCTCAGAGTATTGAAAAGATTGCAGTGATTGGGGCTGGAACGATGGGCTCTGGTATCGCTATGGCCTGCTTATCCGCTGGCTATAGCGTATTGATGTTGGATCAAAATGAATCAGCTCTGGCAAATGGCGCTAAAAAGGTCATAGACTTTTACGAAGCTCGTGTCAAAAGCGGCAAGATGGGTTTAGAAAAAGCCGACGCCATTTTGAAGAACTTTACTTACTCATCAAAGTGGAGTGATATTACTTTAGTAGATTTAGTGATCGAGGCAGTATTTGAGGATATGCAAGTTAAGCATGAGGTCTTTGCGAAGATCGAGGAGTATGCAAATGCCAGCGCACTACTCGCATCCAATACCTCTTATTTAGACATAGATGCTATTGCTGCCAAAACCAAAAACCCAACGCGTGTATTTGGTTTGCACTTTTTTAGTCCTGCTCAAGTGATGAAGCTTCTTGAAATCGTACGTTGCAAGATGACTGCGCCCGAAGTGATTGCAGCCGGTCTGCAATTTGCGAAGCGATTAGGCAAAACGCCAGTGATCAGTGCAAACTCATTTGGCTTTATCGGCAATCGTATTTATGCGGCTTACCGTCGCCAGTGTGAGTTTATGTTGGAAGAGGGTGCTTATCCTGAGCAGATCGATAAGGCGCTTGAGGATTATGGTTTTGCCATGGGGCCATTTGCAGTTGCGGACATGTCTGGCCTAGATATTGCTTGGGCAATGCGTAAGAGTCAGTCAGCAACACGAGACCCGGCGCACCGGTATGTCACTATTCCAGATACTCTATGCCAAGCAGGACGTTTTGGGCGGAAAACAGGATCAGGCTATTACCAATATCTTGAGGGCGCAAAGAAAGGCTTATCTGATCCGGTGGTAAAGCAGGTGATTGATGAGGCGAGTGCTGCAAAAGGGATCGATAGACGGGAGTTCACTTCCGAGGAAATCGTTCATCGTGTTCTCCTTGCTATGATCAACGAGGTTGCGCACCTCATCTCGGAGGGCGTTGTAAGTGATGCTACCGATTGCGATATTGCCTTAGTAAATGGCTATGGTTTTCCTCGTTGGCATGGTGGGCCGGTGTTTGTTGCTCGCGAGATGGGTTTGCAAAGGTTAAGCTTAGATATGGAGCTTCTTGCCAAGCAAAGTGGTCCTGGATTTATCCCGGCCAATCTAGATAAATTATTTGAATAGATGGAAAAGTAAATGCATATTGTTATTTCTGACGACCATCAAGACTGCATCCGCAATTTAGGCTGCTTTGATAAGCTCAAAAACCATACTGTTGAGATCTTCAACAATACTGTTTCTGGGGTTGATGCCTTGGCAGATCGGTTTAAGGATGCCGAAGCAATTGTGCTGATCCGTGAAAGAACAGTTATTACAAGAGAGCTATTGGATCGCCTGCCAAAGTTAAAAGTAATATCGCAAACCGGAAAAATAGCCTCGCACGTCGATCTGCAGGCCTGTAAAGATAAAGGCATTATGGTGATGGATGGTAGGGGCTCAGGAGCTGCTACTGCTGAACTTAATATGCTCTTAATTTTGGCCGCCTTACGACGCTTTGTAGAAGAGGTCAATAGATTAAAGGGTGGCCAATGGCAAGGCTACCTAGGAAGTCAGCTCTCAGGCAAGGTGCTGGGAGTTTACGGTTACGGACGAATTGGTAAGCAAGTTTGTGAGATAGGAAAAGCCTTCGGTGCAAAGCCCTTGGTATGGGGCCGTGCTACGAGCATAGAAAAGGCGCAGCAAGCTGGCTTTGAAACTGCTGCATCTAAAGAGGAGTTTTTTAGTAACAGCGACATAGTTTGTTTGCAACTAAGACTGAATGATCAAACGCGTGGCATTGTGAAGGCGTCTGACTTAGCAATGATGAAGTCTACCGCCTTACTCGTGAATGCAAGTCGTGCAGAATTAATCGAAGATGGTGCTCTAGAGGCAGCCTTGAAACAGGGCAGACCTGGATATGCTGCAGTAGATACCTATGAATCTGAGCCGGTACTGGGTGCAGACCATCCGCTCTTGCATTTATCCAATTGCCTATGCACACCCCATATTGGTTTTGTTGAAAAAGATAATTACGAAGCTTATTTTGGAAGCGCCTTTGACAACATCAATTCTTATGCAGCTGGCTCACCCCAAAATTGTGTGAATTAAACCAAAAAGATACGCTTATAAATTAGGAACGAGACATGGACTTTCATTTAAATGACGAGCAAAGAGCATTTGCGGATGCTGTTGCAAAGTTTGCCGAAAAAGAATTGGCTCCTGGCGCTCTAGAGCGTGCTCATAGCCCTGAGTATCCATGGGCTATTGCCCAAAAGATTAGCGAGCAAGGTTTATTAGGTATCGCGTTTCCTGAAAAAGATGGTGGCATGGGTGGCACATTGATGGATGCAGTGATTGCTATCCAAGAAGTCGCTTTGCATTGCCCTAAATCTGCAGACGTTGTGCAGGCTGGAAATTTCGGCGCTATCAGAACCTTTGTCGAGTATGCAAGCGAAGAGCAAAAAGAACAGTATCTGCCTGACTTGCTGGCAGGTAAGAAAATTCTCGGCTTAGGAATGAGCGAGCCCGGTGCTGGCTCTGCTGTAACTGAGTTGGCAACATCTGCCAAGAAGGTGGATGGCGGTTACCTGATCAATGGCTCAAAAGTTTTCTCTACGCATAGCCCTGAAGCAGCATTATTTTTGGTGTATGTCCGCTTTGGACCAGGCTTAGATGGAATTGGGTCTGTGTTGGTAGAGCGGGGTACCCCAGGCTTGACTGTAGGTCAGCCAAATAGTTTTATGAGCGGTGAGGAGTGGTCACAGCTGTACTTTGAGGATTGCTTTATTCCTGACTCTGCATTGCTTTTAGGCCCCGGCGGTTTTAAAAAGCAAATTAGCGGATTTAATGTAGAGCGCATTGGTAATTCTTCACGCGCGCTTGCTCTAGGTCGATATGCGTTTAATAAGGCCAAAGAATATGCCTCAGTACGCGAACAGTTTGGCAAGCAGATCTGCGAATTTCAGGGGATTCAATGGAAATTTGCAGAAATGGCCGTAAAGCTCGACGCAGCGCAGTTGATGCTCTATAGAGCAGCAGTGAATGCAGAGGGCGGCTTGCCATCCGCGTATGAAACCACTGCTGCCAAGCTCATATGTAATAACACCGGATTTGAGGTTTCCAATGAGGCCCTGCAAATCATGGGTGCCACAGGATATAGTCAAGAAACCTTGGTAGAGTATTGCGTAAGACGGACCCGTGGCTGGATGATTGCTGGCGGCTCAATCGAGATCTTGAAAAACAGGATTGCCGAAGAGGTATTTGACAGGCGCTTTAATCAGCGGGCATAGTAGGGCATTGAATTAGTGGCACCAAAAGCAATAAACCAAAAAAACAAAAGTAACCAAAATTAAAAATAAACAAAGAGACAATTAAAAATGAAAGCCATTCAATCGTTTGTATTATCTTTGGGCTGTGCGCTGACTTTAAGCTCCGCTGTATTTGCTCAGTCTGCAGCCAATTACCCCGATAAGCCAATCAAAATCATTGTGTCATTTACCGCAGGTGGTACTACTGACATTTTGGCGCGTGAAGTAGGCAATCAAATGAGTATTCGCTGGAAAGTGCCAGTCGTGATCGAGAATAAGCCTGGTGCTGCTGGAAATTTGGGTACTGAGATTGTTGGTCGTGCTGCTCCTGATGGCTATACATTACTCGCAAGCTCTATTGGCCCGATTTCGATTAACCCAACTTTGTTTGGTAATTTACCAGTTAACCCTCAGAAAGCCTTGCAGCCTGTAGCGCTTCTTGGTGATGTACCCAATATCTTGGCGGTGCCGGCAAGTAGCGGCATTAAGAACTGGAAAGAATTTACCGCATACCTAAAAGTTAACCCAGGTGCTATTAATTATGGTTCTACTGGAATTGGCACTACCGCCCACTTAATTAGTTACTTATTTGCACAAAAGCTCAATATTGATGCAACCCATATTCCTTATAAGGGAGCAGAAGCTACTCGAGATTTGATTGCAGGACGTTTGCAATTTATGTTTGCTACAGCGCCATCAGTAGTGCCATTAATTAAAGCTGGGCAATTGAACGCTATTGCTGTTTCCTCAAAAAAGAGAATTAGTGCGATGCCTGATTTACCAACCTTAAACGAGTTAGGGGTTGATATTGCAACTGGCGCATGGTTTGGATTCTTTGCTCCTGCAGGCACTGATCCAGCCATTGTCAAAAAGCTAAATGAAACAACCCTCAGTATTTTGGAAGAGCCAGCCATTAAGCAAAAACTCTTAGGGTTAGGGGCAGATCCGATCCCGATGAATGTTCAAGAATTCACAAAATTCGTTCGCAATGATTACCAGCTTTGGATTCCGGTTGTAAAGGCATCTGGCGCTAAGCCAGAGTAAGTCATGACATTACTTCAACAGTTTGGTAGTTTTATTGAGAGTAGTTACGCCGCAAATTTTTCCCCGGCAACTCTCCATAGTGCGCGCCGCGCACTTTTGGATTGGCAGGGTGCCCTGATTGCAGGTAGCGATACTGAGGCTGCGGTAAAGCTGCTTAAAGGTTATCAAGAGGAACTTGGCGCTGGGCAGTGCACTATTGCTGGAAGTTCTCAAAAAGCATTTTCTAGGGCGGCTGCGTTTCTCAATGGAACTATTAGTCATATTGCCGAGTTTGATGACATTTACCGCGATGGCGCTTATCACCCAGCTTGCCCAACAATCTCAGCAGCATTTGCTTTGGCTGAGTCGCGTAATGATTCGTTAAATGATTTGTTAGCAGCCATCATTGTTGGGTACGAAGTTTCTACTCGGATTAGCAAGGTCATTCAGCCTAGTCACTATCAGTTTTTTCATACGACGGGTACTGTTGGTGTTTTTGGAGCGGCTGCAGCTTGCGCATATTTGCTACGCCTCAATGCTGCGCAGGCATGTGATGCCATGGCAACAGCAGGAACCTTTGCTAGCGGTCTGCAGCAAGCCTTTCGTTCAGACTCTATGACTAAGCCGATGCATCCAGGCCATGCGGCAGAGGTGGGTTTAAATGCTGCCTTGTTAGCGCAAGCAGGAATGACTGGGACACCAGATTTATTAGAGGGCGATGCCGGCTTTGGGGCTGCCCTATGCGAAAACCCTCACTGGGATATGCTATTTGAGGGGCTAGGTAAAGGCTGGAATATTGAGCAAATCACTTTTAAGAACCATGGTTGCTGCGGTCATAACTTTCCAGCTATTGATGCCGTATCTTACCTACTCAATACCCACCCGATTGATGCTCAGAACATTAAAGAGATTCGTGTTGGTGGATATAAGCCAACAGTTGAAGTTTGTCATTACGTCCATCCAAAATCTCCATTCGAAGCTAAATTTAGTCTGACCTATACGGTATCGGCCAGAATTATTCTAGGTCGTGTGCGAGAGAAGGCTTTCTTGCAAGATGCTTTAAGCAATCCGCAAATATACGCAATGGAAGAAAAGGTAAAGCTTGCCCTCGATCCAGAGTGCGCCTCTCATTTTCCGGTGCATCGTTCAGCCAAGGTGGAAATCGAGATGGTAGATGGCACTGTATATGCGCACCATCAGCTCACGCGTCATGGTGATCCCGATGAGCCATTAACCGATCAAGAGTTGGTGGACAAATTCTGTGAATTGGCTGAACCTAGGGTGGGGCTAAAGCAAGCCGAGAAAATCTCGGGCGAATTACTTGGCGGCAAGGGTTTATCCGTCAGGGATTTAGCTAAATCATGGTCAAAATGAGTTATTCATCATTTAAGTACTTAAAATAGTATTGATTTACAGAAATGAAAAAAACTAGCAAATAACAAGGTAATCATCATGAAATTTGGCCGCTTGGAACTACCCTCCCTCAAAGATAAGGTTACTCCTGAGGAGTGGAAAGCTCGCGTGGATTTAGCTGCATGCTATCGACTGATTGCTCACTTTGGAATGTCGGACATGATGGCCAATCACATTACGATTCGCGTTCCCGGAGAGGATGGTGCTTTCCTAACAAATCCATACGGCATGATGTACGAAGAAATGACTGCCTCTTGCTTTTTGAAGATTAGCCACGATGGTGAAGTACTATTTAAACCAGATTTTGGTGAATTGAACTACGGCTTTAATAAACCCGGATATATTTTGCATAGCGCAGTGCATAAGGCACGTCCAGAAGTAGATTGTGTCATTCATACTCATACACCAGCAGGTATGGCGATTTCTTCTTTGAAATGTGGGCTATTACCAATCAACCAAACCGCGATGCGTTTTCTGAAGATCAGTTATCACGACTACATGGGTGTCGTGCTGGATATGGCAGAACAAGAGGTATTGGTGCGCGATCTAGGAAATGCAGAGGCAATGATTTTGCGTAATCATGGATTATTGACCGCTGGTAGGTCGGTCGGTGAAGCCTTTAACTGGATGCATCGCCTAGAAACTTCTTGTCGTGCACAACTGGCAGCAATGGCTTGCAATACTCCGCTACAGGAAGTCCCCCCAGCAGTCCTAGAAGAGACCTATATGAACTACCAACCTCAAACACGCAGGCCCTATGGCTTAATGGAGTGGCCGGGATTACTGAGGTTCGTAGATCGACTAGATCCGACATTTAAGGAGTGAGTCGAGTTATGCAATTTGAGGTAGCATGACTTGCTGAGGATTCGATACATAGTTCTTAGCACTTAAGTAGTTAAAAATAAAAGACACAATAGCGAATAATCGCTGGAGACAAACATGCTGCAAATTTATTTCCAAAGGTTGACTTTGGGCATTTTGGTGCTCTGCTACTCTTTTTGGGCATCGGCACAAACTTACCCAAGCAAGACAATTACTTTAGTCGTGCCATTTGCACCAGGCGGTAATATTGATGTCATTGCTAGGTCTATAGCACCCTCACTTTCTAAAGTAACTGGGCAGTCTGTGGTTGTGGAGAATAAGGCTGGAGCTGGTGGTGCAATTGGATCAAATTATGTCGCACGTGCCGAGCCTGATGGCCATACGCTTTTAGTTGCCACGACTAATACGATTTCAGTTTTACCTTACATGCTTAAGGCGCCACCATATAAGCCCGATAGCTTTGAGCCAGTTGGCCTCGCAGCAATTTCCCCACTGGTATTGGTCGTGCGCAAAGATGACAAACGCTTTCCAAATGCAAAAGCATTGCTGCAAGCTGCAAAAACTGCGCCTGGATCAGTTTCGGTTGGTCACGCAGGGCAGGGGACGTCAAACCACATTGCGATCTTGCGCATGGAAGACGCGAGTAAAGCTAGTTTCAATGTCATTCCCTACAAAGGTTCTGCCCCAGCGCTCACTGATCTCATGGGTGGGCAGATTGATTTTGTCGTTGATCAGATTACTAGCTCAAAGCCATTTGTTGATTCTGGTAATTTAAGAATTTTGGCGGTCTTATCGAAGGAGCGAGATCCTGGTTTGCCAGACTCGCCTACGTTACGCGAGGCAATGGGAGTGGACTTAGATGCTAGCACTACGGCAGGAATCTTAGCGCCTTTAGGAACCCCGCCTAATGTGGTGAAGTCACTAAATGCCTCACTCAAACAGGCAATTGATGACAGTGGAGTACGTGGGCGTTTAAGAGTGCTTGGCAGCACTGCTAAATCATCAACTCCACAAGAATGGGCGGCAATGTTAATTCAAGAGTCAAGTAACTCTCAGGCTTTATTGCAGTCTGGAAAAATAAAGGCTGAATAAATAAAATGAGTCGCGCTTGTTTACTTCCAAGATCGGATTACGCCCCAATTAACTTTGCGGTGCCAGCTGGTGCATGCGATAGCCATGTTCATGTCTTTGGACCTTTTGCAAAATATCCTTTGGCAGAGGATCGTAGTTATACCCCTCAAGAATTTTCACCAACTCAATTTTCTGCACATCTAGATCAGATTGGTTTTGCTCGAGGTGTTTTGGTGACCGCAAGTGTTTGTGGGACTAATAATGGCTCTCTATTGGAAGGGCTTGAGCAGTTCCCCGATCGGTTTAGAGGTGTTGTAGTTCCTGATATGAATGTCACTGATAAAGAGCTAGACCATTGGCATGAGTTAGGGGTGCGTGGCGCGCGCTTTAATTTATTGCAAATTGATGGAAAGCCAATGTATCGCAATGGAGTTGGTCTTGAGGTATTACAAAAGTTAGCGCCAAAGTTTGCTGAGCGAGGCTGGCATGCACAAATATGGGCGCATGCGCCGGACTTACAAGACCTTGCACCAAAACTACTGCCTTTGGGTTTGCCATTGGTCATCGACCATATGGGTCGGATGAACACTAGCCATGGACTGAATAACCCTGGATTCCAATTTCTTTGCCAATTACTTGCAGAGGGCAAAGGCTGGGTCAAGATTTCTGGGGCTGATCGCATTGGTGACTTTAGTAAAGCTTATACGGATGTTGATCCCTTTGCAAAAGCTTTGCTAGCAGCCAATCCAGACAACATTGTTTGGGGTACGGATTGGCCTCACATTAATTACTTTGAATCTTCTTTGATTCCTAATGATGGAAACTTGGTGAACTTATTGTCTCGTTGGATTGATCAGCCCGCCACCTTAGAGCGTGTTTTGGTAAGTAATCCCGCTCGTCTTTATGGCTTTCCTAAGGGCTAATATGTCGCTACGAGTATTAGTGAGCCCCAAAGCCCTAAATGAATTGAAAAGCCTACTGAGTCATGAGGTAAACCTATCAGTAGAGTTAATGAATAGTTCAGAGCAAAAGCCTGGAGTTGAATTTGATGTGGCCTTGATATCAAGAGATGTGACTTCAACATCTACTAAACAAAAAACTGCTCCCTCAACGCAGGTGTTTTACGATCTGTTATTAAATTCTCATGATCTACGCTGGGTACAAATTCATTCGGCGGGGGCTGACCGCCAAATCTATCTGGATTTAATGGCTCGCGGAGTCAAGGTCTCTGGATCTTCAGGTGTTAATGCGCCAATAGTGATGCAAAATGCTATTGCTGGGATATTGATGCTAGCGCGAAAGTTTCCCTTAATGCTTAAAGCGCAAGCTGAACGGAGATGGGATTCTTTGATTAATCACTCGCTACCCCCAGATCTAGCGGGTCAGACAGTTGTCATTATTGGCAGAGGCCCAATAGGCGGAGGCATTGCGCGAGTATTGCAAGCCATTGGTGTCAAGACGATCCTAGTCGGTTTCAATACGAGTTTAAAGCTTAGGAAGTTGGAATCAGATGATGTACGCCATATCTCAGAATTGCCGGAACTATTACCTCAAGCTCAATGGCTTGTAATTGCATGTCCGTTAAGCAGTGAGACACGCGGCTTAATCAATCAGAAGACTATTAACTTGCTTCCTTTTGGAGCGCATCTCATCAATATTGCTCGTGGTGAGATTATTGTTGAGCCAGATTTAATTGCAGCGCTTAAGACTCAACAATTAGCAGGTGCCTACTTAGATGTATTTGCATCTGAGCCGCTGGACACTAACTCTCCTCTTTGGGGCATGGATAACGTGATTGTTACTCCACACTCTGCCGGACATTCTGCCGGAAATGAGAATAGGGTATTGGAGTTATTTGTTCAGAATTTACGCTTATTCGCTAATGGCGCAAAGCTTAAAAACCAAATTGCTAGTTAATCAGATGTACCAAGTTATCACCAAAATGTTTTTTTAATTTTTATTGAATCGAGTTGAAACTATGCCGCATTTACCTGCTTCTGCCGCTCTAGCGCGCTTTCGAGTAATTGATTTAACCCAGGTGAGAGCTGGTCCTACAGCCTGTCGCCAGTTGGCAGACTGGGGCGCGGATGTAATTCAAGTGCAAATGCCTGATCACATGCGAGGCGACGATACCTTAGGCGGGCAAGATGGTTCTGACTATCAATATACCCATCGCAACAAACGGTCCATTACCTTAAATCTGAAAGAGCCAGAGGGTATTGCGATCCTGAAGAAGTTGATTGCTAGCGCTGATGTTGTGGTGGAGAACTTTAGGCCTGATGTGAAATTTCGCTTGGGCATTGACTATGAGACTTTAAGCAAAGATCACCCTGGCTTGGTGTATGCCAGTATTTCTGGATTTGGTCAGACTGGTCCTATGGCACAAAGACCGGGATTTGATCAAATTGCGCAGGGTATGAGTGGACTAATGTCTGTCACCGGAATGCCTGGTGAGGGACCAATGCGGGTTGGCATTCCGATTGCGGATTTATGTGCTGGAATTTTCGCTGCTCAAGGGATCTTAGTGGCATTGCTTGAGCGTGACGTATCCGGTAAAGGGCAATGGCTTCATACCTCCTTATTGGAGGCTATGGTTTATATGATGGATTTCCAAACCTCACGCTGGTTAATTGAAGGAGATATTCCAACGCAGGCTGGCAACTATCATCCCACCAGTATTCCTACTGGTGTCTACAAAGCTAAAGATGGTTATATGAACATCGCCGTCTTTGGTTCAAAAATATGGGAGCGTTTTTGCGACATTCTTGGCGCACCTGAATGGGTGACTGATGAGCGTTACAAAGATAAACAGGGAAGATCTATTAATAGAGATTCTATTAACGCAGAAATTAATCGCCGCCTAGCTGCGCAAGATTGCGCTTACTGGGTAGAGCGATTTAATGCAGGTGGTGTTGCCTGTGGACTGATCAATGATGTTAAAGGTGTATTTGAAGAACCTCAAGTTCAGCATTTAGGTATCGTTAAGGAGGTAGTTTCAAAACATCAGGGCCCACAACGACTAGTTGGACAACCTATGCAACTGGAAAGAACGCCCAGCACAATCGCTCGTTCTGCCCCTAAGCGTGGTGAACATAGCGAAGAAATTCTGAAAGAGATTGGCTTAGAAACTGCCGAACTCGCTGTCTTAAAATCTAAAGGAGTGTATTAATGAGCACAGTTACTTATCAATCTAGCACTGAGCGTGTCAAAGTCTGGCTCGACAAGGATGGCAACACTCTGCAAATTCAGTTTAATAATCCTGAGCGTCACAATGCGCTTTCAGTAGATATGTGGGAGGCGGTTACCCCTTTGCTCAATATCGCTGAGTCTGATGAGCGTATACGTTTGGTAGTTTTCTCTGGAGCGGGTGAAAAGGCCTTTGTATCGGGTGCAGATATTACCCAGTTTGAAGATATGCGTGCCGCAAAAGAGGCGGTGACTCGCTATGAGCTCATGGCCGAGCAGGCGCTCATGGGTATTTACAACTTTAGTAAACCTACCTTAGCGCGTATCAAAGGTTACTGTATAGGCGGTGGTGTGAATGTGGCCATGAGTTGCGATATTCGTATTGCTGCAGATGATTCTGTGTTCTCTATTCCGGCCGCTCGCCTAGGTCTTGGTTACCGCTACTCCGCGTTGAAAAATTTAGTGGACTTAGTTGGCCCAGCAGTAGCAAAAGACTTATTTTTTACTGCCAGACGCATCAGCGCAAAAGAGGCGCACGCTGTAGGTCTGATCACTCGTGTTTGTGAAACGGGCAACTTAGATGCTCTTGAGGCGGAATATAAAGAGGCATTAGCGGCCAATGCCCCTATTACGGTATGCGCTGGAAAATCAATTATTGCTGAGATATTAAAGCCATCTCCTGAGATTGATCATGATCACTGCCGTCAATTAATCAAAGATTGCTTTGAGAGTGAAGATTATGCAGAGGGTAGACGTGCCTTCATGGAAAAGCGTAAGCCAGTCTTTCGCGGTAAATAAATCAACAATTATCAAACGCCATAAGAACAACTAAAAAATAACCTAGAAAGAAGATGATGAAGTCATATTGGATGCAAAGCGATGGTGTAAATGCGCAAATAGACATGCGAGATGTTGAGCAGCCAAAGCCGGGGCCAGATCAGGTACTAATCCGCGTAAAAGCGGCCGGATTAAATCGAGGTGAATTTATTCTCGGTCATGGTCTTCATAAAGCTGGTACTGCCAAGCAGATTGGGATGGAAGCTTCAGGAGAGGTAGTGGCCTGCGGATCTGCGGTCAAAGAATTTAAAGTGGGTGATCGAGTGATGGGTCGTTGCCCAGGCGCATTTGCCGAATATGTATTGGTATCAGAGCGCGAGACTATGCATGCTCCACAAGCGCTGACCTGGGAGCAGGCTGCTGCATTGCCCCTGACATCACTAGTGGTGTTTGATATGTTGGTATTACAAGGCCACATCAAAGCGGGTGAGTGGGTTCTGATTCCAGGTATTACCTCTGGTGTAGGTGTAACCGCCTTATCAATGGCAAAGGCTTTGGGAGCAAAGGTGATTGGTACTTCGGGCTCTGAGGAAAAGTTAGAGCAACTACGTGGCCTTGGCCTGGATTTAGGAATTTGTACGCGCAATCCCGATTTTCATGACGCAGTTATGAAGGCTACCGATGGCAAAGGTGTTGACCTAGTCATTAATGCAGTTGGTGGCTCGATGTTTGCAGAATGTATTCGTTCGCTAGCATTCGAAGGTCGCTTAGCAACTGTTGGATATGTAGATGAAGTATATAAAGCAGAGATTGATATTGAGGCATTGCATGCTAAACGTCTTACCTTGTTTGGGGTATCGAATAAATTGCGTACAGCAGAGCAACGCGCTGCATCTATGCCGGCCTTTAAAAAGCAAATCTTGCCTTTAGTAGATGCGGGAAAGATAGTGCCAAAGGTTTACAAAACACTTCCCTTTGAGGATTTACTAGAAGCTAAGGCGATGATGGATGGTAATCGTCACTTAGGAAAAATTGTTTTGGCCGGAACGCCATAAATTTATTGACTAACAATAGTGAACTAATTAAACAATACTAAAAAGTAGTTAGGAGACATCAATGTTTACGTTGAAATTATTTGTTCCGCTGATATTGACAATCGGCATGGGTAGTCTTCAGGCTCAGTCTTACCCAAATAAGCCCATTAAATTAATTGTGGGCTTTACACCGGGTGGAGCCGCCGATTATGTTGCGCGTAATATTAGCGTACCGCTAGGGCAGGCCTTAGGGCAGTCCATTATTGTTGAAAATAAACCCGGGGCAGGTTCTAGTATTGCCGCTGAACAGGTTGCAAAGTCTGCGCCAGATGGCTACACCATTTTGATTGCTAGCCCCAGTAGCATCTCGGTAAATCCTGCGCTGAATCCAAAGCTAGGGTACAAGGCGAGCGATTTAATGCCGGTGACCAAGGTCACTAGTTCACCAATCGTGATTGCAGCTTTCCCAGGCGCCGGAATTTCAACAGTCAAAGAGTTGATCGCCAAAGCGAAGCAAGATCCAGGTGGCTTGAACTACAGCTCCTCTGGAAACGGATCCGCTCCTCATTTGGCTGGCGCGCTATTTGGGCAGGTTGCTGATGTGAAGATGACTCACATTCCATTTCGTGGAGGCTCGCTAGCTGTTCAATCGGTGATTGCTGGCGACACGCAATTAACTTTTGGCACTCCGCCTTCTGTATTGCCAATGGTTCAGGCGGGGCGTCTAAAAGGCCTAGCAATATCTTCTCGTGAGCGCTCACCCTTGGCGCCTGGCATTCCTGGTATGCGTGAGGCAGGATTGCCTGATTACGCCATTGAGTTTTGGTATGGCTTATTTGTTCCCGCTGGAACACCGCAAGATATTGTGCAAAAGATTTATGATGCAGCGCAAGTGGCTCTAAAAAATCCAAACGTTAAAGCTGCGCTCGCACGCGAGGGTACTGAAGTGTCAACCTCTAGCTCACCAGCCCAATTTGCCAAGTTTTTAGTGGAGGATGAGAAGTTTTGGGTCAAGCTAGTAAAAACTACTGAAGTGACGGTTGATTGATTGTCTCAATCAAGGACTGTATAAGTAGCGACGTCGTGAAACCAAAAAAAGGAGGTTAATAGCCTCCTTTTTTGTTATTTGAACTTATTTAGCTTCAAGTGCTTTGCGCAGGTATCCAGAAACGTTATCCTGGCGTAGCAACCATTGCTTGTAATCGCTAGGCACTTGGCTTATCAGTTCACCCTTGTGCTTACCATATGGCATGGTCTTCGGAATTCTGGCTTTTTCAGACATCTCCCATAGGGCGTCTAAGGAAACTGGATGCAATTTCTCAATAATTTGAACAACGATTTTTGAGCAAATCCAAACGTCAGCTAGTGCGCTATGCGCATTACGTAATTGATCTCGAGCGGTATCGCGCTCAAAGTAATAAAGTAGGGCGCTCTGCGTATGGCTATCTAATTCTGGCCAAAGGCTGCGAGCCAGTGCCAAAGTGCAGATCCGCTTGACTTCAGGACTGCCTATAGCAACCCAATCAAAATCAATATTGTGTCCAATTAAATACTTTGTACCAGCAGGTAATTTAAAAGAACTGCTTGCAGGGCAATTCACTAACTCTTCATCCATGATGTGATGAGTAGCCAGTGCGCCAAGACTAATTGGTTTGCCTGGGTTATAGCGCTGGACCCAAGGGTTACCTACTTCAAATGGATTGATGGAGGTGACATCAAGTGTTGCCGCTTCAATAATCACGGCATCGTTTTTATCGGTTGCTTCTACATCGAAAATAATGGCTTGGGGCATAAGTGCTTTATAGGTTTGGATGGGGGTGAATTATTCTTTTAAGCCAATTTCGTTTTGGTAAAGACTGAGAGCCGTATTGACGTAGCGGTTGCGGTATTCAACGATCTCATCGCCATAGGTATAGGCATAGCGGCTGATTTTGAGAACGGGTTCGGTCTTCTTTAGATTGAGCTCTTGCATCACAAAGACGGGGGCTTTAATGGCTTCCACTTGCTCATGAATTCTGACAATGGTCATCATGAACTGGGATTGATATAGTGAGTAGATAGACCCCTCTCTATTCTCAAAGCTTTTTTGACTAAGCTTTATAAACTTTTTCTGCGGTAACCAAATTTGGTCATACATAGTAGGTTGACCATTAATGATACGAAGGTTATCAATTGCTATAAGGGCATCACCTTCACGCACCTCAAGAATTTTTGCTACATCACTATTGGCCAATACTTTATTAAAAGAAAGAAGTTTTGGTTCAATCTGCATTTCGCTCCCATCAGGAGCTAAAAAATTAAAGAAGGTGCTAAATTGATTATGCTGTTCATGTGTTGCAACAGTCGTTCCAATGCGAGCGCGCCTGATGAGTACTTTTTCAGAAACGAGATCTTCTACCGCTTTTCTGACAGTTCCTACGCTCACAGCAAATAACTTTGCTAACTCAGGCTCAGTAGGGATTTTGGATCCAGGCTGCCATTCCCCAGCTCTGAGTTTGGCCAAAATATGGCTTCTCACAGAGTTGTAAAGGGGTTGATCGATACCGCTACGCTTATTCATGCACAACAGTCCTTATGGGCTTGGATGCCCTATTTTACTTGAAATTGGCTACTTTATTGACATTCATATTAATCATATATATGATTAATATGAATACGAAATAACCACTCAACCCTCTAACTAACCAACCCCAAAAGGAAAATGTCATGGCCAATTTAATTAAACATATTGCAATGCGCGTTTTAAACATTGATGAATCCAGAAAGTTTCATGAGACCGTGTTTGGATACAAGCATGTCAATACGGTTCTTCGTAAAGGCAAGCATGGAGATCACATCTCATGCCATATGACAGACGGATACATGGATCTAACTCTGATTCATTATGAAACAGCCAATGCTGATGAGGCTGATTTTGCTGGTCCAGCACCTTGTATTCACCATATCGGAATGGAAGTGGAAGACTTAGATGCTTTCATTAAAGAAATCAAAGCAAATGGTGGCGAGATCTTGACTGAGCCAGGTCATTTACCTGTGAAGTTCCGTTCACCAGGTGGCCCAGTTGCAGAAGTTGTTCCAATGGAGCGCTGGGAAGCAAAAACCCTTAGTGCCGGCGTTCATGGAAAAGTGTTAGCCTAATTCATTCATCATCCTACCGGAGGTCAACATGAGGCTTATTTCTAAAGCCCGCAGATCCTTATTGCATATGGGTGTTGGTGGCGTTGGACTTGTTTTAATGGGTCGTAACGGTCTGCAGGCAAAAGAAGTATGGCCGACGGGCAAGCCAGTAAAAATTATTATCCCGGCACAACCTGGAGGTGGTTTGGACCTCATTGCCCGTACGATGGCTGATAAGCTATCCCAGGCAATGGGCACTCCATTCATCGCTGAAAATATTGGCGGCGGCGGGGGAACTATTGCGAGCTTGACCACTGCACGTGCAGCTCCCGATGGTCAGACATTCATGATCGTCAATATTAGTACTCATGGGACTAATCCAGCGATTCGTAATCTTCCTTACGATACGATGAAAGACTTTACACATATCGGTATGGTTGGTGGCTCGCCTAATGTCTTAGTAGTCGGCCCAGAGTTAAGTAAAGCAAATTCCTTAGATGCACTGTTGGCCGAATTAAAGAAAAGAAATAAGCCTGCTACCTATGGCTCTGCTGGTCCTGGAACTTCATCTCACCTGTTGGTGGAGCAGTTAAGTGTCGCTACCGGAATTCCGTTCCTGCATGTTCCCTATAGAGGTATTGGTCCGGCCATGGTCGATGTGATGGCAGGGCGCACCGATATTGCCTTCCCCGGTTTGATTGCTGCCCTGCAGTTTATTAAAGCCGGTCGCTTAAAAGCCTATGCCGTTAGCTCTCAAGCGCGTATGCCACAAATTCCAACAGTGCCAACATTTACAGAGTTAGGAATGCCAGAATTTTCTAGCTTGCAGTGGTACGGTATCTCTGGCCCAGCAGGAATACCACCTTATATTGTGAATTCGCTCAATACTCAAATGAACAAAGTACTAAAGGATCCACAAGTGGTGGCTAAATTTGAGGCCGAAACTTTAACGGTGATGCCAATGACGCCGCAGCAATTTACGGCATTCATTGATAAGGATGCATCTAAGTGGAAAAAATTAGTAAAAGATCGTGGTATCGAAGTCGATGGTGCGTAGCCTTTTTGATGATTTGCTAATTACTTAAGGTGTATATGTTTAAAAGAGTCTTCATTGCCTGCACGCTGTTCATTGCAACTCATGCATTCGCAGATAATTACCCAGATAGACCTATTAAATTAATCGTAGGTTATGCCCCGGGTGGTGGAACAGACTTGGTTGCCAGAATAGTGGGACCTTCTCTTGGACGCGCTCTTGGACAATCTATCGTGATTGAGAATAAGCCAGGAGCAGGCGGCTCTGCTGCGGCTTCGTACGTTGCTAAATCTAAGCCTGATGGGTATACGCTATTAATTTCTAGTGCAAGTAGCGTCTCGATCTATCCCGCATTAAATGCCAAGGCAGATTATCGCCAGAGTCAATTTGCTCCTGTGTCTCAATTAACGATTGCACCATTGGTATTGGTGGTTAATAAAGACTTGGGCGTTCGCTCTGTACCTGAATTGATTAAGCTTGCGAAAGCCTCCCCTGGTAAATTAAATTATTCCAGCTCAGGCATTGGATCTGGACCACATTTTGCTGGCGTTCTATTTAATGAAGTAGCTAACGTACAAATGACTCATGTGCCATTTAAGAGCGGCTCACCAGCCGTTATTTCAGTAGTTGGCGGTGAGTCACAGCTGACATTTGCTACAACACCAACTGTTATGCAATTAATGCGCTCAGGTCAGCTCACCGGTTTGGCTGTAACCAGTAAAGAGGCCTCTCCTTTAGTTGAGGGGCTGCCTGGTATGAGAGCGGCAGGTCTGGCGGGCTACGAGATGTATCAGTGGAATGCTATTTTTGCTCCGGCAGGTACCCCGCCAGAGGTAATCAATAAGTTATACGCCGGTATTAAAACGGCGATGAATAACCCAGCGGTGAAGCAATCCCTGGAGTCTGAAGGAACGGAAGTATTTGTATCAAATTCACCAGAAGCTTTTGGAGTCTTTCTAAAAAGCGATACTAAGTTTTGGGAAAGATTGATTGCCGCTGGTGGTATTAAAGCGTTTGAGTAATACTCCAAGCAAATGTTGTATTGGATTTAAGAAAGATTATGTATGCAAGCTTTTAGTGGAATTAGAGTTCTTGATATCACACGAGTGTTGGCTGGGCCTTACGCTTCATATCAATTGTCGCTGTTGGGGGCCGAGGTTATCAAGATAGAGCCTGTTAAAAAGGGGGAGTCTACGCGTTGGCGTTCTGAAGGCGATGCAAAACTGGGGGATATTGGAATGTCCCCATCATTTTTAACACAAGGCGGTAATAAGAGCTCATTAACACTCAATTTGGATACCAAAGAGGGGCAAGAGATTTTTTTAAAGTTGGCTGCCACAGCCGATGTCATTGTGGAGAACTTGCGAACTGGTTCGATGTCAAAACGTAATATTGGCTATGAGCAAGTGTGCAAGGTAAAGCCCGATATTATTTATTGCTCAATGACCGGCTACGGACAGACCGGCCCGAAGGCTCGCTATCCTGCGTATGACAGTGTCATTCAAGCAGCTGCTGGATTTATGAGTATCACGGGCACGCCTGAAAGCGGCCCATTAAAGTCTGGCCCACCCGTTGTAGATTACGCAATGGGGATGTCTGGCGCATATGCTATATCAGCAGCCTTGTTTCAGAGGTCGCGAACAGGCACTGGTCAGCATATCGATATCTCGATGCTCGATAGTTGCATGGCATTGATGTCTAGTATTTTGACTGCTTACGTCAACACCGGAAATCCTCCGGGCTTAAGAGGAAATGAAGCGCCGAGTCGATCGCCAGCTTCAACGACATTTAAAACTGCCGATGGTTTGCTTGCCATTGCAATTAATGAGCAGCATCAGTTTGTGAATTTATTGAAGGCCATTGGCCTAGCTAGCATGCTGCAAGATGATCGTTTCAAAGATGCCGCAAGCAGACGTAACCATACGCAAATTTTGCGCGATGCGATTCAAGAGGCTTTATTAGGCAACTCTGCTAGCAATTGGGAGCCCATTATTAATGAGGCTGGAGTACCTGCAGCAAAAGTATTGAGCGTTCCTGAAGTGATGCAATCGGAGCAGGTTTTAGATCGAGGGTTTTTTGGTCACTTTTCCCAGGCAGAGTGTGGCTTAGATCGCGATATTCAGTTGCCAAAAGCAGCCTTTCAGTTTAGGTCGGATGGACCAGCTTTAAGATCGCCTCCACCCCGCATTGGAGCTGATACTCGGTCAATATTAAAAAATCTAGGATACTTGCCAGAACAAATAGATGTCTTAGAAAAATCTGGGATTGTTTAATCCATCACCTATTAAACGGAGTGGGCAATGAAATTTAAATTACCTCAATATTTAGCATGCGCATGCTTTGCATTGTGTGCGTTTGTCAATCCAGCATCTGCAGCAGACATTAAAGTCATGATATCTGCTGGTTTTTATGGTGTGTATGAACAGCTTGTCCCAGAATTTGAGCGGGCTACCGGCAATAAATTAATTACAACGCGCGGCCCGTCGATAGGGGACTCTCCAGAGGCAATACCGACTCGCCTTGCCAGTGGGCAAAAGGCAGACATCATTATTTTGGATGGCGAGTCCGCTGAAAACCTAGCAAAGCGTGGATTTGTTATTCCTGATTCAGTAACTATTTTGGCGTATTCACAAATTGGTGCTGCTGTGAAGTTGGGTGCACCTAAGCCGGATATCAGGACAGTGGATGCATTTAGAAAAACGCTATTAGCGGCAAATTCTATTGCTTACTCAGATAGTGGTAGCGGAACATACATTGCTAATACGATGTTTAACAAGCTTGGTATCTTAGATCAAGTAAAGGGAAAAAGTATGAAGGTGCGCGGTCCACCTTCTGGTGAGGCTGTAGCGGCAGTGGTTGCACGCGGTGAAGCAGAGATTGGATTTCAGCAAGTCAGTGAAATTATTCATACACCTGGCATTACTTATTTAGGACCTATCCCAAAAGAAATGCAACCAGGATTTAGCTTTGCTGGAGCCATCACTACTAACTCGGCAAACCCTCAAGGTGCTGCTGAGTTGATTAAATTCTTAAGCTCTCCAAATATGACTTCAGTCATTTCGAAGGCAGGACTCATCCCAGTAACCAAGCCTCGGTAAGCACGATTTTGATTGGTCGATAAGAAACCCACCATTTGGTGGGTTTGCCTTTAGTTGGAGGGCAAAATCGCTTACACTTTTGTTTAGAAATATAGATTCAAGCAAATTGAACTACCAATAAAGAGACATAGACATGATTAGAGCAGCCATAGTTGGGATGGGTAACTGGGGACATAACTTGGTGTCCCATGTTCAAGGGAAGAGTGAGCATATTCAGTTTGTAGCGGGCGCCACAAGAACTCCGGAAAAAGCACAGGCATTTGCAGAAGAATTTGGGCTAAAGCTATTTGATTCTTACGAAGCCTTATTGGCAAGTGATGAGGTGGATGCGGTTGTGCTTGCAACACCTCATACCCTGCATTCTGAACAAATCATTGCGGCCGCTAAAAGCGGTAAACATGTATTTTCTGAAAAACCTATTGGTCTAGATTTGGAGAGCGCAAAAGCAGCAGCGCAAGCATGCCAAGATCATGACGTAGTTTTATCGGTTGGCTATAACTGGCGCTTTCAGCCAGCCCTACAAGAAATTCATCGCCTCATTACCAGTGGTGCTTTAGGAAGAGTGCTGCACTTGGAGGGCAATTTTTGTGGACCGAGCGCCTATCGCTTTCCAAAGGGGCATTGGCGTCATGCCAAAGAAGAGGGCCCAGCAGGAGGAATGACAGGGCGTGGTGTGCATGTCATGGATGCCATGATTTATTTGGCTGGAAGAGTTGAGCAACTGACGGCTCAAAGCTTCCGCTTAGCTCAAGACTTTGGGATAGACGACACTACTTCGATGTTGATGCGCTTTGAAAGCGGTGCAACAGGCTACTTAGGTACCGTTATTGCAACTGCAGAGACTTGGCGCTTACAAGTGTTCTGTGCCAATGGCTGGGTAGAAGTGGGTGATATTGAGCATTTGCATACCTGGGGGTTAAAGGTGTGCATGATTGATCGTGACAATGTCACTTCTAAGCCGCGACCCGTTGAGTATTCCTACGAGCCTATGAGCACAGAATTGGCCGAGTTGGAATATTTTGCAAAGTGTATTGAGCAAAACAAAAAGCTAGTGTTGCCTGATGGCGATCCTATTCATAATGTAGCTGTGCTGGAGGCTATCAATGCATCTTCGGTCAGTAATTTACCTGTGAGGATTTCTCAATGAAGCGATTGTTAGGTATGTTGAGGTGTTTATTACCATTGGCATTGATCACCATTAGTTCATTCGCAAATCAAGGTTTAGTTCATGCGGCTGACTATCCCACAAAGCCGATTAAGGTGATTGTTCCTTCTCCACCCGGCGGTCCACCAGACTTGTTGTTCCGAGTGATTGGGCCAAAGATGTCTGAAGCTTGGGGGCAACCGATTGTGATTGAGAATCGGGCAGGTGCCGGTGGACTCGTTGGTACAGCCTATCTTGAACAACAAGCTCCTGATGGGTATAGCTGGTTATTTACTACTGCATCGCACGTGAATATTCCACCCTTCAATAGCAACACAACCTATGACCCTGTTAAAGACTTTACCCATGTCAGTTTAGTAGCGCAAAATTTCGGTCAAGTCTTGGTAGTGCGCCCCGACTTAGGTGTTACAAATCTTGATCAGCTCATCGCATTAGCCAAGAAGAATCCTGGAAAATTAACCTATGCCCATGCCGGCCTAGGTACTGCAAGTCATATCCCGGCTGAGATGATGAAGAATATGACGAACACCGATATCATGCCCGTACCATTTAAGGGTGTAGCAGAAGCGATGACGGATGTTCTGGCTGGAAGAATTGATATGTTCTTTGTGGGTACACAAATTGCACAGCAATATGTTCAAGCGAATAAGGTTACCGCGATAGCGATTACCGGTAGCAAGCGCTGGGATGGCATGCCAAATGTGCCGACGATGCAAGAGTCTGGGCTCAAAGGTTTTGAGGTGGTCAATTGGTTTGGCTTGTGGTTGCCGCCTAAGGCATCTCCTGAGCTGGCGAACCGCATTCAGATGCAAGTTGCTGCAGCCCTTAATTCACCTGATGTCAAGCAACAGTTTGCGCAGTTAGGTCTTGAAGGCGTTGGTTCAAAACCCGCTGATTTTGCAAAGTATGTAGCCAAGGAGTACGCATCAGCTAAATTAATTGCCAGCAAATTGCCTAAGGATCCTAAGTGAGTAATGATCAATTAGAGCCTTGGCAATGGCCCGAGAATCATTGGCGCAAGTTAGTAGACCAAGCTAGGGCAGGTAAAAAACTAGCGCCTAGTGTTTGGCCGAATGGCGCGCGCTGTGCCGTTGCACTCTCATTTGATTCGGATCATGAAACCAATGAGCTGCGAGAGGGTGGCCAATCGATTGGTCGCCTTTCGCAAGGTCAGTATGGCAATCTGCAGGGTATTCCTCGTATATTGAAAATCTTGAACGATGCTGCAGTACCTGCTAGCTTTTTTGTCCCTGCTGTGACGGCTTTGCTTTATCCGGATGAGCAAAAACAAATCAGCGAGCAAGGTCATGAAATCGCTTTGCATGGCTGGATTCACGAGCGTAATTCAGTTCTTCCACTTGAGGCAGAAAGAGATTTGATGCTTCGTAGCTCCGACGTGCTGGAAAAAGTTTCTGGGAAGCGGCCAGTGGGTATTCGTACACCATCCTGGGACTTTAGTCCTAATACCTTGGCCTTAATTTGTGAGATGGGTCTGCTCTATGACTCATCACTGATGGCTGATGTCGATTGCTATGAGCTCATGATGGATGGAGTCAATACTGGAGTGGTAGAGCTGCCAGTAGAGTGGATACGTGACGATGCGGTGTATTTCAATATGAATCGCTTCGCAGGTCTGAGGCCCCAGATTTCACCTGCAGATGTATTTGACATCTTTAAGCGTGAGTTTGATGCAGCATATGAAGAAGGTGGCCTCTTTCAGTTAACTATGCATCCTCATGTCACTGGGTATCGTTCACGTATTTGGATTCTCAAAGAATTGATTGCGCATATGCAATCCAAAGGTGATGTTTGGTTTGCTACTCATGCCGACATCGTGAAATACGTAAAGACATCCCATGTATAGCCCAGATAATTTTTCAAATACTCAAAAAGTTGCTAAGGTTGTTATTAAAACCGCCAATGGCGTGGTTTCATCTCAACACAAACGCGCTGCGCAAGTTGGCGCTGCAGTTTTAGAGCAGGGCGGTGATGCCGTTGATGCCGCCATCGCAACCTCCTTTGCTCTGGGAGTCGTAGAGCCATGGATGAGCGGACTGGCGGCTGGTGGTTGTATGGTGCTTTGGAGGGCTGATGAGAAAAAAGCCTATGCAGTAGATTTTGGAATGCGTTCACCACGCTCTTTAGACCCTAAAGATTACCCTCTGTCAGGCAACGGCAAGGCATCGGATTTATTTCCATGGGCGCATGTAGTGGATGATCGCAATGTGCAAGGTGCTACCGCGGTAGCAGTACCTGGAGTTGTTGCAGGCATGGATCTAGCCCATCAGCGATTTGGTAGTAAGCCTTGGCAAACCTTGGTAGAGCCTGCAGCGAAATTGGCTCAAGAAGGATTGTTAGTTGACTGGTACTCCACCTTAATTACCGCATCTAACGCAGCAGCTTTAGCTGCGGATGCTGATGCCGCCAAGCTCTTTTTAGATCAAGGTAAATGGCCGATCTCAGGTTCATGGGCAGCGCTGACAGAAAAACATCTCAATCAAGAAGTGCTTGCGCAAACCTTGCAAGAGATTGCCAATCATGGCGCTGCTAGTTTTTATCGCGGCAAAGTTGCTCAAGCTTTAGTGAAAGATATTCAGAGCAAGGGCGGATGCCTCAGCTTAGAGGATTTAGAGTATTACGAAGCTCGTTGGGTTGATCCTTTGGAAATTCCATACCGTGACGCCACGATCTATGGTGTTCCCGGTTTAACTGGAGCTCCCACCTTTGCTAAAGCTCTTTCCTTGCTAGAGCAAGAGTACAAACCATCTACCGTCAAGCCAGATGCCAAGACTTATGTCGAGTATGCAAGGGCACTGCATGAGGCTTTTGCTATGCGTTTAGAGAGCATGGGTGACCATGAGGCGCCACAGGCGCCAGGATCAACGACCCATTTTAGTGTGGTTGATCGCCATGGCAATATGTGTTCAGTCACTCAAACTTTGCTTTCTATATTTGGCTCGCGAGTGGTATCTCCTTCAACGGGAATTTTGTTAAACAACGGCATCATGTGGTTTGATCCAGAACCAGGAAAACCGAACTCATTAGGCCCTAATAAACGTTGCTTGGCGAATTACTGCCCAGTGATTGGGCGGACACAGGAAGATACACTTTTTGCTATCGGCGCTTCTGGTGGCAGAAAAATATTGGGCGCAGTGATGCAACTGAGTTCATTCATGATTGATTTTGGATTTGATTTAGAGCAAGCCTTTCATCAGCCACGCATTGATTTAAGTGGAGCAGACAAAATTGTTGCAGACCATCATCTTGATGATGTGGTCCTTGATGCCCTAGGCACTTTTTTACCAACCAGCGTTAATAGAAGAAACATCTTCCCATATTTGTTTGCGTGTCCTGCAGGAGTGATGAGGGCTAGTAGATTAAATAGTGGTTGCACTGAGGTGATGTCACCTTGGGGTGATGCAGTGATAGAGAATGGATAGGGGTAAAAATCATGATGAAGACATCATTGACTAAAGTGTCTTACTGGGCGCTCCTTGCGCTTGCGATGGTATTAGGTTTCTTTAGTAACGCTGTATTTGCTCAGGCACCTTTTCCAAATAAACCTATTCGTTTAATTGTGGGATTTGCTCCTGGTGGTGGCGCTGATTCAGCAGCCAGACTTATTGTTCCTAAGTTAGCTGAAGTCTTGGGGCAATCTGTTGTAATCGAAAATAAGCCTGGAGCAGGCGGTAATCTATCTAGCGATCTGCTCATGAAAGCCGAGCCAGATGGCTATACGATTATGTTAACCACAGTCGGTTCGATGGCAATTAATCCGCATATGCCAGGAGGGACTAACTTTAATCCGCTAGTCGATTTTTCGATGATCTCTCAGGGCGTAACCTTTTCTAATATCTTGGTTGTCAGAACTGAGTCGAATATTAAATCCTTGCAAGATTATGTTGCGCTTGGGAAAGACAAAAATGTTTTTGTCACTTTTGGTTCTTCCGGAAATGGTAGTACAGGGCATTTAGCGGGCGAATTACTCAAGGCTCGCACCGGTATGAAAGCCGAGCATATTAATTACAAGGGCGGCGGCCCAGCGATGACTGATTTATTGGGTGGCAACATCACTGCGATCTTTGCTAGCACCCCAACAGCGGTGCCTTTAATTCAGGGTGGAAAACTAAGGCCGATTGCAGTAACTAGCCCCAAAAGAATCCCCGGTTTGCCAAACGTTCCTACAGTTGCAGAGCAAGGCTATCCCGGTTATCAAGCGCTCAATTGGTACGCGTTTATTGCGCCACCTAAAGTGCCGCCTGCAATTATCGATAAATTAAATCAAGCGATTACTACCACTTTAAAAGATCCTGCGACAGTAGAGCGTTTGCGCCAAGTTGATCTGGATGCTTCGCCATCTTCACCCCAAGAATTATTAACCTTTGTAAAGCTAGAGAACGATAAGTGGGCAAAAATTATTAAATCAATTAATTTAAGTGAGAAGTAAATATGGGTTACACAATTAGTGAAAAAATTCTGGCAAAGCACGCCAATCTTCCGTCAACCCGAGCTGGTGATGTAGTGATTTGCTCAATAGATTTTGCGATGGTTACCGATACCAGGGCGAGTAATACGATCAAGATGATCAATAAGATTGGCTCAAAAGATTTAGTCTTTGCGAAAAATACCGCCTTTGTGATGGATCATTATTCTCCACCACCTAATCTTGAGGCTGCAGAGATACACACCCAAATGCGATCGTTTTCTCAAGATGCAGGCATACAGCTGTATGACATCGGTGACGGAATATGTCACCAGGTGATGCCAGAGGACGGTCATTTAACTGCGGGTAATCTAGTGGTGGGAACCGATACCCATTCGGTAAGCTACGGTGCTTTTAATGCCTTCGGCACGGGTATCGAAGGTACCGACGTTTCTGCGGTCATGGCGACAGGTAAATTGTGGTTTAAGGTTCCTGAGACCGTCAAAATTATTCTTAAAGGGCGTTTACAGCCAGGGGTATGGGCAAAAGACATCACCTTGCATCTGTTAGGCCGTTTTGGTGCTGAGGGCTTGAACTATAAAGCGATTGAATATGTGGGTGAAGCTGTTGCCCACATGGATATTGATGATCGCATGACTTTATGCAACCACGCAGCAGAATTAGGCGTCAAGGCAGCAATTTTGGAGTGCGATGAAAAGACTGTGCAATGGTTAAAGTTACATGGCGCAAAAATTCCTGAGCCAGTCACCGCTGACCCCGATGCGCAGTATTCTGAAGTCATTGAGATCGATGTCAGCCAATTGGCACCACAGGTCGCTCGCAAACATAGTGTGGATGATATCGTGGCCGCGCAAGAGGTGAGCACTCAGAAGATTCAATTTGCACTCATTGGCACCTGTACGAATGGTCGCTTAGATGACATTCGTCAAGCAGCTTCCATTTTGAAGGGTAAGAAAATTGCTAACGGAGTGCGCATGATTGTGACTCCGGCATCTCGAAAAATCTATTTAGATGCTTTGCGAGAGGGATTAATTGAAGCCTTGACGATGGCGGGAGCCTCATTTGAGGCAGCTGGTTGTGGAACCTGTGTTGGCATTACCAATCACCTGGTGCCAGGCGATGGCGATACAGTGATTTCTACTGCTAATCGCAACTTTAAAGGACGTCTTTCGAATGCAAACTCCGATATTTGGTTGGGGTCAGCAGCTACGGTGGCAGCTTCTGCATTAACCGGGTTTATTACGGATCCTCGCACCGTTGAGGGTGGTAATTGGAGGGCGGCGTAATGAAAACAGCGGGAACAGCAGGAAAAGTGGATTTACACAATACAAGCGCTAAAGCCTTTGTGCTTGGCGATGATGTCAATACCGATTTGCATTGCTCAAGTAAGTATTTACCGGGCAAAACTATGGAGTACGTTGCCAGTGTGGCCTTTGAACAATTAAGCCCGGGAATGGCCGGGCAGATTTCAACAGCTGGCGGCGGCATTTTAGTAGCCGGTGAAAATTTTGGGATTAATTCTTCTCGTGAGCAGGCCGCACATATTTTGCAATTGCTGAACATTAAAGGGATTGTTGCCAAATCCTTTGGACGTCAGTTTTACCGTAATGCCATTAACAATGGCCTACCAATATTAGAGTGTGACATTAGCCAGATCAAAAATGGTGAGGAAATCTCAGTGGACTTTAGTCGCGGTGAGATTAGCACTAGTAGCGGAGTGCACTTGCAAGCCAAAGCATTGCCAATGGAAATCCTTGCACTGATTGAGGCAGGGGGATTAATTGCCTTTCTCAAAATTAATCCGGATTGGAATTTTGCTAAATGAATATTACCGCTCACCAAAAGCGTCAAAAATTGCGGCAACTGATTGCCGGAAATGATGCAGTAGTAGCGCCTGGTATTTATGATGGCTATGGCGCTCGCTTAGTTCAAAATGCTGGATTTCAGGCGGCGTATATGACTGGTAACGGGGTGTCTGCCTCTTTGTTAGGCACACCTGATATTGGCCAGGTAGATTTAACCATGATGTCCGATCACGCAAGGCGCGTCGCTGCATGTATCGACATCCCTTTAATTTGTGATGCCGACACGGGTTATGGTGGGCCACTGAATATTAAAAGAACCATTACCGAGTTTGAGGCTGCAGGGGTAGCTGCGATTCATATTGAAGATCAAACGTTTCCAAAGCAATGCGCCCAGTTCGAAGGGGCGCGCACAGTGTTGTCATTTGATGATGCGCTGTTACATATTCGCGCTGCAGTGAAAGCAAAATCCGATCCAGACTTTATGGTGATTGCGCGCACCGATAGCGTTGGCGCTTTTGGTCTGGATGAAGGCATTCAGAGAGCTAAAGCTTTTATTGCTGCGGGTGCTGATGCCATCTTCGTAGAGCTCAAAGCCAATCCAGAAGCTTTGCAAATGATTAGGCGAATTAGAGACGAGCTTGGAGCGCCGTGTCTTTTTAATGTGGATGTCGGCGGACCTGTATCGACCTTAAAGGCAGAAGATTTCAAAGCTCATGGAATTGATATTGCGATTCATCCCAGTCTTGCTAGGGGAGTATTTGGTTTTGCTATGCAGGAGGCTCTAAAGCATCTTGCACAACATCAGTCCTTAAGCGCTTATGGAGACCGCATGTTTAGCTCAGCCCAATATAACCAGGCTCTGGGCTTGGATGGCATTAGATCATGGGAAGTGGCGCTTAATAGCAACAAGGGCAGTTAATTTTGAAGCTGGCAAGTATTCTTCAAAGAGAGTAATACATATTAAGCTATAGATTAATAGATGGCTCCATCGGCCATTTCAAATCTCCTCTAAAATCCATTAATGAAATGGATATTGATCTCAATACTGAGTGTCCTAAGCTTGCAAGTTGCCGCGCAGGATAGTGATAACCCATTCAATGTGCAGATCAATATTAAGCCGACTAATGGTCGGTTTCATATCAATGCCAATTACACCGTACCGATTCAGCCTTGTAATGCATATGCTTTTCTTACTGACTATGAAGCCTCTAAAAACATTGCAGGCATAATCGATCTTAAGATACTCTCCCGGTCTGCTAATAAGGTCCGTGTGAGTAGAACTCTAGAAGAGGACATCCTCTTTTTTCATATTCAGCTGAAAACAGTTGTCGAATATACAGAAGTACCTTATCAGCTTTTGAGCTTTGAGCAGGTCAGCGGTGACGCCAAGTATTACAAGGGTACTTGGAGGTTGGTGCCCGATAAGGATAGGACAACAGTTAAATATGATGCCGTGGTGGAGCTAGATTCCATCGTTCCGATGGCGATCATTGAGTACTTTATGAAAAATAATTTACATGAGCGATTGGAGTCAATGGCTCAAAAAGCAGCTCAATACAAACCTACAGCATTGTTAGCCTGTAGATAGCAGATAATGATTATTATTTCTTGATCTTGGTATCAGTCAAGCATTAGGTTATAGAAGTCTGCTATATCAGAAAATTCAACATGCTGGCTGTTCTAGTATGCGCCCAAGATTTTCAGATTAATTATTTGGTGCTCTATTTATGTGTGGATTCCTACATCCAATTAATCTCAAAACCCTATTCCTCGTTTCTTGAAGTCTCTACGCTGAATCTATCCATATTAAGGAGGTCAGCTTTGCGAGTATCTATTGAGTGTTCCCATAAACATCTGCAGTTATTCAGAATCTCATTGGACGCTAGAACTGTCCTAGTTTTGCTAATTATTTGGATGATTTGGGGAATTTTCAGGATTCTGAAGATTTTCTGAATCGCTTTTTTTGATGGGGGAAGGGTGGATGAGCCAAACCCCCGGCACTGGCAGAAATTGGGTTTGGCTGCTTCGTTCCCGACCTGACCAGGTTATCCAACCCACCATGCGGGGAGGCCCATCCAATTCCATTTTAGCTTGTTAGAATGTAAGACATGACAGCATTGGCAT